>NZ_JBVIDR010000004.1:364461-532278 GCF_055572275.1 Streptomyces sp. NPDC030798 | reverse complement strand
CCCGCCACAACCCCGACGGCAACCTCGAATACATCGGCCGCACCGACCACCAAATCAAAATCCGCGGCTTCCGCATCGAACCCGGCGAAATCGAAGCGACACTGACCAACCACCCCGACATCGCCCAAGCAGCCGTCGTCGTCCAGCGTGATCAGCCCGACAACACGCGCCTGATCGCCTACGTCGTCGCCGACACCGACGCGCCGAAGAGCGCGGAGGAGGAGGAGACCCAGATCGGCGAGTGGCAGGATCTGTACAACTCCCTCTACTCCGAGCCCGCTTCGGTGTTCGGTGAGGACTTTTCCGGATGGAACAGCAGTTACGACGGTGCGCCGATCCCGCTGCCGGAGATGCGTGAGTGGCGTGAGGCGACGGTCGAACGGATCCGGGGGCTGAGGCCCCGCCGCGTGCTCGAGATCGGTGTGGGCACCGGTCTGGTCCTCGCCGGGCTGGCGCGCGAGTGCGAGGAGTACTGGGGCACCGACTTCTCCCCCACCGTCATCGCGGAACTCCAGCGCCACGTCGACGCCGATCCCGAACTCGCCCGGCGGGTGACGCTGCGGGTGCAGGCCGCCCACGAGCACGGGGAGCTGTCGGAGGGGCACTTCGACACGGTCGTCCTCAACTCGGTGGTGCAGTACTTCCCGAACGCGCGCTACCTGGAGCAGGTGATCGAGCAGGCCTTCCGGCTGCTGGCTCCGGGCGGGGCCCTGTTCATCGGTGACGTCCGCAACCCGAGGCTGCTGCGCACCTTCACCAGCGCCGTCCAGACCGCACGAGCCGAGGACCCGCACGACACCGCCGCCATCCGCCGCGCCGTCGAGCAGAGCCTCGTCCTGGAAAAAGAACTCCTCGTCGACCCCGAGTACTTCACCGCCCTCACCCACCACCTCCCCGACCTCGCCGGCACCGACCTCCAACTCAAACGCGGCACCGCCCACAACGAACTCACCCGCTACCGCTACGACGCCACCCTCTACAAAACCGGCATCACCCCACACCCCCTCACCGACGCCCCCACCCGACCCTGGGCCGGGGACCGGGACGCGCTGGCCGAGGAGCTGCGGGTCGATCGGCCCGGCCGGCTGCGGGTGACCGGGGTGCCCAACGCGCGGATCGCGGGGGACCTCGCGGTGCAGCGGGCGCTCGACAGCGGGACGGCCGCGGTCGCCGGGCGCGCGTCCGGTGTCGACCTGGAGGACCTTCGCCGCCTGGGCGAGGAGCACGGTTACTGGACCGCCGTGAGCTGGAGCCCGCACGATCCGGCCGCCGTCGAGGTCACCTACCTGCGGCGCGATCTGCTGGGCGACGGCGTGCCGGTGGGCTCGTACCTGCCGTCGGGCGCCGCCGGTCCCGGTACGCCGCTGTCGGCGTGGACCACCAGCCCGGCCATCCGCCGGGACACCGGCGCCCTGGTCACCGCCCTGCGCGAGCACGTCCGGCGCCAGTTGCCCGAGTACATGCGTCCCGCGGCCATCGTTCCGCTGGACCGGCTCCCGCTCACCGCCAACGGCAAGCTCGACCGTGCGGCGCTGCCGGACTTCGCTCCGGAGCGCGCCGATGTCGGCCGGGCGCCGGCCACACCGCAGGAGCAGGTCGTGTGCGAGCTGTTCGCCGAGGTGCTGGGCCGGCCGGTGGTCGGTGTGGACGAGGACTTCTTCGAGCTGGGCGGGCACTCGCTGCTGGCCACGCGGCTGATGGCCCGGCTGCGGGCGTCCTTCGGTGTCGAGCTGGGGCTGCGGAGCCTGTTCGAGGCGCCGACCCCGGCCGGGATCAGTGCGCGGCTCGACGTGGACGACGCCGACGGCTCGTACGAGGTGGTGCTGCCGCTGCGGACCGGGGGTGAGCGGCCTCCGCTGTTCTGCATCCATCCGGGCGGCGGCCTGAGCTGGTCGTACAGCGCGCTGCTGAAGCATCTCGGTCCGCAGTATCCGCTGTACGGGATCCAGGCGCGCAGCCTGGCGCGGGCGGAGCCGCGGCCGGGCAGTGTCGAGGAGATGGCGGTGGACTACGCCGATCAGATCCAGTCGGTGCAGCCGCACGGGCCGTACCACTTGGCCGGCTGGTCGTTCGGCGGTCTGTGCGCGCACGCGCTGGCGGCGGAGTTCCAGCGGCGTGGCGAGCCGGTCGCGCTGGTCGCGGTGCTCGACGTGATCCCGGACTGGCAGGGTCTGACGCATGCCGATGTGCCCGCCCCCGACGACCGGGTGATGCTGCTGTACCACGTCGGTCTCGTCGACGACGGCAGTCACCGGTACGACGACGGGGAGCTGACCTTCGCCCAGGCGCGGGAGATCCTGCGCCGTCAGGGCAGCGTGCTGGCCAACCTGGAGGAGGACCGGCTCGCGACGATCACCGAGATCTCGGCGAACAACACCCATCTGACCATCGACTACCGGCCCGGCCCCATCGACGGGGACCTGCTGCTGATCGCCTGCTCCGAGCAGCAGGACCCGCCGGTCGAGGCCGCCGCCTGGCAGCCGTACGTACGGGGCACCGTCGAGTCGCATGTGGTGCCCGGTGACCACGGGTCCATGCTGACCCGGCCGGACACCCTGGCCGGGATCGGCCGGATCCTGTCGGCCAAGCTGCAGGAGCTCCACGGCGACCAGTGACGTGCGGAGACCGCCCACAAGGCACCCACCGTCCGCTTTCTTGCGGGACCTACACCCCGAGGACTGACAAACGATGCTGACCGACGTGCTCTCCGTCGACCTGGCCAAGGCTCTGGCGGCCGTGGACGGCTGGCTGAGCGACTACATCCGTCAACCGCACGGCGAGCTGGGACGCCCCGGCCCGGTGTGCCCGTTCGTCGAGCCGGCCCAGCGCGCCGACGCGCTGGAGATACGGGTCAGGCTGGTGGGCCCCACCCCGAGCCAGACCCTCATCGACGAGATCGTCCGCTGTGCCCTGGACGAGTTCAGCGAGGTCGACTGGAAGGCCGGCAATCCGAATCTGCGCTCGCTGCTGCTCGTCCTGCCGGACCTGCCGCCCGAGCACCTGCACTTCCTGGACGCGGCGCACGCCGCGCTGAAGCCGGAGAGCGTGCGCCGGGGGCTGATGATCGCGCAGTTCCACGAGAAGTGCCGGGAGAAGGCCGCCCGCAACCCGGCGTTCGAGGTGAGTTACTCCCCCGTGCCGATGATGGCGGTGCGGTCCATGGCGATCCACGACGTGCTGTTCCTGACGGAGCGGCGGGAGTGGTTCGAGGAGTACGCCAAGCGCTTCGGGTCGCGCTATCGCAGTTCCGGCCACGGCATCGACCCGCTGCTGACCGAGCTGTACGAGCGGGCGCGCGCCGTCCATGGGTCGGGGAGCTGAGCGGATGCCCGACGGGACCTGCCCTGGGGGCGGGCGATGAGCGGGGAGGCCGTGTACCGGGGGATGGATCAGGCCACGCTCGACCGGCAGTACTCGCCCAGTTCCCGCGTGCCGAGCCTCGACGCCTATGTCCGCGACTACGAGCGGCTGAGCGCGGCCGCCCGCCGGGACCACGCGGTGCGGACCGCTCTGGCCTACGGCCCGCACCCGGCCGAGCTGCTGGACTACTTCCCCGGTTCGGGCGCGGGGTCCGCTCCGCTGCTGGTGTTCGTGCACGGCGGGAACTGGCAGGCGCTGGGCCGGGCCGAATCGGCTTTCTCGGTACCGGCGTTGCTGGCGGCGGGGGCGGCGGTCGCGGTGCTGGAGTACGGGCTGGCGCCGCAGGTCGGGCTGGACGCGATGGCGGGCATGGTGCGCCGGGGCGTGGACTGGCTGCTGCGGCACGCGGACGGGCTGGGCTTCGACGCGCGGCGGCTGCACCTGTGCGGCACCTCGGCCGGTGCTCATCTTTCCGCGATGGCGCTGCTGCCCGACCCGTCGGACGGGCCCGACGTGTCCGGGCGGATCGCCGGGGCGGTGCTGCTGAGCGGCATGTACGACCTGGAGCCGGTCCGGCTGTCGTACGTCAACGAGGCGCTGCGGCTGGACGCGTCGGGCGCGCGCCGCAACAGCCCGCTGCACCTGCTGCCGGACCGGCTGCCCGGCACGGTCGTCGCGCGGGGCGGCAACGAGACCGAGGAGTACGTCCGCCAGCACGAGCGGATGGTGGCGGCGCTGCGCCCCCGGGCCGCGGTCACGGAGGTCGTCGCGGAGCGGCGCGACCACTTCGACCTCCCTTACGACCTGGGGGTGCCCGGCACCGGGCTGGGCGACGCGGTGCTGGCGCAGATGGGACTGGGAGGAACGACCGCATGACCACCGAACAGACCGCCCAGGACGCCGGGCGGGGCCTTGGGTGTCCGCTGTCCGCGGGCGTCCCGCCCGGGACCACGCCGTACGCGTCCTATGCGCGGATGGACGAGTTGCTGGCGCTGCAGCATCCGCTGAGCCGGGCCGACACCGAGCCGGGTTTCATCATCATGAGCCAGGTGAAGGAGCTGCTGTTCAAGCTGCTGCACACGGAACTCGGCACAGCCCGCGACCAGTTGGACGGCGACCGGCTCGGCGAGGCGCTGTGGACACTGCGCCGTGCCGCGCGGGTGCAGCAGGTGCTGCTGGTCAGCTGGGAGACGTTCTCGGTGCTGTCGCCCGTGGAGTTCGCCGAGTTCCGGGACGTCCTCGGAGCGGCCTCGGGGTTCCAGTCGGCCGGCTACCGGCGGCTGGAGTTCCTGCTCGGCAACAAGAATCCGGCGATGGCCGAGCCGCACCGGAACACGGCCGGCCACGACGCCGTGGTGCGCCAGTTGCACGAGCCGAGCCTGTACGACGCGGCGCTCGCGCTGCTGGTGCGGCGCGGACTGCTCACGGCGGCGGACGACTCCGGGGGCCGGGACGCCACGCGGCCGTACCGGAGCGGCCCGGAGGTCGAGGCGGCGTGGCGGGCGGTCTACCTGGACCCGGCCCGCCATCACGACCTGCATCTGCTCGCCGAGGCGTTGATGGACACCGCCGATCAGTTCGCCCGCTGGCGCTACACGCATCTGGTGACGGTGCAGCGGATGCTCGGCGCCAAGCCGGGCACGGGCGGCACCGAGGGCGTGGCCTGGCTGGCCCGGATCAGCGAGCACCGATTCTTCCCGGAGCTGTGGTCCGTGCGTTCGACGCTCTGACCTGCCGACGACTTGAGAGAAGGAGAGCCCATGGAGGGCGGGATCCCGCGCGCGGCGGCCGAGGAACTGGACGCGGCCGATCCGCTGGCCGCGTTCCGGGAGCGGTTCGTCGTCGACGATCCGGACCTGATCTATCTGGACGGCAACTCGCTGGGCCGGCTGCCCGCCGCCACCCCCGACCGGCTGCGCGAGGTGGTCGAGGAGGGCTGGGGCCGGGGACTGGTGCGGTCGTGGCAGGGCTGGATCGACTGGGGTGCCCGGCTCGGCGACCGCCTCGCGGAGCATGTGCTGGGTGCCCGGCCGGGCGAGGTGGTGATCTCGGACTCGACGTCGGTCAACCTGTACAAGCTGGCCGGGGCCGCCCTGGACGCGGCGCCGGGGCGTGGCACGGTCCTGGTGGACGCCGAGGACTTCCCGACCAACCGGTACGTCGTGCAGGGTCTGGCCGACGGGCGGGGGCTGCGGCTGCGCCGGCTCCCCTCCGCTCTGGACGGCGGGCTCGACCTCGGGGTGCTGCGCGACGCCCTGGACCGGGACGTCGCGCTGGTGGTGCTGTCGCTGGTGTCGTACCGCAGCGGTGCGCTGCTGGACATGGCGCGGGTGAACGAGCTGGCCCGGGCGGTGGGCGCCCGGGTGCTGTGGGACCTGTCGCACGCGGCCGGTGCCGTCCCCGTCGAGCTCGCGGCGACCGGCGCGGAGCTGGCCGTGGGCTGTACGTACAAGTACCTGAACGGGGGCCCGGGTTCGCCCGCGTTCCTCTATGTGCGCCGGGATCTGCAGGCCGGGCTGCGGCAGCCGGTGTGGGGCTGGTTCGGGCAGAGCGAGCAGTTCCTCATGGGGCCGGACTACGACCCGGTGCCGGGCATCGAGCGCTTCCTGGTGAGTACGCCTGCGTTGCTGTCGCTGGCGGCGATCGATCCGGCGCTCGACCTGGTCGAGGAGGCCGGCGTGGCGCGGATCCGGGCGAAGGGGCTGCTGCTGGGCCGGCTGGCCGACGAGCTGGCCGACGCCTGGCTGGCCCCGCTGGGTTTCAGGGCCGCCTCGCCCCGTCCCGTGGAGTTGCGCGGCTCCCATGTGTCGCTGTACCACCCCGACGCCTGGCGGATCTGCCAGACGCTGGCCGCGGACGCGAAGGTCGTCTGCGACTACCGGGTCCCGGACCGGCTGCGGATCGGTCCGTCCCCGCTCTACACCCGGTTCACCGAGGTCTGGGACGCGCTGGCCCGCATCCGCGACACGGTGGCCGGCGGCGCCCACGTCTCCCGGCCCGCCGGCCTGGCCCGGGTGACCTGACCGCCGGGCCGCCCTCGTGACCTTTCACCGCCCCACCCGACCCCCGCGATACGGAGTGCTCATGGCAGACGCGTCCCCGCTCACCACCGACGGACTGGTCCGGATCCTGTTCGGCTCCTCGGCCTTCCAGATGCTCAACGCGGGCCGCAACCTCGGCCTGTTCGCCCTGCTGCACCGGCGGCCCGGGCTGACCCCGCAGGAGGTCGGGCGGGAACTCGGCCTGGCCGAGCGTCCGGTGCAGATCCTGCTCCTGGGCACCACCGCCCTCGGGCTGACGTACCGCCAGGACGACGGCTGTCACAATGCCGAGGTGCTCGACGGGCTGTTCAGTGACGGAACGTGGGAGATCATCGAGGATCTGATCGAGTACGAGGAGCGGATCGTCCGCCCCGCCGAGGTCGACTTCACCGAGTCCTTGCGCCAGAACACCAACGTCGGCCTGCGACGGATCAAGGGGACGGGTCCTGACCTGTACCACCGGCTGTCCGCGGACCCGGAGCTCGAGCAGCTCTTCTACCGCTGCATGCGGTCCTGGTCCCGGCTGTCCAACCCGGTCCTGGTGGAGAAGGCCGACCTGACCGGGGTGCGCCGGGTGCTCGACGTGGGCGGTGGCGACGGGGTCAACGCCATCGCGCTCGCCCGGGCGAACCCCGGCGTGGAGTTCACGGTGCTGGACCTGCCGGGCACCGTCGAGATCGCCCGCCGCCGGATCGCCGAGAACGGCCTGGCCGACCGGATCTCGGTGCGGGCCGCCGACATCTTCGCCGACGCCTATCCGCCGGGGCACGACTGCGTGCTGTTCGCCAACCAGTTGGTGATCTGGTCGCCGGAGGAGAACGTGCGGCTGCTGCGCAGGGCCCACGCGGCGCTGCCGGACGGCGGGCGGGTGCTGGTGTTCAACGCCATGTCCGACGACAGCGGCGACGGCCCGCTGTACGCGGCGCTCGACAACGTGTACTTCGCGACGCTGCCCGCCGCGAGCAGCACCATCTACCGGTGGGGTCAGTACGAGGAGTGGTTCGCCGCGGCCGGCTTCGTGAAGTCCGAGCGGCTGCCGGGCGGACGGTGGACGCCGCACGGCGTGATCAGCGCGGTCAAGTGACGCCCCAGCGAGAAGCGGAGCCGGCCATGTCCCTCACGTCCCCCGACGCCCGTCCGACCGGCACCGGCGCCGCGTGCCCCGCCGGTCCGCACGACCCGCACGACCCGCACATGATGGACCCGGATCTGCTGGCGGACCCCTTCGCCGGCTACGGGCGGCTGCGCGAACAGGGACCGGTGGTGCGCGGCAGATTCGTCGACGGCACTCCGGTGTGGTTCGTGACCCGGTACGACGACGTCCGCGCGGTGCTGCGTGACCCTCGGTTCGTCAACACCCCCTCCCACGTGCCCGGTCAGGGCGGCGCGGATCCGCGCGAGGGCATGATGGAGCTCCTCCAGGTGCCCGAGCATCTGCGGGTCTATCTGCTCGGTTCGATTCTGGACAGCGACCCGCCGGACCATCCCAGGCTGCGCCGTCTGGTGACCCGGGCGTTCGCGGCGCGCCGGATCCTGGCGCTGCGGCCCGGCATCGAGCGGACCGCGGAGCGGCTGCTGGCCGGGCTGCCGGGACGGGAGGAGGACGGCGCCGTCGATCTGCTGGAGCACTTCGCCTATCCGCTGTCGATCAGGGTGATCTGCGAGCTCGTCGGCATCCCGGCGGCCGATCTCGACCAGTGGCGGGAGTGGGGTGGCGACCTGGTGTCGATGCGCCCGGAGCGGCTGCGGCACTCCTTCCCGGTGATGATCGAGTACTGCCACAAGCTGGTCGCACAGCGGCGCGCCGCGCCGCGGGACGATCTGCTGAGCGAGCTGATCCGGGCGCAGGACCACGACGGCGGGCGGCTCAGCGACACCGAGACGGTCACCATGGTGCTCACCCTGGTGCTGGCCGGCCACGAGACGAGCGCGCACCTGATCGGCAACGGCACCGCCGCCCTGCTCACCCACCCCGACCAGCTCGCGCTGCTGCGCGGGGACCCGGGGCTGCTGCCGCGCGCGGTGCACGAGCTGATGCGCTGGTGCGGGTCGGTGCAGGTGGCGCGGCTGCGGTACGCCACCGAGGACCTGCGGCTCGCGGGTGTGCCCGTCGCCCGCGGTGACGCGGTCCAACCGGTGCTGGTGTCGGCCAACTTCGACCCCCGGCACTACCCGGACCCGGACCGGCTGGACGTCACGCGCCATCAGGAGGGGCAGGCGGAGAACCACGTCGGTTTCGGCCATGGCATCCACTACTGCCTGGGCGCGACCCTGGCCCGCCAGGAGGCCGAGGTGGCGTTCGGCGGGCTGCTGGCGCGCTACCCGGACCTGGCCCTCGCGGGTGATCCGGAGCTGGACCGGGCCCGGCTTCCGGGCAGTTGGCGGCTGAACGCGCTGCGGCTGCGGCTGCGGCCGTGAGGGTCCCGGCACAGCACTGAGGGCCCCACGGTGTCCGCCGTGGGGCCCTCAGCCCTGGGGGGTGGCCGGCTGCCGGGCCGGTCAGCCGTCGGTGACGGCGATGGCCTGGACGGGACAGGACAGCGCGGCCTGGGTGGCCTGCCGCCGGGTCGCCGCCTCGGCCGCTCCGGGCATCAGCGTGGAGTAGCCGTCGTCGTCCTGGGTGAACACGTCGGGTGCGGTCAGGGCGCACTGCCCCGAGCCGATACAGGTGCGGTGGTCGATACGGATCTGCATGGAAGGGCCCTCTTCGGTGCTCGGCGGTCGGACCGTCAGGGGCCGAGTTCGCGGGCTGCGGCACGGTCGAGGGTGAGCAGTATCCACTCCTCGAAGTCCCGGTCGCCCTTCGACGCGGCCTCGCGCCAGCGCTCGACGCGGTCGCTGGGAACGCTGATCCGGGGCAGGCCGGCGCGCGCGGGCGGCGCGGTCCGGTTCCCCCTGCGGCTCTCCCGCAGGTGGAGTCTGAGCTCGTTCCTGGACCAGCCGTGCCGCTCGGCCCGGTCGAGCCAGGTGTCGGCCTCGGTGGGGGGCAGGGAGGCGACCTCGGCGTGATGGCCGAAGCTCAGGGTCTCACGCCGGCGCCAGAGCTCGAAGTGCCGGGCCACCCACGCGTAGTTGCGCAGGGTCTGGTAGTCGAGGCCGGCGGCCCGCACGCCGGTCTGGTAGCGGTCGGCGTAGCGCTCCTGGCCGTAGACGAGCCAGTCGCCCAGGCACCAGGCGGAGGAGTCGGCGATCTGGAAGATGTGCAGTCCGGCCTTCTCCCACCGGTCGTACGGGAGGGTGGCCGGGAGCTTGAGGCCGACGCGGGTGGTCATGATCCGGTCCTGGCCGGCCGTCCGGCGGGGGAGCGCCCCGTCCCCCGCCCTGCGGCCGACCGGTAATTGACGGTTTTGCTGGTCGTGCTTGGCGATTTGCTGCAACGGCTTTCTCCTGGGATTGAGGCACTGACGCATCTCGCACCAGTCGTCGCTGCTTGAGTCATCAAGCTGGCAAGCTGCTAAAAACCGTAGATCACGGCCACAGATGCCGTCAATGAACACTTCCGGCCGGGGTGTGAACGATTGCGGCGGAAACCTTTTCCATCGATACGACTCCCTGTCAGGTTGCTTTCGCCGGCCGGTCGGGTACCGGCTTCACCGCGGCCTCGACGCCGTCGAGGATCACCTCGAGCCCGACCCGGAACGCCTCCGCCGCCTCGCGCTCCATGTACGACTCCGCGCCGCCCGCGTCCTTCTCGGCATCGGCGACGGCGGTGGGGGTCGCCCGCGACTCCAGCTCCGCGAGCGCGGGGAAGCGCTCGGCGAAGTCGGGCGCCACCTCGGTGAGCAGAGCGGACCGCTCCGCCCACCACTCCTCGTCGGACACCCCGGTCTCCGGCGCCGCCTGCCGGTGTTCCGCGGCGACCCGGGCCATGCCCCGGACGAACTGGAACAGCACGGCGATCACGCGCCGCAGCCGCAGCGGGTCCAGGCCGACGCCGCCGAGGATCCGCACCACCGTCTCGAGCTGGGCGTATTCGCCCGGCCCGAGCACGGGCCGGGCCTGGGAGACCTGCAGCACCCAGGGGTGGCGCAGATAGAACGCCCAGACGTCGTCGGCCCAGGCCGTGATCGCCGGGCGCCACCCGGCGTCCGTGTCGTAGTCGGTGGGCAGTTCGGCCAGCACCCGGTCGTGCATGAGGTCGACCAGTTCGCTCTTGCTCGGCACGTAGGTGTAGAGCGCCATGGCGGTGCGCCGCAGCCGCGCCCCGACCGCCCGCATGGACAGGGCCGCCATGCCCTGCTCGTCGGCCACCTCGACCCCCGCGTCGACGATCGTGTCGACGTCGAGTCCGGGCTTGGGCCCGGGGCCGGTCCTGATGTCCGGGGAATCGGCCGACCGCCAGAGCAGAGCCATGGAGCGGCGGGCGTCGCCCTGTCCGGCAAAAACAACCACCTTGCATCTCCTTACTACATAAAGTAACCTCACCCGAGGCATCTCTTTACGGTGTAAAGATACCAGGTGGAAACCGGCCCACCCCCCCGGGATGCCGACGTTCTCGGAAGGTTTTCCATGGCAGAGCTCCCTGTCTCGTTCCTCCAGGTCATCGACGTCACGCAGGTCACCCCCCGGATGGCCCGCGTGACGTTCGAGGCCGACCGTCTCGACGACTCCGTCGGCCGCAGCCCCGACCAGCAGCTGAAGCTCTGCTTCCCCCGGCCCGGCCAGCAGGAGCCCGTCCTGCCCGAGCAGTCCGACGACGCGACGAGCTGGTACCAGGCGTTTTTGGCCATTCCGGAGGAGGAGCGGCCGTGGATGCGCAGCTTCACCCTCCGCCGGCGCCTCCCCGGAACCAGCACCGTCGAGATCGACTTCGTCCTGCACGGCGACACCGGCCCCGCCACCCGCTGGGCCGGCTCCGCCAAGCCCGGCGACCGGATCGGCATGGTCGGCCCGTCGGCGGTCTACGCCCGGCCCGTCTCCCTGACGGATTCGATCAACGGCGCCGACTGGCTGCTGCTGGTCGGCGACGAGACGGCGCTGCCCGCCATCGGCACCCTGCTGGAGGCCCTGCCGGAGGGGACCCGCGCGGTGGCCTACCTGGAGATCGCCGACGGCGCCGAACAGCAGACCTTCGAGACGGCCGGCGACGTCACCCTGCACTGGCTGTACCGCGACGGCGTCCCGGCCGGCCGCAGCGACGTGCTGGCCGACGCCGTCCGCGCGGCCGAGTTCCCCGAGGGGCGCCCCTTCGTCTGGCTGGCCGGCGAGTCGGGCACGGTGCGGGCGCTGCGCCGGCACCTGGTGGACGAACGCGGGCTGGACAAGAAGTCGATCGACTTCAGCGGCTACTGGCGGTTCAAGCTGACCCAGGACGACGCCCCGACCGCCGAGGACATGGCCGAGGCGCAGGAGCGGCTCGCCGAGTACCAGGCCGCCGCCGACGACCACTCCTGACGAACCGCGGCCGGAGTCCGCCACCCGTCCGGGCGCCACCGTGACCCGGCCGGACAGCGGCCGGCACGAGAGAGGGATCCCATGATCACAGTGCGAGGTCTCGCCCGCCGGTTCACCCTGCGGGGGCGCACCGTCGACGCCGTGAAGGGTGTCGACATCGACGTGGCGGCCGGGGAACTGGTCGGGTTCCTCGGCCCCAACGGGGCGGGGAAGACCACCACGTTACGCATGCTGACCACCCTGCTGCGCCCCACCGGCGGAACCGGCACCGTGGCCGGCTGCGATCTGCTGAACGACCCTCAGGGCGTCCGGCGCCGGATCGGCTACGTCGCCCAGGGCGGCTCCACCTGGCCGGAGTCCAGGGTGGCGGAGGAGATCGAACTGCAGGCCCGGCTGTACGGCCTGTCCCGGGCCGAGGCGCGGCGGCGCGGCGCGGCGCTGGCGGAGCGGCTCGACCTGGCCGGCCTGGACCAGCGTCCCGCCAAGACCCTCTCCGGCGGCCAGCGCCGCCGGCTGGACATCGCGCTCGGGCTGGTCCACGAGCCGGCGCTGGTCTTCCTGGACGAACCCACCACCGGCCTGGACCCGCAGAGCCGGGCCAATCTGTGGGAGCACGTGCGCCGGATGCGCGCCGAGCAGAACATGACCGTCTTCCTCACCACCCACTACCTCGACGAGGCCGACGCCCTGTGCGACCGGATCCTCGTCACCGACCACGGCACGATCGTCGCCGAGGGCACCCCGGACGAGCTCAAGGCCCGGGTCGCCGGTGACGCGGTCACCGTCGAGGTCGCCGCGGGCCGGGCCGCCGAGGCGGCCGGCCTGGCCGAACGGCTGTCCGGCGCGCACGAGGTGACCGTCACCGCCGACACCGTGCGCTTCCGGGTGCCGCGCGGCGACGCGGCCCTGCCGGAGCTGCTGCGCACTCTCGACGGGAACGGGATCGCCATGGCCTCCGTCAAGGTCAACCGGCCCACCCTGGACGACGTGTTCCTCGGCCTGACCGGGCGCTCCCTGCGCGACGGCGAGGCCGCGCCCGAGGCGAGGGAGGCCGTCCGTGCTGCGTGACACCCGGCTGATCTTCCTGCGGGACATGAGGCTGTCGCTGCGCAATCCGACCTGGCTGATCATCGGGATCATGCAGCCGCTGCTGTATCTGTTCCTCTTCGGCCCGCTCATGGTGACCGTGGTCGACCACACCCCCGGCTTCCCGCCCGGCGACGCCTGGGAGGTGCTCACCCCGGCCCTCATCGTGCAGACGGCGCTGTTCAGCGGCTCCTTCGCCGGCGTGGGGCTGCTCACCGAGTACCGGGTCGGCGTGGTCGACCGCTTCCGCGGCACCCCGGCCAGCCGGTCGGCGCTGCTGTTCGGCAAGGTCCTCGCGCAGGCCGTGCAGGCCACCGCGCAGTCCGCGCTGATCGTGCTGGTGACCCTGCTGGTCTTCGGCCTCGACGCCCCGGTGACCGGCATGCTGCTCAGCCTGGTGATCGCCGCGGTCCTGGCCATCACGCTGTCCTCGGGGTCGTACGCGCTGGCGATGGTCCTCAAGAGCGAGGCCGCGTTCCCCTCGCTGATGAACGCCGTGCTGCTGCCGCTCCTCCTGCTGTCCGGCGTGCTGCTGCCGGTCACCCGGGAGCTGGCCCCCGGCTGGCTCTACCAGCTGGCCCGGATCAACCCGCTGACCCATGTGGTCGACGCCGAACGCGCCGCGTTCC
This sequence comes from Streptomyces sp. NPDC030798, assembly GCF_055572275.1. Lineage (NCBI taxonomy): Bacteria > Bacillati > Actinomycetota > Actinomycetes > Kitasatosporales > Streptomycetaceae > Streptomyces > Streptomyces sp. NPDC030798. The sequence continues at coordinate 518,768 of NZ_JBVIDR010000004.1, read as the reverse complement.
GGGGGGACATGAGCGCGACGGGGCTGCTGACCGGCTCCCTCGTACTGTTGCTCATGGCCGGGCTCGCCCTGCTGTGGGGCACCCGGACCTTCCAGAAGGAGAACGCCTGACGGCGCCGCAGCGCCGTCCCACCGGACCGGGCTCCCCCTCGTCCCCCGGAGGGGGAGCCCACCCGTCTGTGCCGGTGCCCCCGATGCGAGGAGAGGGATGACCACGCATCCCGGGGCTCCGGCTCAGCGTTCGCGGACCACCCGGCCGTCGACGACCTCAGGTCCACCTGCGCCTCGGTGATCTCGGGCGGGTCGAGGAGGCCGGCCCGCGGCCCCCGCAGCTCCGGCGATCCGCAATATCCGGCAGACCCGGGAGATCCACGGCCCCGGGCCGCCCCGGTGCCGCCTGCGGCTCCCTACAATTCGGCTCCGAACGAGCAGACGTCCCGCCGCGTCCAGACGAAGGAGCCGCCATGCCCGGCCATCGATCGATCACCGAAGCCGAGAAGCTCGCCGCGGCGAAGCTGGGCGGCTTCCCGGTCCGCCGGGACCAGATGGCGGCCGTGGCGAACATCTACCGGGCCGCCGCCGCGGTGCGCCAGCACCTGGAGAACTCCGTGCTGCGCGAGTCCGACCTGACCTGGACGGCTTTCGTCGTGCTCTGGGTGGTCTGGGTGTGGGGCGAGTCGGAGACCCGGCACGTGGCGGAGGAGGCGGGCATCTCCAAGGGCACCCTGACCGGCGTCGCGCGCACCCTGGAGAACCGGGGCCTGCTGCGCCGCGCGGGCCATCCGAGCGACGGGCGGCTGGTGCTGCTCAGCCTCACCGACGAGGGCGAGGAATTCATGCAGCGGGTGTTCCCGGCGTTCAACGACGAGGAGGCCTTCGTCACCGCCCGGCTCACCGACGCCGAGTGCCGCAGCCTCGCCGAGGCGCTGCGCAGCGTCGTGCTCCAGGTCGAGGAGCACGGCGAGGATCGGCGGCAGAACCTGCTGAACGGCGCCGAGCCCGCACCCCGCCGCAGCGGCCGCCGCGCCCGGAACTGACCCCCGCCCCCAAGCAGTGGCGTCGGGCGCGTGACGGACAGGGAAAGAAGGGCCGCCGGCCGGTCAGGGGACGCGAAAGGCGAGGCCGGGCTGCGCCTGCCGCGCGAGGCGTCCGTGTCCGGCCGGCGTCCGGCCGCCGACGGCGGCGCGCACGCCACCCTGTCCGGTGCGGGGGCGACCCGGCGTCCGCGGCCGCCGCGTCATGGCGCGCGCAGGGGGTTGGGCAGGGGCAGGTAGCGGGCGGCGGCGCCGTCCGCGCCGGTCCAGCGCAGGAGGAGGTTCGTCTTGCCGGGGAGGGTGGGCGAGGCGAGGAGCGCGGGGATCTCCGGGAGCGGGTGGCGGGCCAGTTCGCGACGGGCCGCGGGCCAGGGGTCGAGGCCGGGGTGGTGCTCGGCGAGGGCGCCGGCGATCTCGGTGAGGTGGTTGACGACCAGGCAGTACACCAGTCGCTCCCAGCCGGCGGCGCGGGTGACGTCCCCGAGCAGCTTGGCGCCCTCGGCGTCGCGGAACAGCGCCTGGACGGGCGTACCGGCCGGGTCCACGGCCACCAGGGTGTTCTGCAGATGGGCCTCGAGGACCAGCCCCTGGTCGTGGAAGGCGGTGAGGGCGGGCGGGACGACCTGCCGCAGGTACGCCTCCCACCACCCCTCCGGGTCGGCCGCGGCGGCCGCCGGGCTGCCCTCGAAGCCCTCGGCGAGCCCGGCGGCGAGCAGCGGGGTCGCGCCGGGCAGGAGGTGGCCGCGCAGCCCGTCCCGGACGAGGACGGCGAGTTCCTCGAAGGCGAAGGCGGCGGTGCGGTAGCCGCGGTCGCTCAGCCAGGCCGCGGGCGGGCCCAGCGCGGCGAAGGCACGGCCGGCGGCGGTGTCGGTGCGGCGCAGCCGGAGCAGGTCGTGGCGCCACAGCCGGCGGATGTCGTTGGTGATGCGGACGTCCAGGCTGAACTTCAGGAACAGGTCGCGCCGGGGTTCGTAGAGGGTGCGGACGGCCGCCGTGGGCCAGGCGTCGAAGGCGGTGGTGCCGAGCCGGAGGAGGCGGCCGTCGGCGAAGGCGGGGGCGAGCTCACGGGCGACGAGACCGAGCTGCCAGGGGTGGGCGGGCAGCAGCCGGTAGCCGGGCGGGGCGGTCGCGAGGGCGTCGAGCGCGCGGGTGTCGCCCTCCTCGGCGACCTGGTCCTCGCGGACACCGAGCAGCACCAGCGGGAAGTGCGCGTGGGCCTCCGGGGCATAGGGCAGCCAGGAGGCGACCGGGCCGCCGCCGCGGGCCTTCGGGGCCGGATGGTGGGGGTGGCCGGTGATCAGGGACTGCTCGGAGCGCAGATAGGGGTCCGCGGGCGGGGTCGCCCGGGCGCGGGCGGTGAGCAGCGCGGCGACCGCGTCCCGGCTGTCGGTCATCTCGGTGGGCAGGTCGCCGCCGGGCAGCCCGGTGTGCCGGCGCAGTTCCTCGGCGACCAGTTTGACCAGCTCCGGGTGGTCGAGGCGGTGCCAGACGCCGGCGGTGCGCAGCTCGGGTTCGGCAGGGCGCCGGCCGGGGCGCACGCGCAGCAGGCGGCCGGTGCCGGGCAGCCGGTAGACCCTGCGCTCGCCGGAATCGGGGAGTGGCTCGGCCACCTCGCGCAGCAGGCAGTTGAGGAGGGGGGCGGCCGCGTACGCGTCGGCGCGCTGTCCGACGGCGTCGGCGGGAGGCTTGAGGTCCACGCGATCCATTCGTCCTTCGTCAGTCCTTCGTCAACGGGACCGAACGCGATCAGTATGTCTGTCGTCAGGTGTGTCGTCGCCGTCCGATCCGGTCTGCCGATCCGGTTCGTCGTCGTCGAGGACCGTGTCGTGACGTGGCCGACCAGCCGTCCGGATCCGAGGAGCCGACCGTGTCCCACTCCCCCACCGCCGAGGCCGAGCTCGCCGAGGAGCTGGCCGCCGTACGGCCGGGACTGCTGCCCCGGTACCGGGCGGAGCTGCCGGGCGCCCGCGCGGCGGTGCTGACCCGGCTGTGGCGGGCGTTCGTCCATGAGCCGCTGCCGTGGGTGACCGGCAGGGTCCGGGGGTCGTACGGCGTCGCCCTGCGGCTGGCCGACGGCAGGACGCTGCACGGCCCGCACGCGGACCCGTACGCGACCGGCGCCCAGGTCACCGCCGTCCGTCTGGACCGCGAGCGCCACGACGATCCGGCGCGCCTGATGACCGACCTGGCGGTGCCGCACGCGGCGGGCTTCGCGGCCGAACTCGACCACAGCACGGCGTCGTTGGCGCTGTCCCGGGCCGGCGCGGATCACCCGAAGGAGTGGCCCGGGCGGGACTGGGAGTGGGAGCAGCGGGTGGTGGACGGGCACCCGTTCCACCCCGGCTGCCGTGCGCGCCCCGGTTTCTCGGTCGCCGACCAGCTCGCGTACGGTCCGGAGCACCGGCCGGTGGTGGAGCTGGGCACGGTCGCGGTACCGGCCGGGGAGTGCCTGGTGTCCGGTCGGTGGCCGGAGGAACTCAGCGCGCCGGGCCGGCTGCGGGTGCCGGTGCACCCCTGGCAGGCGGCCCACGTGCTCAAGCGGTCGTACGACCCGTGGCGGCGGGCGCACCCGCTGATGTCCCTGCGCACCCTGGCCCTGCCCGGCGGCCCGCATGTGAAGACGGCGCTGAGCGCCCGGCTGACCTCGTCGGTGCGGGACATCTCGGTGTACTCCATCGAGGCATCGGCGGCGCTCACGTCCCTCGCCGTGGACCTGGCCGCGCGCACGGACGGCCTGCTGCACGTGACCCGCACCCTGGGCGCGGTCACCGCCCACTCGCCCGACCTGGCCGCGCTGCTGCGGGAGTCGCCCGAGGTGTACGCGGGTCCGGGCGAGCGGGTGCTGCCGGTGGCCGCGCTGGCCGGCACCGGCCTGCCGGACTCGCCCGGCTGGCTCACCGCGTTCGCCAGGCTGGCCCTGACGGTCGGGCTGCGCCTGCTGGACCTGGGGGTGGCGCTGGAGGCCCATGGCCAGAACCTGCTGGTGATCCTGGCCGCCGACGGCACGCCGTGCCGCCTCGTCTACCGCGACCTGGCGGACGTCCGGATCAGCCCCGCGCGTCTGGCCCGGCACGGCATCACGGCGCGGGGCCTGACGGGACGTCTGGTCACGGACGACCCGACCGCCCTGCGACGCAAGCTGTTCGGCTCCCTGGTGGCGGGCGCACTCGCCGGTACGGCGGGCTCGGGGCCGGCGCTGGGCGCGGCGCTGTCGGCCGCGCTGGCGGACCTGCCCCGCACCGCCGACCTCGTGGCGCTGCGCGAAGGCCCGGTGCCCGCCAAGGCGTTGACGCTGATGCGGCTGTCCCCGGACATCCCCGGCGACCAGTGGACCGCGCTGCCCAACCCGCTCGTTTTGGAACCCGGCGCCGTAGATCAATAGGATCCGCCGATGATCAGAAGACAACGGCTGGCGGCGGGCGTCTGTGCCCTGCTCGCCGCCCTGGCAGCCGGGATCGCGTTCCCCGGCGGAGCTGTCGCCGACGAGACGGAGCAGGCGGCTCCCAAGGTCGAGCTCGTGCTGGACGTCAGCGGTTCCATGCGCACACGGGACATCGACGGCGGCTCCCGGATGGCCGCGGCGAAGCAGGCGTTCAACGAGGTGCTCGACGCCACCCCGGAGGAGGTGCGGCTCGGCATCCGCACCCTCGGCGCCAACTACCGCGGCAACGACCGCAAGGAGGGCTGCAAGGACACCGCGCAGCTGTACCCGGTCGGCCCGCTGAACCGGACGGAGGCGAAGACCGCGGTGGCGACGCTGGCCCCGACCGGCTGGACGCCGATCGGTCCCGCGCTGCTGAAGGCGGCGGACGACCTGAAGGGCGGCGACGGCACCCGCCGCATCGTCCTGATCAGCGACGGCGAGGACACCTGCCAGCCGCTCGACCCGTGCGAGGTGGCCCGCGAGATAGCCGCCCAGGGCATCGGGCTGACCATCGACACCCTCGGCCTGGTGCCCGACGCCAAGACCCGCGAGCAGCTCAGCTGTATCGCGGACGCGACCGGAGGCACCTACACCGACGTCCGGCACAAGGAGGAACTGTCGGACCGCGTCGGCCAGTTGGTGGACCGGGCCGCCGATCCGGTGGTGACGCCGGTGGCCACCGAGGGCGCGACGGAATGCGCGAAGGCGCCGTCCCTGAAGTCCGGGCTGTACACCGACCGTGCGGAGTTCGGCCGGCAGCGCTGGTACAAGGTGGACGTCGACCCCGGCCAGGAGCTGCGCGCCTCGGTGTCCGTGGCGGACGACCGGGCCGTGCACCCCGACTACGGAGTGCTGCTGCGGGCGGTGACCGTGCACGGCCGGGAGATCGTGCGCGGCGAGGCGGCGGGCACCGGCCGTACGGACGTGATCTCCACGGGCCTGCGCTACCCGCGGCCGGAGAGCGACGACGAGAACGCCCCCGCCGAGACGGTGTGTCTGCAGGTCACCAACTCCTTCTCGGCCGCGGCCGGCGTCAAGACGACACCTGGTCTGCCGCTGGAGCTGACGGTCGACGTCGTGGACGGCCCGGACCGGGCGAGCGACGTGGCCTCCTTCGGCCTCGGGCGCGGCTGGTGGCTGCTGGGCGCGCTGGTGCTGACCGGCTTCCTGGCCGGTCTGGTGTGGGGCTGGCTGTCGCGCTGGCGGGTCGCGGTCTGGAGGACGAACTGATGCGTGTCACACGAGTGTTGAGCACCGCCCTGCTGGCGCTCGGCCTGGCCGCCGGGCCGGCGGCCGCCGACTCCTCCCCCTCCCCGAGCGCCTCGTCCGACGGCGGGGCGCCCACTCAGGCGGGCACCTCCTTCCGTACGGCGACGGAGATCGAGCAGGGGCAGGAGGCCACCGCGTCCGGCTCCACCGGGGACTACCTGTACTGGTCGTTCCCGGCCGACGCCGGACAGCGCCCGACCGTCAGGGCGACGGTGAAGCTGCCGCAGACGCACGGCGCGCAGACCTGGCAGATCGACGTGTACGACGGTCTGCGGCGCCGCCAGTCCTGCCAGTACGGCGCGGCCACCCGCACCGCCGAGCAGGGGACGTCCACCGTCGAGCTGGCCTGTGTGCTGCGCACCGTGCGCGCCTGGTCGGAGCCGTGGGCCAACGATCCGCTGCCGGGCACGTACTACGTCCGGCTCACGGTGGTGGACCTCGCCTCCTCCGGCCTCGGCCTGCCGGTGAGCGCCGAGCTGCGCGTCGACTCCAAGGACATCGGCGGCGCGGCGGCCGTGGACGGCTCGCTGGCGAAGCCGCTCGTGCCCGGGATCGCGGCCAAGTCGGAGGCGGAGAAGGACGGTTCGGACACGAAGTCGGCGGTGCTGTCGAGCATCGAGCCGGACGACGGCTGGTCCTCCGGCTGGTGGTCCGACCGGTGGGTGTGGACCGCGATCGGTGGTGTGCTGGCGGCGCTGGCGGGGATCGGTGGATACGCGCTGACGCGCGGCTCGGGGCGGCCGTCCCGGGTACCGCCGAACGTCTGACGACATCACGCACCCAAAAGGCCCGCCCGCGGGGCGGGCCTTCTGCTGTCTCAGCCCTCCCGGAGGGCCTTGGCGAGGGTGCCCCCGCCGGTCACGGTGACCCGTCCGGCGCGGACGGCGTCCGGCAGGCCGGTCTCGCCCCGGGCGAGGGCCGCGCACGTCTCGGCGTCCATGACGAGCCGCGCGTCGGCCTCGCGGGGCGCGGGACCGTCGCCGTACACCGGTCCGTCCTCCGCGCCGACGTACAGGTGGAAGTCCCCTTCGTCCAGCTGGACTTCGACGAGCCCTTCGCCCTCCAGGCCCCGCAGCACGGGCAGCGCGAACCAGTGGGCGCGCACGGCGTCGGTGGGCCGCCGCTCCTCCAGGTCCCCCTCGCCCCACCGCCCGAGCGCCTGCAGTACGGGCAGCAACCCACGTCCGCGGGGAGTGAGTTCGTAGACGTAGGCGGCGCCGGGGGGCGGCAGCCGGCGGCGGGTGGCGAGGCCGTCGCGTTCCATGTCCTTCAGCCGTGAGGCGAGTACGTCCGTGCTCACGCCCGGCAGGTCCGCGTGCAGGTCCGTGTAGCGGCGCGGGCCGGCCAGCAACTCCCGGACGATCAGCAGGGTCCAGCGGTCCCCGACGGCATCGAGCGCGCGGGCGACGGAGCAGTACTGGTCGTAGCTTCGGCGAGGTGACATGCGACGCAGTCTAGACGGGTTGTTGGACTTTCCAAGCTCCCACTTGGTAAAACCAAGCAACACGAGTTTCCGGAGGGGCGCATGGAGTTCCGGCAGTCGAACAAGCTCAGCGAGGTCTGTTACGAGATCCGCGGCCCGGTGATCGAGCACGCCAACGCGCTGGAGGAGGCGGGCCACAGCGTGCTGCGCCTGAACACCGGCAACCCCGCGCTGTTCGGCTTCGAGGCGCCGGAGGAGATCCTCCAGGACATGATCCGGATGCTGCCGCGGGCGCACGGCTACACGGACTCGCGCGGCATCCTCTCCGCCCGGCGTGCGGTCGCCCAGCGCTACCAGACGCTGGGCCTGGAGGTCGGGGTCGACGACGTCTTCCTCGGCAACGGCGTCTCGGAGCTGGTCTCCATGGCCGTACAGGCGCTGGTCGAGGACGGCGACGAAATCCTCATCCCCGCCCCGGACTTCCCGCTCTGGACAGCCGTGACGACACTGGCGGGCGGCAAGGCGGTGCACTACCTGTGCGACGAACAGGCCGACTGGACCCCGGACCTGGCCGACCTGGCGTCGAAGATCACGGACCGCACCAAGGCGGTGGTGATCATCAACCCGAACAACCCCACGGGCGCCGTCTACCCGAAGGAGGTCCTGGAGGGCATCCTCGACCTCGCCCGCCGGCACGGCCTGATGGTCTTCGCCGACGAGATCTACGACCAGATCCTCTACGACGACGCCGTTCACCACTCGACCGCCGCGCTCGCCCCCGACCTGGTCGTGCTCACCTTCTGCGGCCTGTCCAAGACCTACCGCGTGGCGGGCTTCCGCTCGGGCTGGCTGGTGGTGACGGGGCCGAAGCAGCACGCGAAGGACTACCTGGAGGGCCTGACCATGCTGGCCTCCATGCGGCTGTGCGCCAACGCGCCCGCCCAGTACGCCATCCAGGCCGCGCTCGGCGGGCGCCAGTCCATCAGCGACCTGACCAGCCCCGGCGGCCGGCTGCACGAGCAGCGCAACGTGGCCTGGGAGCGGCTGAACGAGATCCCCGGCGTCTCCTGCGTGAAGCCCAAGGGCGCCCTGTACGCCTTCCCGCGCCTCGACCCCAAGGTGCACAAGATCCACGACGACGAGAAGTTCGTCCTGGACCTCCTTCTCCGCGAGAAGATCCAGGTCGTCCAGGGAACCGGCTTCAACTGGCCCAGCCCCGACCACTTCCGCATCCTCACCCTGCCCCACGCGGACGACCTGGAAGCGGCGATCGGCCGCATCGGCCGCTTCCTGAGCGGATACCGTCAGTAGCGGGCTCGCAGACCGGAGGAGTCCGGCGGGGCGCGCGGGGCCGACCCGGCCCGACCCGTTTCGCGGACTCCGCCCGGCGGCCGAGCCCATCGGGGATCATGAGGCATGCCTCCGGACGACTGGCACCTCACCGAAGACGTCGACTGCTTCCTCGACCGCGCCGGGGACTTCCTGCGCTCGCGCCCCGCCCTGCACACCACACCGCTGTCCGTGACCGAGAAACTGCGCACGCTCGGGGCGGACGCGTACGGCGGCCTGTTCCCCGTCCTCGGCCGGCTGGAGCGGGCGGGCGAGGTGCAGGCCACCTACTACCGCTTCCCGTCCCGCGGAGTGAACGTCACCCCGCTCACTCCCGAGCAGGCCGACGGCCTCGCCGCCCACCTGCTCGCCCTCGGGCGCCCTCTTCCCTCCCTCACCGCGGACCACAGCACCGCCACCGCCTTCGCCGAGGCCTGGCAGCGGCGCACCGGCGCGACGCCGACGCCCCGCGTCCGGCTCCACCTGTACCGGCTCGGCACGCTCACCCCGCCGCAGCCGGTACCGGAGGGGCGGGGCCGGGTCGTGGGCGAGCAGGACCACGAGCACCTCATGCGCTGGTGCCGTGAGTTCGCCGCGGACGTCGGCGAGGCCGTCACCATCGACGCCGCCACCTGGGCCGGCACCCGCTTCGCCGAGAAGCGCTACACGTTCTGGGAGACCCCGGACGGCACGCCCGTCTCCATGGCGGGGGTGAACCCGACGGTCGGCGGCCAGGCCCGGGTCGACCCCGTCTACACCCCGGCCCACCTCCGCGGCCGCGGCTACGCCGGCGCCGTGACGGTCGAGGTGACCCGGGCCGCGCTGGCCGCGGGCGCCCAGGAGGTCGTGCTGTACACGAACGCGGCCAACCCCACCAGCAACGCCCTCTACCAGCGTCTCGGATACCGCCGGATCACCGACTTCGTCGTGTACGACTTCGCGTACCCCGGGGCGGAAGCCGGTGCCGGTCAGGAACACGCCGGGTCCGGCTGAGCGCACAGCGCGCGGTTCGGCTTCCGGCTACCGGAGCGGGCCGCCTGCGTCGCGTACGCTGCCGGTCACTGACGTACCCGGCAGGAAGGGAACGGCGGACGTGGGTGATCTCCTTCTCGTCCGGCACGGGGAGACCGAGTGGTCGCGGTCCGGGCGGCACACCGGGTGGACGGACGTGCCGCTCACCGAGCACGGGCGGGAGGAGGCGCGGCGGCTGGTTCCACTGATCCGGTCGTACCGCATCGGCGCCGCCTTCGTCAGCCCTCTGCAGCGGGCCCGGGAGACCGCGGAGCTGATCGGGGTCCGCGAGGCCCGGATCGACGCCGACCTGCGCGAGTGGGACTACGGCGGGTACGAGGGCGTGACCACGGTGGAGATCCAGCGCACCCGGCCCGGCTGGTTCCTGTTCGACGACGGGGTGGCGCCGGGTCCCCCGGAGCATCCCGGGGAGAGCGTGGCGGAGGTCGGTGCGCGGGCCGACCGGATGCTCGGCAAGGTGGACGCGGCGCTCGCCCGCACGGAGGGCGTCGTGGTCCTGGTCGCCCACGGCCACTTCCTGCGCGTCCTCACCGCCCGCCGACTCGGCCTGCCCCCGTCGGCCGGCGCCCTCTTCCAACTGACCACCGGCACCCTCTGCCACCTCGGCACAGAACACGAACGCCCGGTGGTGGCGGGGTGGAACTTGCGGGCGGAGGGTTAGGGGCGGCGAGTCTCGGGGGCGGGACCGCCTCGGCAGTCCGGGCAGGGGCCTGCGGAGGAGGAAGCGGCCTCGTGTCGTGCTGGTCGTGGGGCGTTGTCAGAGGTGGGTCGTAGTCTTCGAACGGGCCGCCCGTCCGGTGGTTCCGGGGAAGGTACGACGTCGGAGGGAGCATGCCGTGACCCGACCGCCCAGTGCCGCGCAGCGGCGTGTCATCGACGGTGCCGATCCGGTCACCGGGCGGTTGCGCGGGACGGAGGCGCAGCTCGCCGCGCTGGTGAAGCGGGGGCTCGCCTTCCGGCACCCGCGGCCGCCGCACGCCCACTTCCTCACGCCGGCGGGGCATCGCATACGCGAGGCCGCGCCGGAGGCCGACCCGGAGGAGCCGGCGTCGGACGCCGGGGTGTTCACCGCCCGGGTCGGTGGGGAGGAGGGGGTGCCCGCCTCCGGCCCCGCGCGGCTGCGGGAGGTGCACAACGCCTGGCAGGGGCTGCTGGAGCTGCGCCGGATGACCAACCCGGGCGGTGCCACCGACCGCCCGTGCGGCTGGGAGCGCACGCATCTGGTCCGGGCCGCCGCGCTCGCCCTGGAGGCGGCCGGGCACCGGCCGCAGGGCCCGGAGGGGGACGGGTACCGGGTGCGTGCCACCCCGCAGCCGGAGGCGGTCGCCGTGTACGGACCGGACGGGCAGACCCTGCGGGCGTGCGCGGCCACGCTGGAGCGGGCGGGCTGGCAGGCCGGGGAGTACACGGAGCCGCGGACGCGCATCCGCTATCTGCTCGCTTCGCCGCGCCGCGCGTGAACGCCGTGTCAGGATCGGGGGATCAGTGCGTCGTACACGAGAAGGGGAAGTCGTGAGTGAACCGTTTTCCGTGCGCGTGACCGTCCGCGGATACGAGACCGATGTGCAGGGCCACCTCAACCAGGCGGTGTACCTGAACTACGCGGAGCACGCCCGCTGGTCGCTGCTCCAGGCCGCCGGGGTGAGCCAGGCGCGGCTCGTCGGCCGGGGCGTGGGGCCGGTGGCGCTGGAGACGACGATCCGCTACCACCGCGAGCTGCTCGCCGGTGACGAGGTCGACGTGACCTGCGAGTTCGAGTGGGGCGTCGGCAAGACGTTCCGGATCCGGCAGGAGATACGCAAGACCGACGGCACCCTCGCGGCCGAGGTCGTCGCGGTGGGCGGCATGCTGGACCTCGAGAAGCGCAGGCTGGTCACCGAGCCCCAGGAGGTGTTCCGGGAACTGTCGACGGACCTGGCCCTGTTCGGCCTGTAGCCGGCGCCCGGCCGCCCCGGTCCCGGCCCGAATTCGGGTGCGCGCGGCGGCGACTGCTGCCATGCTCCGGTCCCATGTCACGACGTGTCCGGCCCAGCCGCTGCATCTCCGTCGACGTCGAGGCCGACGGCCCCATCCCCGGGCCCTACTCGATGCTGAGCATCGGCGCCGCCGTGGCCGGCACCCAGGACGCCCACGGCTTCACCCCGGCGGACCCGGAGGAGCTGACGTTCTACCGCGAACTGCGTCCCATCTCCGAGGAGTTCGTGCCGGAGGCGCTGGCGGTCAGCGGTCTGGACCGTGACCGACTGAAGACCGACGGCGCCGAACCACCCGTGGCGCTCGCCGAGTTCAGCGCCTGGGTCCGCGAGGTGAGTGCGGGTGCCCAGCCGGTGATGTGCGGCTACCCGGCGTCGTACGACTGGACGTTCCTGTACTGGTACCTGATCCGCTTCACCGGGGAGAGCCCCTTCGGGCACTCGGGCTGCCTGGACATGAAGACGTTGTACGCCACCAAGGCCGGGCTGCCGTTGCGGGCGGTGGCCAAGGGCACGATGCCGAGGCATCTGCTGTCCCGGCGCCGGCATACGCACCACGCGCTGGACGACGCCGTCGAGCAGGCCGAGCTGCTGGCCAACCTCATGGTGTGGCCCGGTCCCGGTGGGTCGGAACCGGGAGTTGGTTGAAGCCGTAGTAGAGGGCGAGCAGGCCGTGGGCGGCCAGGGTCAGGGGGGCGGAGACGAAGGCCAGGCCGACGGTCAAGGGATAGCCGAGGGTGCCCAGGGCGAACCGGGCGCGGGTGGACCGGGCGGCCGTGACGTCCACGCGGGCGTCGAAGAGGTGGCCGGTGCGGGTGAGGTGCCACCACAGGCCCTGGAAGGCGAGCGCCATCGCGACCATCACCAGGCTGTACACGGCGGCGGCCGCGTGCGAGGCCCGGTCCCCCTCGCGCAGATACTCGGCGAGCAGCGCCGTCGGCCAGGGCACGGCGGCGACCACCATCAGCACCAGCAGGTTGAGGAACATCAGCGTCCGGTCGACCCGGGCGACGAAGCTGAACAGCTGATGGTGGTTGACCCACATGATGCCGATGACGAGAAAGCTCACGACGTACGCGGCGTACGACGGCCACTGCTCGCCCAGTGCCCGCCACAGGTCGCCCGTCCCGCCGACCGGGGGCACCTTGATGTCCAGGACGAGCAGGGTGATGGCGATGGCGAACACCCCGTCGCTGAAGGCCTCCACACGGCCGGACTCGTTCATGCGGCCAAGACTGCCGCATGCGGCGGGGCGGGGTGGGCGGTTGCCTCACCCGCCCCGCCCCGGGCGGGTCAGTGCACGGGGGCCAGTTCCTCGCCCGGTTCCATCGGGTGGGTGACGTCCGCGGCCTCGCCGCCCCGGCCGAGGTGGTTGAAGACCAGGTTCAGCAGGACCGCCGTGACGCAGCCGGTGGAGATGCCGGAGTCCAGGACGATCTTCGCGGTGTCGGGGAAGGCGTGGTAGAACCCCGGCGCCGTGATCGGGATGATGCCGACGGCTAGGGAGACGGCCACGATCAGCACGTTGTTGTCCTTCTCCAGGCCGGCCCGGACCAGCGTCTGCACGCCGCTCGCGGCGACCGAGCCGAACAGGACGACACCGGCGCCGCCGAGAACGGGCCGCGGTACGACGGCGATGAGCGAGGCTGCCATCGGGCACAGGCCCATCAGCACCAGGAAGCCGCCGCCGGCGGCGACGACGAACCGGCTGCGGATCCTGGTCATCGCGACCAGGCCGATGTTCTGCGCGAAGGCGCTGCACATGAAGCCGTTGAAGAGGGGGCTGAGGGCCGAGCCGAGGGTGTCGGCGCGCAGGCCGGCCGCGATGGTCCGCTCGTCCGAGGGGCGTTCGACGACCTCGCCGAGCGCCAGCATGTCGGCGGTCGACTCGGTCATCGACACCACCATCACCACGCACATCGACAGGATCGCGGCGAGGTGGAACTGCGGGGCGCCGAAGTGGAACGGGGCCGGGAAGCCCACCACGTCCGCCCGGGTGACCGCGCCGAAGTCGGTGACGCCGAACGGGATCGCGACGACCGTGCCCGCGACCAGGCCGAGCAGCACCGCGATCTGCTTGGTGAAGCCCCGGGTGAACCGGCGCAGGAGCAGCACGAGCAGCAGGGTGACGCCCGCGAGGCCGAGGTTGGTCGGCGAGCCGTAGTCGTGCGCGGCGGGGTTCGGGCCCTGGGCCCAGTTGAAGGCGACCGGGAGGAGGGAGACGCCGATCAGGGTGATGACCGTACCCGTGACGACGGGCGGGAAGAAGCGGATCGCCTTGCAGAAGACGGGGGCGAACAGGAAACCGAGGAGGCCCGCGACGATCACGGCGCCGAAGATGACCGGCAGCGCGTCCGACCTGTCCTTGGTGGAGGCGACGATCGCGGTCATCGGGGCGACCCCGGCGAAGGTGACGCCGTTGACGAAGGGCAGCCGGGCGCCGATCTTCCAGATGCCGAGGGTCTGCAGGAAGGTGGCGAGGCCGGCCGTGAACAGACAGGCGCCCGTGAGGAAGGTGAGGTCGGTGCCGGACAGGCCTACGGCCGCGCCGACGATCAGGGGCGGGGCGACGACGCCCGCGTACATGGCGGCCACGTGCTGCAGGCCGCTGGTCGCCATCTTCAGTGCGGGGAGTTTCTCGTCCACGGGGTGGACCGGCTGCTCGTCGGCATCGACGGGGTGGGCGGGCACGGCGGCTCCTCCGGTCGGTGGGACACGTCGGCTCTGACGTGGTTTCAGGGAGGTGGTGCGCGAGGGGCATGGGACGGTGACCGTCCGGGGCGCGCGCCTTGACGCGCGCCCCGGAGACGGCCGCCGCAAACCCTGTTCGGGTCCACGGCCACCGGCCGGGAGCCGTCCCTCCCGGCCGGAGTTCTCGGGCCGCTCAGCCCTGCGCGGCGATCCGCGCCAGACGCTGGGCCTGATCCCGCGTGGAGCGGGCGATCGCGTCCTCGTCGACGGTGAGCAGACGGCCGTCCTCGACGATCTGCCGGCCGTCCACGAAGGAGGCGGTGACGGGGGCGGCCGCGCCGAAGACCAGCGCGGTCACCGGGTCGGCGATGGAGGCGTGGGCGAGGGTGTCCAGCTTCCACAGCACCAGGTCGGCCAGCTTGCCCGCCTCCAGCGAGCCGGTCTCGGCCGCCCGGCCGAGCACCTGGGCGCCGCCGTAGGTGCCGAGCCGCAGCGCCTGCCGGGCGTTCAGCGCGGCCTCCCGGTGCGCGCCGAGCCGGTTGATCAGCAGGGCGTTGCGCAGCTCGGTGTGGAGTTCGCCGGACTCGTTGGAGGCGGTGCCGTCGACGCCGAGGCCCACGGGCACGCCGGCGGCGAGCATGTCCGGCACCCGCGCGATGCCCGCCGCCAGCCGGGCGTTGGACGAGGGACAGTGCGCGACACCGGTCTTCGTACGGGCGAAGGCGGCGATGTCGGAGTCGTTCATGTGGACGCAGTGCGCCATCCACACGTCCTCGCCCAGCCAGCCGGTGGACTCGAAGTAGTCGGTCGGGCCCATGCCGAACAGCTCGTGGCAGAACTTCTCCTCCTCCACGGTCTCCGAGCCGTGGGTGTGCAGCCGTACGCCGAGACGGCGGGCCAGCTCGGCGCCCTCGCGCAGGAGTTCGGTGGAGACGGAGAACGGGGAGCAGGGGGCGACGGCGACCTGGGTCATCGCGTCGAAGGAGGCGTCGTGGTGCTCCTTGACGGTGGCCTCGGTGGCGGCGAGGGCGCCCTCGAGGGTCTCGACGGCGAAGTCCGGGGGCAGGCCGCCGTCCTTCTCGCTGCGGTCCATGGAGCCGCGGGCCAGGGTGAAGCGGACGCCCGTCTCTCGGGCGGCGCGGATGATCGCGCCGGAGAGGTCGCCGGAGCCCTGCGGGTAGACGTAGTGGTGGTCCATGGCGGTGGTGACGCCGCCGCGGGCCATCATGGCGAGCGAGCCCTGGGCCGCCGCGTACACCATCGGCTCGTCGATGCGCGCCCAGGTCGGGTAGAGCGCGACGAGCCAGTTGAAGAGGTTGTGGTCGGTGGCCAGGCCCCGGGTGATCCACTGGTAGAAGTGGTGGTGGGTGTTGATCAGACCGGGGGTCACGAGGTGCCCGGTGGCGTCGATGCGGCGTACGACGTTGTCCAGGCCCTCGGGGGCCTTGCCCGCGCCGACCGCCTCGATCCGGTTGCCGGCGAGCACCACGTGTCCGGAGGCGTACTCGGTGCCGTCGGCGTCGACCGTCGCGATCGCACCGTTCTCGATGACGATGCGCTGGGCTGCTGCCATGATTCGTCCTTTTCGCTCAGTGGACTGAAATGATCGGGCACGGCAGGACCCTGGGAGTTGAGTGCCGTGACCGGGGGATCGGGTGTCCCGGATGCTTCCCCGGTCACGGGTGCCGAGAGAGGGTGGTCAGAGGTTGGTCAGGTCCACCGGGATGCGCGGCTCGCAGCCGTCCCGGAGGATGGTCGCCTCGATCAGGCCGTAGGGCCGGTCGGCGGCGAAGTACACCTCGTTGTCGTTCTTGAGCCCGAAGGGCTCCAGGTCGACCAGGAAGTGGTGCTTGTTCGGCAGCGAGAAGCGGACCTCGTCGATCTCGCTGCGGTTGTTGATGATGCGCGAGCCCATCTGGTACAGCGTCTGCTGCAGGGAGAGGGAGTAGGTCTCGGCGAAGGCCTGGAGCATGTGCTTCTTGACCTGCTCGTAGGACTTCTCCCAGTGCGGCGCCTTCTGCTCGTCGTCGGTCCAGTTGAACCGCCAGCGGGCGGAGACCGAGGTGGCCAGGATGCGGTCGTAGGCCTCCTTCAGGGTCGTGTACTTGTCCTTGAGGTAGCCCCAGAACTCGGAGTTGGTCGAGTTCATCACCGTCAGGTCCTTCAGGCCCGAGATCACCTCCCAGGAGGAACCGTCGTAGGTGATCTGGGTCAGGCGGGTCTCCTGGCCCTTGCGGACGAAGGAGTGCTTGACCTCGTCGGCGCCGATGAACCTGGAGTTGGCGTCGGAGGTCTCGATGCGCTCCCAGGCGTACTCCTCGATGCGGATCCGGGCGCGGTGGATCGGCTCCTGGGAGGTGACGAAGTGGCGGGCGAGGTGGATGCCGAACTGCTCGGCGGACTCGATGCCGTGCTCCTTGGCGAACGCGAACACCGTGTTCTTGGTGGTGTCGGTCGGCAGGACGTGTGCGTTGGAGCCGGAGTAGTGGACCTCGTCCATGTCGCCGCTCAGCGCGACGGAGACGTTGAGGTCCTTGATGTGGTGGGTGGCGCCGTCCCGCGTGATCTTGACGACTCGGTTCTCGGCCTTGCCGTACTGGTTCTGTCCCAGGATGGTGGGCATCTTTAGCTAGCTCCCTCGGTAAACGGAGTAGCCGAACGGGTTGAGCAGCAGCGGTACGTGGTAGTGCTCGCCCGGCACGACGGCGAACGTGATCGCCACCTCCGGGAAGAACACGCCGGGTCCGCTGTCCCGATTCGCGGGGGCGTCCTGCTGCGCATCGGCTTGCTTCTTGGCGGATCTCTCTTCGAAGTACGGCTCCACCGCGAAGTCGAGCCGTACGTGGGTGGTCCCCTCCGGCAGGGCCGGCAGGTCCTTGCACCGGCCGTCGGCGTCGGTCGCGGAGCCGCCGAGCGCCTGCCAGTCCGCTGTGCGCCCGCTGCGGGCGGAGAGCTGGACGGCGACGCCCTCGGCGGGGCGGCCGGCGGAGGTGTCCAGGATGTGCGTGGACACGGAGGCGGTGGTGCTGGTGCTCATGGGTCAGGCGTCCTCTTCGACGAGTCGGGCCAGGCGGATGCGGTTGATCCTGCCCAGCTCGGTGCGGACGATCTCCCGCTCCTGCTCCGGCGCGTTGCCGATCCGCTCCTTGAGCGCGTCGCGCATCTGCTCGCCGGTCCGGCCGGTGGCGCAGATCAGGAACACATGGCCGAACTTCTCCTGGTAGGCCAGGTTCAGTTCGAGCATCTCGGCCTTGAGCTCCTCGGAGGCGCCGGCCATGCCGCGCTGCTCGCGGGCGGAGGTCGGGTCGCCCGGCTTGGGGCGGCCGATGGGCGGATGGCCGGCCATGGCCTCGGCCAGGTCGGCCGCGGTCAGCTCCGCCATGGCGGCGTCACTGGCGGCGAAGAGGTCGTCGGCGGTGGCGTAGGGGCGGGCGGCGATCAGGCGCCGGGCCCACTCGGTGGAGGCGCACGCCTCGTGGAGGGCGGCACGGGCCGCCCGCTCCTCCAGGTCGTTGAACCGGGTCAGGCCCGGGGGCGTGGAAGTCGACGTCACGGGAGCCTCCGTGGCCGCCGGGGCGGCCGTCGTGCTGAACGGGCTGCCGCTAGCTAACGCCCCCGGAAACGCCACGTCAACACTTTGTTGAAAATTCCGCGTAACAAGCCGAGGCGGCGGTCAGCTGCCCTTCTCCCGGTTCAGGTAGTTGTAGACCGTGAAGCGGCTGACGCCGAGCGCACTCGCCACGGTCTCCACGCCGTGTCGCACGGCGAAGGCGCCCCGCGCCTCCAGAGTGCGTACGACCTCCTGCTTGGCCTTGCGGTCCAGGTCGGCCAGCGGCCGGCCCTGACGGCGCTCCATGGCGGCGAGGATGTGGTCGAGGGAGTCCGCGAGCTGGGGCAGGCGGACGGCGACGACGTCGACGCCCTGCCAGGCGAGGACGACGTCCTCGGGGCCGGCCTCGTCGGGCGGGAGCATCTCCCCGCCCATGGCGTCGACCAGCGGTTTCACCGCCGTGATGAAGGGCTCGTCCGCGGTCACCTACCACCCTCCCCGCTCACGTCGTCGATCACGTTGACCTGGAGCGAGATCCGGGTGGCGCCGGCCTCCAGGGACTTGCGCAGCAGCGCGTCCAGGGCGGTGAGGACGCTGTCCGCGCCCCCCTCGGCCGTGTTGCCGAACGGCCCGACGTCCACGGTGTCCAGCTCGGCCGCCTCGATGACCTCGCGGGCCACCACGGCGTGCGCGGGCGCCTTGTCGAGGTCGAACGGTTCGGTCGTGAACTCCACTCTCAATCGCACGCGCTCAACCTAACGCGCCGCACGGATTTTGGGGCCGGTCCACCGGCTCCGCCTGCGGACCCCCCTTGACAAGCCCCGACACCCGACGGCAGTCTTCCATTACGCAGAAACAAACTTCCGTAATACGGAATCTCGACCCACGGAAGGGAGCGCGGCCCGAATGCCAGGTTTTGCATGGAGCACAGCCGCAGACCAGCGCTTCAACGTCAACCTGTCGATCCTCTTCACGGAACTCCCGCTCCTGGAACGCCCCGCGGCCGCCGCCGCGGCCGGCTTCACCGCGGTCGAGCTGTGGTGGCCCTGGATCGACTCCCCCACCCCCGAGCAGTCCGAGCTCGACGCCCTGAGGAAGGCGATCGAGGACGCGGATGTACAGCTCACGGGTCTGAACTTCTACGCCGGACAACTGCCGGGCCCGGACCGCGGCGCCCTGTCGGTCCCGGGCGAGGAGTCGGAGAAGTTCCGCGCCAACATCGACGTGGCCATCGCCTTCGCCGGGTCGCTCGGCTGCACGACGTTCAACGCCCTGTACGGCAACCGCGTCGACGGCGTGGACCCGGCCGAGCAGGACGCGCTCGCCCTGGAGAACCTGGTCCTCGCGGCCGAGGCCGTCGGCCGGGTCGGCGGGACCGTCCTGATCGAGGCCCTCAACCGGCCCGAGTCGCCGAAGTGCCCGATCGTGAGCGCGCCCGAGGCGATCGAGGTCGTGGACAAGGTCAACGAGGCGACCGGCCTCGGGAACGCCAAGTTCCTGATGGATCTGTACCACCTGTCCATGAACGGCGAGGACCTGCCGTCGGTCATCGAGGCGTACGCCGCGAAGACGGGTCACGTCCAGATCGCCGACAACCCCGGCCGCGGCGCCCCCGGAACGGGTTCGCTCCCGCTCGAGGAGCTGCTCGGCCGGCTCAAGAAGGCCGGTTACGACGGCTGGGTGGGCCTGGAGTACAAGGCCGGCGACCGCCCGAGCGCCGAGGCCTTCGACTGGCTCCCGCGCGAAGCGCGGGCCGCGCGCTGACCCCCTGACGTTGCACAGCAGTTGAGAGAGGCACCCCCATCATGAGCAACACCCTCCCCAAGATCGCGTGGATCGGCCTCGGCATCATGGGCTCGCCCATGTCCGAGAACCTGATCAAGGCGGGTTACCCGGTCACCGGCTTCACGCTGGAGCAGGAGAAGCTGGACCGGCTGGCCGCCGCCGGCGGCACCGTCGCCTCCTCGATCGCCGAGGCCGTGCGCGACGCCGACGTGGTCATCACGATGGTCCCCGCCTCTCCGCAGGTCGAAGCCATCGCCTACGGCCCGGACGGCATCCTGGAGAACGCCAGGTCCGGCGCCCTGCTGATCGACATGTCCTCGATCACCCCGCAGACCTCCATCGACCTGGCCGCCGCCGCCAAGGACAAGGGCATCCGCGTGCTCGACGCCCCGGTGTCCGGCGGTGAGGCCGGCGCGATCGAGGCCGTACTGTCGATCATGGTCGGCGGTGACCAGGCCGACTTCGACGAGGCGCGGCCGGTGTTCGAGGCGCTCGGCAAGACCATCGTGCTGTGCGGCCCGCACGGCTCCGGCCAGACCGTGAAGGCGGCCAACCAGCTGATCGTGGCCGTGAACATCCAGGCGTGCGCCGAGGCCGTGGTCTTCCTGGAGAAGTCGGGCGTGGACCTGAAGGCCGCGCTGGACGTCCTGGGCGGCGGCCTGGCCGGTTCCACCGTGCTGGCGCGCAAGAAGGACAACTTCCTGAACCGCGACTTCAAGCCTGGCTTCCGCATCGACCTGCACCACAAGGACATGGGCATCGTCACGGACGCCGCCCGCACCGTCGGTGCCGCGCTGCCGGTCGGCGCCGTGGTCGCCCAGCTCGTCGCCTCCCTGCGCGCGCAGGGCGACGGCGGCCTGGACCACTCGGCGCTGCTGCGCGCCGTGGAGCGCCTGTCCGGCGCCCGGGTCTGACGCCCCCGAGACTTCCGGGCCGCGGCGCCGCCGACACCTGTCCTGTCGCGCCCAGGCGGCGCCGCGGCCCGGAACCGACTTCAACAAACTGTTGACGCCTCGATCGCCCCACTTCTAGGCTCCACGAAGCGGAAACAGCTTTCCGCTGACACCCGTACGGAAGGTCCACGATGCCGCAGCGCGTGCTCACCACCGAGTCCGGCGCCCCCGTCGCCGACAACCAGAACTCCGCCTCCGCCGGCGTCGGCGGCCCGCTCCTGATCCAGGACCAGCACCTGCTGGAGAAGCTGGCGCGCTTCAACCGCGAGCGGATCCCGGAGCGTGTGGTGCACGCCCGTGGCTCCGGCGCGTACGGCCACTTCGAGGTGACGGACGACGTCACCGGCTTCACCCGCGCCGGCTTCCTGAGCGCGATCGGCAAGCGCACCGAGGTGTTCGTGCGCTTCTCCACGGTCGCCGACTCCCTCGGCGGCGCGGACGCGGTGCGCGACCCGCGCGGCTTCGCGGTGAAGTTCTACACCGAGGAGGGCAACTACGACCTCGTCGGCAACAACACCCCGGTGTTCTTCATCAAGGACCCGCTGAAGTTCCCCGACTTCATCCACTCGCAGAAGCGGGATCCGTTCACGGGCCGTCAGGAGCCGGACAACGTCTGGGACTTCTGGGCCCACTCCCCCGAGGCCACGCACCAGGTGACCTGGCTGATGGGCGACCGCGGCATCCCGGCGTCGTACCGGCACATGAACGGCTACGGCTCGCACACCTACTCCTGGACGAACGCCGAGGGCGAGGCCTTCTTCGTCAAGTACCACTTCAAGACGAACCAGGGCATCCGCTGCCTGTCCGCCGAGCAGGCGCAGGAACTGGCCGGCCAGGACGCCGACTCCCACCAGACGGACCTGCTCCAGGCGATCGAGCGCGGGGTGCATCCGTCCTGGACCCTGTACGTCCAGCTGATGCCGGCGGCCGAGGCGGCGGACTACCGCTTCAACCCCTTCGACCTGACGAAGGTGTGGCCGCACAAGGACTACCCGCTGCGGCGGGTCGGCCGGCTGGTCCTGGACCGCAACCCGGACAACGTGTTCGCCGAGGTCGAGCAGGCCGCGTTCTCCCCGAACAACTTCGTGCCCGGCATCGGCCCCTCCCCGGACAAGATGCTTCAGGGCCGCCTGTTCGCCTACGCGGACGCCCAGCGCTACCGGCTCGGCGTCAACCACACCCTGCTGCCGGTCAACGCCCCGAAGGCGGTGCCGGGCGGTGCCCGGAACTACGGCCGCGACGGCTTCATGGCGCTCAACGCCCAGGGCCGGCAGGCCAAGAACTACGAGCCGAACTCCTACGACGGCCCCGTGGAGACCGGCCGCCCGCTGTCGGCGCCGCTCGCCGTCTCCGGCCACACCGGCGCCCACGAGGCCCCGCTCCACACGAAGGACGACGACTTCTTCCAGGCGGGCGAGCTGTACCGGCTGATGTCGGCGGAGGAGAAGTCCCGCCTCATCGCCAACATCGCCGGCGGCCTCGCGCGGGTCTCCCGCGACGACGTGATCGACAAGAACCTGGCCCACTTCCACGCCGCCGACCCGGACTACGGCCGGCGTGTGGAGGAGGCGGTCCGCGCCCTGCGCGAGGACTGAGCCACAGGCCGCGTCCGGGTCCCGGCGGGGAGGCCGGCCCCGGACGCTCACGACCCGCTGCCGAGCGATCCGGATGAGGGGTGATCGATCGGCACGGCGGGCAGGACGAGGACCGCGGCGGTGTGCGAGCCAGTGCGGTGGTGAAGGACCTGGGCCCCTTCTCGACCAGAGGGAAGGCGCCCCGGCTCCGTCGCCTCCGCCGCGGTCCCCGGCCACGACTCCGTCCGGCGGCGCGAATGTTCTGTCGCGCCCAGCCTCGCGCCGTCGGACGGGCACCACAGAGCGCGAAGGCGCCCCCCTGATCCAGGGGGGCGCCTTCGCGCTGCCGGGAGACGGCCCGGCGTGCGCGGGCGTCGCATCCGCAGGACGCTGATGCCATGGGCAATCCGACGCAGTACCCGCACATCGTGGTCCATGCCCCGGCACTGGACGGCTCCCGGCGCGTCACCGAGGGCGAGGTGACCCTGGGGCTCGCCTCCCACCTGGACGACGTCGTCGAGATCCTGCGGCTGGCCGACCTGGACCGCGTCGAGGTCGAGGAGAGCGACCTCATCGAATGGCAGGGCGGCGGCCCGGACGACTGGCCCGGGCTGTCGGAGCACGAGCTGTAGCCGCGCGGCGCACGGCACCGGCCGTATCCCGCCTGCGCAACCTCAAATCAAGCTCTGAACACTCCCGGAAAGGCTTCAACTGCCGTCTCCGGCGGGCACATCACCGGCATGCGGGGCCCGCCGGCACGGGGGCGGCGGGCCCCGCGCGGGGGGGTCTCATGGACCGCACGCCATCGGTTCCGCCGGATCCGTGCGCGATCGCCCTGCTGCGGGCGGGCGCCCGCGCCGCCGTGACCGTCGCCGTGGTCGGGCTGCATCTGCGCGGCACGGTCGACGCCGGCCGGCCGGGCACCCTGCACAGGACCGGGGCGCGGGACGCCGCCCCCTTCCGCCATCCGCTGGAGAAGGCCGTGCGCACCGCCCTGTACCGGCCCGCGGGGCTGCGCGGGTTGCCCGCCCGGGCGGTGGTGGGGCGGGCCCTCGCGCGCATGCGGGCCGAGCTCGTGGCGCAGGGGCTGCTGCGCTCGCTGCCGCCGGGACGCACCCGGGCCGCCCGCCGCCTGCCGGCGTCGCTGCGCGAGCGCCATCCACTGCCCGAGCACCGCGACGGCCCGGCGGACGATCAGGTGCTGCTCGCCGTCGCGCTGTACGGCGAGCGGGCGCTGACCGCCCTGCTGCCGCGCTTCACCCGGGATGCCGGGCTCACCGGCCGTGGCGCACTGGCGGACGAGGGCCTCTTCCCGTGGGGCCGGGGGACGGGCCTGCGCGGCATCGTCGGCGACGAGGGCATGAACGACCGGGCGGCGACGGACACCACTGCGGCGGGGATCACCATTCCGGCGGCGGCCACGGCGGCTCGTACGGTGGTCACGATCCCGGTGGGTGGGGAGGCTGCGGGGGCGGCGGGTTCGACTGAGGACGGGGAAGGCGCGAGAACGCCGGAGGGCGGCCCGTCCCCCCGGACGGACCGCCCTCCCACCTCGTGCGAGGCGTCAGACCTTCAGCGGCTTGATCGACGTCGGCGCGTGGCCCGGCTCCGTGGCCAGGTCCTCGAACTCGGAGATGTCGCTGATGTCCATGGTGCGGCTCATGGAGATGTTGGTGATCCGCTCCAGGATCGCCTCGACGACGACCGGCACCCGGTACTCGGCGGCCAGCTTCTTCGCCTGCTCGAAGGCCGCGCCCAGCTGGTCCGGCTCGGTGACCCGGATGGCCTTGCAGCCCAGGCCCTCGGCGACCTTGACGTGGTCGACGCCGTAGACGCCGATCTCGGGCGTGTTGATGTTCTCGAACTCCAGGTTGACCTGGAAGTTGATGTCCAGGCCGATCTGCGCCTGGCGGATCAGGCCCAGGTAGGCGTTGTTCACCAGGACGTGGACGTAGGGGACCCGGTGCTGCGCGGCGACGGCCAGCTCCTCGATCATGAACTGGAAGTCGTAGTCCCCGGAGAGCGCGACCACCGGGGTCTCCGGGTCGGCCTTGGCGACGCCGATCGCGGCCGGGATGGTCCAGCCGAGCGGGCCGGCCTGGCCGCAGTTGATCCAGTGGCGGGGCTTGTAGACGTGCAGCATCTGCGCGCCGGCGATCTGGGAGAGGCCGATCGTGGTGACGTACCGCGTCTCGGGGCCGAAGGCCTTGTTCATCTCCTCGTACACGCGCTGCGGTTTCATCGGCACGTTGTCGAAGTGCGTGCGGCGCAGCAGCGTGGCCTTGCGCTCCTGGGTGGAGGCGACCCATTCGGTGCGGTCGGGCAGCCGGCCCTCCGCCTTCAGGTCCTTGGCCACCTCGACGAACAGCTCCAGCGCCGCCCTCGCGTCGGAGACGACGCCGTAGTCCGGCGGAAAGATCTTGCCGATCTGGGTGGGCTCGATGTCGACGTGGACGAACGTGCGGTCGCCGCGGTACACGTCCAGCTTGTAGCCGGTGTGGCGGTTGGCCCAGCGGTTGCCGATGCCGAGGACGACGTCGGACTCCAGGAAGGTGGCGTTGCCGTAGCGGTGCGAGGTCTGCACGCCGACCATGCCGGCGTTCAGTTCGTGGTCGTCGGGCAGCGCGCCCCAGCCCATCAGCGTCGGGATGACGGGCGTCTGCGTCAGTTCGGCGAACTCGGTCAGCAGGTCGCAGGCGTCGGCGCCGATGACGCCGCCGCCGGCGACGAGGACCGGGCGCTCTGCGGCCAGCAGGAAGGAGAGCGCCTTCTCGATCTGGGCGCGGGTCGCGGTGGGCCGGTAGACCGGGAGCGGCTCGTACGTCTCCGGGTCGAACTCGATCTCCGTCTGCTGCACGTCGATCGGGAGGTCGATCAGAACGGGGCCGGGACGGCCGGAGCGCATCAGGTGGAAGGCCTGCTGGAAGACGCCGGGGACCTGCGCGGCCTCCAGGACGGTGACCGCCATCTTGGTGACCGGGCCCGCGATCGCGGCGATGTCGACGGCTTGGAAGTCCTCCTTGTGGATCACGGCGGTCGGTGCCTGGCCGGTGATGCACAGGATCGGGATGGAGTCGCCGATGGCCGAGTACAGGCCGGTGATCATGTCGGTGCCGGCGGGGCCCGAGGTGCCGATGCAGACGCCGATGTTGCCGGGCCGGGTGCGGGTGTAGCCCTCGGCCATGTGGGAGGCGCCCTCGACATGGCGGGCGAGGGTGTGCTGGATGCCGCCGCCCTCTTTGAGCGCCTTGTAGAACGGGTTGATCGCCGCGCCGGGCACACCGAAGGCGTCGGTGACGCCCTCGCGCTTGAGGATCTCAACTGCCGCGCGGGCAGCGGTCATTCGGGCCATCGAGTACTCCTGCTTCGGCTGTCGGATGCGTACTCCCGTCGCGCCCCGCGGTGAGCACAGCTTCAATTCCGCATTACGGAATTTGACTTCTACTATCTGGAAGCAATGTAGGGGGGCGGGCGGACCTCGTCAAGAGACGGCAAGAGCCGGACAGGCCGGTGCGGGGAGGGGGACGATGGAGGGGTTGGGGAGGATCGCGACCACCCGGGGGCGGGTCATGGACGAGAGCATGCCGGTGCGCTGTCCGGCCTGCCGGCGCGAGCACATCTACGCGGCGCAGGCGTACCCCTGCGTGTGCGGCACCCCGGCCGTCCTCCGGGCGGACCCGGCCGCGGAACCGGTCGCGCTCGGGCGGCGCGGCTGGGACGAGGAGTGGGTGACCTTGCGCTGCACGGTCTGCGGGCGCCGCACCGACTGGCCGCAGCCGGAACTGGGCTGTCCGTGCGGCACGTTCGTGCGCGTGCCCGTGCGGGGCGCGGCACCGCCGGCCGGCACCGCCCCCCTCACACCGGGCGGCCCGGCGGCGCAACCGGCGACGGATCCGACAGGCGCGACGGCGCCGGACCCGACAGCGGCGAAGGCCCCCGAACCGGCGCCCGCCCCGGAACCCGAGCCCACCGCCGCGCGCCGGCCCCGCTTCCACCCCCGCGCCATCCACACCGCCCGCGACGCGGTCACCACCGCCGCGCTCTATCTGCGCGGGCTCGGCTACCGCGACATCCGCCGTGCCGACCAGCGGCCGCCGTCCGGCATCGGGCTGGCCGCGCCCGGCCTGGTCGCGCTGGTGGACCCGGCCGTGCGGCCCGCCTCGCTGCGGGACGTGGAGTGCCTGTGGCTGACGGCCATGACGGAGTCGGCGGGCTGTGTCTGCTTCTCGTTGGCCGGATACGCCGAGGACGCCCGGGCCCGGGCCGACACGCTGGGCGTGCCGCTGTTCGTCCTGGACCTCACGGGCGTCCCACGACCGGTGAACGGCCCGGCCGAGCGGCTGAGCGAGGCGGGGCCGGGGCTCTGACGGCCGGCCTCAGCCGCCGTACGTCTGGCGCAGCTCCACCTTGCGCACCTTGCCCGACACCGTCATCGGGAAGGAGTCGAGGAGCTGCAGCCGGCTGGGGATCTTGTAGTGCGCGAGCCGGTCCTGGCAGAAGGCGCGCAGCTCCTCCAGGGTGAGCGGGTCGGCGGCGTCGCGCGGGATGACACAGGCGAGGACCTCCTCGCCGTAGGTCTCGTGCGGCACCCCGACGACCTGGACGTCCTGGATCTTGGGATGGGCGTAGAGGAACTCCTCGATCTCGCGCGGATAGATGTTCTCGCCGCCCCGGATGATCATGTCCTTGATCCGGCCGACGATCTCCACGTACCCGTCCTCGCGCATCACCGCGAGGTCCCCGGTGTGCATCCAGCGGCCGGCGTCGACGGCCTCGGCGGTCTTCTCCGGCTCGTTCCAGTAGCCGAGCATCACGCTGTAGCCGCGGGTGCACAACTCCCCCGCGCTGCCCCGGGGTTGGGTGACACCGGTGGCCGGGTCGACGACCTTGACCTCCAGGTGGGGCAGGACCCGGCCCACGGTGGCGGTGCGGTGCTCCAGGTCGTCCTCGATCCGGGTCTGCAGGGACACCGGGGAGGTCTCGGTCATGCCGTAGCAGATGGAGACCTCCTCCATGTGCATCTCGGCGACGACCCGCTTCATCACCTCCACCGGGCAGGGCGATCCCGCCATGATGCCGGTGCGCAGGGTGGAGAGGTCGTAACGGGCGAAGTCCGGCAGGTTCAGCTCCGCGATGAACATGGTCGGGACGCCGTAGAGGGACGTGCAGCGCTCCCGCTGCACCGCCTCCAGGGTCGCCCGGGGCTCGAAGGAGGGGGCGGGGATGACCATGCAGGCGCCGTGCGAGGTGGCCGCCAGGTTGCCCATGACCATGCCGAAGCAGTGGTAGAAGGGCACCGGGATACAGATCCGGTCCTGTTCGGTGTAGGCGGTCAACTCCCCCACGAAGTAGCCGTTGTTGAGGATGTTGTGGTGGGAGAGGGTGGCGCCCTTGGGGAAGCCGGTGGTGCCCGAGGTGTACTGGATGTTGATGGGGTCGTCGGTGGACAACTGCGCTTCCCGGGCACGCAGTTCCTCGCGGCGGTCGGCCGTGCCGCGTGCGGTGAAGGCCTCCCAGCCGGGGTCCCCGATGTAGACGGTCTCCTTCAAATCCCGGCAGGTGCCGCGCACGTCCTCCACCATGGCGCGGTAGTCGCTGCCCTTGTGGCTGAGGGAGGCGAACAGCAGGGAGATCCCGGCCTGGTTGAGGACGTACTCGACCTCGTGGGTGCGGTAGGCGGGGTTGATGTTCACCATGACGGCGCCGATGCGGGCGGTGGCGTACTGCACGAGCACCCACTCGGCGCAGTTGACCGCCCAGATGCCCACCCGGTCGCCCTTGGCGACGCCGCTCGCGAGCAGCGCGTACGCCAGCCGCTCGACGTCGGCGGCGAACTCCGCGTAGGTCCAGCGGCGCCCGGAGGGCACGTCGACCAGGGCCTCGCGGTCGGGCCACGCGGCCACGGCCCGGTCGAGGTTGGCGCCGATGGTGTCGCCGAGGAGGGCGGTGGAGCCCGTCCCGTGGGTGTACGACAGTTCCGCGGTCACCGGAAGTCCTCCTCGCGGTACTCGTCGTCCGAGCCGGTGGCCGTGGCCTCGCGCAGCTCGATCCGGCGGATCTTGCCGGAGACGGTCTTGGGCAGCGAGCCGAACTCCAGCCGGCGGATGCGCTTGTAGGGGGCCAGCACCTCACGGGAGTGCTCGAAGATCACCTTGGCGGTGTCGGGGCCGGGCTCGTAGCCCTCGGCGAGGACGACGTACGCCTTGGGCACGGCCAGCCGCAGCTCGTCGGGCGCGGGGACGACGGCCGCCTCGGCGACCGCCTCGTGCTCCAGCAGCGCGCTCTCCAGCTCGAAGGGGCTGATCTTGTAGTCGGAGGCCTTGAACACGTCGTCGCTGCGCCCGATGTAGGTGAGGTAGCCCTCGTCGTCGCGGGAGGCGATGTCACCCGTGCGGTAGTAGCCGCCGGCCATCGCCTCGGCCGTCCGGTCGGGGTCGCCGTGATAGCCGGCCATGAGGCCGACCGGCCGCTCGGAGAGGTCGAGGGCGATCTCGCCCTCGGCCGCGCCCGGCGCGCCCGAGACCGGGTCGAGCAGCTCCACCCGGTAGCCGGGGCTGGGACGGCCCATGGAGCCGGTCTTCAGCGGCTGGCCGGGGCTGTTGGAGACCTGTACGGCGGTCTCGGTCTGCCCGAAGCCGTCCCGGATGGTGATGCCCCAGGCGCGCCGGACCTGCTCGATGACCTCGGGGTTGAGGGGCTCGCCGGCGGCGACGACCTCGCGGGGCGGGGTGGTCAGCTGGGTCAGGTCGGCCTGGATGAGCATGCGCCACACGGTGGGCGGGGCGCAGAAGGTGGTGACGCCGTGGCGGTCCATCTCGGCCATCAGCCGGCCGGCGTCGAAGCGGGTGTAGTTGTGGATGAAGACGGTCGCCTCCGCGTTCCACGGGGCGAACAGGTTGGACCAGGCGTGCTTGGCCCAGCCGGGCGAGGAGATGTTCAGGTGCACGTCGCCGGGCTTCAGGCCGATCCAGTACATGGTGGCCAGATGGCCGACGGGATAGGACGTGTGGGTGTGCTCGACCAGCTTGGGGCGGGCGGTGGTGCCCGAGGTGAAGTACAGCATCAGCGGGTCGTCGGCCAGGGTGGGGCCGTCGGGGAGGAACTCGGCCGGGGCGGCGTAGGCGTCCTCGTACGGCTCCCAGCCCTCCTGGGGCAGGCCGCCGACGGCGATCCGGGTGTAGGCGCCCGGCACGTCGGCGAACTTGGCGGTGTCCTCGGCACGCACCAGCACGTGCTTGACCCGGCCGCGCTCGACCCGGTCGGTCAGGTCGGCGGGGCCGAGCAGCGGGGTGGCCGGGATGACGACCGCACGCAGCTTCATCGCGGCGAGCGCCGTCTCCCAGAGTTCGGCCTGGTTGCCGAGCATCACGAGGACGCGGTCCTCGGCGGCGACGCCCCGGGCGCGCAGCCAGTTCGCGACCCGGTCGGAGCGCTCGGCCAGCTCGGCGAAGGAGAGCCGGACCTCGCTGCCGTCCTCCTCGACGATGTGCAGCGCGGTCCGGTCGTTGCCCTCGGCGATCACGTCGAACCAGTCCAGCGCCCAGTTGAAGTGCTCGGGCCGCGGCCAGGCGAAGCCCGCGTACGCGGTGGCGTAGTCCTCGCGGTGTTCCAGCAGGAAGTCCCGGGCTCCGCGGAACAGCTCCGTCGCCGTCGTCATGGTGTCCTCCTCAGTACCGGACCATTGCCGGGCGGCTCTCTGGCATCGTCTAATCCGTGATGCAGGTCTCACTACCCCCGAACGGGGGTGTGGTCCACGCGGACGGGGGTGTGGGCAAGCACGAGAGCCGTGCCGAAGGAGCGACGAGGTGGCAGCAGAGGCCGTTGCGGCGGCGGAGATACGCGGTGCCCTGGCCCGGCTGCGGCGCACCACCGGGCTGCCGGTGGCGTTCGGCGGGGTGCTCGAGCCCGGCCGGCCGCAGATCCGCATCACCGAGCTGAGCGGCACCCGCACGGCGGCACTGCGCTCGCTCGCGGTGACCTCCGGCAACGGGCTGGGCGGCAAGACGGCGGCACTGGCCCGGCCGTGCGCGGTCACGGACTACTCCCGCTCCCGGCAGATCAGCCACGAGTACGACGTCCCGGTGGCCGCCGAGGGCCTCTGCTCGATCGTCGCGGTGCCGGTCGTCGTTCGGCGGCAGGTGCGCGGGGTGCTGTACGGGGCGCTGCGCACCGCCCAGCCGCTCGGGGACCGGACGCTGGGGGCGGCGATGGCGGCGGCGCGGGACGTGGAGCAGGCGCTGGTGGTCCGGGAGGAGGCGCGGGGGCTGCTGGCGGCCGCCCGGGTCCCGGAGCCGGACGCCGCGGGCCCCGATCCGGGCGGGGCCTGGGAGCAGGTGCGCGAGGCCCATGCCGCGCTGCGCGCGCTGGCGCCCCGGATCACCGACCCCGGGCTGCGCGCCGACCTGCTCGCCGCCTGCGGTCTGCTGGCCGCACCGCGTCCGGCGGACGCGGTGAGCCTGGCGCCGCGCGAGCTGGACGTGCTGTCCTGGGTGGCGGCGGGCGCGACCAACGCGGCCGTGGCCGAGCGGCTGGGGCTGCGCCCGGAGACGGTGAAGGGATATCTGCGTTCGGCGATGCGGAAGCTGGGCGCGCACACCCGAGGGGAGGCGGTGACCGCCGCACGCCGGGCGGGACTGCTGCCCTGAGGGTGCCGGGCGAGAGATCGGCGGGGGCCCTTCCGCGGCAGCCGTAAGGAAACCTGCCCGTTGAGTGGCGTAACTTTGTATTCGCCCATGACTGACCGTTTGTTATTACCCTCACCACGGCTTCCGTCCGAATTTCAGGGATCGTTGCCTAGAATTTGGCCCGAACACGACACAGGAGGGGAGCGGTGACCGTGCGACGGGACTTCCAGGAGCCTGCCCGATGCCGCCCCGACCTGCTCATCGGCCGCGAGGATCTGTTCGCCACCGCGCGCGACCAGCTCGCCTCGGGCGGCAGTGTGCTGCTGCACGGCCCGGCCGGAATAGGTAAATCGACCGTGCTGCGGGCATTGGCCGAGGAATACGGCGCCACCGCGCGCACCGTCCTGCGCTGCTCGGCCACCGAGTCCGAATCCCACCTCCCCTTCCTGGCCCTCGCCGACCTCCTCGGACTGGTCCTCGACGACATCTCCCCCCGGCTGCCCGCCGCGCAGCGCACCGCCCTGGAGTCGGCGCTCACCGGACGCGGCGAGTCCAGCCTGCAGCGCGACGGCCTGGCACTGCGCCTGGCGGTGCTCTCCGCGCTGCGCGCGCTCGCCGCCCGGGGCCCGGTCCTGGTCGTCGCCGACGACCTGCAGTGGCTGGATCCGGCCAGCGCCGAGCTGCTCGGCTTCGCCGCCCGCCGCCTGGAGGGCACCCCGGTGCAGCTGCTGTGCGCGGTGCGTACCGAGGGCCAGGAGAGCCAGGAGTACGACCGTCACTTGCGCGCCTGCCCGCCGGACACGGTCGCCGTCCGGCTCGGCCCGCTCAACCGCACCCAGGTGGCCCAGCTCCTCGACCACCGGGGCCACGGCGGCCTGCCCCGCTCCACCGTCCGCGAGATCCACCGCACCAGCGGCGGCAACCCGCTGTTCGCCCTGGAGCTCGGCCGGGCCCTCGCCGACAGCCCCACCCCGCCCCGCCCCGGCGAGCCGCTGCCGGTGCCGACCTCGTTGCGCGCCCTCGTGCTCAGCCGGCTCGACATGCTCTCGGTCGAGGCCCGCCGCACCCTGCTGGTCGCCAGCGCAGGCGCCCGCCCCACCCTCGCCCTGCTGCACGCGGCCGGCCGGGAGAACGCCGAGGCCGAGTGCGCCCAGGCCGCCGAGCTGGGGCTGCTGGCCACCGAGCCGGACGCGCCCGCCGTACGGTTCGCGCACCCGCTGATCTCCGCCGCGCTGTACGCCGAGACACCCGCCCAGGAACGGCGCGCCGCGCACGCGGCCCTGTCCACGGTGGCCTCCGACCCGATCGAGCGGGCCCGGCACCTGGCCCTCGCCACCACCGGCACCGACCCGGAGGTCGCCGCCAGTCTCGCCGAGGCGGCCTCCCTTGCCCGGGACCGGGGCGCGCCCTCGGTGGCGGCCCAGCTCGGTCTGCTGGCGGCCCGGCACACCCCGGCGGCCGGCGTGCCCGCCCCGGACGAGCGCCGGCTGCTGGCCGCCGAGGACGCGATCACCGCGGGCGAGGTCGACCTGGCCCGGGACATCGCCCGGGAGGTGCTGACCCGGGCGACGAGGCCGGCCGACCGGGTACGGGCCTGGATCATCGTCATCGACACCGCGGGCCACACCATGTCCGAGGTCGACGCCGTCTTCCCGCAGGCTCTCGCCGACGCCGGCGACGACCCGCGGCTGCTGGCCCTCGTGCACTACCAGCTCGCCTGGCGCGGGCTGATCGTGGAGGGCGACTTCACCGAGGCCCGCGAGGAGGCGGCGCACGCCGCCGAGCTGGCCGCGCGCGGCGGCGACCGGCGCACCGAGCTGCTCGCCCTCGCCTTCCAGGCGCAGACCGAGACGCTGATGGGCCACCCGGAGGCGCCCCGGACCATCAAGCGCGCCCTGAAGGAGCCGCAGGACCCGCAGGTGGCCTGGCACCACAACGGCGCGGGCAGCGCCCGGTTCCGCTGGCTGGTCATGGGGGACCAGCTCGGCGAGGCCCGGGCGACCGTCACCGCGCTGCTGCGCGAGGTGCGCCGGCGCGGGTCGGTGGAGAGCGAGGTGCACTTCCTGCGCGGCCTCGCCGAGACCGAACTGCGCGCCGGGCACTGCGGGCGCGCCCTGGACCTCGCCCGCGAGAGCCTGCGGCTCGCCCGGGACTCCGGGATCGGCGAGACCGCCTCGGCGATGCTCACCTCGTTGGCGGAGGCCTCCGGCGGGG
The DNA here is from genome assembly GCF_055572275.1 of Streptomyces sp. NPDC030798. Taxonomy (NCBI): domain Bacteria; kingdom Bacillati; phylum Actinomycetota; class Actinomycetes; order Kitasatosporales; family Streptomycetaceae; genus Streptomyces; species Streptomyces sp. NPDC030798. The sequence continues at coordinate 485,894 of NZ_JBVIDR010000004.1, read as the reverse complement.
ACGTGGACCGGGCGCTGGCGCTGGCCCGGGAGGCGGTGCAGCACGCCGAGGAGGACGGCGACCAGATGTACCTCTCCCGGGCGCTCGGCGCCCTCGGGTACGCCCAGTTGGTGGCCGGGGACCCGGCGGGCACGGTCCGCTCGCTGCGCCGGGTGCGCCGCCTGGAGCTGGGCCTCGGCATCACGGACCCGGCGCGCGGCCGCTGGCACGGCGACCTCGCCGAGGCGCTGGTCCGCGTCGGGGAACCGGCCGAGGCGCAGGACGTCATCGACGCCAGCCGTGAGCACGCCCTGCGGCTCGGGCGGGAGAGTGTCCTCGCCGTGCTGGACCGGGCGGAGGCGCTGGTGCGTGCCGCGCACGGCGACCAGGACGCCGCCCTCGCCCAGTTGACGTCCGCTCAGGACCGGCTCGCCAAGCTCGGCTACGGCCTGGAGGAGGCCCGCGCCGCGTTCGCGCTGGCCCAGCTGCGCACCCGGCGCCCGGAGCCCGGCGTCAAGCGGACGACGGCGTACGACGAGGCCACCCGGCTCTTCCGCCGCTGCCGCGCGCTGCCCTGGCTGCGCCAGGTGGAGGAGGCCCTCACCGCCCCCGACCCCGAGCCGGCGCTCGCGGTGCCGGAGGCGCTGGACGCCCTGGCGTCGCTGGCCTCGATGGAGCGTCAGGTCGCGGCGCTGGTCATGGAGGGCGCCACCAACCGGGAGATCGCCTCCCGGCTGTTCGTCAGTGTGAAGACGGTCGAGGCCACGCTGACCCGGGTCTACCGCAAGCTCGGGATCCGATCGCGCGTCGACATCGTCCGATTGGCGGCAGGTCGCAGGGCGCGCTGAGCGCCGCTCCTGTTAACTGAGCCGGACCGAGGGTTTTCCCTCACCCCGCCCCCCTAGGGGGTTCCCTCATTGGGACCGTGGGTTCCGGGCCCTAGCGTAAAGGGCGTGCCGCTCGCCCGGGCATACGGGGGTCGGTCCCGCGACCCCCGTGCTCCACACCCGCGCGACCCCCCACCGGCAACCCCTACTGAGGAGACTCATGTTCGGGCTCAGACGTGCCAGAAAGACCGCCGCGACCCTGGTGGCCACCGCCGCCGCCGCGGCGACCGCGCTGGTCGCCTCCCCCACGGCGACCGCCGCTCCCCAGCCCGTCGTGGGCGGTACGACCACCACCACGACGGCGTACCCCTTCATGATGCAGATCACCGACGCGTCCGGCGGACAGTTCTGCGGCGGCACCCTGGTCGCCGCCAAGAAGGTCGTGACGGCCGCGCACTGCATGGTCGGCGAGTCCCCCAGCAGCGTCCGGGTGGTCGGCGGCCGGACCTACCTCAACGGCACCAACGGCACGGTCAGCAAGGTCAGCAAGATCTGGATCAACCCGGACTACACCGACGCCACCAACGGCGACGACGTGGCCGTGCTGACCCTCTCGACGTCGATGCCGTACACCCCGGCGAAGTACGTCTCCTCGTCCCAGACGGGCGTGTACGCGGCCGGCACCACGGCCCGCATCCTCGGCTGGGGCACCACCTCGGAGAACGGCAGCTCCTCCAATCAGCTGCGGACCGCGACCGTCCCGATCGTGTCCGACTCCAGTTGCAAGAGCTCCTACGGTTCGGACTTCGTCCAGTCCGACATGGTTTGCGCCGGATACACGTCCGGCGGCGTAGACACCTGCCAGGGCGACAGCGGCGGTCCCCTGCTCATCGGGGGCGTCCTGGCAGGGATCACTTCCTGGGGCGAGGGGTGCGCGGAGGCCGGCTACCCGGGTGTGTACACCCGGCTGGCCACCTTCTCGGACCTCGTGACCGCGCAGGTCACCTCGTGACCCGGAAGACCTCCCGAGCACCTCTCGGGTAGATGCCAGGGGGGCGTTGCGGGCCACCACGAGCGGCCCGCAGCGCCCCCCTCTCCACGCGTACGGCGGTGTGCCACCGGGGGGCTCACCGCCGTACGACGGTGCCGAACCGGATGTCGTACGGCCTCCCGGGGTGCATCGTCGCCAGCATCCGCTCCCCCTCCGCGGTGACCTCCCGCGCCTGGCTCCTCGTCAGCTCGCCGAAGACCTCGACCACGAGGGCGTCGCCGTCCAGGTGCCACAGTCCGGCCAGGAAGCCGTCGACCAGGAGGGTGCGGAAGGCCTGGTTCCGCTGCCAGCTCCGGCCCCAGTACGCGGGCGGTATCACGCGGCTGCGGTCGGCGTGGGAGAGCAGCAGGTTGTCGAACTCCGGCAGGAAGCGGGGCGGGGCCGGGGTGTCCGGGTCGGGGCGGGGAGCGTCGGGCAGGTCGAACAGCTCGACGCCGTGCGGGTCCCGGAAGGTGAGCAGCCGCGGGCGCAGCCGCTCGAAGACGTCCCGCAGCCGGGTGAGTCCGGCCCAGGTCTGCATGTCCTTGACGGAGGCGGGCCCGAACGCGGCGAGATAGCGCAGGACGGCCTCCTCCGGGTCGGGGGCGGGCTCGGCCGGCCGGCCCAGCCAGTGCTCGGCGGTGGTGAGGGCCACCTGTCCGCCACGGCCCCACAGGCCGCGCGGGGTCACCTGGACCAGGGGCAACCGGCAGCGGGCGGCGACGGCCAGCGCCCGCGGGTCGGCGTCCGGCCACACGGCGCCGAGCGCCTCGCGGAGCTGGGCCATGGTGCGCGGCTCGGCCTCCACCAGCTCACGCGTGCACCCGGCCAGCCGGTCGAGGTCCACCCCGGCGAGACCCGTGCGGAAGGCGGCCAACTCCCGGTCGCGGGCGGGCTGCACGAGCGGGCGCAGCGTCAGGCAGTCCTCCGCGGTGTGGGTGTGGAGGGTGGAGCGCAGGGTGACGATCCGGGCGGTCGCGCGCTCGGCCATGAGCGCCGACAACTCCTCGGGTGCGAAGCCGTCGAGGCGGGCGGCGAGGGCGTAGTACGGCGGCTGGACGTTCTGCGCCTGCAGGCCGAGCAGATGGCGTACGGCGTCCAGGGCGGACACCGGGGAGCGGCGCAGCAGGAGCTGCCGGGCGAGGGTGGCGCGGTTGAGGGCGCGGGTGGTGAGGACGGGGTCCGTCGCTGCGCTGCGCTTCGTCATACCCGGCACGCTAACGCCGCTCGCGGACACCTTCTGTCCGCAACTCTCCTCCTGCCCGTGTCCGCTTCGCGATCACGCCGACGCCGGCCCGACGGGGAGGCAGCCGATGCCCGAGCGACCCGCGCGACCGGGCGCAGGAACGGCGGACGCAAGTCCGTCCTGCGCCGGACCGTCCCCGAAGCCCCCACTCCCCCGCCGGAACCGGCGGCATCGTCCGGACCGGCGAGTGACCGGCCGGTCGGCGAGGCCGACGGGGTGAGGAGATCGCCGGCCGCCGCGAACCTAAGACCGGCCTGGCCGGCCGGCAGGCCAAGGCCCGCATCGCGATCCGCGCCGTCATCCCGCCGGCACCGGGCACCGTGATGGCGATGGAATACGGGAGTCGGCGCTGTCCGTGCCCGCCGGCACCGGCACGCGCTCTGTCGGCCAACTCGCGGATGCGTCGGTCTGCATGGACGGGGTCCACATCGGCATCCCGGTTGCCCCGCAGCGCACCGCTCCTTGCCCGAGGGCGCAGAGACGCGGCCCGGCGGGAATGGTCGACAGGGGGCCCGGTGTCGTAAAGGGGGACTACTACGTCAGGGGAGTTGGCATGAGCGACGCGTTGGTGCTGGGCGGTGGCGGTGTGGGCGGGATCGCCTGGATCACCGGGGTGTTGGCGGGGCTGGCCGACGCCGGGCGGGATGTCACGGGGGCCGGGCTGCTGGTCGGGACCTCCGCGGGGTCGGCCGTCGCGGCGCAGCTCGGCAGTGGGCTCGGCCTGGACGAGTTGTACGCCCGGCAGGTGGAGCCGGAGCTGCAGGCCGCCGAGATCACGGCCGAGTTCGACCTGGAGAAGTTCCAGGCGGAGTTCGGTGCCGCCGTCGGGGAGGCCGCCTCCCTGCCGGAGATGCGGCGCGCGATGGGGCGGATGGCGCTCGCGGCGCGGACCGTGCCGGTGGCCGAGCGGCGGGCGGTGATCGAGTCGCGGCTGCCCTCCCACGAGTGGCCCGGGCGTGCGCTGAGAATCGTGGCCGTGGAGGCCGACAGCGGTGAGGTGCGGGTCTTCGACAAGGACTCGGGGGTGCCGCTGGTCGACGCCGTCGCGGCGAGCTGTGCGGTGCCGGGGGTGTGGCCGCCGGTGACGATCGACGGGCGTGCGTACGTGGACGGCGGGGTGCGGTCGGCGACCAACGCCGACTACGCGCGCGGGAAGGAGCGGGTGCTGGTGATCGCGCCGATGGGCGAGACCGAGCCGTTCCCCAGTGAGCAGCCGCTGGAGCGGGTCGTCGAGGAGCTGCGTGCGGAGGGCGCCGAGGTCGAGGTCGTGGCACCCGACGAGGCCTCGCGTGCCGCGATCGGCGGCAACCCGCTGGACCCCGCCACCCGCCGCCCGGCCGCCGAGGCGGGCCGGGAGCAGGGGCGGGCGCTGGAGCTGCGCCGGGCCTGAGGCCGGTCTCCTCCCGGGTCAGGAGCCGTGGTCGCAGACCGACGGCAACCAGGTCAGGTTCTTCGGCCCGCTGAGGGTGTCCAGGTTCTTCAGCAGCTCCGTCAGGTGCCGCTTCCCCGGGTCGGCGAGGTAGTCGATGGTCGCCTGCGCGAAGGCGTCGCGGACCGGGGGCGGCATGGCGTCGGAGGCGTCGAAGCAGTGCACGGCGCCGTCGTCGAGGAGGGTGCCGGCCAGGGAGCGGTGCCAGTCGGCGGCGGACCCCGCGGCCGGCGGCCCCACCCGGGCGTCGACGGAGAAGCCGGACTCCTTCTCGCTCCAGGCGCGCTGGGCGCCGGCGGAGGCGAGGTGGCGGATCAGCTTCCTGGCCTGCGGGGTGCCGTGCAGCAGGGCGACCAGGTCGCCGGAGACCTCCCAGGTGTCGTGGGCGGTCGCGCCGGGGATCAGCCGGGCCGAGGGCTCGTACCGGCCGTCGACCTGCTTCCAGGGCGCCTGGTTGCGGATGAACGAGGCCTGGTGCTCCAGCGTGCACTGCCGCGGCTCGGCCGTGACCAGCTCGGACGCCTTCTGGTACTCGGTCCTCAGCGCCCGCAGCACGAGGTTGCGGGGCCCTCCGGACCCGACCATCTGCCCCCACGTGGTCCAGGCCCGCTCGACCTCCTCGGACTGCCAGGGCAGTTGGCCGCGCGCCCAGCGCTCGTAGGTCTTCGGGCCGTACTGCTGGAGCAGGATGTCCTCGATCCAGTCGGTGCCGGGCCAGCCGCTGGTGGCGCCGGAGCCCATGCCCAGGCACCACTGGTCGGGACGCTTCGCCGCCTGCCGGCGCTGCTGCTCACCGGTGCCCGCCGGGTACCAGACGATGCTCTTGAGGTCCGCCTTGAGCGGGAACCAGTACACGTGGCCGTTCAGCGGCGTGGCCCACGAAGGGCTGAAGGCGCCGCGCGGGACGAGCGTCTCCAGCGGCTGCAGCTGCTTCTGCCGGGCGTAGCCGGCGAGTTCGCCGGGGCCGGTGAGCACGACCACGTCGGGCGGGGTGCCGGCCTCGACGTCGGCGCTGAGCACCTGGCTCTCCGCCGAGCTGCCCTGGTAGTCGACGTGCACGTGGTACCGGCGCTCGAAGGGCCCGATCACCGCCTCCCGGAAGTACCGCGCGTCCCGGCCCGTCCAGTTGGCCAGCAGGGTGACGGTCGGATCCTGCGCGAGGGCGCGCACCCCCAGCACGACGGCCGCCGCCAGCAGGACGAGGCAGCTCGCCAGGACGGCGACCGTGCGCGGCACGCGGCGCCGCGCGGCGGGGACGGCCGGGCGGGGGCCGTCCGCGGGGGCGCTCACCGGGACCGGAACCGGTAGTCGTTGACGTGCGGCCGCAGGCCCGTCTCGGTCAGTGCCATGAGCAGGATGCCTCCTATCACGATCCACACCGCGGCCGCGGCACGGAAGCCGGTGTGCGCCAGGTACGCGGCGGTGCGCCGACCCGCCTCCGCGGCGGGCTGCCCGGGCACCACCGCGTCGAGCACGCCGCGGGTGTCCGCCATGCCCCGGTGCGTCCACAGCGTGAACAGCACGAGCGTCACGAACCCTCCGGCCAGCAGGACGGCCGCGGCGATGAGCCCGCGGTTGTAGCGGCGCCGGAAGCGGCGGCGCAGGAAGAGCTGGGTCTCCAGCAGGGCCGCGCCCAGGGCGAGGACGAGCACCGCGGCCGCGCTCCAGCCGAGCCACAGCGGCCATCCGAAGGACGTCTGCCGTGTCACCTCGGCCCGCACCTCGCGCTGCAGCAGCTTCAGCCGGGCCTCGATGCCGGACTCGCCGGTCGTCAGCATGCTGGTCGCGTAGCTCAGGTACGCCTCCCGCAACACACTGCCCCGCGGCTGCAGTTGGGCCTTTTGCACCATGCCGGTGTATCCGGTGATCAGCCCGGTGACCGTCTGCAGGGCCTGCCGGCCCGCCGGGCCGCCCACGTCACCGGCGGCGGCGAGGCTCTGCATGGCCACCGAGATCTGCTTCTGGAACTCGCTGGTCGAGGGCGTCGGCCCGGTCGCGTCCGCCTGCGCCTCACCGAGCGCGTACAGGGCGGTGTCGATGGCGGCGACGGCGGGGGCACTGGAGGTGCGCAGTGGGTCGGCGTCCCCGTGCACGCCCTCGTAGGAGACGAACAGGGTGACGGTGAGCAGCGCGGACAGGGCCAGCAGCAGCCGGCGGCGCACGGAGAGGTCGTGGGCGGTGGTGCTCTCGCCGAGCGGCGGACGGCGGCCGGCGCCGAGCAGCCGGCCGAGGAGGCCGGGCAGCCGGGCTCCCCGGTCCCGCGGGGCCGGGGCCGCGTGCGCGGGCGGGCGCCGGGCCGCGCGTGCGTCCTGTCCGTCGCCGCCACGGTCCGGGTGCGCGGTCGCCGGCGCGTCGGTGGTCATCTCGCTCCCTTCAGCCGGCGTCCGCACTCGCCTCCGCAGTACACGGAGTCCGCGGGGCCGAGCCATCCGCAGTCCGGGCACTCGACGAGGTCGTCGGCGCCGGCCGGGGCGCGGGCGTCGGTGCCGGGCGGGGCGGCGGCCGGCGGGGAGAGCTGCTCCGGCGGTGCGGTCATGGCGCTGGAGAGGATCAGGTGCTGCCAGTCGACGTCCTTGAGGCCGTCACGGACCCGGCCCGCGCCCGGCTCCGCCTCGATCCGGCGCAGCGCGCCCAGCAGATGGGCGTCGCCCAGTTCCCCGGCCAGCGTCAGGGCCCGGGCGAGCGCCCGGTCCGCCTCCGCCCGGCCCTCCGCGCGGCGCAGCCAGGCCCGGTACGCCTGGGCGACCGCCGCGCTCGCCTGCTGGTACAGCTCGTACCGGCGCACCCCCGGATGCTGCCGTGACGCGTCGAGCGGGTCGTCGGTCCAGCGCACCAGGACGGGCCGCGGCGGGGGCAGCCGTACGGTGCGCCCGAAGTCCGGCACGGCCACCTCGACGGCGGCCAGCTGGAGGTCCTCGCCCGTCTCGCGGCCGGTCGGGTCGGCGCTCAGCACGACCTGGAAGTGCCGGGTCTCCTCGCCCCAGGCCCGGGTGACGTACTCGGCGCCGCGACCGCCCGACTCCGGCCCGGTGGCGAGGAGTTCCTGCTCGCCGGGCACCACCTGCTTGACCTGGCGGATCACCGTGCCGGGCGTCGGGGTGAGCCGGATGCGCAGCTCGGGGACGGCGGTGCCGAGCAGGCCGTTCACCAACTCCTCGTAGGCGGCCGGGAGTTCCGACTCACGGCGGACGGCTCCGGCCCGGCCGTGCAGCCGCCGGGTGATGCGCAGCAGCAGATCGGCGTCCCAGTCGTCGCCGATGCCCCAGGCGTCGCAGACGAAGCGGCCGTCGCAGGCCTCCAGGGCGGTGTCCAGGCTCATGGTGGCGCGGTGGTCGTGCTCGTTGCGTCCGTCGGTGAGCAGCAGGACGTGTTTGATGGGGGCGGTCTGCCGGCTCAGCAGTCGCCGGGCGAGGTCGAGCCAGTGGCCGATGGCGGTGCCGCCGTCCGCGTCCAGGATCCGTACGGCGCGTTCGGCGGCCTCGCGCTCGGCGGGTCCGGCGACGGCCATCGCCTCCTGGCCGGGGCCCGGGTGGACGAGCGTGGCGTCGAACCGGCCGGAGAGCACGGCGAAGGCGGTGCCGTCCGGCAGCAGGCGCAGGGCCGCGACCGTGGCGTCCTTGGCGGCGTGGAGTTTGGCGGCCGGGTGGAGCATGGAGCGGGAGGTGTCGACGACGAGCACCTCGGCGAGGGCGGGTCCGGAGCCGGGGGCGGGGCCGGCGGCGAGGACCGGGGTGCCGTTGTTCCTGACGCCGATCTCCAGGATGGCGTGCATCTCCCGGTCGCGCGGCTGCCCGGCGCCGGCCGGAACCACGGGCAGTTCCTTCTCCTGGCCGACCTCGAGGGTCACCACGACGTCCTCGGTGCCCTCGGCCTGCTCGGCGCCCCCGGTGCCTCCGCTGCTCCCGCTGCTCCCCGCGTACTCGGGGTGTGCGCCGTACTCGGTGTCCCCGGCCCCGCTCATGGCTGCGTCCCCCTCGCTTCCCTGTGCCGTCGGTGTCGTCAGAACCTGCTCATCGGCCGTACCGCGTGCGCCAGGTCGAGCAGCCGGCCGTGCTCGCTCGCGGTGCGCGCCTGGGCGGCGAGCTGCCGGAAGGACTGCTCCAGCAGGGTGCGCAGATCGCCCTCGCTGCCGGAACCGAGCAGGTCCCCGGCGGGGAACGCCGCTCCCCAGCCCGACTCCGGGCGGCCGTGCAGGGCGTTCTCCCGGACCTCGGCGACCAGCCGGGCCCGTGACTCGCCGGTGGCGGCGCCGCCGTCCAGGCGCAGTTCGGGCAGCCGCCGGGCCGCGTCCCGCAGGTCCGCCACGGACGGCGCCGCACCGTGCAGGAGGCCGGCGCGGATGCGGACGGCCGCGATCCGGGCGGCGTCGTAGTGGCGGGAGGTGGAGGGGACGTCGTCCAGGACCCGTACGGCCGCGTCCCGGTCACCGGCGGCCAGGTGTCCGCGGGCCAGGCCGAACGCTGCGGCGGTGTGCGCGAAGTCCCGGGCCCACACGGCCTCGTACGCCCTCATCGCGCGGGACGTGCGCCCGTCGGCGCCGTGTTCGGCGCAGTAGCCGAGGGCGAGCTTGGGCACGTACTCGCCGGGCAGCGCCCCGTAGACCGCCTCGAAGCAGATGCCGGCCCGACGCACCTCGCCCTTGCTCAGGTGCAGCACGCCCCGGTGCCAGGCGATGCGCCAGTCGTAGCCGGCGGCGTGTTCGCCGAGCTGGGTCTCGGCCTCGGCGAGCCAGCTCTCCGCCTCCCCCTGCCGGTCCTGCCTCAGATAGGCGCGGCACAGCCACAGCGCGGTCTCCGGGGTGCCGAGGCGGGACTCGCGGGGCCACTGCCGGGCGACGCGGTCGGGGGCGTCGGGCGGGAAGGTGTCCAGCAGCAGCGCGGCGCCGTCGTCGGGATCGGGGACCGGCTCCGGGAGGGCGCCGGCCACCTCGGCGGGGTCGGGCGGCGAGACGTTCAGCCCGGCGGGGTGCGCCCCCGGGCGGGTGGTCCAGTGGTCCAGGGCGGGAATGGCGCCGAGCCCGGCGTCGAGTCCGGCGTCGGTGGCGCGGAACCGGGTGGAGCTCTCGGGAAGCTGCTCGCCGAACTGCAGCGAGCGGAACTCGCGCAGCACCTCCCAGAGTTGGCGGGACATCTCGGCGGCCGAGCGGAACCGGGCGCGGGGTTCGGGGTGGGTGGCGCGGTCGACGATCCGGCGGAAGGAGTCGGGGGCCAGGCCCCGGGCCGGCTCGGTGCCCCGGAACAGGGCCTGCAGGGTCATGCCGACGGTGTAGAGGTCGCTGTCGACGTGCCAGCCCCGGCTCTCGATCTCCTCCTTGGGCGGGGCGAAGGTCGCGGTGTACACGTAGGCGGAGGTCCGGTCGCCGATCGCGCGCACCGCGCCGAGGTCGATGACCTTGACGGCCCGGCCGAAGTGGATGACGTTGGCGGGCTTCATGTCGCAGTACAGCAGCCCGCGTTCGTGCAGGTACTGCAGGGCGCCGAGGATCTTGCAGCCGTAGGTCAGGACGTGGTCGAGGCGCGGGCGGCCCTGGAAGATCCGCTCGGCGTCGTCGGCGTCGAACAGCTGCTGCAGGGAGCGGCCGCCGATGTAGTCCATGACGAGGTAGCCGGTGGGTGGGCGGCCGGGGGCCCGGTGTTCGGCGTAGGTGATGATGCGGACGATGTCGGGGTGGTGCAGGTCGGTGAGCGAGCGGCGTTCCTCGACGGCGTTGCGGCGGGCGAGCGCGTCGTGGACGTCGATCAGCCCCTTGAGGACGACGCGGTGGCCGTCGGCCTGGGTGTCCTCGGCGAGGTGGATCCAGCCGAGGCCGCCGCGGGCCAGGCAGCCGAGGATCCGGTAGTGCCGGTCGACCACGTCGCCCTGCTCCAGCTGGGGCAGGAAGGAGTACGGGGTGCCGCAGCGGGGACAGCGGCCGGTGGCGCGGGCGGGCTGGCCGCCGTAGCCGACGCCGATGGTCATGGTGCAGCCGTTCGCGCCGCAGCGGCGGCCTCCGGTGGGCGGCCGGGGGTCCTCGATCAGGCCGCCCTCGGGTGCGGGCACGTCGGGCAGGACGACCAGTCCGTGCTGGTCGAGTTCGCCGACCCCGGCGACGACGTGGACGGGCTGCGGCGCGGGCGGTTCCTCGGGGCCGGGGCCGGGAGGCGGGGACGTGGGCTCGGACGCGGGTGCCGACGGGGGTTCGAGGTGCCGGTGGCCGCAGGTGTCGCAGTAGCCGGTGCCCATGATGTGGCCCGCACAGCCGGGCCGGATGCACGAGGTCATGAGGCTCCCTCCCTTCCGGGTGCCGTGCCGGAGCAGAAGCCGACGAACCGCTCGACCGCGCCCTCGGCCCGGTCCACGTCGCAGGGGGTCTGCCGGAGCAGGGTCAGGGCGTGCTCGTAGAGCCGGTAGGCCTCCATGACCCGGTCGCCCTGGGCGGCCGCACGGTCCCGGCACAGCGGCCAGGCGGCGGTGACGCGGCCGAGGAGCTCCGCGCGGCGGCGCAGCCGGGCCTCCAGGAGGCCGGTCGCCTGTTCCAGGCGCAGGCGGCGGCGTTCGACGGCGTCCTCGAAGGTGAACAGCAGGTCGGCGCGGCCGGGTTCGCGCTCCCGGTCGGGGGTGTGCTCGACCCAGGCGCGCAGCATCCGGGTGCGCCGTACGCCGGCCTGCGCCTGGTCCAGGAGCTGCCGGGTGGCCGGGTCGGGCAGCACGAGGTCGCGCTGTTCCTCGAGAGCCGGGCCCAACGCGCCGACGATGTGGTCGATGTCGCGGTGCAGCCGGGTCCAGCGGTCGCGCAGCGGGCGCCGGACAAAGGATTCAGCGGCCTGGGTGGCGTGGCCGGTCGCGCGGCGGAAGACCAGCAGGAGCCGGGCTCCCTGCCGGGCGAGGTGGTCCAGCAGGCCGAGCAGCGCCTCGGGTTCGGCGGCCCGGTCGACGCCCACCAGGACGGCGGCGAGCGGGACGCGCAGGGCGCCGAGCCGTTCGGGCCGGGGATCGCCGCGGATGCCGAGCCGCTCGGCGATCCGGTCCATGACCTGATGGGCCGTCATGTCCTTGACGTCGAGGGCGAGGTCGTGGCCGCCGGCCGGGGGCACGGTCTCGGGCGGGTCCTGGCCGGTGGCGCTGGTGTTCTGCCGGGTGCGCAGCTCGCGGTCGGCGAGGGTGACGGCGCGGGTGAGGGTCCAGGCGCGGGCGCCGCGGGCGGGGACCACGGTGACGAGCACCGGCCAGCCCTCGCCGCGGAACCAGGCGGCGAGTTCGGTGGCGAACGGCACGTCGAGCCGGCCGGCGGCGGTGGTGCGCAGCGCCGGGTCGACCGCTTCGGCGCCGTGGGTCCAGTCGGCGACCTGCGGCAGATGGCTGATGATGGTCTCGGTGGGGCTCATGTAGCTGAAGACGGAGCCGGGTCCCTGGTCCACGCTGAGGACGATCCCGATGACCTCGCCGGTGGCGTGGTCGACCACCGCCCCGCCGCTGAATCCGGGGACGGCCCGTTCGTCCGGGGTCTGCGGGCGCAGTTGCACCTGGCTGTCCCGGCCGCGGGCGGCGAGCAGGGTGGCGCCGTGCCAGCGGCCGCCGTCGTCGCCGGCCGGGAAGCCGTACATGCTCACCGGCCCGTGCGGCGTGGCGCGCCGGTGGAGCCGGATGGTGTGCCCGGCCGGGCGGGGCTGGGCCAGCCGGAGCAGGGCCAGGTCGCCGCTGCGGTCGCCGGAGCTGTCCTCCCGCTGCGGCACGTACTCGTCCTCGTGGACGGTGGCGGTCACGCCGGGTGTGCCGGGCGCGCCGACGAAGTGGACGACGTAGGACCGGCCGGGCCGGACCACATGGGCGGCGGTGAGCACCCGGTCGGGGGCGAGCAGCACCCCGGCGCCGAGGACGCGCCCGTCCGGTGTTCCGACGCGCGCGATCCAGGGCGGCGTCCTCAACCGCGACGTGACGGCTCGCTCCCCCGTGCCGGTCATGTCATCGAAGGTTACTCCGCGTGCTCTTCCGGTACCACTGGTGTGCACGGGGTTCAACGGCCGGAACGCTCCTGGCGTGCCTCCCAGCCCGTCCAGTGCCGCACGGTGACGGTGATCACGGGACCGGTCGGCGGGCGGTCCCGGTACTGCGGGTACTTGGCGCGGAGCAGGGCGACGGCGGTGGCGTGGGCCTGCCGTACGGCGGGGTCGGCGGCGTCCGGCGGGAGGAGGCGGGCGTCGCCGTCGGCGCGGGCCCACCACAGGTGGTCCCAGTTCTCGTCGTAGGCGTCCGCGAGCAGGCACACCGCCGGGTGGGCGGCGATGTTCCGCAGCCGTTCGAGGCGGGTGGTGGTCTTCGGTTTGTGGTCGACGGCGGTGACGAGCCGGTCGGTGCCGCCGGCGGCGTGCCGGGCGAAGACCACCGGGACCAGGCAGGGCCTTCCGGCCGCGTCGACCGTGGCCAGCCGGGCCACCCGGGAGGCGTCGAACCGCCGCCGGGCCTCGGCCGGGTCCAGCCGGGGCATCGTCGTCCTCAGTGCGGGGCGTGCAGGGCGTCGAGCACGTCGGCGTCGGTCAACTGGTCGAAGTCGTCGTACCACTGGCCCACGGCGCTGAAGGCGGCCGGCCGGTACGGGCAGACGACCAGGTCGGCCTCGGCGGCGAGCAGGTCGAGGGAGTCGGGGGCGCCGACGGGGACGGCGAGGACGACCCGGGCGGGCGCCCGGCGCCGGACGTGGCGCAGCGCGGCTCGGGCGGTGGCGCCGGTGGCCAGGCCGTCGTCGACGACGATCACCGTACGGCCCGTCAGGTCCGGGGCGGGCCGGTCGCCGCGGTAGCGCCGCTCGCGCCGGGCCAGTTCGCGCCGCTCGCGCTCGACGACCGGGGCGAGCCGCTCCTCGGTGAGGCCCAGATCGCCCAGGGTGCCGGTGTCGAAGAGGGGCGGGTCGCCGGCGGCGAGGGCGCCGACGGCGAACTCCTCGTGATGCGGGGCGCCGATCTTGCGGACGACGAGCACGTCGAGCGGGGCCCCCAGGGCACGGGCGACGGGCGCGGCGACGGCGATCCCGCCGCGGGGCAGAGCCAGCACGACGGGGTCGGGGAGTGCGCCCCCGCTGCGCAGGTCGCTCAGCAGGCCGGCGAGTGCGCGTCCGGCCTCGGCGCGGTCCCGGTAGCGCATGACTGGTCCTCTCGCCGGGGGTGGTGGTCCGCCGGCAGGTTCTCCTGCCGGCCTTCCCGCACCTCCATGGTGCTACGGCGGTCCGGTCCGCTGCCCGCACACCCGAGGATTCGCACACATGCGCTATACACAGTGTGTATAGTCCGGGCATGCCTCTGACGACTTCGCCCACGAGTTCGACCGAAGAGAACCCGGTCTCACAGCCCGCACCCAGGAAGATGCGCAGACCGGGCCGAAGGTTGCGTCCGGCGGCGCTCGCCTCGGTCGCCGCCTGTCTGGCCCTGACCCTGTCCGGCTGCGCGGAGGTCGACACGACCGCGCCGAGCACCGCGCGCGCCGAGGCGGCGCACGGGGCACCGGCCCGGTTCGGGACCGTCGACTGCCGCGAGGCCAAGTGCGTCGCGCTCACCTTCGACGCCGGGCCCAGCGAGAACTCGGCACGGCTGCTGGACATCCTCAAGGAGAAGAAGGTCCCCGCGACCTTCTTCCTGCTCGGCAAACGGCACATCGAGAAGTACCCGGAGCTGGTCAAGCGGATGGCCGCCGAGGGCCACGAGGTCGCGAGCCACACCTGGGACCACAAGATCCTCACGCGGATCTCCGACGCGCAGATACGCGAGGAGCTGAAGCGGCCCGACGACGCGATAGAGCGGCTCACCGGCCGCAAGCCCACCCTGATGCGCCCGCCGCAGGGCCGCACCGACGCCGACGTGCACAGGATCTGCAAGGAGCTGGGCCTGTCGGAGGTGCTGTGGAGCGTGACCGCCAAGGACTACACGACCGACGACTCCTCCCTCATCACCCAGCGCGTCCTCGACCAGGTGTCCCGGGACGGCATCATCCTGCTGCACGACATCTACCGGGGCACCGTGCCCGCCGTGCCCGGCATCATCGACGCGCTCAAGGCCCGCGGCTACGTCTTCGTGACGGTGCCTCAGCTGCTCGCGCCGGGCAGGGCGGAGCCGGGGAAGGTGTACCGGCCCTGAGGCACCGGGTCACCGGAGCAGGTGAGCCGGCGGGCGAAGGCGCAGGTGGCCGCCGCCGGTTCTCTACGATCGTGGCGTGCCCCTCTTCACTGTTGAACGCACCGTGCCGCTGCCCCTCGAGGAGGCGTGGCGGCGGCTCACCCAGTGGCCCCGTCACGGTGACGTGGTTCCGCTGACCCGGGTCACCGTGGTCACCCCGGGGCCGACCCGCGAGGGAACACGCTTCGTGGCCCGCTCGGGCGTCGGCCCCCTCGCCTTCGACGACCCGATGGAGGTGACGGTGTGGCGCCCGCCGGCGGACGGCGAGCCGGGGCTGTGCCGGCTGGAGAAGCGGGGCCGGGTGATCCTCGGCTGGGCGGAGATCGAGGTACGCCCGGGCCCGGGCGGCCGCAGCCGCGTCGTCTGGCGCGAGGAACTGCGGGTCCGCTTCCTCCCCACCGCCCTCGACCCGCTCCTGCGCCGCACGGCCCGCTCGGTCTTCGGCCGCGCCGCCAACCAGCTGCTGCGGCGGGCCTGAGGGGGCCCGGTCGTCTTCCGGCTGAGGGACCACCGGAAGCCCGGTCGAAGGCCCTCGGCATCGTCGTACCGGGGGCGGTGGCACTTGGGCCGGACGGTTTTGCCCGGGTGGGGCCGCTGGTCCCGGCGACCCTGCGCCGGCCGGGGCCGTGCGGCGCCCGGAGGGCGGGGTGGGGCTGTACGTGGCCGGTCGGCACGGACCGTCCCGCGCTCCTGCAGCGGCGGCTTCGGGGAGCCGTCAGGCCACCGATCCGATGCGCCGGGCCGGTTGCGACGG
This sequence comes from Streptomyces sp. NPDC030798, assembly GCF_055572275.1. Taxonomy (NCBI): domain Bacteria; kingdom Bacillati; phylum Actinomycetota; class Actinomycetes; order Kitasatosporales; family Streptomycetaceae; genus Streptomyces; species Streptomyces sp. NPDC030798. The sequence goes on along the minus strand of NZ_JBVIDR010000004.1, from coordinate 470,487 downwards.
GGTGTCGTGGTGGATGGGGGTGTGCGCGCCGGTCAGGGAGGCGCCGCTGCCGCCGCGCCGGGCGGCGACGATCTCCGCGGCGATGGACAGCGCCGTCTCCTCGGGCGTACGGGCGCCGAGGTCGAGGCCGATGGGCGAGCGGAGCCGGGCCAGTTCGAGTTCGGTGACGCCGACCTCGCGCAGGCGCGCATTGCGGTCGAGGTGGGTGCGCCGGGAGCCCATCGCGCCGACGTAGGCGACCGGCAGGCGCAGGGCGAGCTGCAGCAGGGGTACGTCGAACTTGGCGTCGTGGGTGAGGACGCACAGGACGGTGCGGCCGTCGACCTCGGTGCGCTCCAGGTACCGGTGGGGCCACTCGACGACGATCTCGTCGGCCCCCGGGAAGCGGGCCCGGGTGGCGAAGACCGGGCGGGCGTCGCACACCGTGACGTGGTAGTTCAGGAACTTGCCGACGCGGACCAGCGCGGAGGCGAAGTCGATCGCGCCGAAGACGATCATGCGGGGCGCGGGGACGGAGGACTCCACCAGGACCGTGAGCGGGGCGCCGCAGCGCGAGCCCTGTTCGCCGACCTCCAGGGTGCCGGTGCGGCCCGCGTCCAGGAAGGCGCCGGCCTCGGCCGCGATGGCGCGGTCCAGCTCGGGGTGGGCACCGAAGCCGCCGTCGTAAGAGCCGTCGGGGCGGACGAGCAGGGCCCGGCCCCGCAGCTCCGCCGGGCCCGACACGACCCGCGCGACCGCCGCCGCGTCCCCTCGCGCGGCGGCGGCCAGCGCGGCCGCGACCACCGGCCGGGCGGGACCGTCCGCCCGGACCGGTGTGACGAGGATGTCGATGACGCCGCCACAGGTCAGGCCGACGGCGAACGCGTCCTCGTCGCTGTAGCCGAAGCGTTCGAGGACGGTCTCCCCGTCCTCGAGCGCCTGCCGGCACAGCTCGTACACGGCGCCCTCCACGCACCCCCCGGAGACCGAGCCGACGGCCGTGCCGTCCGCGTCCACCGCGAGGGCGGCACCGGGCTGGCGGGGGGCGCTGCCGCCGACGGCCACCACGGTGGCGACGGCGAAGTCACGGCCCTGCTCGGCCCACCGGTTCAGCTCCTCGGCGATGTCCAGCATCTCTCGGTCTCCTAACGGGATGGTGCGACAGGGGCGTTGACGGGCTAGTGGACGCCCAGCCAGCCCTCGATGGGGTGCAGGGCGAAGTAGACGAGGAAGACCACCGTCAGACCCCACATGAAGGCGCCGATCTCGCGGGCCTTGCCCTGGGCGGCCTTGATGGCCACGTAGGAGATGACGCCCGCGGCGACACCGGTGGTGATGGTGTACGTGAACGGCATCAGGACCACGGTCAGGAACACCGGGATCGCGGTGGCGCGGTCGGCCCAGTCCACGTGCCGGGCGTTCATCAGCATCAGGGCGCCGATGACGACCAGGGCGGCGGAGGCGACCTCCTGCGGGACGATCGCGGTGACCGGGGTGAAGAACAGGCAGGCCGCGAAGAACAGTCCGGTGACGACGGAGGCGAGCCCGGTGCGGGCGCCCTCGCCGACGCCCGTGGCCGACTCGATGAACACCGTCTGGCCGGAGCCGCCCGCCACACCGCCGATCGCGCCGCCGGCGCCGTCGATGAACAGCGCCTTGGACAGGCCCGGCATCCGGCCCTTGGCGTCGGCGAGTTCGGCCTCGGTGCCGACGCCGATGATGGTGGCCATCGCGTCGAAGAACCCGGCGAGGACCAGGGTGAAGACGATCATGCCGACGGTCATCGCACCGACCTTGCCCCAGCCGCCGAACTCCACGTGCCCGAAGAGCGAGAAGTCCGGCATCGACACGGCGCTGCCGTGCAGCTCGGGGCTGCCGCCCGCCCACTGGTCGGGGGCGACGACGCCGAGGCCGTTGAGAACGGCGGCGACGACGGTGCCGGAGACGATGCCGATGAGGATGGCGCCGGGCACGTTGCGGGCCTGCAGCATGAAGATCAGCAGCAGGGTGCCGGCGAAGAGCAGGACCGGCCAGCCGGCGAGTTCCCCGGCGGGGCCGAGGGTGACCGGGGTGGCCTTGCCCTGGTGCACGAAGCCGGACTTGTAGAAACCGATCAGGGCGATGAACAGGCCGATGCCCATGGTGATCCCGTGCTTGAGCGCGAGCGGGATCGCGTTCATGATCATCTCGCGCAGGCCGGTGACGACCAGCAGCATGATGACGACGCCGTACATGACGCACATGCCCATGGCCTGCGGCCAGGTCATCTGCGGGGCGACCTGCGAGGACAGGACACCGGAGACGGAGAGGCCGGCGGCGAGCGCCAGGGGCACCTTGCCGACGAAACCCATCAGCAGCGTGGTGAAGGCCGCGGCGAACGCGGTCGCGGTGATGAGGGCCTTCTGGCCGAGCGTGTCGCCGGCCGCGTCCTTGCCGGACAGGATCAGGGGGTTGAGAAGGAGGATGTAGGCCATCGCCATGAAGGTGGTGATGCCGCCGCGCACCTCTCGCGCGACCGTGGATCCTCGCCCGGATATGTGGAAGTACCGGTCGAGCCACGACCTGCCGGCCGGGATACGGGTGCCGGCACCCGCTTCCTCCGCGGTGGTCGTCGGCTCCAGTGACTGCTGGGTCATGTGGGCCTGCTCCCAAGGTTCATAGGGGCACCCGTGCGATCGCCCTCGGGCGTTGCGCGGGATTTGGGGAGGTGCACGACCCGGGGGACGGCCCGAGACGAACAGTGGGGGGTCCTGGGGGACTCGCGTCCCCCAGGACGACTCAGAGGTTCAACCCTCGGAGTGTCACGTGCCGGTGAGGTGCTCTGGGCGCACCGGCGTGCGGTTCAGCTCCAGCCCGGTCGCGTTCCGGATCGCCGCGAGGACGGCCGGGGTGGACGACAGGGTCGGGGCCTCGCCGATGCCGCGGAGCCCGTAGGGCGCGTGGTCGTCGGCGAGTTCGAGCACGTCGACCGGGATGGTCGGCGTGTCGAGAATCGTGGGGATCAGATAGTCCGTGAAGGAGGGGTTCCTGACCTTCGCGGTCTTCGGGTCGACGATGATCTCCTCCATCACCGCCACGCCCAGCCCCTGCGTCGTGCCGCCCTGGATCTGGCCGATGACGGAGAGCGGGTTGAGCGCCTTGCCGACGTCCTGGGCACAGGCCAGTTCGACGACCTTGACCAGGCCGAGCTCGGTGTCGACCTCGACGACGGCGCGGTGCGCGGCGAAGGAGTACTGCACGTGGCCGTTGCCCTGGCCGGTGCGCAGGTCGAAGGGTTCGGTGGGGCGGTGCCGCCACTCCTCCTCGACCTCGACGGCCTCGTCGCCGAGGACGTCGACCAGGTCGGCCAGCACCTCGCCGCCGTCGGTGACGACCTTGCCGCCCTCCAGCAGGAGTTCGGCCGTCGCCCAGGCCGGGTGGTAGGTGCCGAACCTGCGGCGGCCGATCTCCAGGACCTTCTCCCGGACCAGTTCGCAGGCGTTCTTCACGGCGCCGCCGGTGACGTACGTCTGCCGGGAGGCCGAGGTGGAACCGGCGCTGCCCACCTGGGTGTCGGCCGGGTGGATGGTCACCTGGGTGACGCCCAGCTCGGTGCGGGCGATCTGCGCGTGGACGGTGACACCGCCCTGGCCGACCTCCGCCATCGCGGTGTGCACGGTGGCCACCGGCTCGCCGGCGATCACCTCCATGCGGACGCGTGCGGTGGAGTAGTCGTCGAAGCCCTCGGAGAAGCCGACGTTCTTGATGCCGACCGCGTAACCGATGCCGCGTACGACGCCTTCGCCGTGCGTGGTGTTGGACAGGCCGCCGGGCAGCTGCCGTACGTCGGCGCCCTCGCTGGACTCCCACTGGCGCTCGGGCGGCAGCGGCATCGCCTTGACGCGGCGCAGCAGTTCGGCGACCGGGGCCGGGGAGTCGACCGGCTGCCCGGTCGGCATGATGGTGCCCTGCTCCATCGCGTTGAGCTGCCGGAACGCCACCGGGTCCATGCCGAGCCGCTGGGCCAGCTTGTCCATCTGCGCCTCGTAGGCGAAGCACGCCTGGACCGCGCCGAAGCCGCGCATGGCGCCGCAGGGCGGGTTGTTGCTGTAGAGGGCGAGGGCCTCGATGTCGACGTCGTCGACGACGTACGGGCCGACCGAGAGGGAGGCGGCGTTGCCGACGACGGCCGGGGAGGCGGAGGCGTAGGCGCCGCCGTCCAGCACGATGCGGCACTTCATGTGCGTCAGCTTGCCGTCGCGGGTGGCCCCGTGCTCGTAGTACAGCCGGGCGGGGTGGCGGTGGACGTGCCCGAAGAAGGACTCGAAGCGGTTGTAGACGATCTTCACGGGCTTGCCGGTGCGCAGCGCGAGCAGGCAGGCGTGGATCTGCATCGACAGGTCCTCGCGCCCGCCGAAGGCGCCGCCGACGCCGGCCAGCGTCATCCGCACCTTGTCCTCGGGCAGGCCGAGCACGGGCGCGATCTGGCGCAGGTCGGAGTGGAGCCACTGGGTGGCGATGTAGAGGTGGACGCCGCCGTCCTCCTCCGGCACGGCGAGGCCGGACTCCGGGCCGAGGAAGGCCTGGTCCTGCATGCCGAAGGTGTACTCGCCCTCGACGATCACGTCGGCACGCCTGCGGGCCTCCGTCACGTCGCCGCGGACGATCGGCTGCCGGTGGACGATGTTGGGGTGCGGGACGTGACCGGCGTGGTGGTCGGTGCGGTTCTCGTGGACGAGGATCGCGTCGGGGGCGGTCGCGGAGGCCTCGTCGGTGATGACGGGGAGTTCGCGGTAGTCGACCTTGATCTTGGCGGCGGCGCGGCGGGCCGTCTCCGGGTGGTCGGCGGCGACGATCGCGACCGGCTCGCCGTGGTGGCGTACCTTGCCGTGGGCGAGGACCGGGGTGTCCTGGATCTCCAGGCCGTAGTTCTTCACCTCGGTGGGCAGGTCGTCGTACGTCATGACGGCGTAGACACCCGGTGTGGCCAGGGCCTCGGAGGTGTCGATGGAGACGATCTCGGCGTGGGCGACGGTGGAGCGCAGGATCTGGCCCCAGAGCATGTCCTCGTGCCACATGTCGGAGGAGTACGCGAACTCGCCGGTGACCTTGAGGGTGCCGTCCGGGCGGAGCGTGGACTCGCCGATGCCGCCCTTGGTCTGCGAGCCCTGCGTGATCTTCGTAGGAGCGCCGTTGGCCGGCATGTTCAGACCCCCTCGGACTGGCGGGCGGCCGCCAGGCGGACCGCGTCCATGATCTTCTCGTAGCCCGTGCAGCGGCACAGGTTGCCCGACAGCGCCTCGCGGATGTCCGCGTCGGTCGGGTTCGGGTTGCGCTCGAGCATCTCGTCGGCGGCGACCAGCAGGCCGGGCGTGCAGAAGCCGCACTGGACGGCGCCGGCGTCGATGAACGCCTGCTGGACGGTGCTGAGCTCGGTGCCCTCGCCGGTCTGGGAGTCGGTGCCCTTGGCCTGCCACTGCTTGGCCTCGTCCAGCGAGGTGCCGCACGCGCCCGTCGCGCAGGAGCGCTGCTTGGCGTAGTCCGCGAGGCCCTCGACGGTCACGACGTCGCGGCCCTCGACCTGACCGGCCGCGACCAGACAGGAGCAGACGGGGACGCCGTCCAGGCGGACGGTGCAGGAGCCGCACTCGCCCTGTTCGCAGGCGTTCTTCGAGCCGGGCAGGCCGAGGCGCTCGCGCAGGACGTACAGCAGGGACTCGCCCTCCCAGACGTCGTCGGCCTCCTGCGGGCGTCCGTTGACGGTGAAGTTGACGCGCATTACGCAGCTCCCTCCGAGGTGGTGCGGGTGCCGCGGTACGACTCCCAGGTCCAGGTGAGTGTCCGGCGGGCCATCACGCCGACCGCGTGGCGGCGGTAGCTCGCGGTGCCCCGGACGTCGTCGATCGGGTTGCAGGCGCCGGCGCACAGGTCCGCGAACTGCTTGGCGACCGACGGAGTGATGATCTTTCCGTTGTCCCAGAAGCCGCCCTCTTCCAGGGCCGCGTTCAGGAAGTCCTCGGCCGCCTTGGCCCGCACGGGCGTGGGAGCGGCGGAGCCGATGCCGGTGCGCACGGTGCGGGTCTCGGGGTGCAGGGCGAGACCGAAGGCGCAGACGGCGATGACCATGGCGTTGCGGGTACCCACCTTCGAGTACTGCTGCGGGCCGTCCGCCTTCTTGATGTGCACGGCGCGGATCAGCTCGTCCGGGGCGAGCGCGTTGCGCTTGACGCCGGTGTAGAAGGCGTCGATCGGGATGCGGCGGGTGCCGCGGGCCGCCGACTCCGCCTCGACCTCGGCGCCGGCCGCGAGCAGGGCGGGATGGGCGTCACCGGCGGGTGAGGCCGTGCCGAGGTTGCCGCCGACGCCGCCGCGGTTGCGGATCTGCGGGGAGGCGACCGTGTGCGAGGCGAGCGCCAGGCCCGGCAGCTCGGCACGGAGATTTTCCATGATCTTCGTGTAGGGGACGGAGGCGCCCAGCCGCACGCTCTCCTCGCCGACCTCCCACTCGTAGAGGTCGCCGACGCGGTTCAGGTCGAGGAGGTACTCGGGCCGGCGGTGGTCGAAGTTGATCTCGACCATCACATCGGTGCCACCCGCAATCGGCACAGCGGTGGGGTGCTCGGCCTTCGCGGCGAGCGCCTCCTCCCAGCTGGCGGGGCGAAGGAAGTCCATGACCGGCTCTCTTCTTCGTCTCGAGGTCGTACAGATTGAGCCAATCCGTGTGCGGCGGGCGCGGCTCGTTCATGTGCTGTTCACGCGGAGTGGACTCATTACACGGCGCCGTACTCCGGCGGGGTCAGTCACCGAAACCATGAAGGAGTTGGCTGGCCAGCGCGATCGTCTTGTAGATTCGTATGAACGGAGGTCATCGGTAACCTCTCCGATTCCCCGGGGACACGCAGGTGACGGCCCCGCGGCCCTGCTCGGCGGCCCGCGCGCGCCCGCACCGGACCGCTCCCCGGCCCCCCACCCGTGATCCATCGTAGATTTCGAGACACAGAACGGCGGCGACGAGATGCGGCTGCGCGCACTGCTGGACACCGATGCGCTGGGGCTGCGGCTGCTCGGCGGCGAGGACGAGCTGGACCGCTCCGTGCGCGGGGTCATGACGACCGACCTGCGCGATCCGAGCCGCTACCTGTCCGGGGGCGAGCTGGTGCTCACGGGCCTGGCCTGGCGCCGGGACTCCGCCGACTCCGAGCCGTTCGTACGGATCCTGGTGCAGGCCGGGGTGGCGGCGCTGGCGGCCGGTGAGGCCGAGCTCGGCGATGTGCCGGACGACCTGGTGCTGGCCTGCGCCCGGCACCGGCTGCCGCTGTTCGCGGTGCACGAGTCGGTGGCGTTCGCGACGATCACCGAGCACGTCGTACGGCAGGTCTCCGGCGAGCGGGCCGGTGACCTGGCGGCCGTGGTGGACCGGCACCGGCGGATGATGACCTCGGGCCCGGCCGGCGGCGGCCCGGACGTGGTGCTGGACCTGCTCGGCTCCGACCTGGACCTGCGCGCCTGGGTGCTGTCGCCGACCGGCCGGCTGATCGCGGGCTCGAAGGTGACCGGTCCGGCGCTGCCCGCCGAGACCTGCGCCCAACTCGCCGCCGAGCACCTGGCCGCCACCCGCTCCGGCCGGCGCGGCCCCTACCGGGTGCAGCTCGGCGGGACGACGTACTCCCTGTTCCCGATCCGCTCCTCCGGGCGGTCACCGCAGGCCGCCCGGGACGTGCGCGAGACGGTCCTGTCCGACTGGCTGCTGGCCGTCGAGGCGGACGCCGGGGACTGGCCCGAGGAGCGCCTGGACCTGCTGCAGGGCGTCACCCAGCTGATCGCCGTCGAGCGGGACCGGCGCGACGCGGCCCGCACCGTGCGGCGGCGGCTCGCGCAGGAGGTCCTGGAACTGGTGCAGACGGGCGCGGCGCCCGCCGAGATCGCGGCCCGCCTGCGGGTGGCGGCGCCGGTGCTGCTGCCCGGGCTCGGGGCGGCCCCGCACTGGCAGGTGGTGGTGGCCCGCATCGAGTGGGACGGCGGGGACGTCGAGGGCGGCCCGGTCGCCCAGTCGCTGCTGGAGGAGGTCCTCGTCGACCCGCTGGCCACCGGCCCGGAGCCCTCCGACCGCATCGCCGTCGCCCACACCGGCGACGAGGCGATCGCGCTCGTCCCGCTGCCGGCGGTGTCCTCCGAGCACGACGGCTCGGAGACGGGCCTGCTCGCGGACGCGCTGCTGCAGGCCGTACGGGAGTCGCTGTCGGCGGGCCTGGACGGCGACGGGCGGCTCACCCTCGGCGTCAGCGCGGCCGTGCACTCGGCGGAGGGGCTGCGCGGCGCCCTGGAGGAGGCCCGGCACGCCCGCCGGGTCGCCGCGGCCCGCCCCGGCCGGGTCTGCGCGGCCGGCCACCAGGAGCTGGCCTCGCACGTGCTGCTGCTGCCGTTCGTGCCCGACGACGTGCGCCGCGCGTTCACGGCCCGCCTGCTGGACCCGCTGCAGGACTACGACCGCCGGCACCGCGCCGAGCTGATCCCGACCCTGGAGGCGTTCCTCGACTGCGACGGTTCCTGGACCCGGTGCGCCACCCGGCTGCACCTGCACGTCAACACGCTGCGCTACCGGATCGGCCGGATCGAGCAGTTGACGGGAAGGGACCTGTCGCGCCTGGAGGACAAGCTCGACTTCTTCCTCGCCCTGCGCATGAGCTGAGGTCGGGCGGGTTCAGGGTGGCCGAACCACGTCACGGCCACGCCCCACGACTTTGTGAAAACTTTCACCCACCCTCTTGGCCCCGCCGGTGCATTGGTGCTGGAATGCCGCCACCACTCAACAGCTCGATGGCGTGCTCGGGGAGGGCAACGTGGCGCATCCCGCCATGTCTGGTAACGGAACGACCGCCGGTGACGATCCTCTCCAGACCGCGGTGTGGCGGCTGCGCTCGCGGGCCTGCTGGGCCGACGCGGCGGCCCTGCTGCCCGCCGACACCCCGGCCGGCTCGCTGCAGCGGGCCGCGCTGCTCGTGGAGCGCTGCCTGTACACGGAGCGGGGCTGGCAGGAGGCGGAGGACGCCCTGCGTACGGCGGAGGCGCTGGCGCACACCGACGACGAGCGGGGAGCCGCCGCCTGCGAGCGGGGCCAGCTGGCGTACGCGGCGACGCTGCACGGGGTGCGGGACCGGGCCGACGAGGCGCGGGCGGCGCTCGGGCGGGCGGCGGCGCTGATCCCTCCGGGGGCGGCGGGTAGGGCGTTGCTGGACTTTCGGCGGGGGTTGCTGGCGGAGAACCTGACGCGGGCACCGCAGGCCGCGCGGGCGGCCTATCGGCGGGCGCACGCGGGGGCCGCCGCCTCCTCCGACCCGTTTCTGCTGTCGTTCACGTGGCGTCACCTGGCGGGGCTCGCCCTGCGGGACGGTGAGGTGAAGGAGGCGCGGCACGGGTTCGCCGAGTCGCTGCGGATCCTGGAGGAGCTGGGGTACCTGGTCGGGACGGCGCCCGCGCTGGCCTCACTGGCCGAGACGGAGTCCGAGCCGGAGGCTTCACGGCTGCGGGAGGAGGCTCGGCGGCTGTTCCGGTTGCTGGGCGGCGTCCCCACATGGCTGGCCCGCCAGCTGACGCCGCCGGCTCCGGGGGTGGCTACGGCGTAGTCCGGCGGTGTGGGCGGTGGGTGACGGTTCCGTCGCCGGATGCGGGTGGGTGGGGGCTGATCGCGCAGTTCCCCGCGCCCCTGAGGCGAGCTGCCGTCCCGTGTTCGGGGTGCGACTGTGTGGGGGCCGGTCGCACAGCTCCCACGTGCCCCTGAGATGGGCTGCCGTCCCGTGTTCGGGGTGCGACTGTGTGGGGGCCGGTCGCACAGCTCCCCCGCACCCCTGAGGGTCGGTCGCGCAGCTCCCACGTGCCCCTGAGGTGGGCTGTTCGGGGTGCGGCGCCTCGTTGCGTGTCGTGGCGACCGCGCGCCCCGCGCAGGGATCAGCTCGCGCCTGCGAAGTGTTCGCCCACCAGGTTCCGGACCACGTCCAGATCGCGGGCGATCAGGGCGTCCAGGAGGGTGCCGTGCTCCGCCGCGTCCGCCAGCAGGTCCGCCCGGGCGTGCCGGACCGGGCCGCCGACCAGGGGCCACTGGGCGCGGCGGTGGAGGTCCTCGGCTATCCGGACGAGCTGCTGGTTGCCGGACAGCGACAGCAGCGCCCGGTGGAAGGCGCGGTCGGACTCCGCGTAGGTCGCCGGGCAGCCGGAGGACGCCGCGCGTGCCGTGTCCTCGGCGAGGGGACGCAGGGCGGCCCACCGCTCGGCGGGCACCGTACGGGCGAGGTGGAGCATCACCGGCACCTCGATCAGCGCCCGCACCTCCGCCAGCTCGGCCAGCTCCCGGGCGCCCCGCTCGATGACCCGGAACCCGCGGTTGGGCACGACCTCGACGGCGCCCTCGAGGGCCAGCTGCTGCATGGCCTCCCGGACCGGCGTCGCGGAGACCCCGAAGCGATCGCCGAGGACCGGCGCCGAGTACACCTCGCCGGGTCTCAGCTCGCCCGCCACCAGGGCCTTGCGCAGGGCGTCCAGGATCTGCCCGCGCACCGAGGAGCGCTGGACCAGGGGCCGCGGCTGCGAGATCGGTCGCTCACCGTGCGTGTGTTCGCCCCGCGCGCCCGGCAGGGCGGTGTCCCGCTCCCGGGCCGGGCCCGCCGCACGCGCCTGCGCCGGCACGCGGGCCTCACCCCGCACCTCGGCGGAGCCCTGCGCGCGCTGCTTCACGGGTCCTCCTCCGGGTGATCGGCACTTGGGGTCATTAACGTCAGGTTGTTACTTGTCCGTCAAGCACCTTAGGCGCACAAGGCGCCAGTTCAAACTCCCCCAGGAGGGATAAGGCCAGCCTTGCCTTCCCCGGCCGCCGGTCGAGGGCCGGAGCATCGCGCCGCGTCCACTACGATCATCGGCAGTCGAGACCCCCGGCCCGACGGGCAGGCACTTCACAACTTCCCCACTGTGCACGGGAACTTTCCGAGGAACCACCCGTACGGGTAGTCTTATTCGAACTCAACTCCCGCCCCTCACGCGGCAGTTCGAGCAGATCGTCGTCCTGGGCAACCCCTTGCACCTTTATGGCGGCCTCTTGCCCCGAAACCCCCTGAGGGCGCTCGGGTGTGGGCCACTATGGCGGGCGTTACGCCCTATCCCAATGCAAGGGACCCCTGATGAGACTGACCGACATATCGCTGAACTGGCTGCTTCCGGGCGGCGTCCTGCTCCTGGGCATGCTGGTCGCGGTGGCGGTGCTCGCGCGCGGCAAGCGCTCCTCCGGGGAGAGCGCGAGCGCGGACGACTCCTGGGAGCGCAGCGAGGAGCGCCGCAGACGCAAGGAGGCCATCTACGGCACCGCCTCCTATGTGCTCCTGTTCTGCTGTGCGGCGGTCGCGGCCGCCCTGTCCTTCCACGGCCTGGTCGGCTTCGGCGAACAGAACCTCGGCCTGACCGACGGCTGGCAGTACCTGGTGCCGTTCGGCCTGGACGGCGCGGCGATGTTCTGCTCCGTCCTCGCGGTGCGCGAGGCCAGCCACGGTGACGCGGCCCTCGGCTCCCGCATTCTGGTGTGGCTGTTCGCCGCTGCGGCGGCCTGGTTCAACTGGGTGCACGCCCCCCGGGGTGCCGGACACGCGGGCGCCCCGCAGTTCTTCTCCGGCATGTCGCTGTCCGCGGCCGTCCTGTTCGACCGCGCGCTGAAGCAGACCCGCCGGGCCGCGCTGCGCGAGCAGGGCCTGGTGCCGCGTCCGCTGCCGCAGATCCGCATCGTGCGCTGGCTGCGCGCCCCCCGCGAGACCTACCGGGCCTGGTCGCTGATGCTCCTGGAGGGCGTGCGCAGCCTGGACGAGGCCGTGGAGGAGGTCCGCGAGGACAAGCGGCAGAAGGAGGAGACGCGCCGGCGCCGTCGCGACCAGCAGCGCATGGAGCGCGCCCAGTTGAAGGCCATCAGCCGGGGCCACCGCGGCTTCGTCGGCAGGGGCGGCGGCCGCCAGGTCGAGGTCCAGGCGGTGGAGCGCGGCCCCGCTCCGGCCACTGCGGAGCCTGCCATATCCGCGCCGGAGCCGCTGCCCGTACGCTCTCGGCCCTCCCTGCAGCCGGTCCGCAAGGGCACTGAGCCGGTCACCGTCGACCTCACCGCGGAGGACGACACGATGGCCCTGCCCCGCCTGGACTCCCTGGAGCGCAAGCTCAAGGACCTGGAGCAGCAGTTCGGCTAGGGACGACGCAGCTCATCACGGGACGGGGCGTGACCGCGCGGGTCACGCCCCGTCCCGTTCGTGTGCTCGCCCCGCATCGCTCTCAGACTCTCGCTGTCGGGCTGCCGCTCTCAGGCGGCCTCGGCGCCGAGTTCGAACCACACCGACTTGCCCACACCGTGCGGCCGTACGCCCCAGGCGTCCGCGAGGGACTGCACCAGCACCAGTCCCCGGCCGTGGGTGTCCTCCTCCTTGTCCGGCACGCACAGGCGCGGCCTGCGGGCGACGAAGTCCCTTACCTCCACGCGCAGTCCGTGTGGCAGGACGACCGCGGTCAGGACGGCGTCGTCGTCGGTGTGGACGAGTGCATTGGTGACGAGTTCGCTGGTGAGCAGTTCGGCTATCTCCGAGCGGCCCGGCTTGCCCCAGTGCCGCAGCAGCAGGCGCAGTTCCCGGCGCGCCTCGGGCACCGCCCCGAGATCCGCCCGCCCCAGTCTGCGCCTGAGCTGGGTCGGATGCGCCCGTTCCGTGATGGTGTCGGTCTCTTCCCCCGCCTTCGCCGAGGAGGCCCCGATGGCCACGGGACCGCCTCCTCGTGCCTGCCTCTTCATGACCCCCGCCCGCACGCCGCTGGACCCTGCCCCTCCTGGTCGAACACGTTCACGGGGATCCATGCCCAGCGAGTCCGCGGGCAGTCATGGGGCCTCACCGACGGTCACCTGTTCGGCCACCGTCCGCGGCGCTCCCGCCCGGCCCGCGGAGGCCGTTGCACCCGCGCGCGGCCCGGCAGGAGCGCCGTACGGCGCCCCGCGCGCCCCAGCACGGGCGGTCCGGCACGTCTCGCACCCGCTGTCGACGGGTCGTCACCGGACGTGAAACTGGCCGGAAAGCGCCGTTCCAGGCGCCGGGTCACCGCAGGAGCGGGCCATCGCGGCGAAGTGGGGACGGGCGTCGGCGGTGCCGTACGGGGGCAGGCCCGCGACCGGCAGTCCGACTCGGCCCTCACAGGGGCCGCCGTTACGCCTCCCAGACGGCGGCCGCCGTACGGTCGTCGGCGTAGCCCTTGACCCGGACCTGGGCGTCCGCGAGGAACGCGGCGAGGCCGGGCGGGGGGCCGGACCAGCGGCGGGCCAGGTAGGCGCAGAGGGCGGGCTCGCCGCGCAGCGGGTCGGCGAGCCCGCTCGTGGCCATCACGAGCACGTCACCCGGACGGGCTACCGAGGCGCGGAACCGGAAGGGTTCGCGGGGCGGCTCGGGGGCGGGCTCGTACGGGCTCGGCGGGGTCGGGATGCCGAGGTCCATGGTGAGCCGGTCGCCCTGCGGGGTCTCGGCGGGCGCCGAGCCGAAGCCGGCGACGGGGGCGCCGGAGGTGTCGGCGGGGCTCACGCGGGGCTCGATGTCCTGCCACTCGCCGTCCCGGAGCCGGAACAGGCCCCCGTCGCCGGCGCCGAAGAACACGCGGGTACGGCAGTCGGGGTCGGCGGGCAGCAGCAGACAGCGCAGGCTCGCGGTGTGCTCGTCGGGGTCCAGGCCCTGGGCGACGGCGTCGGCGCGCAGCCGGCCGAGGCTGCGGTCGGTCAGCCGGTTCAGGCCCGACTTCAGCTCGCCGCGCCGGGCCGCCAGGATGTCGTCCACCAGCCGCTGATGACTGCGGCCCACGGCCCGCCCGATCAGCCGGCACGCCTCGGCCGCCGCCCGGTGCGCGCCGGGCGTGGCCCGCACGCCGGTCGCCACCGCGACGAGCAGCAGCGCGTGCTCCCCCGCCCCGAACCGCGCGGTCAGCAGCGCGTCCCGGCGCGGCTCGCCCCGGTACCGCGCGGAGTCTCCCCGCAAGGACACGGCCCGCACCGTACAGGCCCCGTACCAGGCCCCGTCCAGCACGGTGTCGGCGACCAACTCCCCCAGCCGGTCCGGATCAGCGGCGGGAAGCGCGGTGGGCTCGGGGTCGTAGGTGGGGGGCCCGGAACCGACGTAGTCGAGCGCGGAGGGGGGTACGGGGGGCGGTGAGGCCGGGGAGCGGACGGGTGTTGAGGGGTTGGGGGCGGCTGAGGGCTGGGGGTCGGCGGAGGGCTTGGGATCGGTGGAGGGCCTGGGGGCGGCTGAGGGCTTGAGGTCGGTGGAGGCCTTGGGGTCGGTGGAGGCCTTGGGGCCGGCGGAGGATGTGGGGTCAGCGGAGGCCTTGGCGGCGCTTGAAGGTTGAGGGTCGCTCGAAGGCGCGGGGTCGGTCGAGGGCCCGTAGTCGGTCGAGGACCGGGGGGCCGTGGAGGGCTTGGGGGTGCTTGAAGGCTGGAGGTCGCTCGAAGACCCGTAGTCCGTCGAGGACCCGTAGTCGGTCGAGGGCCGGGGGGCGGTGAGGGCCTGGGGGTCGGATACGGGCTGTTCGGTGCCGTGAGGTTGAGTGGCGGGGAAGCCTGTGGCCCTGGGGTCCGGCAGGGCGTCGGTGGGCTGGGAGGGAGCGGGGGGTGCGGGGTCCACCCTGTGCCGCGAGCCCGTGGGGAGGTCCGGCGTCTGCGGGGGCGCGGCGAGCTGGGGCTCGGAAGGCTCGGGTTCCTGCCCGGGTGGTGCTGTGGGGCCCGTCGGTGTCGGTGAAGCCGTCGGCGCGTCCTCGGGGGGAGGCACCGGTGGCGGGGTTGCCGTGCGTTGGGGTGGGAGCAGCGGGTCCCGGGGTGGTGGGGCGGGGCGCGCGGTGTCGGCCCCGGTCTCCCGTGTCCCGCTCGGGCGCCCCGTGACCGTGCTGCTCGCCGAGGCGTAGCGGTCGTCGAGGGAGTCCGGGGCGGGCGTGGGGCCCGTGTCCTCGGTGGAGTCGTCGTACAGCTGCTCCCACCAGTCGTCCTCGCGACGGGCGGGCCTGCCCCCCTGCTGGCTCATGCCCGTAATTGTCCACCGCACGGGCCGTATGAAAACGGGGCATCGGGAAAATCGGGCGCACCGACCCGCAAGGGCGGCGCGTCGGGGGACGGCCCGAACTGCCGTACGTCAGGCGGGTGACGACGTGAAGAGGCCGCCGGGCGGTCCCACGCTGGTACGCCTACGAGCGGGGCTGGGTCTGCCGCGATCAGGACCGGGACGGCGACGCCACCGCCTCCCGCTGACCATGGGCCGGCGTCAGGGCGTCGGCGACGGTGTCGGCGATGCGTCGCATGCCGGTGTCGTTGAAGTGCAGGTGGTCGCCGGGGTCGTAGCCGGGCAGGATCCGGTCGGGGGCGGCCGGGTCGCGTACGGCGGCGTCGGCGTCGGCGACGGCGTCGAAGGCGCCGCCGGTGCGGATGAACGCGTTGACCCGCTGCCGTACCGCCTCGCCGGACGCGGTGAAGGCGGGGTAGCCGCCGTACGGGGTGAGGGTGACGCCGACGACCCGGATGCCGCGGGCGTGGGCGCGGGCGACGAGCGTGCGATACGCGGCGGCGAAGGCGGCGGGATCGTCCGCCAGGGGGGTGCCCTTGATGTCGTTGATGCCCTCGAAGACGATCAGGACCCGCACGCCGGCCCGGTCCAGGGCGTCGGCGTCCAGGCGGGCCAGGGCGCTCGGCCCGGCGCCCTCGCGCAGCAGGCGGTTGCCGGCGATGCCGGCGTTGAGCACGCCGAGGCCGGGCAGGCGCTGGGCCAGCAGGTCGGGCCAGCGGTGGTTGGTGTCGGGGGTGGAGCCGTTGCCGTCGGTGAGGGAGTCGCCGAGCGCGACGACGCTGCCGGTGGCGGGGCCGAGGACGTCGACGCCGGTGACGTAGTACCAGAAGGCGGTGCGGGTGGTGTACGCCGAGCCGCTCTCGTCGGCGGTGTGGCCGGTGCCGGCGCGGGCCAGGTAGCTGGTCTGCAGCGCGGTGCGGTGGTAGGTGGCGGGGCCGGAGTCGGCCGGGGTGAGGACGGTGACCAGCAGGTCGGCGGCGGCCGGTACGCGCAGCGGCACCGGGTCGGTGAGCAGGTCCGTGCCCGGCGGGACGGTGGCGGTCGGAACGCCGTGGAAGGTGGCGGTGCGCAGGCTGCCGGGCACGGCGTCCGGCCCGGCACCGCGCCGCAGGGCGACCGTGACCGCGCCCAGCCGCAGCGGGGCGGTGCCGAACCGGTTGCTGACCCGGATCCGCACGGCGACGCCACCGGCGCTGAGGTGCACGACATTGCGGACGGCGGCACCGGGCAACGCGGGCGCGGTACCGGAGGGAGCCGCCTCCCAACTGCCGATCCAGGATGCCGGGGCGGGTACGGGGGCGGCAGCTCCGGCGATACCGGGGGCGGTCGGTCCGGGGATGCCGAGGGCGGGGGCGGTCGGTCCGGCGATACCGAGGGCGGGGGCGGTCCGTCCGGCGATACCGAGGGCGGGGGCGGTCCGTCCGGCGATGCCGGGCGCGGCGACGGGCTGGCCGGTGACATCGGATGCGGCTGCGGACCCTCCGGAGCCAGGCTGCGCGGTGACCGGCTGTCCGGTGATGCGGGACGCGACGGCGGACCGTCCGGAGACAGCCTGCGCGGCGGCGGCCCGTTCCGTGACGGCCGGCGCGGCGGCGGCCGTTCCGGAGAGACCCGTCGCGGTCGCCGCCGTGGTCGGCAGTGCCGTGAGCAGGAGCGTCGTGAGGAGCCGCCGGACCTTGCCCATGTGTGCCGCCCGCCCTTTCCCGTGGCCGTCGGAGGCGACCGTGCCACACGCCCGGCGCCCGGCACCGGAACCTCACCACCGGTCCACCCGCACGGCGTAGGACGAGAGCCCTAGGGCGGAGTGCCGATGTGCGGGGCGGGTGCGGGTGCTTGGCTGGCGTCATGACCGGATTCAGCGAGGCCGAAGTGTCGTACCTGCGCTCGCAGCGGCTGGCCCGGATGGCCACCGTCGATCCGCACGGGCAGCCGCAGGCGAACCCCGTGGGCTTCTTCCTCCAGGACGACGGCACGATCCTGATCGGCGGCTACGCGATGGGCACCACGAAGAAGTGGCGCAACCTGCGGGAGAACCCGAAGATCGCCCTGGTGGTGGACGACGTGGTGAGCGTACGGCCCTGGCGGGTGCGCGGGGTCGACATCCGCGGCGAGGCCGAACTCCTCGTCGGCCCGCACGAACTGGGCCCGCAGTTCAGCGAGGAGCTGATCCGCGTCCATCCCCGCCGGGTGCACAGCTGGGGGCTGGAGGAGAGCTAGACCTGTTCCGGGCCCTTGAGGGCGCCCTCCAGGGTCAGCAGCCGTACCTTGCGGTCGAGGCCGGCCGCGTAGCCGGTCAGGGAGCCGTCGGCGCCGATGACGCGGTGGCAGGGGCGGAGGATCAGGAGCGGGTTGGCGCCGATCGCGCCGCCGACCGCGCGGACGGCGGCGCGCGGTGCGCCGATCCGGGCGGCGATCTCGCCGTAGCTGGTGGTGGCCCCGTACGGCACGGAGTCGAGGGCGGCCCAGACCCGTTCCCGGAACGCGGTGCCGTCCGTCCGCAAGGGCAGCCGGAAGTCCTTGAGTTCACCGGCGAAGTACGCGCCGAGCTGCTCGGTGGCCTCCCGGAACGGTCCGGCATCCCGGCGCCAGTCGTCCCGCACGGTCCGGCGGCCCTTCTGGCCGGGCAGGGAGAGGGAGGTGAGCGCGCCGTCGGGACCTGCGGTGAGCAGCAGGTGCCCGAGCGGGGTGTTCACGTGCGTCCAGTAGGTCGTCGTCTCCATCAGTGCGTCAACTCTCCTGCCAGGTAGAGGTGTTGGGCGGCGTACGAGCGCCACGGGCGCCAGGTGTCGGGGGCGTCCGGGCCGGGCGGGGTGACGTCCGGGTCGCCGAGGGCGCGGACGCGCAGGGTGGCGACGGCGGCCGGGGTCATGCCGGGCAGGGCGCGCAGGGCCCGCTCTGCCTCGTCCCGGTCGGCGCCCGGATCGAGCCGCAGGGTCCCGTCGGCGAGGGCGGTGGCGAGCGCGCCGAGCGGGCCGCCGGGCTCGGCTCCGGCCAGTGCGGCGGGCTCCGGGAAGAGGTGGGTGAGGCTGCCGCTGGGCGCGTCGAGCGTCTTGCCGTACCGCCGGACCAGGTCGGCGGCCCCGGCCACGCCCACCAGCGCCCGTACGGCGGGCTCCAGCGGGTCGACGGCGCCGGGTGAGCGCAGGCCGGGCCGGGCGGCGACCAGCGGGGCGAGTCGTGGGTCGGCGCCGAGCCGTTCGTCGACGGCGTACGGATCCGCGTCGAGGTCGAACAGCCGGCGCAGCCGCTGCACGGCGGTGGTCAGGTCCCGGGGGTCGGTCAGCTCCAGCCGGGCGTCGAGCCAGCCGCCCGGATGGGTGCCGGTGCCCGCCCGGGGCGCCCGGGTGCGCTCGGCGACGGCGACGAGCGCGGTGCCGTGGGGCAGCCGCAGGGTGCGCCGGTAGGTACGGCCGCCGGGGGCGCCGCTCACCTCCTCGACACCGGGTACGGCCTCCCGCGCGAGCTGGTCGAAGACGACGCCGGCCTGGTAGGGGCCGCGGTGGGCGAGCCGGAGGGGGATGCCGGTGCCTGGGGCGGCCCGGCGGCCGTCCCTGCCCCGGGGTGCGGTGGCCCGCACCTCGGTCGGCGTCGCGTCGTACACCTCGCGGATCGTGTCGTTGAACTGGCGCACGCTGGCGAACCCGGAGGCGAACGCGATCTCCGTGACCGGCAGCTCGGTGGTCTGCAGCAGCACCCTCGCGGTGTGGGCGCGCTGGGCCCGGGCCAGGGCGACGGGTCCGGCGCCGAGCTCGGCGGTGAGCTGGCGCTGCACCTGCCGGGCGCTGTAGCCGAGCCGGGCGGCGAGTCCGGCGACGCCCTCGCGGTCCACGACGCCGTCGGCGATCAGGCGCATGGCCCGGCCCACGGCGTCCGCGCGGACGTTCCACTCGGCGGAGCCCGGCACCGCGTCCGGCCGGCACCGCCGGCAGGCCCGGAACCCGGAGCGCTGCGCGGCGGCGGCCGTCGGGAAGAACCGCACGTTGCGCCGCTTCGGCGTCACCGCCGGGCAACTGGGCCGGCAATAGATCCCGGTCGTCTCGACGGCGAAGAAGAACGCTCCGTCGAACCTCCCGTCCCGACTGCGCACCGCCTCATACCTGCTGTCCTCGTCCATCACGGTGTCCAGTCTGGATCGCGGCGGCGGACGGGGCTGGCGGAAATCGGACACACAGATGAGGACAGCGCCACCCGGCCCGCCCCACACCCCGACCGAGCCTCCGGACGGCTCCGGTCGGCAGGCCGCCACCGCGTGCCGGACGGAGTCCACCACACCCGGGGCGGGACGCTCCACCGCGCACCGGACGTGCCGCCGCCGGGCTCCGGCGGAGGCCGCCACGGCGCCGCGCGGGCCCACCGTGCCAAGGGCGGACGCCGTCCTCACGCCCCGGGGCTCCGGCCGGGCAGTCCTCACCGGTCACCGGCGGTCTGCCGCCGGGCACGGGGCGGGAGGAAGGCGGTGGGGGGCGGGCCGGACCCGTGGGGAGGCCGGCGCCGCGCCGGGAGGTCCGTCACCGCGCGCCGCCGGCGGGTGGCCGGCGGCGGGGGCGGGGTGCGTCGGGGGGCTAGTGGCGGCGGCCCCGTTTGGCCGCCAGCGCTGCTCGGCCCTCCGCTCCCTTCCGTTTCCAGTCGCGTCGAAGCTCCGCACGGACCCGCGCGTCGGTCTTGGCGACGATCCACTGGTTCTCCCGGAGCAGCTTGCGGTAGCTCTCCAGGCGGCGGACCGGAAGGTCGCCGTTCTCGACGGCGGAGCGCACCGCGCAGCCGGGCTCGGAGTCGTGCGCGCAGTCGTGGAAACGGCACTGCCCGGCCAGTTCCTCGATCTCCGCGAACACCTGCCCGACCCCGCTCTCGGCGTCGAAGAGCCCGACGCCACGCAGCCCGGGGGTGTCGATGAGCACGCCCCCGGAGGGCAGCGGCAGCAGGTTGCGGGTGGTCGTGGTGTGCCGTCCCTTGCCGTCGACGTCCCGGGCCGCCCGTACGTCCATGACGTCCTCGCCGACCAGCGCGTTGGCCAGCGTCGACTTGCCGGCACCGGACTGCCCGAGCAGCACGGACGTACCCGTGCCGACGAGGGCGCCGAGCACGTCGAGCCCGTCGCCGTGCAGCGCGCTGACGGTGAGCACGGGCACGCCGGGCGCGCTCGTCTCCACGTCCTGGACGAGATGGGCCAGCGTCACCGGGTCCGGCACGAGGTCGGCCTTGCTGAGCACGACCACGGGCTGTGCGCCGGACTCCCACGCCAGGGCCAGGAACCGCTCGACGCGCCCGAGGTCGAGTTCGACGGCGAGGGACACGGCGACGACGGCGTGGTCGACGTTGGCCGCGAGGATCTGCCCCTCGGACCGCTTGGAGGAGGTGGAGCGCACGAAGGCGGTGCGGCGCGGCAGATACGCGCGCACATAGCGGGGGTTGCCGCCGGGTTCCACGGCGACCCAGTCGCCGGTGCACACGACCCGCATCGGGTCGTGCGGGGTGACGAACGCGGTGTCGGCGCGCAGCACGCCGTCGGCCGTGACCACGTCGCACTGGCCACGGTCGACCCGTACGACACGGCCGGGCAGCAAGCCCTGCTCGGCATGGGGAGCGAACTCGGCTTCCCAGCCCTCGTCCCAGCCGTAGGCGACAAGAGGGTGCGACGAAGCCGAAGGAGAAGAGAAATTCAAGGGGAACCCTTCACAGGGGCGGCCCCGGCTCTGCGCAAGTGCGCGTGTGGGAAAGGTCAGCCGGAGACCACGGAGGTGGAGTGGATGAACTTCTGATTGCGGGCAGCGCCCATCACAGAGACAGCCATCGGTCACACCTCCCGTTCTTCGCACGACTGACCGCGGCAGCCGACGGCCACCGCGAGGAGCACGCCCCACCCTAGAGGGGCTCGCTCTGCCGCACCACAGAATTTTCCCTTCGCTCATGAAGCGTCGTTGTGACCGCCTCGGCCGCGGCCGGCCTGGAAAAACGGAGACAACGGAGACATATGTCAGAGTGGAGGGGCGAGACGGCGTCGTCAGCAGGTGGAGGAGACAGGAGAGGCGGCCTGTCATGTCCATATATTCCGATCCCCGCAGTTCGCCCACGGCCCGCTCCGTTCCCATCGACCGGCGGAGCGAGGAGTACGCGGACCTCTTCGGGCAGGCCCCGGTGATCTTCGCCGCGCTCAGTGGGCCGAGGCACCTGCTGGAAGCGGCGAACTCGGGATTCTGCGAGGCCGTGGGGTGCGACCGCGTGCGCGTCGGCGAGCCGATCGCAGAGATGATTCCGGAACTGGTTCCGCAGGGTGTCCTCGACCGGCTCGACGAGGTCTACCGCAGCGGCGTCGCATACCGGGCCCAGGACGGGCGGCTCCTGCTGGGAGAGCCGAGCAGGCAGCGGGAGGGGTTCTTCGACTTCACCTACGAGCCCCGCCGGGACGAGGCCGGGCGGATCGACGGGGTCGTGGTGATCGCGGTCGAGACCACCGCGTACCACGACGCGCATCTCCTGGCCTCGGAGCAGCGCGTGTTGCTCGAGCAGATAGCGCGCGACGCCCCTCTCGCCGAGATCCTCGACGGCATGGCCAGGGCGATCGAAGAGTTCTCCCCGGACATGATCGTCTCGGTACTGCTCGTCGATCCCGACGGACGGCGCCTGCGGCACGGCACCGCACCGCGCCTGCCCGACTTCTACAACGAGGCGATCGACGGAACACACATCGGCGAGGGTGCCGGCTCGTGCGGCACGGCCGCCTTTCGGCGCGAACCCGTGATCGTCACGGACATCGCCACGGATCCCCTGTGGAAGGACTACCGCGACCTGGCGCTGCGAGCCGGGGTCGCGGCGTGCTGGTCCACGCCGATCCAGGACGCGGACGGCCGGCTCCTGGGCACGTTCGCGATGTACCACCGCGCTCCCAAAGCTCCCGCGGACCGGGATGTGACGCTCAGCGCTGTGTTCACGCGCATAGCCGCGCTGGCCATCGAACGCCACCTCACGGTGAGGGCGAGGCACGTCGCCCAGGAGCGTGAGAACGCAGTCCGTGAGGATCTGGCCTTCCTGCTGGAAGCGAGCACCGCCATCACGGGCGAGACGCACTATGCGGAGAGTTTGCAGTGCCTGGCCAGGCTGACCGTGCCGGCCCTGGCGCCGCTGTGCGCCGTCCATGTGGTCGAGCGCGGCCGGACCCGCCGCATCGCCGTCGCCGCCTCGACGCCCGAGGAGGAACAGCTTCTCTGCTCCCCCGCGCTGTGCGACGACGTGGACGCCGCCGTCGCCCGTGTACTGGCCTCCGGCACCATCGAGACGGCACACACGGGCAGCCACTGCGCCCAACTCGGCGTCGCGCGCTACGTGTGCGTGCCGCTGGCCACCCGGGGCCGTACGTTCGGCACGCTGACCCTGCTGACCACCTCCCCGACCATGGACGACCACACGATCGCCCTGGCGCAGGAGCTGGCCCGCCGGGCCGCTTCGAGTGCCGACAACGCCCACCAGTTCACCGACCGTGTCCGGCTGGCCCACGATCTGCAGGCAGGCCTGCTGCCTCCCGAGTTGCCCAGGATTCCCGGCGCGGCCCTGGCCGCCTCGTACCGTCCGGCCGGGGAAGGACTCGATGTCGGCGGCGACTTCTACGATGTCTTCCCGCTGTCCGGTGACCGTTGGGCGTTCATGATCGGCGATGTGTCGGGGCGCGGCGCACTCGCGGCCACCACCACCGGAATGGTGCGCCACACCGCACGCGCAGCCGCCCGCCTTCTGGACGACCCGGCCGCGGTGGTCGCCGCCATCAATGACGCGTTGACGGCGGGCCCCGCCGAAGAGGACCAGTTCGTCTCGCTCGTTTACGGCGAGCTGCGGCGCTCCGCGTCCCACCTCGCGCTCAGCCTGATTCGGGCAGGCCACGTACCGCCCCTCGTGCGCCGAGCCGACGGCGCGGTCGAAGAACTCACCCACCCGGGCCTGCTGTTGGGCATCCGTCCCGACCCCGGCTTCTGCCCGTGCGATGTCGCCCTGCACCCCGGCGACAGCCTGGTCCTGGTCACCGACGGCATCACCGAGGCTCGTTCCGCCGACGGCGCATTCTTCGGCGAGGACCGCCTGGCCCACGCGCTCGTCGCCGACCGGACCGCGACGCCCACTGCCGCCACCCTCGTCGACTCCGTCACCGCCGCGGTCACCACGTTCGCGGGCGATGCCTCCCTCGACGACCGGGCCGCGCTCGTGGTGACCGCCACCTGACGGGGGTGCGACGAAGCCGAGGACGGACGTGCTGCGGCAGACTTCACAGGCGTCCGTGGCCGAGGCGAACCGGGGCAGCCGGACGCCGGATCCGCCCGCAAGGGCCGCGAGGGCGCGCCGCTCCCCCGAGCCGGTCCTCGCCGGGGGTCGCGGCGCAGTCACCACTGACACCGGCACCGCCCGACAAGGTGGGGGGTCCGATCACCGTCTCCGGCCTATCGGCCGGTGGAGTCGGGCCCGTCGAGAAGGGCGCTCAGGGGTACGCCGGGGTCGGCGAGCCGCGCCGGATCGACCGGTTTCCCGGAGGTGACGAGGGTGCGGAGGGTGTCGGTGACATCCCAGACGTTGACGTTCATGGCGGCCTGCACCCGGCCCTTGGCGAGCCAGAACGCGATGAACTCACGGGTGTCGGTCCGGCCGCGGAAGACCACCTGGTCGTATCCGCCGGGTTCGACGTGGCCGATGTACTCCATGCCCAGGTCGTACTGGTCGGTGAAGAAGTAGGGAACGCGGTCGTACGTCACGTCCTGGCCGAGCATCGACTTGGCCGCGACCTGGGGCTGGTTGAGTGCGTTGGCCCAGTGCTCGACGCGGATGTGCTTGCCGAGCAGCGGATGGAAGGCGCACGCGACGTCGCCGGCGGCGTGGATGTCCGGGTCGGAGGTGCGCAGACGGGCGTCGACGCGGATGCCGTTGTCCACGTCGAGGCCGGCGGCGGTGGCGAGTCGGGTGTTGGGGGTGATCCCGATCCCGACGATCACCGCGTCGGCGTCGACGCGGCTGCCGTCGGCCAGCAGCACGCCGTCCGCCCGGCCGTCGGCCCCGGTGATCCCGGTGACCCGGGCACCGGGGCGCAGGTCGACCTGGTGGTCGGTGTGCAGGTCGGCGAAGATCTGGGCCACTTCGCGGCCCAGCACGCGCAGCAGGGGCAGCTCCCCCGACTCCAGCACCGTGACCGCCACGCCGGCCGTGCGGGCGGCGGCCGCGGTCTCCAGACCGATCCAGCCGCCGCCGACCACCGCGATGCGGGACGCGGATGCGACGGCCTTCCTGATGCTGTCGCTGTCGGCGAGCCGGCGCAGGTAGTGGACCCCGTCGAGGTCGGCGCCGGGCACCGGCAGGCGGCGCGGTGAGGAGCCGGTGGCCAGGAGCAGCTTGGCGTAGCCGAGCCGGCTGCCGTCGGCGAGCGTCGCTTCGTGCCGGGCCGGGTCGATCGCGGTGACGGCGACGCCCAGGCGCAGGTCGACGTCGTGCTCGGCGTACCACTGCGCGGGGTGGACGTAGACCGACTCCCGCTCGTCCTTGCCCATCAGGTAGCCCTTGGAGAGGGGCGGCCGCTCGTAGGGGCGCTCCGTCTCCTCTCCGACCAGGACGACCGGGCCGTCGAACCCCTCTTCGCGCAGGGTCTGCGCCGCCTTCGCACCGGCCAGGCCGGCTCCGACGATCAGGAATGCCGTGTCGGCGGTCATGTTCTCTCCTCTGCGGCTCTTGCTCCGCTTCAGTGGAGCTGCGTCTTGGCGTGGTGGTGCTGGGCGAGCCGGGCGAGGGCGACCGCCGCGAGCAGGAGTCCGAAGTCCCGCAGCGCGATGTCGTAGTACCCGGGGATGGTCAGCAGGTCGACGATGATGCCCGCGAGCCATCCGGCGACCAGCCAGCCCCCGAAGCGCGGGGCGACGGCGACGACGAGGCCCGCGACGATCTCGATGACACCGACGGCGTACATGGCCGCCTGTGCGCTGCCGGGGACGATGTGGTCGATCCACGGGGCGAGGTAGGTGGGCCAGTCCACGAGGAGATTGGCGAACTTGTCCAGCCCGAACAGGATCGGCGCCACGGTGAAGCCGACGCGCAGGATGGCGAACGCCTGGTAGCCGGGGTCGCGGAACACCTCCCGCCGGGGTGTGGCGGACGTGGTGGTCGTGGTCATGGACGACATGACGCGCCTCTCTTCTCTGTTCTTCTCCGGGTCTTCTATCTACAACTCTCACTAACGATAGAAGCGCACCCTGCCTTCTTTAGTCAATGCCTGTGTGTTTTAGACTGGTGTTCGTGGACACCCCGAAGGAAGCACCCCGCTCCGACGTCTCCGCGGTCGCCGCTCTGGACGAGCCGACACGGCGGCGGTTGTACGACCACGTCGTGCGCCAGCCGGGCCCGGTCAGCCGCGACGAGGCCGCCGAGGCCCTGGGTCTCGCCCGGCAGACCGCGGCCTTCCACCTGGACCGCCTGGCCGACGAATCACTGCTCGATGTCGTCTACGAGCGGCGCAGCGGCCGGACCG
Source organism: Streptomyces sp. NPDC030798 (assembly GCF_055572275.1). Lineage (NCBI taxonomy): Bacteria > Bacillati > Actinomycetota > Actinomycetes > Kitasatosporales > Streptomycetaceae > Streptomyces > Streptomyces sp. NPDC030798. The sequence goes on along the minus strand of NZ_JBVIDR010000004.1, from coordinate 444,945 downwards.
GCCCCGGAGCCGGCCGGCCCGCCAAGCTCTACAAGCGCTCCACCAAGCAGGTCACCGTCAGCCTGCCCGAACGGCACTACGAGCTGGCCGGACGGCTCCTGGCCCAGGCCCTGGAGGAGTCGGAGGCCACGGGCGAACCGGTGCGGGCCGTCCTGCACCGAAAGGCCCGTGAACTGGGCACCCGGCTCGCCGCACCGGACCGGAGGGACGTGTTCGGCCTGCTGGAGGAGAACGGCTTCGAACCCCGCCGCGAGGGCGACGTCATCGTCCTCGGCAACTGCCCCTTCCACGCGCTGGCGCGCGAACACACCGAGACCGTGTGCGGCATGAACCTCCACCTGCTCCGCGGCGTGCTCGAGGGCCTCGACGAAGGGGGGCTCCAGGCCTGCCTGGAGCCCCGCCCCGGTCACTGCTGCGTGTGCCTGCGGCCGGCGTCCTCACCGTCCGCTGCCGCGCGGCGCCACTGAGCAGTACCGCCTCCCCTCGCCCACAGGACCTTTCCGACCCACCAGGAGTACGACATGGACATCGCCGCACCGATCACGGCCTCGGTTTCGGACACCGCCGACCTGCCCGCCCGCTCCCTCGGCATCCCCGCCCCCCAGACTCCGATACCTGCCACCCCGCTGCGCGTCGTCCACGAGACGGGCGGCATGGATCTGGCCGCCGCCGAACGCGCCGCCGCTCAGTTCCTCCAGGCGCTCGGCGTCGGGACCGACACGGAGAGCATGAGCGGCACCCCGGGCCGCATGGCCCGTGCCTATGCCGAACTGTTCAGCCCGCGCCCCTTCGACCTGACGACCTTCCCCAACGACGAGGGCTACGACGAACTGGTGCTGGCACGCAGCATCCCCGTCCGATCGGTGTGCGAGCACCACATGCTGCCCGTGGTCGGCACCGCCCACGTCGGCTACCTGCCCGGCCACCGCATCCTCGGCCTGTCCAAGCTGGCCCGCGTCGTCGAGCACTTCGCCTGCCGGCCCCAGGTCCAGGAACGCCTGACGAAGCAGGTCGCCGACTGGCTCCAGACCCACCTCGAACCCAAGGGCGTCGGTGTCGTGATCGAGGCCGAGCACAGCTGCATGACCCTGCGCGGTGTCCAGGCCACCGGCTCCAGCACGATCACCTCCACCCTCCTCGGCACACTCCGCCAGGACGCCCGCTCACGTGCCGAATTCCTCTCCCTGACGGGTCTGCCGGGCTGACCCGGGCCCTCCCGAGGCCGGCGTCACAGGACGGCGATCAGGACGATCCCGATGAGTACGGCGATCACGCCCAGGCCTACGCCGAGCACGCAGCCGGGGTTGTTCGACAGGTCGCCGACCCGAGTCGTGAGGCCCGGCTTGCGCCGGGCACGCGGGGGCAGGGCGGATGCTCTGACGTTGTGGATCTCGTTGCGCAGGATGTTGCTCCACACCTGCGGCGGCAGGTCGGGCGCCTGGCGGCCGTTCTTCGGCTCGACCAGGACGTCCCTGATCCAGTTGCCCGCGGCCGGCGGGCGGTTTCGGTTCAGGAACTCGAACAGCTCCAGCAGATCGTGCAGATGGCGTGGGTCCCGGGCCGACGGTGCCACGGCCCAGTGGAAGACCCGGGCCGCCCGCTCGGCCACGGCCGCCTGTGACGTGCGGTGCGCCGCACCCGACTCCTGCGTGGAGAAGTACAGGGTCCTCCTGAGCACCTCGGCGCACAGTGCGTCCCGCATCTCCGGGCTGCGCCCCTGGACACGGGTGGACCTGCCCAGCTCGTCCAGCACGAGGTCCAGGGAGTCCGGCGAGAGTTCACCGGAGCGCAGTTCGGCGAAGAGCGTCCCGTCGGCGTGGCCGGCGAGTTCCACCTGCAGATGACCGTGCCGCGTGCTGTCCGTGCGCTGGTGCTCGCACAACTCCCGGTGCAGGGCGTCCAGATCACGGGAGGCCGGACCGCCACCCGTCGGGACGGCGCCGAACGGCACACCGGCCACGTACCCGGGCGGCGGGCCGGACGGCACCTGTGGAGTGGGATGCGGGGCGGTGGGGGGTGCAGCGGCGGGTCCGGAAGGCTGCACGGTGGGTGGTGCGTCAGGTGGTGCGTCCGGGCGTGCGGCAGGTGGGGCCGCTGCGGTCACCGAGCCCGTGTCCGCCCCTGCCGCGGCCCACGCCTGGCCCGGGGCGAACCCCTGCACCGGCCCGTACGTGGGCCCCTGCGTCTGTTCCGGCACTCGGACCGCTCCGGCAGACCGCTCATGCTCCAGGGCCCGGTCCCGTGCCTCGTTCCTGGCGAACTCGGGGTCCCGGTCCGAGCCCCGGTCCAGGTCCCGGTCCAAGTGGTCTCGGTCTCGGTCCCGGTCCCGGTCCGAGTCCCGGTCCCGGTCCAGACCTCGGTCTCGATCCAGGCCTCGGTCCCGATCCAGGCCTCTGTCTCGGTCACGGTCCAAGCCCCGGTCCCGGTCCAGGCCTCGGTCCCGGTCCACGTCCGGGTCCCGGTCTCCGTCCCATTCCCGGCGCCGATCCAGGTCCCGGTCCCGATTCCGGTCCCGATACAGATCCCGATCCAGGTCCCGGTCCCTGCCCAGCTCTCGGTCCGGCTCCTGGCCTCGGACCCGGTCCCCGTCCCGGTCCAGGTCCCGGTCCAGGTCCCGGTCAAGATCCCGTTCCCATGCGCGGTCCCGGGCCGCCTCCCGCCTGCGGCTGCCCGGCGGCCGCCGGTCCAGGTCCCGCTCCGAGGTGCCGCCCGGACCGCGGTCGACGTCCAAGTCCCCTTCCGGATACGGTGCTTGGGCCGGTCCTTCCGGCACCGCCGGCACCCTGCGTCTCCGGGCGATCCGGCGGGCGAGGATCTCATGGAGCCGGACACGGCGGTCTCCCCAGTCGAGGGCCGCGCCGCCGCGGAGTTCGTGGACCAGTTGGGGTACGCCGGAACCGTCCTCCGGGTGCTCGAAGAGGTGCTCCACGAGCTGGGCCGCCGCTCTGTGTTCAAAGCGAGGACCGGCGAGGGGGCGGCCCGAGATGCGGGCGAGCGGGCCGGGGCCGCCCGTCTCCGGCTCCCAGCGCGGGACGGCCATCAGCCGCAGGGGATGCGTGTCCACCGTGTCGTAGGTGGCGAACGTCCACTCGTGGGGCAGCCAGTTGCCGAAGATCATGAACAGCCCGAGGTAGACCAGCGGCACCGACTCCGTGTCCGGCCAGTGGAGCGGTGTCTCCTCCTCCAGGAGCAGCGACACCCGCTGCTGCGGGTCGCGCAGCAGCTCCGCGGTGGCCCGGACCAGCGCGTCCCGGACGCTGTCCAGCTGGTCCTGCATGACGGACAGCCGCTTGCGGGCCGTCCGGTCGAGGACCGCGCAGTCGATCTCGTCCTGGCTACCGGAGGCCTCCTCGGCCTTCTCGCGCATGCCGAAGCCCTGTTGGTACGCCAGCGCGATGCACTGACGCGTCTTCAGGACCATGGGATGACCGACGAGGACATGACTGACCGTGCTCCGCCGGCCGGCCCGGTCGGTGGTGGACCACCGCTGCACGAGCATGACGTGGCGGCCGTCCCGGGACACGGTGCGTACGACGCTCCCCCGGTCCGGCACCGCACCGGACACCCACAGCAACGGACCGAGTTCCCGGCCCAGTTCCTCGGCGCGCTCGGCCGAACAGGAGTGGGCGACGGCGCTCATGCCGGTGCCCTGGCGGCCGTGGTTGCCGTCCCAGCGGAAGACGACCTGATGCACCGGGCCGCGCTCCTGGAATCCGCTCACTGTCGTTCCTCTCCCCCGGGCACCCCGGCTTCTTCCGTCTGCTCCCGGGGGACCGCCTCGATCACCGGCGTCTCCCCCACGGCGAGCGCGTCCGCGCCGCCCGGCACGTCGATCAGTCCGTGCATCGCCAGCAGCGCGAGCAGCGGCTCCAGCACCCGCCGGGGCTCCGTACCCGCCGGGTACCGGCCGCCCGCCTCCTGGCCCCCGGTCGCGGACGCGATGTGCAGGGTGCAGCGGCGGATCGCGTCGAAGGGGCGCAGCCAGGCCTGGCCGGCGTGCCGGCGCAGCAGCCCGTACACGTCCCGGCTCTCCTCGCGCACCAGCTCGGGGTCGAGCGAGGTGGCCGGCGGCCGGGCGAGCCACCGGTCGACCGGGGGCTGGAACCGGAGCAGGTCCGCCTTGCCGAGCACCACGGCGGACGGTACGTCCAGGTAGGAGCCGTTCTTCGGCAGCCGGTCGAGAACGGTGCTGAAGGCGAGGTCGCCGTCCCGGTTCACCTCCACGCCCCAGCGCTCCCGAACGTGGTCGAGCTGGGGCAGGGGCAGGGCCAGCGCCGGGTCGACGACGAAGATCAGGGCGTCGACCCCGAGCAGGAACCGCAGCGCCGCATCGGTGCGGACCAGGTCCTCGCCGCCCAGGTCGAAGAAGCCGACGGGACGCACCTGCCCGCGGGGGTCGGTGATCAGCAGCGCCTCCACGAAGCGGGCGAAGTCGCCGAGGGCGGCCGTGTGGTCCAGGACCTTGCCGCCCCGCAGCGGCTGCACCCGGTCGCGGACGAAGCGGGCGTGCTGCTCGGGGTTGACGGACTGCCACTCCAGGCGGAACGGCTTGAGGCCGCCGTCGGTGATGGCCGCGATCATCTGGGTCAGCAGATGGCTCTTGCCGGTGGAGGACTGGCCGACCATCGCGACGGTCAGCGGGCGGCCGTACGTCAGGTAGGGCACCGGGATGAAGTGCTCGGGGAAGGACGGGTTCGCCGTGCACTTCTGGACGGCACCACGCATGGCGTCGTGCCGGGTGACGGGGCTGGTGATGCTCTTGAGGTCGAGCGGCTGCCGGTACTGCATCGTGTCGTCGGCGACGAACAGCTTGGACAGGTCGAGCTGGATGGTCTCCAGGCAGTAGGGGCAGAGCACTTCGCCGTTGCTCCGTCCGGCCGCCGTGGCCGCGTCCTCGGCCCGGGCCACCGGAGCCTGCCGCTTGACGCGCAGCGCCTCCTCGAACGCCTCCCGGTGCGGACGCATCTCGTCGGCGGGCACGGCGACCCTGATGCGGCCGGCGGCGCCCGGTGCCATGAGGTCGAGCACCTGGGCGGGCGTCGGCCGCTCGGCGGCCCGCGGGGCGAAGGCGCGCCGCAGCGTCTGGTCGAGCACCCGGTGGTCGGCGAGGTCGGCGGGCGGCCCGTCGGCCGGTCCCGGCCGCCCGGTGACCAGCCGGTAGAGCACCTGGGCGGCGCTCCACACCGCGTCGCGCGGGTCGGTGAGGCCTTCGCCCCGGCGCTGTTCGGGCGGGCAGAAGGGCTGCCGGCCCCACGGGGTGCGACGGGTTCCGGTCCTGGTCACCGACTCAAGGCCCCACAGCTGCACCCGGGCGCCGTCCCAGAGGACGGTGGCGGGCGACAGGCCGCGCGGCACCAGGCCCTGGCCGTCCAGCAGGCACAGGGCCAGCATCAGGTCCCGGGTGAAGCGCTGCTGGTCGGAGGCGGCCATCACCTGGGTCCGTGCGGCGGGCAGGCCGCGCGGCGCCGCGTACAGCAGGAACGGCTCGGCGGTGTCCGGTTCATAGCCGACGACCCGGGGGAAGAGCGCCGCGTACTCGGTGTCGTCGAGCAGCCGGTGCAGGTGCAGGGCGGTGCCCGCCTCGGTGTCCAGCAGGGCGCGGGCGGCCGGGTGGGCGGCGTCAGCGGCGGACAGGCGCACCTGCACGCACCGCTGTCCCTCGTCGTCCAGCACACACTTGCGGATGAGCTGGGGCAGCGGCCGCTCCCTGCGGGACTCGGGGCCGAAGCGGGCGGGGGTGACGCGGCGGTGGCCCGAGGGCGTGGTGAACTCGAGCTTGTCCGGGCGGGTCACCAGCGGTCACCGTCCCCTCGGTCGGACGGGTCGGGGCGGCGGCCGGAGGCGCCGGTGCCGTCGCCGCCGTACGGGTCGGTCCGGTCGGCGCCGGTTCCGTCGTCGTACGCACCGCGCGGCCGGTCCTGCGCGTCCGTGCGGTCGTGGGCGTTCCGCTGCTCGTAGGCATCGCGTCGGTCGTGCGGGTCCGTGCGGCCGTCATCATCGCGCCGGTCGTGCGGGTCGGTCCGGTCGTAGGCGTCCCGTCGGCCGTAGGCCTCCCGTCGGTCGTACGCGTCGGTCCGGCCGTACTCGTCGCGCCGGTCGTAGGTGTCGTAGGCATCCGCACGGTCGTACGCGTCCGGTCGGGCGTGTGGCCCGCGTCCGTTGCCGTACGGGTCCGGGCGGTCGTAGGGGTTGCGGAACTCCTCGCGGTGGCGGCGCTCGTAGGGGTCGGTGCCGTCCTCGGTGCCGGTGCCGTAGCGGGGGCGGACGGTGTCCACGACTCCGGTGCGCAGCGGGGTGAGCCGGACCAGGCCCGCGTAGCGGCCCGACGACGTCCACAGCACGTTCTCCGGCTGGGCGGGACCGGTGGCGCGCCAGGCCTTCTCGACCTCGTCGCGGACGGCCCGGGGGGCGAATCTGATCCACACGGCGGCCGCCGGGTCGCGGCTGAGCAGGGTGGCCTGCTCGGGTGAGGACAGCTGGACCACGGCCTGCCGGTCGGCCTCGGTGCCGACCAGTTCCGCCGGGCGGTGCGGGTCGGTGCCGAGCAGGTTCGCCGAGGTGGCGCGGACCCGGCGGGCGGCGGCGAACGGCGGTGCCGCCAGGACGCCGTTGTGCTGGAGGTGGCGACGGGCCGTCGACAGCAGATCGCGGACCCGCTCCTCGGTGCGCCGGACGGCGGGGGTGCCGGCCTGGCCGCGTTCGACGGCGCCCCAGTACGGCTTCATGGCCTCCAGGGCGGCGTCGGTGAGGTCGCCGGCCAGGGTGGCGACCAGTTCCGGTCCGCCCTCGCCGCTCTCCCGGTCCAGCCAGCGCGGGGGCTCCTTGGCGCGGTCCTCCCAGAGCCCGGCGGGGCTCTTCTCCCGGTGCTCCGCCGCCCGCCGGTCCGGGCCGGCCGGCTCTTCCCAGACGGGTTCGTCCTGCCAGGCGTAGGCGCTCGTCCAGTCGCCGTCCGTCTCGTCGGAGCCGGAGTCGGTGTCGTCCGCCTCCAGGGCGGAGGGGCTGGAGAGCCAGTCGTCCTCGGCGGGCGTGCCGGTGCGCGGGCCGCCGAAGCCACCGGGCGCGGTGAGCCGTTCGGGTTCCGGCAGCGCCTCGGCCTCGGCCGCGGCGGCCGTGGCGCGCAGCATGCCGGCGACGGAACGGGCGGCGTCGGCGCAGTACAGGCGCTCCTCGACGGCCCAGTGCTCGCGGACCGCCTCGGCCAGCAGGTTGTCCAGCCCGTTCAGGGAGCGGCGCAGTACGGCCGTCGTACGGCCCGGCGCCCAGGCGGCGGCCGCCGCGCGCCACAGCCGGCCCGCCGCCTGCCAGGTCACCAGGAGGCCCGCGACGAGGCCGGCACCGCCGACTCCGAGGGAAGGTCCGGCCGCGAGGGCCAGGGCCACTCCGGCCACCGCGCCGACCAACGCCGCGACGTTCGGGGTCACGGCCCAGCGGCCGGGCCGGCCGGAGCCGCGCAGCCGGACCGCCCCGAGGAGCGCCATGCCGAAGAACACCAGCGGGACGACGAGGGCCAGCGGCAGGTACAGCCCCTGCCACAGCCCGCCCAGGAGCCCCGCCAGGAACGGCAGCAGCGCGGCGACCGCGAGGCCGGGCGGCGGGGTGTCCTCCAGGCCGGTCCGCCGGGCCACGGCCTCCGGGGCGTGGGTGGCGAGCTTCGGCAGCAGTGCCGAACCCGGTACCGGCTGCACCCGGCCGGCGAGGCCGGTGAAGCGCTGGGCCACCGCGCGCATCGGCAGGCCCTGGGCGAGGAGCTTGGCCGCGAACTCCTTCAGGCCCTCGCCGATCCGCTCGCCGATGCCCTCGGCCGACGGCACGCGCAGGCCGAGCGCGGTGAGCCGGGCGGCGGACTCGGCGGGCGGTGCGGTGCCGCCGCCGCGCAGGGCGGTGCCGACCAGGTCCCGGTACTCGTCGAGGGCCCGGCGTGCCTGGTCGACGTCCGCCTCGAACGCGTCCCGGCGCGCGGGCCGTACCAGCCCGTGCAGGCCCTGCAGCCCGGCCAGCGCCTCCTCGGCGTGGTCAAGGGCCTCGGCGCAGGCGTGATATGCGTCGTCGGCGACCCCGCCGGGCTCCCGGTGCGGCTTCTCGCGGACGGCCCGGGCCGCGATCAGGGAGCGCAGCGGCTCGGGCAGATCGGCCCCGGTGGACGCCGACTGCAGGACGTCCGGGGCGAGGTCGGTGTCCTCGCCGGCGAACCGGGTGAGCGCGTCGCGCCAGGCCCGGTCGCGCACCTCGGGCGGCAGGTCCTGCTCCAGCAGGCGTACGCCGGGTGCGGCGACGGCCTCGGGCAGGGACCGCAGGCCGTCCAGCACCTCGAGGTAGAGGTCCGGGACCGACAGCACGTCCACCAGGACCGCCAGCGCGTCCGGGTCGTCGGGCGCCGGCTGCTCCAGCGCGGTGCGGGCGGAGCGCAGGTCGCCGGCCCACAACAGGCCGGTGCCGGTGGTCCGCAGCACGGCGGGGCGCACCAGCCGGCGGTCGGGCTGGAACGCCTCGTCCTCCCCGGCGTACGAGCCGGGGGCGCTGCCGACCAGCAGGACCAGCAGCCTGACCTCGCCGACGGCCCGGTAGCCGGTGAGCAGTTCGTACTGCAACTGGTGATCGGTGAGGCCGGCCGGGGTGTCGACCACCAGGAAGAGCGGGTCGTCGGGTTCCGCCAGCCCGGCACGGCCGAGCTGGCGGGCGACCCGGGAGCGCAGGGCCGGCGCGCTGTCGAGCTCGGCGGCTCCGGCGCGCAGGTCGAGCTGGATGACGGCGCCGTAGTCCTGAGCCATCGTCACTGGTCGTCACCGTCCCAGGGGTTGTCGCGGTAGCGGTCGCGCGCGTCGTCGGTGCCGCCGCCGCGGTACGGCGGGGGGCCTGCGGGGTCGTCCCAGGGCGCGGGGCGCTCCGCGTCGCCGCGGCCGCCGCGGTCCTCGTCGTCGCGGCGTCGGCCGGCCGGGCCGTCGTCGTCCTGCCACTCCTCCCGGCCGCGACGCTCGCCGGCCGGCGCGTACCCGTCGTGACCGTCCTTGGCGATGGCGTCGGCCCGGCGGCTCCCCCACGCGTGGGAATCCTCCGGCCGGTCGGCGTAGCCGTCGGCACGATCACCGTCCTCGGCGAACCGGTCGCTCCTGGCCCCGTCGAACGCCCCGGCACGATCACCGTCCTCGGCGAACCGGTCGCCCCTGGCCCCGTCGTACACCGCGCCGTGATCGTCCTTGGCGAACCGGTCACTCCTGGCCCCGTCGAACGCCCCGGCACGATCACCGTCCTTGGCGAACCGGTCGCCCCGGCCACCGTCGTGGGCGCCACGGTCGTCGCCGCCGAACCGGCCGTCACGGCCACCGCCGTACGCCCCGGCACGGTCGTCGGCACTGGCTCGGTCACCGGCGTACCGGTCGGCACGGCCGCCGTCATACGCACCGGCACGGTCGTCCGCTCCATGCCGGTCGCCGGCGTACCGGCCGCCGCCGTAGGTCCCGCCGCGGTCGTCCTCGGCGAACCGCTCGCCGCCCCGGCCGCCGCCGTACGCGCCGGAGGTGAAGCGCTCGCCTCGGTCGTCCTTGTGGGTCTCTTCGTGGCTCTCCCCGTGCGCGGCGCCATGGCCGTTCGCGGAGGGTCGACGGGTGCGCTCGCCCTCGGTGCGGTAGGTGTCGAAGGACGAGACCGGCGTCGTGCCCCAGTCGTCGTCGGAGTGGCGGGGTTCCGGGATGTCGTCGCGGTGGCGCGAGCGGGTCGGTGTGCCGCCGCGGACGTGTTCCAGCAAGGTGCGCAAGGTCGGCTGGACGGCGCGCTGGTCGCCGAACTCGGTGTCCAGCGCGGCCGGCAGGGTCTCCGCCCAGAACTCCCACAGCGGCCGCACCCAGCCCTCGACCCGGTCGCCGCCCCGCTCCCGGCGGTCGGCGAGCAGCTCGAGCTGGCGGGGGGCGATCTTCTCGACCAGGTCGACGAAGAGCGGGTGCGGTTCGCTGCCGGCGCGGGCGAGGCCCCGCGGCTGGGCGGTCATCAGCTCGCGGCAGTAGTCCTCGACGGTCCGCTCGTCGTCGAGGACGGTCCACCGCTCGTAGGAGCGCAGCAGCTCCGCCCAGCTGGACACGCCGCCGGGGAAGTCGCCGAGCCGGAGCCGTACGCCGGGCACGTGCGGGCCGGTCTCGGGGAACAGCCGCAGCCGGACCCGGTCCGGCGAGGCGGGGTCGCCGTCGACGACGTCGACCTGGCCGTTCCACATGCAGCACAGCAGCCGGTGCAGGATGGTGCGGCGGTCCTCCTCGCTGCTGACCATCCAGTTGTCCCGGTAGCCCAGCCGCTGCCGCCAGCGCAGCACGTCCTGGGCCTGCTCGGACTCCTTGGCCCGGGCCCACTGGCGCAGCACCTTGCGGGCTTCGGGCACCTGGGTGAGGCTCATCTCGCTGCGGAAGAGGACGACGGTGATCGAGTCGCTCTCCACGCCCCGGTACTCCACGGAGTTCTTCGCGTCGGAGGGCAGCCTGAGCGTCTTGGCGAGGTACTCCTGCACCTCCTCCACGGCCTGCACCCGCGGGTGGGTGACGAGGACCCGCAGCGGTCCGGTGCCCTCGGGGGTGAACCCGACGGGCAGCAGCCCGGCCAGCTTGCGGCCGAACAGGTCGAGTGCCTCCTTGCTGACCTGGTCGGTGGCGTCCTGGTCGCCCGCCGCGGCGGCCAGCAGGGTGCCCATCGAGGGCAGCAGGGGCCGTTCCTCCAGGTGGGTGCCGCTCTCGGCGAACAGGCGGGTGACACGGGCCTCCAGCTGGCCCTTGACCTGGGCGACGGCGCCGTCCGGGTCGCGGCGGCTGCGGGTGTGGACCCGGCGCCAGGTGTCCCCGTCGACCAGCTTGAGCAGCAGCCCGTCGACGTAGTCGGTCTCGCGCAGCCCCTCGCGCCGGATCAGGCGGGTGACGACGTCCTCGTAGAAGTGGTTGAGGGTGCGCTGCGGCGGCAGCAGGTAGGAGATGCCGGTGCGGTCCTCGTAGAGTTCGTGGCCCTTCTGCTCGGAGGCCTTGCGCTCCTGGTCGCCGTGGCCGCGGAAGGCCCGCACCAGCCGGTCCAGGTCGGTTCCGGCCGCGTCGGCGTGGGGCTGCCAGATCTGCTGCTGCTCGCGCCAGGCCTCGTGCCAGATCAGCCGGGAGCGCCACTGGTACCAGGCGTCCTGTTCCTGGATGGCGGCCTGGACGGCCTCGTCGCCCCAGCGGGCGGGGGCCATGCCGGCCAGCTGGCCCTTGATCCGGGGGATCTTGGGCGGCTGTTCGGTGACCCCCGGTGGGCGCTGCGGGGCGCGGGCGCGGCTGTCGAGCATGCCGAGGAAGCCGAGCTTGACGATCGCGTTGTCGCTGTCGGTTATGCCGCGTACGACGCGTTCGGCGAGGAAGGGGTCGACGCTCTGCAGCAGCTTGTCGATGGCGGGGCGCGGCGCGAACCGGTCGGCCATGACGGCGGCCTCGTGCTCGGCCTCCACCCGCAGGGCGGACAGCTGGCGCTGCATGTCGGCGATGCGCTCGCCCAGCGCCTGCTCGATGTTCTTGCCGCCGCGCGGCAGCGGCTCGGGCTCCGGCACCGGCAACTGCCGCCGCTCCCACAGCGCTTCGAGGTGGGAGTCGGCGAACAGCTGGCGGATCATCAGCACGGCGTTGTCACCGCGCAGCGCGGCCCGCGGCCGTTCCACGAGTTCGCTGACCGCCTCGCGCAGCATGCGGCCGGCGACCAGGTCGGCCAGCTGGTCCATGGGGGCGGTCATGGAGGCCACGAGGCTGGTGGAGACGCCCTGCCGGCCGATTCCGGTGGGCGAGAGCGAACTGCGGGCGACGCCGCGGTTGATGAAGCTCGCAGAGAAGGTCTGGTAGTCGTCGTCGGCCGCCATCTTGCGGCCCCGGGAGCGGCCGTCGCCCAGTTCGGTGCCGATCAGCGACATCACCAGGGAGACGATGGAGCGGCGCAGGTCGTCGGCGCGGATGCCGGCGGTGGGGCTGAACAGGAACGCGGTCGGGAGGATGCCGGTGCGCAGCCGGACGGGGGTGGTGCCCGGGTAGTGGATGGCGAAGCCGGCGTCGTGGTCGAGGTCGCCGATCTCGGCGCCCTCGGTCGGTGCGTTCTGCCGGTCGACCAGCCGGAACAGGTCGACCAGGGCCCGGGCCGCGTTGAGCTCCGCCTCGCGCCCGCCGCCGGTGGCGGCGGAGAAGGAGGACGGCATGACCACGAGCGGGTAGATCTTGACGCCGTCGAACCGCCGGAGCTGGAACGCGTAGTTGATGAGGTGCAGGTAGTCCAGGAAGATGCCGGCGCCGGTGCCGCCGGCCACCGAGAAGGCGACGAACACGTCGCAGCCGTTGACCCTGCTGCCGCCCAGGTCGCTGAGTTCGCCCGCCGACTTGGCGAGGGCGTCGATCGCCTGCAGCAGCGGTTCCAGGACGGGGCCGAGGCCGTGCCGGAGCGTGGCGAAGAGGGCGGCGCGTCCGACGGTGGGGAGCTGGCCGGCGCCGTTGTGCAGCGGGGTGACCTCCGGCTCGCCGATGACCGGCGGGAGCCAGCTCGCGACCTCCTCACGCAGGCTGGCGCGGAGCATCTTGGTGACTTCCGGTGAACTGTCGAAGTTCGGCAGCAGGTTGTGGGTGGCCCGTGAGGTGCGGGAGTAGGCGGCCCGCAGCGAGGGGTCCACGTTGAACTGCGGCAGCCGGTGCAGGTCGGTCTCGCTGTAGTCGGCGTAGACGAACTGGAGGCAGTCGGGCAGCTGGAAGGGGGCGTGGCCGCTCTGCCGGGTGAGCGCCATGCCGTCGGGGCCGCACAGTTCGGTGCGCAGTCTGCGTTCGAGTTCGGCGCCGACGAGTCCCCCGGTGCCGCCCAGGCCGACGAAGAGCATCGGCTGGAAGATCTTCATGGTTTCCTCCCCGCTCGCGGCCGGGGCGGCCGCGGGTTGGTGCTGGGCACGTCTGGTGACGCGGCGCGGTGGCCGCGGTGGGTGCGCCGGGCGGGCGGAGCGGTCGGATCGTCCGCCCGCCGCGGCGTCACTCGTAGGAGCTGAAGGCGCTGGTGCTGCCGGACTCGGCGGCGTCGGGCGCGGGGCGGGTGGTGGACGGTTGCGGCCGGGAGCGCTTCTTCTTGGCGGGGCGCTTGTCCTCGCCGAGGGCCAGATGCAGTTCGTCGGTCAGCGGGGCCTGTCCGCCGACGGACACCAGGCTCCGGCCGCCGCCCTTGCGGCGCAGGACCGCTCCACCGCCCTTGGGGTTGCGCTGGACGGCGTACGGGCCGTGGGGGCGCCGTTCGATGCGGGGGCTGCGGTGGGGTTCGGCGACCGTGAACTCGTACCACTGCTTGTGGCCGTGCCCGGCCTCGTGCTTGGCGAGGACGCTGCCGTCGTCGGCGACCAGGTGCAGCACCAGCCCGTACGGGTCCTTGGCCCGGCGGCGCCGGCGTACCCGGGCGGCGACCAGGACGGCGGCGGCCAGCAGCACGACGGCGGCGGACACGAAGGCCCACCAGTACTGGTCGACGATGGTCGGCCGGGGCGTGACGTCGACGGAGAGCGGGTTGCGCACCAGGGTGCGGTCGTGGTCGGTGGTGTCGACGACGGTGACGGTGCCGGCGAGCCGGAGACCGCCACCGAGACGGTCGCCGAAGACGCCGGCGGGGGCGACCTCGACGGTCACCTTCCGGGTGCCGGACTCGCGGGGTTCGACGGTGATCCGGTCCGGGCTGATCGAGAGCAGGCCGCTGCGCAGGTCGGTGACCGCGAGCCGCAGAGTGTGCGCGGTGCCGCTGGTGTTGTGCACGGCCAGGGTGCCGGTGATCCGGTCACCGGGGTGGGCGTTCGCGTCGGACAGGTCGAGCGAGGTGGTGACGGGCAGTTGGCCGGGGGCCACCTCGCCGCTCGCGCTGCGGGTGTCGGCGCTGAGGCCGGAGGCGGTGAGCGTGGCGCTGACCTTCAGCGCGCCGTCGGCGGCCTGCGGGATGCGTACGGAGCCGGTGAAGGAGCCGTCGCCTGCGGTGGGGTCGGGTGCCGTGCCGGCGTCGGCGAGGTCCAGCGCCAGCGGGCTGAAGCCGTCGCCGGTCAGCTCGCTGCGGACCCGCAGCCCGGCGTAGTCGCGCGGGTCCTTGATGCCGTAGCCCTCGCGGGTCTGCAGCCGCATGGTCACCGTGACCTTCTCCCCGGCCTGCGGCGAGGGCGGGTCCATGGTGATGGCGCCGCGCAGTTCGCCCTGCCAGAGCACGCTGACGGCGACGGGCAGCGAGCGGTGTCCCTCGGGTGCCTCGGCCTTCACCTTCCAGGCGCCGGGCAGCGGGTCGACGACCTTCAGCGCCTCCACGGGCCCGTTGCCGCCCGCGAGTTCGAAGCTGGAGTTCCTGAAGGTGCCGTGGGTGGGGACCTTGGCGCCGCTCGGGTCGTAGTAGGTGATCTTCACCTGGGGGTCGCCCTTGTCGACCACGATGCTGCCCACGGTGGCGAGCGGCGAGATGCCGATCTTCAGGGTGGCGGGCGGCGGCAGGCTGGGCCCGCGTTCGTGGCGCAGGCAGTGGGCTGCGGCGAAGATGTCCTCGAGGGTGCTGCCGAGGTCCTCCGGCTCGACCTTGTGCGGCTTCGGCCGGGCGGAGGGCAGGTCGACGCAGCCCTTCTGGTAGCCGCCGGCGGCCATCCGCCGCAGTTCGTCCAGGCGCGGCTCGGAGCCGAAGCCGAGCGGCCAGATCTGGACGTTCTTGGCGGCGGCCTCCTTCAGCGCCAGGGAGAGCTGGTGCCGGCCCTCGGCCTCGCGGTGGGCGGGGTCGCCGTACTGGGGGCTGTCGGTGACGTCCATGTACCCGTCGGTGAGCAGGAACAGCACGCGCGGCTGGGAGGCGTCGGTGCCGTCGGTGAGGTCGTGCACGCCCTGCCGTATCGCGTTCGGGAAGTCGGTGCCGGTTCCCTCGCTCTTGGTGCGGCTGTGCAGCTTGCCGACGCACGCGCCGATCGTGTCGCGGCCGGCCGTGTCCAGCGCGGTGCGCGGGCACACCGGGTCCACCGCCTTCTGGTCGGCGGCCTCGGCGGCGGCGAACCCGTAGACGGAGACGTGGGAGTCCGCGGAGACGTCGCCGAGCGCGATGCGGGCGGCGGCGGCCTTCTCGGCCTTCATGTCCTCGGTGCTCAGGCTCGCGGACTCGTCCACGGCCACCGCGTAGTTGACCGCCGGGAACGCCGGCCGGGTGTCCGCCGCCGGTACCGGATCCCGGCCGCCCGGTGCCACCAGGGACGCGATCAACGCGGCGCCCGCCAGCAGCGGGACCATGGCGCGGCGCACCCGGCCCCTACCTGTCTGCCGTCTTCCCGTGACTGTTTCCACGGCCGTCCCCTGTTTCGTCGTTCGTCTCTGCATGAAGTGCTCGGTGCGGGCCGGCCACGCGTCAGCGCGGGGTGAGGCCCCAGACCAGTGCCAGTGCCGCGGACAGGGCGAGTGAGCCCATGCCCCAGCGGATGGCCCGGTATTTGGCGGCAAGGATCGAGCTGAGGTCCACGGCCTGGACGAGCAGCCACTCGGCGGGATCCCGCCCGGCCTCGGCGACCCGGTCGGCCAGGCCCGCGAGGTCGCGGGAGGCCACCAGGTCGCCGAAGTACGTCACCCCGTCCCGGCCGCGGACCGTGCCGGTGCGCGGCATCAGCGCACCGACCAGCGCGACCACCGCGCCGGCCCAGAGGGCCCCGGCGACGACCAGTGGCACCTCGGTGAGCCCGTAGCCGCCCGGGGCGCCGTGCCAGCCGATCAGGAACGCGGGCAGCGCGAGCGTTCCCGACAGCAGCACGGCCGCCTTGGAGTCGGCCCGGCCGAGGTCCTCGCGGACCGTGGTCAGCAGCCGCTCGGCGATGCGCTCCCCCGCCCGGTCCGGGCAGTGCCGACCCCCGTGCGGCACAGGCCCGGCCGGGTCGGGGGAGGTCCAGGAGCCCCCTTCGGCGGTCATCGGTCCTCTTCCGCCCAGGACCACCCGTCGTCCCGCGACCGTCTGCGGCGCCGGGGCACCTGGCCGGGGTCGTCCTCGGGCGGATAGGGCTCGGGGCGGTAGGTCCGGCCGCGCGGCGGCTCGGCGTCCGGGTCGTCCTCCGGGCGATACCCGCGGCCACGGCCGCCGCCCCGCTCCGGGTCGCCCTCGGACGGGTGGAGCACGGGGCGGTGGGGCCGGCCGCGCGAGGCGCCCCAGCCGAGGTCGTCGGCCGGCCGCCGGCCGTCGTCGTCCGGCGGGTAGCCGTCCGGGCGGTACGAGCGGGCGCGCGCCGGACCGTCGGGGCCGTCGGACGGGTGGGGCCGGCGGCCGCGCCCGTAGCCGGGCTCGTCCTCCGGGCGGCGGTCGGACCAGGTGCGCCCGCGCGCCGGCTCCCCGTCGGGGTCGACGACCGGGCCGGGCCGGCGGGGCCGGCCGCGCGCGGGCTCGCGGCCGGTGTCGTCCGCGTAGTCCTCCGGGTAGTCCTCGGGGTGGTCGTCCCGCCGGTACGAGCGGCCGCCCGGCGCGTTCCGGTCGCCGTCGTCGCGCCGGCGGTCGCGGGGGCCGGCCTCCTCGCGGTACGCGTCGCGCCGGGGCGGCTCGTCCGACACCCAGTCCGGGGTGTACGGCCCGTCGGCGGCGGCCTCGAGCCGGCGCGGCTCCCGGCGGGCCGGCACCGCCCCGATGGGGCCCTGCAGCGGGCGGCGCTGGTCCTGGTTGAGGAGGTTGAGGACCTGCGTCTCCACGTCCGCGGAGTGCAGTTCACCTCTGAGGGCCATGCTGTAGAGCCGGTCGACGCGCTCCTTCTCGTCCTGCCGGCCCTCCTGCCGGATCTTCTCCAGGAAGTCCTTGGCGCCCTCGGGGTCGGCGGCCAGCATGAAGCTGAGCTGCTCCAGTTCCCCGCCCAGCAGCATCCGCCGGAAGGAGTCCTGGCGCACCCGCGTGACCTCGGCGTCGACGTGCACCTCGCGCTTCCTCTTCTCGTGCTCGATGGCCTCGTCGTCCACCCCCAGGCGGACGTACAGCCGCACCCGCAGGCCGAGGTCGGCTCCCAGGTCGCTCCACCGGCCGCCGACGCACTCCCGGGTGATGACCCGGTTGGCCTGTTCGGCGTCGGTCACCCGGAAGGTCCGCGTCACCTCGTGCAGTCGCTCCAGCACCGGGGAGGTGAGCCGGGCCGCGACATCGGTGACCACCTGGACGGCGGCCAGGTGCGGGTCGGTCGCCTCCCACTCGATGTCCACCTCGGCCTTGAAGAAGCGGTTGGCCCCGGCGGCCGGCAGCTCCAGCTGGAGCGTCGACACGAAGGTGCCCTGCGCGATCTCGCAGACGGTGTACGGCCGGGCCAGCGCCCGCTTGTCGACGTGCCGTGCCCCGGCGACGGTGATCACGCTGTAGCCGCCGTTGCGGTAGAACAGCACCGAGGCCCGCTGGGCGCTCGCCTGGGGCAGCATGCCGTTGGGCGCGTACTCCCGCAGAAACGGCCCGGCCGGCGCTCCCTGACCCGCCGTCCCGTCCTCGTCCTCAGCCATGCCTCTCCTCCTCGCGGGTCCTCTCCCGGCGCGGACCGCGCCCGCGTGTCCTCGGCGGCGGCGTGACGGCGAGCCACCACAGGTCGCGCGCCTGAGCGTCGGGGAGGGGGTTCTCGGGGTCGTCCATCATGCGGCGCAGCAGCCAGTCCAGCCGCCGCCGGTCGAACTCCTCGGTGGCCAGCGCCGGCAGCAGTGCCGCGAGCCCCGGCCGGGTCCACTCGGTGCCGTCCTTGCGCACGGCCGACCTGAGCAGCCGCTCCAGCGCGTCCATCGCCACTTCCCTGGCCCGGGCCGTGTTCAGCGCGGTCCACAGCAAGTCCGCCATCGCCGGGACGAGTTCGGGCCGGGTGGCGGCGAGGGCCAGCGGCAGCGGCCAGTCGCCGCGGCCGGCCAGCGGGGCGTCGGGGTCGTCCATCAGCACCTCGTCCACCGTGGTCACCGCGAGCCGGACGGTGGTCAACAGCCCCAGGTCCTGGTACGGCTCGCGCTTGTGGTGGGTCCAGTCGGACATCCGCGCCAGCACCTCCCCGGCGTCGGGCAGGGCCAGCAGCCGCACGACGTTGAAGGAGGCGACCGCGAGCTGCTCCCCTTCGTCCCGGACGCCGATCCGGGCCAGGGCGTCCAGGGTGTCGTCGGTCGTGGCCTGGGCGTTTCCGTAGCCGAGGGCCATCGCCGCCGTCCAGCGCAGGGACGCGGTGCCGCCCCGGCTCCAGTCACCCACCAGCCGGTGCACGGTCTTGCGGTGCGAGTCGTGGCCGGCGGCCTGGTCCAGGGTGGTGGCGGCGAAGATCCGGCGGCGGGGGGTGGCCGCCTCGGCGAGCGGACGGACGAGTTCGGTGTAGCCGTGGTCGAAGTCCCGCACGCACAGCTCTCCGGCGGCGACGGCGGCGCGCATCCACACCTGGGAGCGCGGGTCGTCGGCCAGTTGCCGCAGCCAGCGCACCACGGGCGCGCGGACCGGGAAGTGCCGGTCCCACAGTTCGCTGAGCACCGCGGACGGCAGCGCGCTCCCCCGGTACCAGATGAGCCGCGCCGGCACCTCCGCCCCGGCCACCTCGACCTCGCCGGGCTTCACTTCGGCGCGTGAGAGCGCCAGGTCGGCCTCCGGGTCGTCACAGAACAGCGGGCGGGCCGGGGTGTTGTCCGGGTCGCCCTGCACGGACAGTTCCCAGGTCAGCAGGTGGGCGGCGGCCGCCACCGCGCTGTGCGAGGCCCCGCCGAGCACGGCGAGGGCGACGCGGAACGCCACCGGGTGGAACAGGGTCGCCGTGCCCACCCGGCCGGGGTGGCCGTCCGGCTGGGCGGGCAGCGCCGTCAGCGCCCGGTCGACGCCGGCGAACCACTCCTGGGCCTGGCTCGCGGCGAGGCTGCGGCAGCCGGTCAGCAACGCCTCGTAGGAGACCTCGTCGTCGAGGACGTGCCCGGCCAGCAGCGAGGCGAGCAGCTCGGCCTCGGCAGGGCGCAGCTCCTTCAGCCCGACCGCGTCCCTGACCTCGTCCCGGGCCCACAGCTCCTCGGCGCGGGCCAGCAGGTCGGCGGGGCGGGGGCCGCCCTCCGGTGCGGCGTCGCCGGCCCGGCGCGTCAGTCGCTCGGCCAGCCGGGTGCGCAGCAGCTCCTCGGTGGGCGCGGGCGGGCAGAGCATGCCGTACCGGCCGGCGAGCAGCGGGTTCGCCGCCGATCCGACCGGCACGACGATGACGGCGTAGGCCTCGCGGCGGTCCAGCGCGGCGGCCAGTTCGTCGAGGTCCATCTCGTCGGGGGGCAGCGCGCCCGGCCGGGTGAGGGACAGCTCCAGCAGATACCCCGATCCCTGCGCCTCGGCGCCGCGCGCCTCGTCCAGGGACGCCGCCAACTGCCGTACGCCGCCCTCCGCGTCGACCCGCCGCACCCGGGAAGCGGTGCCGGGTTCGGTGTCCGTGGTGTGGGTGACCTCGTCGAGGAGGGAGAGCGCCGTGCTGGTCCGGCCGGTGCCCGGGGCGGCGCCGAGGACCAGCAGCCGGCGGGAGCGCAGCGCGTTGCGCAGCCGCAGGTAGCCGTGGGGTTCCACGTAGATGCGGCGCAGCCTGCGCAGTTCCTCGTCGGGCACGGGCCCGCTGCGCATCCCGGCACCGACGCGGCCGGTGTCGAGGCGGAGGTTGATGTCGCCGATGTGGGCGCTGCCGAAGTACGAGCGGTCGAAGCTGGTCCAGTCGCGGCCGACGTCGAAGAGGGACCGGGTGGCGCGGCGGGCGCGCGCGGCCGCCGCGAAGTCGGTGGGGACGTCCTCGCCGTCCTCCTCGGCGAGAGGGTCGCGGGTGCGCTCCTTGAACCGCCCGGCGGCGCGCTCGCGTTCCTTCTCCCGTTCGGCGGCCTCGTCCCCGGCGGACTCGTCGTCGCCGTGGTCGTCGGACGGGTCGTCGTCGCGGGACCTGTCGTCGCGGTCCCGGCGCCTGTCGCTCTTCCTGTCGTCCGCCTTCTTCTTGTCGTCGGCGTTCCTGCCGTCGGCTTTCTTCTCGCCGGTCCTCTTCTCGCCGCCGTCGGGCGAGCGGGCCGGGTCCGGCCGGGCGGGGGCGTCCTCGGCCGGGGCGCCGGCCTGTTCGTCGTCGCTCACTCGGCTCACCCCTTCCGCTGCTCGTCGTCGCGGCCGGTGATGCGGCCGATGTGCACGGGCTGCTGGTAGACGTTGTCGTGGTGCTCGGACATGTCGCCGTGGACGGTGATCCGGGTGTCGCCGGGGTGCCGGTCGGGGCGGGGGGCGGGGGACTTGGCGGGGGCGGTGTCCGCCACTCCGTCGGGGGCGGCCGGCTCGGCGGGGGCGCCTTCGGCGGCGGCCGGTGCCTCCGGCTCGGGGATCGTCGGGGCGGGCCGGCCGGGCAGCTGGAACCAGGCGGTGACCTCGCCCTCCTTCAGCCGCAGCCGGGCCCGGGAGTAGTGGGCCGGTTCGATGAACTTGCCGCCGCATGAGACCACGTCGGCGTACAGGGACTCGGAGATCGCCAGCACGAGATCGGCGCCCTCGGCGTCGAGCAGCTGCCGGGCGACCGCGGAGTCGGCCAGCCGGCAGGCGAGGTCCACCGCGCGCCCGCTGATGCCCCAGCTGTCGTGCCGGACCGGGCCGACGTGCATGCCGATCCGAAGCCCGAGGGGATTGCGCAGATCGCGGTTCTCGTGCCGCAGCAGCTCGTGGGCCTCGACCAGCCACAGGCCGAGCAGCCGGCTCGCCGCGATCCCCGCCACCGACGCCAGCACGCCGTCGCCGCGGTCCTCCAGGTGCAGGGCGTCGCCGCCCACCGAGGCGTGCGCGAACGCGGTCCTCACCACGCGATGGATCCGCTCGCGCATCCGCGTCTTGTCGACGTCGTCGTACTCCCCGGAGCGCCTGGCGTCGACGCTGATCACCAACTCGTAGTGTTCCTCGGTGAGTTCGGTTGCGTCGTGGTTCACCCGTGCCCCCTTGCACTGCTCTTCGCCGGTCGAAGTGGTGGTCCGTCCCCCTCAGCTTCGGGCCCGGGACGCAGGCCGTCTGTAGCCGTTTACACACGGCGCCGGGGTCTCTTACTCGTGATGGCCGTCCGCGAGGAGGGCGAGCAGCTCGGGATCGAGGATCTCCACCATCCGGTTGCCGGTGCGGACGACGTTCTGGGTGCGCAGCAGGCGCAGCGCCTTGGCGACGGCTTCGCGGGTGGCTCCGATGGTGGCTGCCAGTTCGTCCTGGGCCAGGTGGACGACGGGTCCGGCGGGCCGCAGACCGGTCGAGGTGCCCGCGACGGAGGGGGCGTAGGGTCCGGAGGGCTCGGCGCCGGAGAGTTCGGTGAGCCGGCTGGCCAGGCGCTGCAGCACGGTGAGGGAGGCGAGGGCGGAGCGCTCCTGGTCGGCGCTGCGCAGCCGGGAGGTGAGCTGACGTATCACCAGGCCGCTGACCCGGGGGTGCAGGGCGAGGAAGCGGCGGAAGGCGTCCCCGGGGACGACCTGGGCCTCGATGGGCCCGAGCGCGCGTACGGTGGCGCTGCGGGGGTGCCGGTCCAGCGCGGCCATCTCGCCGAGCAGTTCACCGGGACCGCGCAGCCCGAGTATCAGCCGGGTGGCGCCGCGGTCGGTGACCACCGACACCGTCACCCAGCCCTTGAGAATGATCACGACATGGCTGGAGCGGTCACCCTCGGTCAGGAGGTGGGCGTCGGCCGGGTAGCGCTTGCGGCTGCCGAGAGCCATCACGCTCTCGCGCTCCTGGGCGGTGAGAGCCTGCGCGAACGCCAGGTCATTGCCGAGCAGCCCCATGGCCCCGCCCCCCCGCCGCAGTCCCGATGGCTGGTTTTTCGATGGCGTAGATGGTGACAGAGCGCTTTTTTGAGTCGAGTAAATCGCGCCACATCGGGTCTACCGGGCGGTAATTGACAAAGCGCCAGGCAGGTGACCTGAGGAAACGGTTCCGCCGTCAACCGGACGCCAGCGGAGCGCTCCTCGGCGGCCCGGCGCGGTGCGTCGTCCGCACGGGCGACCTTCAGGTCAGACCCGGTGCCGGGTTTATGCCGCGCATATATGCGGCGACCGGCACAGGCAGGAGTTTTGGCGAAAACTCTGGTTTTCTGCGGAGGGGCCGGTAATGCCTGAGAAGCCGGTGGCGCAGTAGGGAACGGTACTGCGTCCGCGTCCGGGTGCCGGGCGGCGCCCGGTGGCCGGGATCGAGCGGGTGTCAGCTCGCGGCGCAGGAGCGGCCGTTGAGGGTGAAGTCGTGCGGTGCCCGGTTGCGGTCCTGCCAGGAGCCGAGGAAGCCGAAGGTCAGGGTGGAGTGGGCGGCGACGGACCGGTTGTAGTCGGCGGCGGTCGCGGTGACGTGGGAGCCGCGCTGGTGGACGGTCGCGTCCCACATCTGGCCGATCTCCTGGTCGTCACGGAAGGTCCAGGCGACCTGCCAGCCGGTGAGCGCCTCGTCGGTGGTGACGGTGACGGTGGCCTGGAAGCCGTCGGACCACTGGTTGACGAGGTCGTAGGCGACCCGGCAGGTCCTGTCGGGCTCCGCCGTGGCACTGGTGGTGGCGGAGGAGGTGCCCTGGGGCTCGGGTTCGGTGGTCCGGCGGTCCGGCTTGTGCCGCCGGATGGTGCTCGGGGAAGGGCTGGCGGAGGGCGCGTGGGGCGTGGACGGGCCGCCGGCCCGGGTGGTGGTGGCGGGGGCCGCGACCGGCTGCCGGTCGTCGCGGGCGACGGCCCGGTCGTCGCCGGAAGAGCCGAACGGCATCATCGACACGCCGAGCGCCAGCGCCGACAGCAGCACGGCGGCGGCGATCAGACCGCCGCGCAGCGCCCGGCTGCGGCCCGCGCGCTCCTGCGGATCCCCGGTGTGGGCGTCGGCGGCCGGGGCGGGGCCGCCCGCGCCGAGCCGGACCTCGGCGGCCCGGCGCCGGCGCTCCAGGTAGGCGAGGCCGCCCCAGCCGATGACCCCGCCGGCCAGCGCGGCGGGCAGACCACCGCCGTGCAGCCGCAGACAGGCGGCGACCTCGGCGCACTGCACACAGGTGGCCAGGTGCCGGGAGAGGTCGCCCGGGGTGTCGGCGGCCGGCGAGCGGGTGACCGCGTCCAGCAGCCGGGCGTAGCTGCGGCACTGCGCGTCCATCGGGCTGTCGAGGTGCGCGCGGCGGCAGCGGTCCCGGAAGAGGGTGCGCACCTCCTCCAGTTCCTCGGCCACGGTGGCCGGGTCGAGCCCGAGCCGCCGGGCGACCGCCGCCAGGGGCAGCGCCTCCACCTCGGCGAGCCACAGCAGCGAGGCGTCGGCGTCCTGCATGTCCCGCAGGCCGCGCAGCGCGACCGGGCGCTGCAGGGGCGGGCCGCTGTAGCGGGCGGCCTTGCCGGAGTTGAGCCACAACCGCAGGTCGGGGTCCAGCTTGTGGCCCTGCCCGGCGGCCTCCCAGCTCGCGGCCGTGTTCCGTACGGCGGTCAGCAGCTCCGGGATCACCGGCAGCCGGCCGGTGCGCCGCCCGGGGCCGCGCGCGGACGACGTACTGCCGGCGGCGCGCACTTCGCGCATGCCGAGGGTGAACGCCTCGGTCGCCAGCTGATGCGCCGTCAGGGAGCCGGAGGTGCACAGGTCGGCGTAGCTGAGCACGGCGTCCCAGCACTCCGAGAACAGCGCGGCCTCGGTGGCGTCCTGGGGGGTCGGCAGGTCGGGCATGAGACTCCTGCATCCACAAGCAAGGTCAACTCACCATAGGGGGAATGGAGTTGAAGGAACCCTCGCGGCGGCAGGAGCTTTTCACGTCACCGACACAACTGACAAGCGGCGTATTCAAAACCACCGGTGACCACCAGGTCGCGTGACGTGACCGCACTCGCCCGGGCCGACAACTCCGGCCCCTGATACGGACCGGAGCGCCGCTGCGTTCACCGCCCGGTGGAAAAAATCCCGGAGCCCCTCGGCCCCGGGGGTCCCGGAGTTCCGGCTCAGACCTCCGCCGGCTCCTCGGCGGGCAGGCTGTCCATGAAGGAGCTGACGGAGAACACCGCGCGGCCGGGTCCGGGCGGGCCGTAGCCGGGGGGCGAGGAGAGGCCGAAGTCGTCCATGGTCGCGCGGTACGCCTCCAGCAGCCGGATGTGGTACTCCAGCGGCGCGCCCTGCGGGTTGGCCTTGCCGAGCGGGGTGGTCGGCTCGGGGCACCAGGTGGTGAAGCGGGGCGTGATGCCGTGCGACATGAAGAAGCGCAGGCCCTCGGTGGTGGAGGCGATGGCCTCGTCGACGGTGGTGAAGCCGAAGGGCTCCGCCATCTCCACGCCGGCGACGAAGTTGGGGATGACGTTGCGGGCGCCGAAGACGTCGGCGGAGTCGAGGATCCGCCTGTGCCACTCGTCGCGGCCGACGTAGCGCTCCTTGCCGGGGCAGTACAGCTCGAACAGGCGGCGGTCCCACACCTCGAAGTTGGGATGGTAGATCTGCACGCCGTAGTCCTTGAACCGCTGCACGTCCGGCTTGGGCAGCGCCTGGGCGACGACCTTGCCGATCCAGCGGCCGGGGAAGCGCTCCTCGATGGCCCGGGCGTAGTGGCCGTAGAAGTCGGCCTCGTCGCGGCCCGCCACCTTCGACGTGATCGCGCCGCCGGTCAGGGTGTACGCGGTGGACGCCTTCTGGGTGTCGTACCGGTCGATGATCTCGAGGGCCTCGAGGACCTCCTCGACGTCCTTGACGCCGGTGTAGGGCCGGCCGGCGGCCTTGTGCTGGCGCCAGTTGTGGTTGATGTCGCAGTACTGGCACTCCTCCTTGGCGCCGAAGTACTGGCAGACCCGGAACACGGTCAGGTAGATCAGGTAGCCCCACTGGATGGTGGGGGCGACCTCCATGACGGACTTCCCGTTGGCAAGGGTGTGCCGGTAGTACTCCGGCATGGGGGGTACGCCGACGTCGGCGATGCGCCTGCCGTCGAGGTAGAGGCCGAGCATCCCGTCCTCGTTCGCGGCGACGCGGTACGGGGAGGCGGGGTTCACCCGTACGGAGACCACCGTACGGCGCAGGTCGTACGGGCCGCCGGTGAGGATGATCTCCTCCGGCGGGCGGCGCAGCGCGGCCTCGCCCAGTTCCGGCAGGGTGCCGTGGTCGAAGGAGAAGATGAAGTACGACTTCGGCTTGACCTCGCCGGCTGCCTCGTTGGCGGTATCGCTGAGGGCGGAGGGGTCGAAGGCGACGCCGCCCCGGAGCAGGTCCTCCTTGAAGACGGCCTCCCGCGGCACGTGCGGGAAACGCTCCATCAGATCCTCGACCAGCGCGGTGCGACTGCCCATCCGTATGTCTCCTCCCGGCTCAGGCGTTCACCCCTCACCGTATGCCCCCACCCCCGGCCGGACCGTGCCGGGTCCCCGCACGCCACGCGGGGGCCCGGCCGCCGGTCGCGTCGGCTCCGCCCGGTGGAGGGCCGGGCGGAGGGCGGCGGGCCCGGCGCAGCCGCTCAGGTTCCCCGTCGGGTGGAGTCGCGCAGCACCACGTGGGTGCCCAGGACCAGGTGCTGGCTCTCCGGGAGGTCGGCGCGGTGGAGGGCCAGGCGGACGGCGGCCCGGCCCAGTTCCTCCTGGGGTACGTGGACGGTGGTGAGGGACGGGTACACGTCCCTGGCCACCGGGATGTCGTCGTAGCCGGCCACCGCCACGTCGTCCGGGATGCGCCGGCCCGCCTCGCGCAGGGCCTGCACCACCCCACTGGCGATCATGTCCGTGGCGGCGAAGACCGCGCTGAACCGCTTTCCGGAGGCGAGGAGCTCCCGCGTGGCCCGGTAGCCGTACGAGCGGGAGAAGGCGCCGTCCACGATCAGCTCGGGGTCCGGGGCGAGGCCGAGGAGTTCGTGGGCGCGGGTGAAGCCCGCCAGCCGCTGGCCGCTGGTGGACAGGCCGGCGACCCGGCCGAGGTAGGCGATGCGCCGGTGGCCGCCGGAGAGCAGGTGCGTGGTGAGGGCGAAGGCACCGCCCTCGTTGTCGTAGTCGACCACCGTGGCCGGCACGCCGGGCCCGAGCGGCGGGCGGCCGACCAGGACCAGCCGGGAGCCCGCCCGGTCCAGCGCGTGCGCGAAGTGGGTCATGCGGTCCTGGTACGCCTTGTCCTCCCAGGCCCCGCCCACCACGATCACCGCGTCGGCCCGCTGCTCCCGCATGGTCTCCACGACCGCGAGGATGCGCTGCGGGTCGCCGTGCGTGGTGCACAGCATGCACAGCCGGCCCTCGGCGGAGGCCTGCTCCTCCACACCGCGGGCGATGTGGGCGTAGAACGGCCCCGTGACGTCGTCCACGACGAAGGCGACCGTGTTGTTGGTCGCGCCGCCCAGGGCGCGGGCGTGCGCGTTGACCACGTAGTCCAGCTCGCGCATCGCCTTGAGCACCTTGGCGCGGGTGGCCGTGGCCACCGGGTAGGTGCCGCCCAGCACCCGGGAGACCGTCGACGCGGAGACCCCGGCGCGCGCGGCCACGTCCCGGACGGTCGAGGTGTCCGGTCCTGCGCCCGGCTGCGCCTTCCTGGCCACTGTTCGGCTCCCCTTCCTGCTGTGTTCGGGTCACCCCGGAGGGCGGTCCGGATCCTTACGCCGCCCGCTCGAGCTGTGCCGGGTCGACGGTATGCACAAGCTCCTCGCCGGCCGACAGCCGCTCGGCTTCCTCCACCACCGTCCGCCCGAGCCGGGCCACCTCGTTGCCCTGGGAGCCGGCGAGGTGCGGGGTGATGAAGGCGCCCGGCAGCCCGAACAGCGGGGAGTCGGCGGGCAGCGGCTCGGGGTCGGTGACGTCGAGCACGGCGCTGAGCCGGCCGGTGCGCAGCTCGGCGGTCAGGGCGTCGTGGTCGACCAGGGATCCGCGCGCGGTGTTGATCAGCACCGATCCGCTGGGCATCAGGGCGAGCCGGCGCTCGTCGATCAGATGCCGGGTCTCGGGGGTCTGCGGGGCGTGCAGGCTGACGATGTCCGAGGTGCGCAGCAGGTCGTCCAGCGGCAGCAGGGGCACCCCGAGCCGGGCCGCCTCGGCCTCGTCGACGTACGGGTCGGCGAGGGTGACCCGCAGGTCGTAGGGGCGCAGGAGTTCGATCAGGCGGCGGCCGATGCGGGAGGCGCCGACGAGGCCGACCCGGCGGCCGTAGTTGCCGATGCCGGGGAGGATGTCGCCGTAGGGGAAGGTGCGGCGGGTGCGGAGCTGGTCGCGGTAGCCGAAGGCATCCTTGCCGGCCAGCAGGATCATGGCGAGCGTGTACTCGGCGACCGGCAGCGCGTTGGCGGCGGCGGCCGAGGAGACGGCGATGCCGCGCTGCCACACCTCGGGGGTGGTGAAGCCCTTGACCGAACCGGCCGCGTGCAGCACCGCGCGCAGCCTCGGGGCCGCGTCCAGGGCGGCCGGGTCCAGGCGCGGGCAGCCCCAGCCGGTGATCAGCACCTCGGTGCGGGCCAGGGTCTCCCGTACCCGGGGGTCGGCGAAGTCCTGCGCCACCAGAGTGGGATCGATTTCTACCTGCTCGCGCAGCCGTGCCAGCAGCTCGGGCGGGAAAAGGTGCGGCACGTTCTGGGCTGTCATGGCGAACATCGCCTGAGGACGCTCGGGCAAGGAAGTGGCCTTCCGGCTCGGTGACGCTGGATAGCAACCGTTCTCTACGGTAGGTCGCGCGGAATGAGAGGGTCAATGAACCAGCACTTCCGGGAGGGGCACGACAGATGACACAGGCGGCACAGCACGTCACCAACTGGGCGCGGAACATCACGTACACGGCGAAGGAGTTCCACCGCCCGGACACGCTCGAGGCCCTGCGGGCCCTGGTGGCCGGCAGCGCGCGGGTGCGGGTGCTGGGCAGCGGGCACTCCTTCAACCGGATCGCCGACCCGGGGAGCGACGGCGTGCTGCTGTCGCTGGCCGGGCTGCCGGCCCTGATCGACGTGGACGAGGCGGCCCGTACGGTGCGGGTCTCGGGCGGCGTGCGGTACGCCGAGCTGGCCCGCGCGGTGCACGCGCACGGCCTGGCGCTGCCCAACATGGCCTCGCTGCCGCACATCTCGGTGGCCGGCTCGGTGGCGACCGGCACCCATGGCTCGGGTGTCACCAACGGGTCGCTCGCGGCGCCGGTGCGGGAGGTGGAGCTGATCACGGCGGACGGCTCGACGGTGCGGATCGCGCGGGGCGGGGCCGGGTTCGAGGGGGCGGTGACCTCGCTGGGCGCGCTGGGCGTGGCGACGACGCTCACGCTGGACCTGGAGCCGGCGTACGAGGTCGAGCAGTACGTGTTCACGGAACTGCCGCTGGACGGGCTGGACTACGAGGCGGTGGCCGCGTCGGCGTACAGCGTGAGCCTGTTCACCGACTGGCGGGAGCGGGGCTTCCGGCAGGTGTGGGTCAAGCGGCGCACGGACCAGGCGCCGGTGGACTTCCCGTGGGCGCCGGCCGCGACCGAGGCGCTGCACCCGGTGCCGGGCATGCCGGCGGTGAACTGCACCGAGCAGGGCGGGGTGGCGGGGCCCTGGCACGAGCGGCTGCCGCACTTCCGGGCGGAGTTCACGCCGAGCAGCGGGGCGGAGCTGCAGTCGGAGTACCTGCTGCCGCGGCCGGCCGCCCTGGAGGCGCTGCACGCGCTCGACGGCATCCGGTCGGCGGTCTCGG
Organism: Streptomyces sp. NPDC030798; assembly: GCF_055572275.1. NCBI lineage: Bacteria > Bacillati > Actinomycetota > Actinomycetes > Kitasatosporales > Streptomycetaceae > Streptomyces > Streptomyces sp. NPDC030798. Next base: position 416,407 of record NZ_JBVIDR010000004.1, on the reverse strand, counting down.
GCGTCCTGCAGACCTGCGAGGTGCGCACGATCGCCGCCGACCCGCAGTGGCTCAGCCCCGCTCACGACCGGGACTCGGTGGCGCTGCACTTCACCTGGGTCGAGGACACGGCGGCGGTGCTCCCGGCGGTCCGCCGGGTCGAGGAGGCCCTGGCCCCCTTCGCCCCCCGCCCCCACTGGGGCAAGGTCTTCACCCTCCCCCCGGCGACGCTCCGGACCCTCTACCCCCGCCTCCCCGAGTTCCGCGAACTGGCGGAGTCCCTGGACCCGACGGGCAAGTTCACGAACGACTTCGTACGGGAGGTCCTGGAGGGCTGACGCCCGGGGGCCGCCTGCCCGACGCATCCGTCCACCGCAGCAGGCCGTCGGCCCGGCGGTCGGCGGTTTCGCGGCCGGGGGCGGGCCTGGCAGACTGACCGGCACAGGGGTGCCGGGGGACTTTTTCCAGCCCCTTTCCTAACCCCTTGTCGAAAGTCCCTCCCTGCCCATAGCCTGGGGCGGCGCCGTGGCCGTTCGTGTCTCGGCCTGGCCTGACGGGACGGGAGGGGCAGCTCCGTGAAGCGCACATCACGTGACATCCGCACGGCGAACCGCTACGAGGTGCTGCGCCAGATCATCGCCGAGTCTCCCACCTCCCGGCAGGAGCTGGCGGCAGCCACCGGGCTGAGCCTGGCCACCGTCGCCACCCTCGTCGGCGAGCTGCTGGACCTGCGCATGATCACGGAGGTCGGCTTCGAGGACTCCGCCGGCGGCCGCCCCCGCGGCCTGGTCGCCGTCAACGCGTCGGGGGGCGCGCTGATCGGCGTCGACATCGCGGAGACGTACGTCCACGTCGAGCTGTTCGACCTGGCGCTGGGCGTGCTCGCCCGCGCCGACGAGGACATGCGCCCCGGCGAGAGCCGCCCCGAGCAGGTGGTCGGCCATGTCGCCGCTGCCGTCGGCTCGGTGGTCGCGCAGGCCGGGATCGAGGCCGCCCGGGTGCTCGGCGTCGGCGTGAGCGTGCCGGGCCAGGTGGACCGGGACACCGGGATCGCCGAGTACGCGCCCAACTGGAACTGGCACGACGTCCCCCTGCTCGACCTGCTCTCCGAGCACATCGCCTATCCCCTGTACCTGGACAACCCGCTGCGCGCCTGCGCGGTCGCCGAGCTGTGGTTCGGGGCCGCCCGGGGACGCGGGGACGCCGTGGTGGTGAACCTCGGCACCGGCGTCGGCGCCGGTCTCGCGCTCGGCGGCGCCCTGCACCGGGGCGTGAGCAACAGCGCCGGCGAGTGGGGCCACACCACGCTCGTGCTGGACGGCCGGCTGTGCCACTGCGGCAACCACGGCTGCGTGGAGACGTACGTCGGCGCGCCCGGCATCATGCAGAACCTGCGCGAACTGAGCCCCCGGTCCACCCTGTTGCACCCCGAGGACCAGACGGCCACCATCGACGCGCTGGCCCGCGCGGTCGCCGCGGGCGACCCGGTGGCGCTCAAGGTGGTCCGGGACACCGCCCGTTACCTGGGCGCCGGGATCTCCGACCTGATCAACCTGCTCAACCCCGAAGTGGTCGTCCTCAGCAGCTGGGTGGCGTCCCGGCTGGGCGAGCCGCTGCTGGAGGAGGTGCGCGCGGCCGTCGCCCGGCACGCGCTGCGCCGGCCGCTGGCCTCCACCGAGATCGTCCTCTCCCCGATCCCCACCGACCCGGTGTCCCTCGGCGCGGCCACCTTCGCGCTGGAGGGCGCCCTGCAGTCCGTCGGGCAGAGGGCCGCCAAGCGCACCACCCCCGCAAGGAGCCGTACCGCACCGCCTTCATGACGACGGAAGGGATGCACGTGTCTCACCCCCGCACCACTCGTCCCCGCACCACTCGTCCCCGCACCGCTCGCCCCCGCTCCAGGAGATCCCTCCTGCTGACGGCCTCGGCGGCGCTGGCCGTCACGGGAGCCCTCCTCACCTCTCCGCCGGCGAGCGCCGCCGACGCCCCGGCCGCCGCCGAGGTCTCCCCGCACGCCGCCCAGACCATCGACGACATCGGCGCCTCGGGCGCCTGGTGGGTCAACGACCTCCAGCACTTCGACCCCAAGGTGCAGGCCCGGGTCGCCGAGCTGCTGTTCTCGAAGCAGGGCCTCGCCCTCAGCTCGTACCGCTACAACATCGGCGGAGGCGGCACCGGGGTCACCACACCGGCCCGCGCCCCCGAGGACTTCCTCGACCCGGACGGCTCCTACGACTGGAGCAGGGACAAGGGCGGCCGCACGTTCCTGAAGTACGCCGCGAAGTACGGCGTCAAGGACCTGATCGGCTTCGTCAACAGCGCGCCCGCCGAGTGGACGACCAACGGCAAGAGCTGCGGCGGAGAGCTGAAGGCGGAGAACGAGACGGACTTCGCCAGGTACATCGCCGACGTCACCGGCCACTTCGCGCGCCAGGGCGTCCGGCTCGACTACATCAGCCCCTTCAACGAGCCGGACAACAGCTTCGCCGACTGCGGCCAGGAGGGCATGCCGGTGCCGGTCGCCCAGCGCGACGACATCGTGCGCGCGCTCGGCGCCGAGCAGCGGGCCCGGCACCAGAAGACCGGCATCATCGCCGACGAGTCCAGCCGGACGACGCAGTTCACCAGCGAGGTCCCGCAGTGGATCGGACAGCCCGGCACCGCGCAGTACGTCTCCAAGCTGGCCCACCACACGTACGACAACCCCAATGACGGCCAGCTGGGCAATGTCTACGAGACCGCCCGGAACATCGGCAAGGCGTCCTGGGCCACCGAGATCTGCTGCTTCGGCAAGGGCTCCACGGGCTGGAACCAGGAGTACGACCCGACCATCGACAACGCCCTGCTGATGTCGAGGATCATCTACAAGGACTTCGCGAGCTCCCACGACTCCGCGTTCCAGTGGTGGGTGGCCCTGGCCGGCGGCTACGGCACCTCGCCCACGGAGAAGAACAGCCAGGGCTGGAACGACGGCCTGATCTACTACGACCCCGACTACGCCACCGACGGCAACCAGGCCCTGTACTTCACCAAGCGGTACTACGCGCTCGGCCAGTACAGCAAGTTCGTCCGGCCGGGCTCGGTCGCGCACAACGTGACCGGCGCGCCGAGCGGCGTGGAGGTGTCGGCGTACCACCGGGACGGCCGCTGGGTGGTCGTGGTCAACAACCACAACACCACCGACACGGCGCTGAACCTGCACTTCAACAGCAGTGCGCCGGTGCGCGCGGGCAAGGCCGTGCGCACTTCGGCCACCGAGGACTGGGCGAACGTCGCGAAGCCCGCGGTGCGCGGCGGCACGCTGTCCACGACCCTCGCCGCCCGCTCCGTCACGACGTACGTCCTCGACGGGAAGGGCCGTGGCACGACGGCGGTCACGGGCGCCTGGAAGGGGCAGCAGTCCGGCAAGTGCCTGACGGCAAACGCCTCGGGCGCCGCGATCAGCGGCTGCACGGGCGGGGCCGAGCAGGCGTGGTCGTACGCCGCGAACGGCACGCTGAGGGGCGCGAACGGCTATCTGACGGCCGGCGCCTCGGGTCTGACGACGACGCCGACCGCGACCGGTGACGGCACCCAGCGCTGGCTGCTGAACGGCAACGGGCAGATCGTCAACGAGGCGTCCGGCATGTGCCTGGACGTCAGCGGGCAGGCGACGGCCGAGGGCAGCAAGGTGATCGCCTACAGCTGCAACGGCGGCGCCAACGAGGCCTGGTCCAGGCAGTAGTCCAGGAGCCTCCCTCCGACCGAGGGCCCGCCGGCCTCATCCCTGACCCGGCGGCCCTCACCCCCTTTCCCCCGACCCGCGTTCGGGATCCCGAACCATAGACAACGCTTTCAGCAGGCTTCGTCCAACCCCTTGCCGAAGGCTTAGCCGAAGGTTAACGTCCCGGCACCACATGGCAATTCGAGCCACCTGGCTCACGAGGCGCTTGAGCCGCTGCCGCACTCGATCAGACAAAGGACGTCAGCATGTCGGCACTGAGCAGCAACTGGGACCGCCGATCGATCTTCCGGGCCGCCGCGGGCCTGGCCGCCGCCGGCACGCTCTCCGCGTGCGGCGGCAACAACGGACGTGGGGGCGGGTCTGGTTCGGGCAAGCAGCTCACCCAGATGTTCCATGCCTACGGCGAGGCGGGCACGGAGCAGGCGATCAAGCGGTACGCCGCCGCCTACAAGGACGCCAACGTGACCACGCAGTGGATCACCAGCGCCGACTACGAGAGCAAGCTGTTCGCCACGCTGCTCACCAAGAACGCGCCCGACCTGTTCGAGTTCCACCCGCAGATCCAGATGGTCAAGAGCGGCCAGGTCGCGGACCTGAGCGACATCGTCGACCCGGTCAAGGACGACTTCAACCCGGCCGACATCAAGTCGCACACGGTCGACGGGAAGATATACGGCGTCCGGATGATCGACGACCCGCAGTTCTTCTTCTACCGGCCCTCGCTCTTCAAGAAGGCCGGCGTGAAGGTCCCGGAGACCCTCGACGAGCTGATCGAGGCGGCCGCCAAGCTCACCACCGGCAAGGTCAAGGGCCTCTACCTCGGCAACGACCTGCACGCGATCGTCAACCCGCTGATCTGGTCCGCCGGCGCCGACACCCTCGACGACAAGAACCAGATCGCGTACCACACCCCCGAGGTCGTCGAGGGCCTGAAGAAGATGCGGAAGCTCTTCACCAGCGGCCACCTGCTCCTCGGCGCCCCGACCGACTTCTGGGACCCGTCCTCGCTCACCCAGGGCCTGTGCGCCATCCAGTTCTGCGGCATGTGGGCCATGCCGCAGTTCCAGAAGGCGCTCGGCGACGACCTCGGGATCTTCCCGTTCCCGAAGACCGTCGACTCGGGCAAGCCGTCGGTCTACAACGGCGGCTGGTCGATGTTCGTCAACGCCAAGGGCAAGGACGTCGACGCGGCCAAGGAGTACGTGAAGTGGCTGTGGATCGACCAGAAGAAGTACCAGGAGGACTGGGCGACCTCGTACGGCTTCCACATCCCGCCGCGCACCTCGATCGCCGCCTCCGCCGCCAAGCTCAAGTCGGGCCTGCCGGCCGAGGGCGTCAAGCTCTTCAACCAGTACGGCCACTTCGACAACATCGGCTGGACGCAGGCGATGATCCAGGCCTCGTGGGACGTCGTCGCGAACTGCGTGCGCAAGTCCGGTGACCCGGAGAAGGCCCTCGACGCGTGTGACAAGACGGTCAACCGCGAGCTCAAGAAGCTCTTCGGATAGGCCGCCGGACGGACCACGACATGTCGACGACCACGACGCGCGACCTCGCGAGCCCCGCCCCGGCGAAGCCCTCACCGGCCAAGCCGCGGGGGGGCCTGCGGGGCAGCCGCACCCTCAACTTCTGGCTCTTCTCCGCCCCGTTCCTCATCGGGCTGGTCATCTTCATCTACGTGCCGATCGGCTGGAGCGTCTACCTCAGCTTCTTCGACGCCCGGTTCACCGTCACGCCGGACAAGTTCATCGGCCTCGACAACTACACCTACATGCTGACGGATCCCAAGTTCGTCGGCTCGCTCGGCACCTTCACCGTGTTCGCCGCGTTCATCGTGCCCATCACCTGGGCGGTGTCGCTGGGCCTCGCCCTGCTGGTGAACCGGCTGCATTTCATGCGGGCGTTCTTCCGGTCGGTGTTCTTCCTGCCGACCGCGTGCTCGTACGTCGCCGCGTCGCTGATCTGGAAGATGTCCCTCTTCAGCGGCGTCCGCTTCGGCCTGATGAACACGATCCTCGACTGGTTCGGGATCGACAACATCGCCTGGCTGGCCTCCCCCAGCCCGCCCTGGTACTGGCTGGTCATCGTCACGGCCCGGCTGTGGCTGCAGTCCGGCTTCTACATGATCCTCTTCCTGGCGGCGCTGCAGAACATCCCGGCCGAGCTGTACGAGGCGGCCGCCATCGACGGCGCCAAGTCGGGCTGGCAGACCTTCCGGTACATCACCCTGCCCCAGCTGCGGGCCACGTCCACCGCCGTGATCCTGCTGCTGCTCATCGCGGCCTACCAGGCCTTCGACGAGTTCTACAACCTGCTCGACAAGACGACCTGGGGCCGGCCTCCGCTGGTCGAGCTGTACTACACCGCTCTGGGCACGGAGCAGGACTACGGCGCCGGCAGCGCGGGAGCCGTAGTCCTGACCCTGCTGATCATCATCGTCTCCCTGTTCCAGGGCAAGATCATGGGCTTCGGAAGGGGGGACGAGTCCAAGTGACCGCCACCACGCCCGACATCCGCAAGAGCAAGCCCCGCGGCCCCCGGCGCGGCGGGGTCATGGGCAACACCGGCCTCTACATCGCCACCGGTGCCGCCACCTTCCTCTTCCTGATCCCGTTCTACGTCCTCGTCCGCAACGCCCTGTCCACGGACGCCGCGATCACCGGCGAGCACTGGGAGTTCTTCCCCACGCACCTGCAGTGGGGCAACGTCGGTGAGCTGTTCGACGACCAGCAGGTGGACTTCGCCCAGTCGCTGTGGAACTCGCTGGTCGTCGCCGTCTCCATGACCGTCGGCATCCTGCTGGTGTGCTCCCTGGCCGGCTACGCCCTGGCGCGCATCCCGTACCGGCACGCCAACAAGATCTTCTACCTCGTCCTCGGGACCCTGATGGTCCCGACCTCGGTGACCTTCGTACCGAGCTTCGTGCTGGTCTCGTCGCTCGGCTGGGTGGACACCTACCGGGGTCTGATCATCCCGGGGCTGTTCAGTGGTTTCACCTGCTTCCTCTTCCGGCAGTACTTCCTGGGGTTCCCCAAGGAGCTGGAGGAGGCGGCACGCGTGGACGGGCTCGGCTACTGGGGCGCCTACTGGCGTGTCGTCGTACCGAACTCGCTGAACTTCTTCGCGGCCATGGCCACCATCACCTTCATCAACGGCTGGAACGCCTTCCTGTGGCCGCTGGTCATCGGCCAGGACCCCGGCTCGTGGACCGTCCAGGTCGCGCTCTCGTCGTACATGACCAACCAGACGGTCGTGTTCCACACGATCTTCATGGCCACCGCCATTTCCATCCTGCCCCTGGTGTTCGTCTTCCTCTTCCTCCAGCGCTGGCTGGTCCAGGGGATCGCGCAGACCGGCATCAAGGGCTGACGCCTCTCTCAGTACCTGGAGACCGATGACTTTCCGCACCACCACCGACTATGTCGAGGACGTCGCGCCCGGCGACGGCGCCCTGCCGCCCCGCGCCTGGTACCCGTCCTCGGACGCCAGTTCCCTCTCGTTGAACGGCACATGGCGCCTGAGAGTGTCCGCCACGGCCGACGCGCAGGACGACTCCTTCGCACGGGAGGGCTACGACGCCGGTGACTGGGCGGAGGTCGCGGTCCCCGGCCACTGGGTCCTCCAGGGGCACGGCTCCCCCCTGTACACCAACCATCTCTACCCGTTCCCGGTCGACCCGCCGCGCGTGCCGACCGAGAACCCGACCGGCGACCACCTGCGCGTCTTCGACCTGCCCGCGGACTGGCCCGACCTCGCCGAGGGCGGGGCGGTGCTCCGCTTCGACGGGGTGGAGTCCTGCGCGCGGGTGTGGCTGAACGGCACGGAGCTGGGCCAGTTCAAGGGCTCCCGGCTGCCGCACGAGTTCGCGGTCGGCCATCTGCTGAAGCCCGCCGGCAACGTCCTCGCGGTCCGTGTCCACCAGTGGTCGGCCGGCTCCTACCTGGAGGACCAGGACCAGTGGTGGCTGCCGGGCATCTTCCGGGACGTCACCCTGCTGCACCGCCCGGCGGGCTGCGCCCTGGACTTCTTCGTGCACGCCTCCTACGACCACGTGAGCGGCGCGGGCACCCTGCGCGTCGACTCCGACGTCGACGGCCGGGTGGCCGTGCCGGAGCTCGGCATCGACACCCCGACCGGCGAGCCGGTGACGGTGCCGGTCGAGCCGTGGTCGGCGGAGACGCCGAGGCTGTACGACGGTGTGCTGGCCACCGAGGGCGAGCGGATCCCGCTGCGCATCGGCTTCCGCACGGTGGAGCTGTCGGACGGGCTGATCAAGGTGAACGGAAAGGCGGTGCTCTTCAAGGGCGTCAACCGGCACGAGTGGCACCCCGAGCGCGGCCGGGCGCTGGATCGGGACACCATGCGCGAGGACGTGCTGCTGATGAAGCGGCACAACATCAACGCCGTGCGCACCTCCCACTACCCGCCGCACCCGGCCTTCCTCGACCTGTGCGACGAGTTGGGCCTGTGGGTGATCGACGAGTGCGACCTGGAGACCCACGGCTTCACCGAGCAGGGCTGGCGGGACAACCCCGTCGACGACGACCGCTGGACCCCGGCCCTCCTGGACCGAGCCGCCCGCATGGTCGAGCGGGACAAGAACCACCCCTCGGTGGTCATCTGGTCCCTCGGCAACGAGGCCGGCACCGGCCGGGGTCTGACCGCGATGGCCGAGTGGATGCACGGCCGGGACTCCTCCCGGCCGGTGCACTACGAGGGGGACCTCAACTGCCGTGACACGGACCTCTACTCGCGGATGTACGCCAGCCACGCCGAGTGCGAGGAGATCGGCAAGGAGCTGGACGGCGGCACTCTGAAGCGCCGCGGACTCCCCTTCATCCTGTGCGAGTACGCCCACGCCATGGGCAACGGTCCCGGCGGACTCGCCGAATACCAGCGGCTGTTCGAGACCTACGACCGGCTCCAGGGCGGCTTCGTCTGGGAGTGGATCGACCACGGCATCAAGGACGAGCGGTTCGGCTACGCCTACGGCGGCGACTTCGGCGAGGAGCTGCACGACGGCAACTTCGTCTGCGACGGCCTGCTCTTCCCCGACCGGCAGCCCTCCCCCGGCCTGGTCGAGTACAAGAAGGTGATCGAGCCGGTCGCCATCGTGGGCGACGGCACCGGCGGCAGCGTCCGCATCACCAACAAGTACGACTTCGCCGACCTGTCGGCGCTCGCGTTCACCTGGTCCTACGAGGTGAACGGCGAGCCGGTCGAGACGGGCGCGCTGACCGTGCCCGCGCTCGCGCCCGGCGAGTCGGCCGAGGTCAAGCTGCCCGAGCCGCCCGTCGCCACCGCCGCCGGCGAGGCCCACTGGACGGTCCGGGCACGGCTCGCCGCCGACACCCCCTGGGCGCCGAAGGACCACGTCATCGCCTGGGGCCAGTTCGCCGTGGCCGCCCGTCAGGTGCCGTCGGTCGCGGCGACCGACGGTCCGGTGCTCGGCGACGGCCTGATCACCCTCGGCCCGGCCTCCTTCGACGCCCGCACCGGCGCGTTGCGTACCGTCGGCGGGGTGGCCGTCGACGGGCTGCGGCTGGATGTGTGGCGGGCCACCACCGACAACGACGACGGCGCCGAGTGGCAGACCGACATCCGCCACGGTCTGCTGTGGCGCAAGCTCGGCCTGCACCGGATGCGGCACCGGCTCGACGCGGTGGAACTCGGCGACGACGCGCTCACCGTGCGGACCCGGGTGGCCCCGGCCGCCTGGGAGATCGGCCTCGCGGCCGTGTACCGCTGGACGTCGGACGGCAACCGGCTGCGGCTGACCGTGTCCGTGCGGCCGGAGGGCGACTGGACCGTGCCGCTGCCCCGGCTCGGCATCCGGTTCGCGCTGTCCGCGGCCGACCAGGTGCAGTGGTACGGCGGCGGGCCGGGCGAGGCGTATCCGGACAGCAGGCTGGCGTCCGCGGTCGGCCGCTGGCAGTCGACCGTCGACGGCCTGCAGACCCCCTACGTCCGTCCGCAGGAGAACGGCGCCCGCGCCGACGTCCGCTGGGCCGAGCTGGGCGGGCTGCGCATCGAGGGCGACCCGGAGTTCTTCCTCACCGCGCGCCGCTGGACCACCGAGCAACTGGACGCGGCCACCCACCGCACCGACCTCACCCCGGGCGACGCGGTCTGGGTCAACCTCGACCACGGCCAGCACGGCCTGGGCACCGCCTCCTGCGGCCCCGGCCCCCTCCCGCAGTACTACCTGCGGGCGGAGCCGACGCAGTTCTCCTTCGTGTTCTCGGAGACGGGTGCTGCGCAGACGGCCCGTAACTCCACCTCCGCGGAGGCCGTTTGACCGGCGCTGTCCTGACCGACCCCGCGGCCGGCCGGCGGCTGTTCTCCCGGCCGGCCGCGGTCTCGTCGTGCGTGGGGCCCGTCCTCGTCGGCCGCTGGCGGTCGGGGCGTACTTCCCGGCGGCCGTCCTGACCGGCCACGGCCACAGCACCGGGGCGCGCCCGTACTGGCAGGCGGCCGCCTCCCCGCTGCTCGGCGTCCTGGCGTACCTGGCCGCGCGGCTGCTGTGGCGGTGGAGCCTCGGGCACTGCACCGGGGTGAACGGCTGACACCCGCGGGACGCTTCCTAGACCCTCTAGGTTCTGGCTATCCTAGGGCTCCTAGGTTTCAGATGCGCGGGTGGTTGGGAAAGGGGGCCCGATGCCCCGAGCCGGGCTGACAGCGGACCGTATCGTCGCGGCCGCGGCCGAACTCGCCGACGAGGCGGGGTTCGAGCACGTGAGCCTGTCCGCGCTGGCCCGGCACTTCGGGGTGAAGGACGCGAGCCTGTACTCGCACGTCCGCGGCCTGAGCGATCTGCGCACCCGGCTCGCGCTGTACGCCGGCGGGGAGCTGATCGAGCGGATCGCGGTGGCCGTCGCCGACCGGACGGGCAAGGAGGCGCTGGCCGCCTTCGCGGGCGCCTACCGGGCCTACGCCCTGAGCCACCCCGGCCGGTACGCGGCCACCCAGATCCGCATCGACCAGTCCCTGATCGTGGACTCCCCCGCCCTGCGCCGCACCGCCGAGATCACCTACGGCATGCTCGGCGCGTACGGGCTGGAGGAGCCGGACCTGACGGACGCCGTACGTCTGCTGCGCAGCACCTTCCACGGCTACTGCGCCCTGGAGTCGGCGGGCGGCTTCGGCGCGGCCCGGGACGTCCGGGCGTCCTGGGACAAGGCGGTGGAAGCCCTGCACACGACCCTCACCCACTGGCCCCGCGAGCCGCAGGGCGCGCCGTAGCGTACGGCCGGATGGCCGGGGCCCCGGTCGCCTCACTCCCCGCGTTCGGCCGCGCTGCGCTCCACACAGAACTCATTGCCCTCGGGATCGGCGAGCAGCGCCCACCCGGTCCCGTCGGCGTTGCGCCGGTCGGCGACCAGCGTCGCCCCGAGGCCGAGCAGCCGCTCGACCTCCTCGTCCCGGCTGCGGTCCTGCGGCTGCAGATCGAGATGCACCCGGTTCTTGACGGTCTTGGCCTCCGGCACGGCGACGAACAGCAGACCCGCCCCCTCGATCAGCGCCGCCGGGTCCCCGGGGTGATCGTCCTCGTGCAGCGGCAACTCCAGCACACGGGACCAGAAGCTGCCGAGGGCATGGGGGTCGGCGCAGTCCACCGTCACATGCCGGATCCTGGAAGCCATACGGGGATTCTCCTGACCTCACCGCACGCAGGGCAAGGCAACCCCAGCGGCACGCTCTGCTCTTCGGGCCTCTTCGGCCGCGGGGGAAATGCCGTTGCCCTCCTCCCGGGCCCGGTTCGACACTGAGCCCATGCTCGGATTCGCCAGAACCGACAACGAAGCCCTCGTCTCCTGCCTGGGCGACCCGCAGCGCGCCGTCGCCGCCCACCGCGCCCTGCTCCGGCGCGGCCACGACGCGACGAGCGCCATCCGCGCCGGCCTTCGCCACGAGAACCCGGCAGTCCGCGAGGGCTGCTGCCGCCTCCTCGACCATCTGGTCGACACCGACTCCATGGACGCGCTCGTCACCATGGCCGAGGACCCCGACGCCCGGGTCAGGATCGCGGCCTTCCACGCCCTCGCCTGCGACCGGTGCAAGGGCGACACCTGCGCACCAGGCGCGGACCGCGTCCTCGAACCCGCCCTGAGCCACCTGGCCCACGACCCGGACCCGCATGTCCGCGCCATGGCCGCCGAACTCGTCGGCAAGTTCGCCCACACCGATGCCCGCGCCCTCACCGCGCTGCGGACATCGCACACCCATGACCCGAGCCCGGCGGTCCGCAAGAAGACCGGCTGGTACATCCCCGGCGGAACCATCTACGCACGCACCGCGCCGGGCGGCCACGGGTGACGGGGCCACCACCACCCACTCGTGATAGTGATCGCCCGGCTCACCCGGTGAAGGGCGGGCCCATCCGCTCCACCATCCGGTCCACGACCGAGGCCGGCAGTGCCGGGTTCCGAGCGGCTGTTTCCGCTGCGCCGGTGCGCAGGAGCCAGGTCAGGAGCCGGGCCGGGAGGTGCGGGTGGCGGGCTGCCGCGCCGCGGATGTGTTCGCGGGGGTCCTCCAGGAGGCGGGCGGCGGCAGCCGGCGACAGACGCGGGTCGACGGCCGCGCGGTAGCGCACCTCCGCGTCGGCATCACGGGCGCAGCGTTCGACCGGGCCGGGCGTGGACTCGGGTGCCGAGTCCACACCCACCGCAGCAGGTGTGGTTGAGCGCGCGGATCGCCGGTCACGTCGTGGTCCTGAAGGACTCCACGCTCACCGGGGCGTCACCGACCACGACGCGCCTGCGGATCGCCCGTCCGACGCCCTGAACCGGAAGGCCTTCGGCGGGCCTGCCGCCCAGTGCACCACCAGCCCGTGATCCTCCTGCTCCTCCACGGTCACCAGGTCCGTGAGGGGCGGGGGGTCCGGCTCGGCGGTGAGCCGGGCGAGGGCGACGAAGAGCGTGGCCCCCGCGCCCGTGACGCCCTCGAGTTCTTCCGACAGGCCTACGGCCGCGGCCAGTTCGGCCCGTACGCCCTCGCCCGCCGCCCAGCCCGTCACCCGCACCGGCGTTCCCGGAGCCGCTCCCGCGACCAGATGTGCCCGTACCTCGACCGCCCCCTCGGCCACGACCAGGCTGGTCACCGTGATGCCGTCCCGGACCGTGTGCCGGGAGGCGGCCCAGCCGTCGCCGGTGCCGAGCGGCACGATGTCCGTGCGGGCCGGGTCGCCGTCGACGATCACGCTGTTGTCGTACCGGGCCGTGGGTGCCGTCACCGTCGAGTAGGCCAGCCGCGTGTAGTACGGGTCGTAACGGACGTCCTCGCTGCCGTGGTTGTGCAGGCGGACCACGCCGTCCGCGCGCGTCGACTGCAGCAGCCAGTTGGGACCCCGGATCCCCGTCACCGCGTCCCCGCGCTCCACCGGGCCCCGCTGTTCGGTGGCCGTCCACACCGCGTGCTCCGGCGGCAGCAGCAGGCCGAGGAAGCCCTTGCTCGCCCAGTAGGGGGAGGCGGGGCCGGAGTATCCCTGCAGCACCGCCTCGTCGGGGCCGTGCCAGCCGAGGGTCAGCAGGTTCCGCTCGTCGACCGCGCCCCGGTCGAGGAAGTGCTTCAGCGCCCCCGAGGCCAGCCGCCGGGTCTCCCCCGGTGCCAGCGGCGTACGCCCCGTCAGCGCGCCCAGCCACAGCGGGGCCGTCGTCGCGAAACGGTAGGTCAGCGAGCGGCCCTGGCGCATCGGGGCTCCGTCGGCGCCGAACAGGCGGGCGTAGTCGGCGAGGTGGGCCTCGAGGCGGCCGCCGTAGAGGTCGAGCAGAGCGGGGTCGCCGGCCAGCCAGGCGTGCAGCACCGGGTAGAGGTGCATGGCCCAGCCGTTGTAGTGGTCGAACTTGCGGCCGTCGCCGTCGGTGTACCAGCCGTCGCCGACGTACCACTGCTCGATGCGCTCCAGACCCTGGTCGACCGCCTTGCGGGCCGCTTCCGGGCGGTGGCCGATCTCCTCGAGGAAGCCGCCGACGGTGACCGGGAACAGCTCCCAGTTGCACGGCCAGGGTGCGGCGGTGAGGGCGTCGGCGAGCCAGGCCGCCGCCCGCTGCCGTACGCCCTCGTCCAGGCGGTCCCACAGCAGCGGGCGGGTCAGCCGCAGGGCGAGGGCGATCGAGGCGGCCTCGACCAGGGGCTGGCCGCGGTCCTCGATGCGGGGCCAGACGCCCGCGGTGCCCGCGGCGAGCCCCTCGGCGTAGCGGCCGAGCGCGCTCTCGTCACGGCGGAAGGCCGCGAGCAGCAGGGTGCGTGCGTAACCCTCCAGCCCGTCGGAGAGACGGCCGGACCAGCTCTCGCGCTCACCGGGCAGGTGGTACAGCGCCTGGTCGGCGGTGGCGTACGGCTCGACGGCGGCGAGCAGCGCGTCCGCGGCGGCCTCCCAGTGGGCGCGGGTGTAGCCGGTGTGCGGGCTGGACGCACGGTCCTCGGCGGGCAGGTCGATCACGGCGGTGGCGTTTCCTTCCTTGCGCGGTGCCCGGGGCGCCCCGGTTCAGGTCGGGGCGCCCCGGGTCTCTATCCCACCCGCACCTTGCCCCTGGGCACCAGGTGCTGGGCGAGGAGTTCGTCGCGGACGAGTCCCGCGTAGACGGTGGCGCCGTGCGCGGAGGTGTGCGTGTTGTCCCGCTTCTCGTTGTAGAGGTAGATCGCCTTGGAGCCCTCCACGCCGAGCGACTCCACCAGTGCCTTCGTCCGGGCGGTGAGGTCGATCAGCGGGAGGTGCTCGGCGGCGGCCACGGAGCGGATGACGGCGGGGTGGTCGACACCGAGGCCGTTGACCAGCAGGGCGGTGTCGTTGTTCAGGGTGCCGTCGGCGTTGAACCAGCGGCGCACGACGGGCGTGACGAGCACCGGCTCGCCGCCGCGCGCCCGGATGCCGGCGACCAGTGCCTCCAGGTCGGCCCGGTAGGTCGGCTCGTCGGTGGTCTTGTCGTTGTGGGCGAGCTGGACGAGGACCAGGTCACCGCGGTGGATCAGCGGCTGGACGGTGGCCCAGAGCAGGGGGTTCTGCAGATAGGTGACCGTGCTCTCGCCGGAGTCGGCGTAGTTGGCCACGGACAGGCCCTTGCCCAGGTACTGCGGGAGCTGCTGGCCCCAGCCGGAGTACGGGGCGCCGGGCTGGTCGCAGACGGTGGAGTCGCCGATCAGGATGATCTGCCGGGCGATGGGGGTCCCCCCGCGCGAGCGGATTCGAGCGTGGGCGAGGGCGGGGGTGACCCGGATGCCGGCGAGGGCGGGCGCGGAGCCGCCGAGGGCGAGGTCCAGGCCGGGGGTGCCGTCGGGGCCGGTGGGTTCACCCTCGGGGGTGCGGACGTTGACGGTGAAGCTGCGGGTGAGGTGCTCGCCCGCCGCGACGGCGGTCTCCGGCAGCAGTGAGCGGCGGGTCTCACCGCTGATCGCGGTGGCGGAGGCGGCCGGTCCGCCGAGGCGCACGGTCACGTCGTAGGTGCCCGGCGGGACGTCGAAGTGGCAGGCGGTGGCGGTGCAGTGGTCGATGCCCAGGGGTGGGGTCCGGTCGTGCGCCTGAGCGGGTGCGGCCGTCAGCGCACCGCTCAGGGTGACCGCCGCCAGCAGGCCGATGCTGAAACGTCTCACTCGGGCTCCTCCGTCCGCCGACAAGGTGGCGGCTGGACGGTACCCCCAATCTGCAAGCGCTTTCCAGTCCCTGCACGGATTTCCCGAGGCCCTCAACGCTCCACGCGTGAAAGCCCTTTCGCGAAGTCGATTCAACTGTCACCCTGCCAACACCCGCACCCCCACACCGCTTCCGGAGGAGGCACCCCCATGTCCGAAACTCCGAGCCACTCGGTCGGACGCCGTACCTTCGTGCTCGGCGCCGCGGCCGGCGCCGGATCGGCGGCCCTCGCCGGTCCGTTCGCCCCCGCCGCCTCGGCCGCGTCCTTCGGCTGGTCGGACGACGGCTCGAACTACGTCGTCGACACCGGCGCGAGCCTCGTGTTCAAGGTCAGCAAGTCCACCGGCGACCTGACCTCGCTGGTCTACAAGGGCACCGAGTACCAGGGCTACGGCGGCAAGAACTCGCACATCGAGTCCGGCCTCGGCGCGTCGGCCGTCGGCGTCAAGCAGTCGGGCTCGACCGTCCTCGTCTCGGTCACCCACGGCACGCTGCGGCACTACTACGCGGCCCGCAGCGGCGAGAACAACGTCTACCTGTGGACCAACAAGGCCGACGACTCGGTCTCCGCGACCCGCTACATCGTGCGCGTGAAGGCGGGCAGGTTCCTCAACGACGAGCCCGACTCGTACACCTGCGCGCCCACCACCATCGAGTCCGCCGACGTGTTCGCGAAGTCCGACGGCCGGACCCGCTCCAAGCACTACTCCCGGCGGCGCGTCATGGACTACGACTACATCGGCTGGAGCAGTGGCGGAGTCGGCCTGTGGGTCGTGCGCAGCAACCACGAGAAGGCGTCCGGCGGCCCGTTCTACCGCTCCCTGCTGCGCCACCAGAGCGCGGACGGCGGCGGCCTGTACGAGATCCTGTACTACGGCGAGAACCAGACCGAGGCGCAGCGCTTCGGCCTCCAGGGCCCGTACGTCATCGCCTTCACCGACGGCGGCGCCCCCTCCTCGGCGCTGTACCACGGCAACCTCACCACCCCGTGGGCGGACTCGCTCGGCATCGCCGGGTACGTCCCGGCGAGCGGGCGCGGGAAGGTCACGGGCGTCGGGATCGCGGGGCGCGACACGAGCCGGCCGTACACGGTGGGGCTCGCCAACTCCGCCGCGCAGTACTGGGCTTCGGCCCGCTCCTCGGACGGCTACTTCTCCCTCGCGGGCGTGCTGCCGGGGGCGTACACGCTGACCGTGCACAAGGGTGAGCTGGCCGTGTACAGCACCTCGGTGAGCGTGTCCGCGGGCGGGACGACGACCCTGAACACCCTCACGATCCCGTCCTCCAACGACCCGTCGCACGCGAGCGCGATCTGGCGGATCGGCGACTGGGACGGCACACCGGGCGGGCTCAAGAACGCGGACCTGATGACGTACGCGCACCCCTCGGACGTCCGGGCCGCGTCCTGGACCGGCAACGTGGTGATCGGCAGCGGCAGCGAGACCTCCGCCTTTCCCTGCTACCTGTGGAAGGACGTCAACAGCGGCCTCGTCGTGTACTTCCGGCTGACGGCCGCCCAGGCCGCCGCCGCGCACACCCTGCGCATCGGTGTGACGACGGCGTACGCCAACGGCCGCCCGCAGGTGGTCGTCAACGACACCTGGACGTCCGCCGTTCCCTCCCCGCCCGCCCAGCCGAGCACCCGGTCGCTGACCGTGGGCTCGTACCGGGGCAACAACCACACGTTCACCTACAGCGTCCCGGCCTCCGCCTGGCTGACGGACGCCGGCGCCTACAACACGCTGAAGATCCATGTGGTGAGCGGTTCGGGGACGACGTCCTATCTGAGCGCGGGCACCTCGATCGACGCGATCGACCTGCTGGCCTGACTCGTCTCCCGCGCGTGGGGCTGTCGGGCAGGTCGTGATCGCGGTGGCGATTTCTCCCGGGAGCGTGATCCGGCGCGAATTTCTTATCGGTGCGCCGGCCGCTCCGTCTCCGAGGCGTGCGCAGCCATCTCTCCAGTTGAAGCTCGCCGACACCGTCCACCGGATGACCTACCGGGGCGGCGACGGCAACGACGTCGTCCTCACCGCCACCTCCGGCCGCGCGACGGCGAAGGCCGCCCCCGCCGCGTCCTCGCCCGGCCCACGGAACATCGGCACCCACAGCGCGAGCAGCGAGTCCGACGGCTTCGGCTGGTGGCCGTACGCCCTCGCGGCCGGTCTGCTGTGCGCCCTGGCGTTCCCCATGACCCGGCGCAGGCGCCGCCCCGGCACCGGACGCCGCCGGGGCGGGCGGCACGCGGCGCACGGCGTGGACTAGCGTCATGACATGAGCAGCGGCAACACCACCTCCCCCAGCCTCGCCGAAGCACTCGCCGCCGGAACGCTGGTACTCGACGGCGGCATGTCCAACCAGCTCGAGTCGGCCGGGCACGACCTGAGCGACGAGCTGTGGTCGGCGCGGCTGCTCGCCGAGCGGCCCGAGGCCGTCACCGAGGCCCACCTCGCCTACTTCACGGCGGGCGCCGACGTGGCGATCACCGCCAGCTACCAGGCCACCTTCGAGGGGTTCGCCCGGCGCGGCATCGGCCGCGCGGAGGCGGAGCGGCTGCTGGCGCTGAGCGTGGACCTGGCCCGTGAGGCGGCCCGGCGGGCGCGGGAGACCGGGGCCGCCCGGCCGCTGTGGGTGGCGGCGTCGGTCGGGCCGTACGGGGCGATGCTCGCGGACGGGTCCGAGTACCGGGGCCGGTACGGGCTGAGCGTGGCGGAGCTGGAGCGGTTCCACCGGCCCCGCATGGAGGTGCTGGCCGCCGCCGCGCCCGACGTGCTGGCGCTGGAGACCGTGCCGGACGCGCAGGAGGCTCAGGCGCTGCTGCGGGCGGTGCGGGGGCTGGGGGTGCCGGCGTGGCTGTCGTACACCGTCGAGGGGCGGCACACACGGGCGGGGCAGCCGCTGTCGGAGGCGTTCGCGCCGGCCGCCGAGGTGGACGAGGTCGTCGCCGTGGGGGTGAACTGCTGTGCGCCGGAGGATGTGGAGTATGCGGTCGGCGTCGCCGCGGAGGTGACCGGCAAGCCGGTCGTCGTCTACCCGAACAGTGGGGAGGCGTGGGACGCGGGGGCTCGGGCCTGGCGGGGGCGGAGCACCTTCGAGGCCGGGCAGGTGCGGGGGTGGGTGGCAGCGGGGGCCCGGTTGGTGGGGGGTTGTTGCCGGGTGGGGCCCGAGGGGATCGCCTCCCTCGCTCGGGCGGTGTGAGCAGCGGAGCGGAGCCGCGCACCGGCTGGGACGTGTCGCCGGCGGGCTACGACGGCCTCCCGTTCGCCCGTGACCTGGGCCCGGCCCCGACCACCGTGCACGTGCCGTACGAGGAGCGGGGCCGGCCGGCGGTGCGGACGGCTCTGGGGCACACCGCCGACTCGGCCGAAGAGCATCTGCTGCTGGGCACGCATGTGGTGGTGCGGGACTCGGTGGCGGCGGTGGCCGGCTGAGTCAGCGGCGCCTGGCTCCCACGGTGCGGCGCAGGCGCCGTACCGCCGAGGCGAGTTCCGCTCCCGGGGCGCGGATGTCGGCGGCGGCCGGTTCCGGGACCGCGGCGGCCGGCCAGAGGGCGAACTCCGCGTCCCGGGGACCGTGCGCGGTGTACGGCGCACCGTCGCCGAAGATCCGTACCGGGTGCGAGGCGTCCCAGGCCGGCCAGCCGGGGTCCCCGGTCTCCGCGAACCGGACCCAGGCCCCGTGCATCGCGTCGGCGAGTTCCTGCGGGGCGCCCTCGCCGGCCAGCCGGGTCGACTCCGGAACCTCGCCGGAGTCGAAGACGAACCCGAGTTCGAGGGCATGGCAGGAACCGAGGTCCGGGCGGCGGGACGGCCAGGCGAACTCGTAGAGGTGGCTGCCGGCGGGCCGGGCGTCGGCGAGCCGCCGCAGGGGGATCCGGAGGAGGTGGTCGGTGACCATCTGTCCGACGATCTCGGCGGTGCCGGCGTCGGGGTGGAGGGTGCGGTAGCCGCGCGGCACCTCGGCGCCGGCGTGGCAGCGGGCCATGGCGCCGGCCAGGGCGACCGGGCCGAGCCGGTCGACGCGCTCGAGCAGCCCGCCGGGCACCAGCCACAGCCGGTACTCGTCCCGGGTCCAGCCCATGAGCAGCGGGACGTCCCGCGCGGCCCCGCCCTCGGTCAGGGCCCTGAGCGGGTCGCGGGGCACGAGGTCGCCGTCGACGACGATGCCGAAGGCGGGGCCGCCCAGCACGGGGCTGCTGAGCCGGCCGATCTCCGCCTGGGTGCGCAGCAGCAGGTCGCGGTCGACGGCGGCGAAGGCCTCGGCGGTGGCGGGGATCTTCAGCCGCGCGGCCATGCGGCGCACCATCCGCCGTACCTTGTCGCGCTCCGAGACCTCCGGCGGGCCGCTCTGCAGCACCGCCCGCCGGATCAGGCCCTGGGTCTGGGGTGCGGCGAGCAGGACGCCGGTGCTGATGGCGCCGGCCGACTGTCCGCACAGGGTGATGCGGTCCGGGTCGCCGCCGAAGGCCGCTATCGCCTCGTGGACCCATCGCAGGGCGGCGAACTGGTCGCGCAGGCCGGGGTTGGGCGGCGCGTCCGGGAACAGTCCGTAGCCCTCCACCCCCAGTCGGTAGTTGACCGAGACGAAGACGACCCCGTCCCGGGCGAAAGTACGGCCGTCGTACACCGGAACGGCGGAGGAACCCCTGGTCAGGGCGCCGCCGTGAAGCCAGACCAGGACGGGGAGCCGGGCGCCGCGGCCCGGCTCGGGGGTCCATACGTTGAGGTTGAGGCAGTCGTCACCGGGGACGACCGGGTCGGACAGATACTGGGCGAACGCCTCGGAGTACGGCGGTTTCGGCGCCGTCGGCCCGAACGCGCCGGCCTCGCGCACTCCGTCCCAGGGCTCGGGCGCCCCGGGCGGGCGGAACCGCCGGGGGCCGAAGGGCGGCGCGGCGTACGGGATGCCGCGGAACACCGCGATCCCCCGCTCGTAGCGGCCGCGTACGGCCCCGTGCGGCGTTCTGACCACGGGGCCCGTCCGGTCTGCCGTCATCGCCCACCAGCCCTTCGCCGAGCTCGTGCACCGTCTCTTCAAGAGCGCTGCGTCGCCCTTGTATATTCCCGTGCACAAACCGGGCCGGCGGCCGGACGGCTCAGGCCGTCCCTGCCGGTGGACGAGCCGCGTGACGTCGTCGATCGGCGGCGGGGCTGCTGCTCTGGTACAGCACGGCGGCGTATTGCGCACTGGACCTGACCTGGGCGGAGGCCGGGGGCGGGGGCCGGCACGGCCGGCAGTGGCGGGCGGCGGCCGGACCGTGCTCAGCCTGGTGACGCACGACGAGGACGAGACGCATCTCGTGGCGGACGGCGAGGCGCGGTTCTGGTACGTCGCCGCCGGCACCCGCGTCCCGGTCGGCCCGCTCCTGGACGTCACCCGGCTCTCCGACGACCACGGCACCCGGCTCCGCTTCACCGGCGCGAGGGCCGCGATCCACGCCGTCGATCCGGTGGACGCCTCGTTCACCGCCGACTTCACCGGATTTCGGCTCGTCTGCACCCCGAGTGAGCGGTGACGCCACCTCACCTCCCCGCCGCTGTTCGGAGTTTCGAAAGCACGGCCCGCCCGGATCCCGCGAATTCCCATGTCTTCCCGACGTCTTGAGGCGCATCTATCGTAGGAAGCGCTTTCTGCATGATCGGTGCGAAGGACGCAGAGGCAGCGTTGGTCGCAACTTTCGATGGCCCACGGGCGGGCCGGAGAGGCGGGTTTTCCATGGTCCGTGCGGGGAGTGCGAGCGTGACGGCCGGGCCGACGCTGGCGGTGGTGGCCCGCGAGGCGGGCGTGTCGGTGCCGACCGCGTCGAAGGTCGTCAACGGCCGGGAGGACGTGGCTCCCGAGACCCGCCGCCGGGTCACGGAGGCGCTCGACCGGCTCGGCTACGTGCGCAGACCCCGCTTCGACGCGGCGAAGGCGCCGGGCCTGGTGGACCTGGTGGTCCACTCGTTGGAGAGCTCCTGGTCGGGCGCGGTGCTGCACGGCGTGGAGGAGGCGGCGTACGAGGCGGGCCTGGAGGTGGTCGTCTCGGCCGGCCTCAACCGCGCCCGGGGCGACCGGCCGGAGCGCGGCTGGCTCGACAAGCTGACGGCACGCGGCTCCTCGGGCGTGCTGTTCAACCTGGCGGAGCTGTCCCCGGCGCAGTACTCCTGGCTGGAGCACCACCGCATCCCGTACGTGATGATCGACCCGGGGCACGAACCCCCGGCGGGCG
This sequence comes from Streptomyces sp. NPDC030798, assembly GCF_055572275.1. Classification (NCBI taxonomy): domain Bacteria; kingdom Bacillati; phylum Actinomycetota; class Actinomycetes; order Kitasatosporales; family Streptomycetaceae; genus Streptomyces; species Streptomyces sp. NPDC030798. The sequence continues at coordinate 394,864 of NZ_JBVIDR010000004.1, read as the reverse complement.
TCGTGTCGGTGGGGGCCGCCAACTGGCAGGGCGGGGTGAGCGCGACCGAACACCTGCTGGGGCTCGGGCACGAGCGGATCGCGGTGATCGCCGGGCACCGGCGCAAGATGTGCAGCAGCGCGCGGGTGGCGGGCTACCGCTCGGCGCTCGCCTCGGCCGGGCTGCGGCACCGCGCCGAGTACGTGCGGTACGCGGGGTTCGACGAGAAGACGGCCCGGCTGCGCATGCACGAGCTGCTGGATCTGCCCGAGCCGCCGACGGCGGTGTTCGTCTGCTCGGACCGCATGGCGCTCGGTGTCTGCACGGCGCTCGCCGAGCGGAGCCTGCGGGTGCCGGACGACCTCAGCGTGGTCGGCTTCGACGACCTGCCCGAGGCCCGCTGGGTCGCCCCGGCACTGACCACGGTCCGCCAGCCGCTGTCGGAGATGGCGGCGACGGCCTTCAGACTGCTGGTGCGGATGATGAACGGCGAACGCCCGGAGAGCACCCGGACCGAACTGTCGACCCGCCTGATACGCCGAGCCAGCACGGCGGCGCCGCCCCCCGGCCGTTGAGGCCCCCTCCCACCACGGCGGCGGCCGGCACCTCCCGCACGGGGTGGCCGGCCGCCGCCTGCTGAAGTCCGCCTCAGTCCTCTCCGGGTCAGTCGGCGGAGCCGACCAACGCCTCCACCACGTCGACGGCGCTGCCGTCGTGGTCGCTGCCGGCGGTACCGCTGCCGGTCTGGACGTTGGCCGTGCGGTCGACCTCGAGGATCGAGTCCGCCCGCGAGTTGTCGATGACGGTGATCAGGCTGCCGGTCGCGGCCGCGGACCCGGCACCGGCGGTCAGCAGCGCCGCGGCCACCGCGAGGACGGCACCGGTCCCCCGGGCACCGCCCGGGGTGCGCCCGTCGGCCCGCGTCACACGCCCACGCCCTCGGGCGTCAGCCGCTCGGGCGCGATGTTGCGCTCCAGCAGGCTGGTCGACGCCGCCACCCCGACCCCGCGCGCCGGATCCACGTGCGGCAGCCGGCCGTCGGCGGACTTGAGTTCGGCGAGCGCGGAGTCCATCGCCTCATGGGCGGCGAACAGACAGGGTGTGCTGTAGATCGCCACGTCCACCCCCAGGTCGGAGAGTTCGCCGAGCGACAGCCGGGGCGACTTGCCCCCGGCGATCTGGTTGAACAGCAGCGGCTTGTCCCCGACGACCTCGCGGATCCGCTTGATCCAGGCCACGCTGCGCACCCCGTCGACCAGCACCACATCGGCGTCGGTCGCGGCGAGCCGCTCCGCGCGGTGCAGGATGTCGTGCTCGTCGGTGGCGTCCGTACGGGCGACGACCACCAGGTCCTTGCGCGTCTGCAGCACCCGGTGCAGCTTCTCCAGGTACTCCTCCAGCGGCAGCACCTGCTTGCCGTCGGCGTGCCCGCAGCGCCGGGGCCGCTTCTGGTCCTCCAGGATCACCCCGGAGGCACCGATCCGCTCCAGGCCCTCGACGACGTGACAGGCGACCTCGGGATCGACGTACCCGTCGTCGATGTCGACCAGCAGATGGTGGTGCGGGAACGCGCCCCGCAGCCGCTGGACGAAGGCCACCATGTCCGGCCAGGCGATGAAACCGATGTCCGGCAGGCCGTAGTACGAGGCCGCGAAGCCGAAGCCCGAGACGAACATCCCGTCGTAGTGCTTGGCCGCGATCGACGCCGAGTACATGTCGTACACGCCGATCAGCGGTGTGGTCCCGGGCCCGGCGATCCGCTCGCGCAGCTTCTTCCCGTAAGTCAAGGTCCGGCTCCTTCTGTGGGTGGGTGACGCGGGGCGGGATCGGGGCCGCCGCGTCTCGACGCCCTTTGCCAAGCCAAGAGCATTCCCGGGTACGCACGTGACCGGCGAATTACGCGAGCTTTACTCACTCCGATGGCCGAACGGGTTCACCGCAGAAACGTCACTCGGACATCCGCGCCGCCCAGGCCAGACCCCCGCTCAGGTGGGCGAGGAAGTCGGGATCACGGTAGGCGCCGGCGGCGTGCCCGAGGGCCGTGTAGAACACCCGTCCGTCCCCCTGCCGGCGGCACCAGGCCGGCGGGTGGTCCTCCCCCATCCCGCCGCCCTCGTACGACGCCTCGTCCGCGCGCAGCAGCACCCGTGCCCGGCCGCGCGGGCCGGCGTCGAAGTCGTACCACTCGTCCGTGAAGTCCCGGACGGCGGGCAACCGCCGGGTCGCGGGGTGCTCGGAGTCCGCCACGACGGCCTTGCCGGGCTGGAAGGCCGGGTGCCGTACGAAGCGGGCGCCGAGGAGTTCGCCATGGTACGGCCGGCCGTACTCGGTGCAGGCCGCCGCGTGCACGCCCGCGAAGCCGCCGCCCGACTCCACGTACCCGGCGAGCCGCCCGCGCCCTTCGAGTGTCAGCACGTCACCGCTGGTGGAGAGGAAGACGACGGCCGCGAACCCGTCGAGCGCCCGCTCGAGGTCCGCCGGGTCCTCGCTGTGCTCGACGGCGAACCGCCCCAGCCCGCGTACGGCGTCGACGGCGGCCGGGATGGAGTCGTGGCGGTAGCCGGTGGTGCGGGTGAAGACGAGCAGCCGGGGAGTCATGCGCCCGAGTCTCGCCGCTCACCGGGCGGCAGTCACGCGTGTGCGTCCTCCGGCGGCGGCCGGAGGAACGGGGTCGGTGAACCGGGTCAGGGACCGGTGAGCACGACGAGTTGCCGAGTCGCCCGGGTCATCGCCACATAGTGGTCGACCGCCCCCTCGACGCCCTCGCCGAACATCTGCGGGTCGACGAGAACGACCAGGTCGAACTCGAGCCCCTTCGACAGCTCCGGGGTGAGCGAGCGGACGCGCGGCGTCTCCCGGAAAGCGGGGTCGCCGATGACGCAGGCGATGCCCTCGGCGTGCGCGGCGAGCCAGGTGCCGAGGATCTCGTCCCGGTCCGCGAGCGGACGGTGAAGGACGGGGACCTGGCCCTTGCGGATGGAGGTCGGCACGTTGGCGTCCGGCAGCGCGGCCCGGATGACCGGCTCGGCCTCCGCCATGATCTCCTCGGGCGTCCGATAGTTGACGGTCAGCGAGGCCACCTCGATCCGGTCGAGCCCGATCCGCTCGAGCCGCTCCCGCCACGACTCCGTGAACCCGTGCCGGGCCTGGGCGCGGTCGCCGACGATGGTGAAGCTGCGGGACGGGCAGCGCTGCAGCAGCATCTGCCACTCCGCGTCGGTCAGTTCCTGGGCCTCGTCCACGACGATGTGTGCGAACGGGCCGGCGAGCAGGTCGGGTTCGCCGGCGGGCAGCGCGTCCGCGTCGACCAGGCTGTTCTGCAGATCCTGTCCGGTCAGCATCGTCATCAGCATGCCTTCCCAGTCGTCGTCGGTCCTGAGCAGGTTCTCGGTGACCTGCGCCCGGTAGGCGCGTTCGGCGGCGACGGAGGCCTCCCGCCGGCGCCTGCGCCGGGACGCTTCCGGGTCGCCGAGCCGCTGCCGCGCCGCGTCCAGGAGCGGCAGGTCGGACACCGTCCAGGCCTGCGGCTCGGCGCGCTGCAGCCTGCGCACCTCCTCGCGGCCGAGCCAGGGAGCGCACATCCGCAGGTAGGCGGGCACCGACCACAGGTCGCCGACGAGGTCGGCCGCTTCGAGCAGCGGCCAGGCCCGGTGCAGGGTCTCGGTCAACTCCCTGTCCCGCAGCAGCGATCCGCGGAACTGCTCGACCGTGACGTCACTGCCGTCGTCGGCGCGGTCGTACTTGTCCCACAGGATGGTGACCAGTTCCTCCCGGATCTGGTCGCGTGCCTCGTTGTGCGGCGTGCTCGGGCCCGGTGCCCGGAAGGCCTCGGCCCAGTCCTCGGCACTCAGCCGAAGCTCGCACCAGTCGGTCGTGACCGTCGTCGCCTCGGCGGGCGGCTCCTCGTAGAACCGGACGGCGGTCTCGATCGCCCTCACCAGATCGGCGGACGACTTCAGGCGGGCCACCTCCGGGTCGGTCTCGGCCGTCGCCGCGGCCCCCTCGGCGACGAGGTCCCGCAGGATGCAGGTCTGCACGCCCTCCTCGCCGAGGCTGGGCAGGACGTCGGACACGTAGTTCAGGTAGGGCCGGTGCGGCCCGACGAACAGCACGCCGCCGCGCCGGTGGCCGAGGCGCGGGTCGGAGTACAGCAGGTGGGCGGTGCGGTGCAGGGCGACGACCGTCTTGCCGGTGCCCGGGCCGCCGTCGACGACGAGCGCGCCGCGCGACCCCGCCCGGATGACGGCGTCCTGGTCTGCCTGGATGGTGGCGAGCACGTCGCGCATCCGGGCCGACCGGTTGCCGCCCAGACTGGCGATGAAGGCGGACTGGTCGTCGAGCGCGGCGTGCCCGTCGAGCGCGTCGGCGGTGAACACCTCGTCCCAGTAGTCGCCGATCCGGCCGTCGGTCCAGCGGTACCTGCGGCGGCTGGCGAGGCCCATCGGGTCGGCGTGGGTCGCCCCGAAGAACGGTGCGGCAGCCGGGGACCGCCAGTCGAGCAGCAGCCGGCGCCCCTCGCTGTCGGTGAGACCGAGCCGGCCGATGTACAGCGGCTCGGGGTCGTCGGCGCGGACCATGCGTCCGAGGCACAGGTCCAGGCCGAAGCGGCGCAGGGTGCGCAGACGGGCGGTCAGCCGGTGCGCTTCCAGGTCCCGGTCCATCGCCTCCTGGCCCTTGCCGCCGGGCGCCTTGAGCGCGGCTTCGAGGCGGGCGGACAGGTCGGTGACGGACTGCTCGAGGCACTGCGCGAGGGCCGCGAAGTGCCGCTCGTCGCCGGCGATCAGCACCGGGTCGGCCTTGCGGGAGAGACGGTCGGGAAGGTCGAACGCGCCGGCGGTCAGGGGCTTCACGTCATCGACTCCGCTCGAAAACCACATGTAGGGATGACACTCGCATTTCTGCCGGTTCCTGGCTCGGGCCGACGATTGTGCAGCACAACGGGGGCCTTGCGGCAAGGCCCCCCGTGCGCTATACGTTGAGAGTGGCAAGGAGTGGGCGAACTCCTTGCCTTCACTGTTTCCGCCCACCTGACGACGGGGGTCGGGTTCAGAGCAGCCAGAAACCCCGCGGGTCCAACACCCGGTCGTAGACGGCGCGCAGCCACGGCCGGCGGGCGGCAGGCAGCCTGGCGAGCGTGCGCAGAAACAGGGACCGGTCGGGCCGGAGCGGCTGCCGCGGCCGCAGGGGCAGCGGATCGTCGCGCTGGACGTCGCGGGGCAGCCCGCCGGTGACCGGGAGCAGCGAGCGCTCCTCGGGGAAGGCGAGTCCCAGCCAGACGTCGATGGGCAGCGGTACGGTCGCCGGATCGTGGGGCGGCCGCCACGCCTCGCCGGTCTGCGGGTGCACCGGCACCAACGCGATGCCGGGGGCCGCCGCACCGGGAACGGGCAGACCCGGGCCCGCCAGTGCCGCCGTACGTGCCGGGCGGCCGGGCGGGAGCAGGGTGTCGAGCGCCCGGCCGAACATGACCGTGACGAGTCCTGGGGGCAGGTCCACACGTACGCCCTCGCAGGCCCCCAGCAGGTGGGCCAGGGCCACACCGGCGGCCGCCTCCCACTGGGGGCTCCAGTACCCGAGCTGCTCGACCGGCGGCGTGCTGTCCCCCTGGGTCACCAGGGTCTCCCAGTCGGTGATCCGTTCCGGGTGGCCGGGGACGAGGCGTACGGCGGTGGGTTTCAGCCACACGGTCTGCCATTGGCCGCAGTCGTCGACACGGGTCGCCACCGGCCGACCGCACCCCTCGCAGGCCAGGTTGGGGCCGTCCCTGCCGTCCACGCCGCAGCAGCAGCCGCCGCACCGGTCCGGAATCAGCACGGTGCCGCGGATGTCGCCCGGCGCGACGACGACCGCACCCGGCGGCCCGAAGCACAGCTGGTGGACCGGGGCAAAGACGCCCCGCTGCGCGGCCTGCTCCTCGCCGACCTCGGCCCAGGGCCGACAGGGACCGCCCCAGGGCTGTGGGTCGACCGCGTACGTCCCCTGCGCCATCAGCGCGGGCAGCAGCTCGTGCCCGTAACTCTGATGGGCCCGCACCGGAAGCGCGACCCTGGACACCGTGGCGGTCAGCTCCGCCTCGCACCCCACGCACACGAACATGTCGGCCAACAGCCACTCCCCCACCGTCGAACAGGCGGATCCTGGCGGGCGCGGAAGGCGGAGGCAAGTGATTATCGGTGTGCCGGCCGGGCTCGCCGCGTCCGATTTCTTCAAGACCGGGTGGGGTGGGCGTGCCTACGGTGGCCGTATGACTCCACGATTCGCTGTGATCGGTGTGGTGGCCTCCGACATGGCCGCCTCGCTCGCCTTCTACCGCCGTCTCGGGCTGGTGTTTCCCGAGGGCGCCGAGGACCAGCCGCATGTCGACGCCGAGCTGCCCGGCGGTCTGGTCTTCGCCCTGGACACCGAGGAGACCATCCGGTCCTTTCACGCCGGATGGCGGCCGCCGGATGGAGGGGGCCGTGTCTCGGTCGCCTTCCGGTGCGACTCGCCCGCCGAGGTCGACGCCGTGTACGAGGACCTCGTGGGCGCCGGGTACCACGGGGAGCTGAAGCCGTGGGACGCCTTCTGGGGGCAGCGGTACGCGACGGTGCTCGACCCCGACGGCAACGGTGTCGACCTGTTCGCGTCACTGGGCGGCGAGTAGCTCGCCGAGCGTCCGCCCCGCCAACTCCCGTACGTCACGGGCGAGATGAGCCTGGTCGGCGTACCCGGCACGGGCCGCCGTCTCGGCGTAGGGAACGCCGGAGCGGGCCAGGGCCAGGGCGCGCTGCAGGCGCAGGACACGGGCGAGGGTCTTGGGGCCGTAGCCGAAGGCGGTCAGGCAGCGGCGGTGCAACTGGCGGGTGCCGAGGCCCAGTTCGCCGGCCGCCGCCGCCACCGTACGGCCCTGCCGCAGGGACTCGACCAGCCGGTGGTGGAGCGGGTCCGGCGCCGGTGACTCGGCGGCGCGGTCCAGCGCGATGTCCTCCAGGGCCGCCGCCGGGTCGGGCGCCGCCTCGATACGGTCACGCAGCCGCCGCACCCGGGCGTCCGGCCACAGCTCGGCCAACTCCACGCGCGCGTCGCGCAGTTCATGCGCCGGTACGCCGAGCAGGGCGGGGGCCGTGCCGGGGAAGAACCGGATCCCGGCCCAGGCGCGGGGCGGCCCCTCGGGCACGAACGCCCGCGTGTCGGGTCCGGCGACCAGCAGCCGGCCGTCGCTGAACAGCAGGTCCATGCAGCCGTCCGGCAGCACGGGCCGGGCGCCGGGGTCCTCCGGCGTACGGCGCCAGACCACCGCACCGGTCAGCCGCGACGGCCACTCCTCGTACACACACGCCAGGCTACGCCGCTCACGGGCGGGGCCGCCCGTCCCGCCGGGGTGTCACCTGTGCGCGAGAGGGCCGTGACCCATGGGTCGTGGTCCCGCGGGGGGTGGCGGTGCCCCGGTCGCGGCGGTGCGGCTGCTCCCGCCACCGCCCGGGACGCCTTCCCGCGCTCGCCCCTCGGGCGACGGGACGCGCGGCGGTGGTCGAGCACGGCGCGCCACCACTCCGGCCGGTCCGCCGACGACTGCGGCAGGGCGCGCACGAGCAGGCGCGCCAGGGCGAGGAGCGTGCCCGTGAGGGCGTCAGGACGACGAGGCACACCGCGGCCCACGGCGGGAGCGCGGAGAGGGTGGAGAGGGTGGAGAGCGCGGAATCCCGGCCTTCCGGAAAGCGCGGGGGCGAGGTTCCGACGACAGACCCTGGCCGGGTCTCGCCGAGGGGCGCGCTGTCGGGAGGTCGCCCGACTCGGCCCGGTGGGAGGCGGCCCGTCACCGGGTTCGGCATGCCGGTGACGCCGTCGGCGTCACGTCTGGCATGTGCATCCCCCATACGCCCGATCTCCGTTGCCCGGCGGCTTCCCGTTCCGGAAGATTTCTGCACCCCACACGTCCGCGCGGGGCGGGGCTCACTGGTTGTGGGGTGGGGGCGTGCCGTTGGTGTGGTGGGGCCCGGGGGCGTGGGGGGTGGGCTTGGGGTGGGTGCGCAGGCGGGCGGTGACGTCTTCCGGGGGCAGGAAGCGGGACCAGCGCTCGGGGAACTCGGAGGGCATGTCGGGGTCGTCGGGGTCGTCCGGGTCCGCCTCGCGGGCGGCGGCGGCGCGGGCGACGTACTCGGCGACCTGGGCCCGCCGCATCCGTTCGTTGGCCTCGCGGGCGGCGGCCGTGGCGGCGGCCGGCCAGACCCGGTCGATGGCGGCGTTCACCGCCGCGCCGACCAGCACCGCGAAGGCCGACACGCCGATCCACAGCAGCACGGCGACAGAGGCGGCCAGGGAGCCGTAGATGGTGGCGCCCTCGATGGTGTGCACGAGGTAGAGCCGCAGCAGGAAGCTGCCCAGCACCCACATCGCGAGGGCGACGAGCGCGCCGGGGACGTCCTCGATCCACGGCGAGCGGACGGGCACCGACACGTGGTAGAGGGTCGTGAGGAAGACGATGGACAGGACCATGACCACCGGCCAGTACAGGACCTGCACGACCGTCTCCGACCAGGGCACCACCCGCACCACCGCGTCCGGCCCCGCCACCATCAGCGGCAGCGCCACCGAGCCGATCAGCAGCGCCACGATGAACAGCAGGAACGCCATGAGCCGGGTCTTGACGATGCCCCGCACGCCGTCGAGGCCGTACATCACGGTGATCGTGTCGATGAAGACGTTCACCGCGCGCGAGCCCGACCACAGGGCGAAGACGAAGCCGATGGAGATGACGTCGGGACGGCCGCCCTTCATCACGTCGTGCAGGATCGGCTGGGTGATCTCCTTGACGCCCTTGTCGGACAGCACGGTCCGGGAGGCGTCGAGGATGTTGGTCTCCAGGCTCCTGATGGTGTGGGCGCCGGTCCACGTGTCGACGTAGGCGAGCAGCCCGATGAGGCAGAGCAGCAGCGGCGGCACGGACAGCAGCGTGAAGAACGCCGCCTCGGCCGCCAGGCCCAGGATGCGGTATTCCATGCACGAGTTGACGGTGTCCTTGAGCAGCAGCCAGGCCGTCCTGCGCTTGGAGACGTTCCGGTAGAGGGCTCTGGCCCGGTGGAGCCGGCCCGCGGGCCGCTCGGGGGATTCACTTCCTGGCTGCACGACCTAACGGTATCCGCCGCACCGGGCCGCCCTCACCTTCCGGGGCAGGGGGGCGGGGTCCGCAGTGCCACCGGGGGTGCCGCGGCGGATCCGGAGGACGGCATCGGCGCGATCCCGGGTAGGTTTCCTGGCATGGCAGGCCACTCCACGCACACCGTGACGAACCAGCCGCCCGAGCTGGTGGGCTACGACCTCTTCACCGCCGACCGGGCCCTGGTCGACGCGGTCGAGCGGCACACCGATCCCGCGCTGCTCCCCGAGGTGCGCTCCGAGCTGTCCGGGCTCGGCCGGACCTCGGGCTCGGCCCAGGTGCGGGAGTGGGCGGCGCAGGCGAACGAGCAGCCGCCGCGGCTGCGCACCCACGACCGGTACGGCCGGCGGATCGACGAGGTCGACTTCCACCCGGCCTGGCACCGCCTCCTCGGCAAGGGCGTCTCGGCGGGGCTGACCGGCGCCTGGACCCGGCCGGCCGGTCATGTGCGCCGGGCGGCCGCGTTCGTGATCTGGACCCAGGCCGAGGCGGGCACCTGCTGCCCGCTGTCGATGACCCATGCGGCGGTGCCCGCGCTGCGGGCCGACCCCGCGCTCGCGGCCGAGTGGGAGCCCCGGCTGACCTCCACGGTGTACGACCGCGATCTGCGGCCCGCGGAGCAGAAGGCCGGCGCCCTGCTCGGCATGGGCATGACCGAGAAGCAGGGCGGCAGCGACGTACGGGCGAACACCACCGAGGCCCGGCCGCTCGCCGAGGCCGGGACGTACGAGCTGACCGGGCACAAGTGGTTCTGCTCGGCGCCGATGTCCGACGGCTTCCTGGTGCTGGCCCAGGCCCCCGGCGGCCTCACCTGCTTCCTCGTCCCGCGCGTCCTCGCCGACGGCACCCGCAACGTCTTCCTGATCCAGCGGCTCAAGGACAAGCTGGGCAACCGGTCCAACGCCTCCGCCGAGGTGGAGTTCGACGGCACCTGGGCGCGCCGGGTCGGCGAGGAGGGGCGCGGGGTGCGGACCATCATCGAGATGGTCGCCGCGACCCGGCTGGACTGCGCGCTCGGCTCGGCGGGTCTGATGCGGCAGGCGGTGACGCAGGCGATCCACCACTGCACGCACCGGGAGGCGTTCGGCGGCCGGCTCGTCGACAAGCCGCTGATGCGCAATGTGCTGGCCGACCTCGCGCTGGAGTCCGAGGCCGCGACGGCGCTCGCGCTCCGGCTCGCGGCCGCCTGCGACGACGGCGGCGAGGAGGAGCGGGCCCTGCTGCGGCTGGCGGTGCCGGCCGCCAAGTACTGGATCACCAAGCGGTGCGCGCCGGTGGCGGTGGAGGCCGCCGAGTGCCTGGGCGGCAACGGGTACGTCGAGGAGTCGGGCCTGCCCCGGCTGGTGCGCGAGTCGCCGCTGAACTCCATCTGGGAGGGCGCCGGGAACGTGCAGGCGCTGGACGTGCTGCGGGCGCTGCAGCGCGAGCCGGGCGCGCTGGACGCGTGCCTGACCGAGATCGGGCGGGCGCACGGCGCGGACCACCGGCTGGACCGGGCGGTCAAGGACCTGTTCACCGAACTCGCCGACCTGGAGGGCGTCGAGGGGCGGGCTCGGCGCCTGGTGGAGCGCCTGGCCCTCGTCCTGCAGGGATCGCTGCTGGTCCGGCACGCGCCACCCGCCGTCGCCGACGCCTTCTGCGCCTCCCGCCTCGGCGGCGACCGGGGAGCGTCCTTCGGCACACTGCCGGGCGGCCTGGACCTGGCCTCGGTGGTGGAGCGCGCACGGCCGGTGTCCTGATCGGAACGGGAGGCGGACCCGACCGCAGTGGCCGGGGCCCCGGGCGGGTCCCGACGGCTCATGCGTCTCTCCCCGGGCCTCCGCGCGGGCCCGGCCCCCGACCTGACGAAGTCTGCCGGTGTTCCGGGGCGGGCTGGGCGGCGTCCTGACCGGAGTGAAACGCAGAACTGAACGAACTTGGCTGAATGCTGACCCAATTGGTCCATTCACTGACCGAAGTCGGTCGGTGGCTCACCGGAGTGGGTGGCCTCGTTCGGGGCAGACGTCACGGGGGTGGTGCTGCGCCGACACGGCACCACCCCCGCCTCATGGGCCCGTTGGAGGCCACGAACGCCACCCGGAGGCGGCGCCGTGGTCAAGTCTCGGCCAGCTCCGGGCGATTCACCAGGGTTGCAGGGGGTTGCAACGTGTCGGTGACTGTGCGCGGAGTGTGTGCCTTCGGCATGCTCCGAGCGGCAGTATGTGCACAGCGGCCGGGCCGGAAACCGCCGCCGGAACGGCTTGACACGTGTGTTCGACGCCCATCCCCGGGAGGACCCCAGTGGTGAACCCGCCGATGAACGTGGCGCGCCTGGCCGCCGTGGACGCGGCACAGGCGGCGCGGGTACTGCACGAGGTGCGCGAGGCGACGCTCGCCGGCCACCGTGCGCGGATCCCGCCCCGGCCGGTGATCGAGCAGTCCTGGAGCCGGATGCTGCGCAGCGGCGTCGATCCCGACCACGATTTCAGGAGCCGTCCGCTCTCCGCCGACGAAGTGCGCCGCAGACGCGAGGAGTCACCCCTGCGCCATGTCCTGCCCGTGCTCCGCGAGGGTCTGCTTTCAGTCGCGGACGTCGCCCAGCACATCATGGTCGTCGCCGACGCCGAGGGCCGCGTGCTGTGGCGGGAGGGCTCACCGCAGGTGCTCCGCAAGGCCGACGGCCTCGGCTTCGAACTCGGCGCGGACTGGCGGGAAGACGTCGTCGGCACCAACGGCGTGGGCACCCCCGCGGTCGTACGGCGGCCCGTGCAGGTCTTCGCCGGGGAGCACTTCGTCCGCTCGCACACCTCCTGGACCTGCACCGGCGCCCCCATCACCGACCCCAGGGACGGCCGGCTCATCGGTGTGGTGGACGTCAGCGGCCCGCTGGAGACGATGCACCCGGCCACGCTCGCCTGGGTCGACGCGGTCGCCAAGCTCGCCGAGGCGCGGCTGCGCGAGCGGCACCTGGCCTCGCTGGAGCGGCTGCGCGCGGTGGCCGCGCCGGTGCTGGCCCGGCTCGACGGCAGGGCGCTGGTGGTGGACCGGGACGGCTGGGCGGCGGCCGTGACCGGGATGCCCTACGTACGGCGGCTGACGCTGCCCAAGTCGCTGACGCCGGGCCGCCGGTGGCTGCCCGCGCTCGGTTCGTGCGCGGTGGAGCCGCTGGCCGGGGGCTGGCTGCTGCGGGCGGCCGACGAACCGCCGGCCGGCGGCGCCACCCGGGTCGCGCTGGACCTCAGCCGGCCGGGGCGTGCCGCGGTGACCGTGTCCGGGGCGGCCGGTTCCTGGTCCCGGGAACTCAGCCCCCGGCACGCCGAGTTGCTCTACCTGCTGGCCGAACACCGGTCCGGGCGCGGTGCCGCGGAGCTGGCGGAGGACCTGTTCGGGGACCGCTCCCGGACCGTGACCGTACGGGCGGAGATGTCCCGGATCCGGCGGTATCTGGGCGACCTTCTGGGGCACCGGCCGTACCGCTTCCGCGAGGGCGTGGAGGTGGAGGTGGTGCTGCCCGGCGACCCCCGTGACCTGCTGCCCCGGTCGACGGCGTCGGCGGTGGCCCGGCACCGGACGGCACCGGACGGCGGCTGAGGAGACCGCGGGGAGCGCCGTGCGGCACGGGGTGTCTTCAGGCTGTTTGCGGCGTCTTGGCCCTGTGGCGCCCGTCGCTGCCGTAGCATCCCCTACGGGCCTCCCCACCTGTGCCTCGGTCAACGCGACGACCACCAGGCTCAGTTGGCCCGCCTCGGGAGGAGACATGAAGCATCGCGGCAGACACCGCCGGCGCAGACGGGGCGCGGCCCTGCGCGCGGTTCTGGCCGGAACCGCGCTGGCGCTCACCGCGACCGCCACCCTGATCAGCACCTCGCAGGCCGAGGTCGCCGAGAACCCCGGCGCGATCAAGCCGTTGACCTCCCGGGCGGACACCGGACCGCTGCGGCTCCAGGAGCGCCTGGTCCCCGCCCGCACCCTGAACCGGCTCGCCGCGGCCATGGGCCGCCCGGTCGGCGTGAGCACCGTACTGCGCAGCGCCGACCGCACCCTGCGCACGGGCGCCGGCTGCTCCTCCGGCGACCGGGCGACGCTGCCGGTCACCCCGGCCACCGGCCGCGCCTACTGCTGGGACCGGGCCGACGCCGCCGCCACGGCCTGGCGGCCCGCCTCGGTGACCACCTCCGGGGACGCCGACGACGACGGCGTCTGGGGCACCCACCGGGTGGTCCTCGCCGGCTGGACCCACAGCACCACCTCGGGCCGCGCGGACGAACGGGGCCTGGCCCGGGTCGCCTTCGTCGACACCGACGACCCCGCCCGGCCCGTCTACCGCTGGGTGCTGCTGGTGGTGCCGGTCGACGGCGGCCGTGACTACCGGGGGCTGGCCTCGGGCATCTCCGGGATGGTCTGGTACCAGGGCAAGCTGCTGGTCACGACCACGGCCGGCAGCGCCGACGCGCTCTACGTCTACGACCTCGACCGCATCCAGCGGACCACGGCCACGACGCCTGCGATCGGCCGGGTGCCGGGCGGCTGGTCCGCCGACGGGTACGGGTACGTGATGCCCGCCGTCGGCTCCTACCGCTACACGGCCGGCCGCTGCACCGCCTCCGGGCCGCCCTGCCCCGGCGCCCTCTCGCTGGACCGCGGGTCGGTGCCCGACAGCCTCGTCGCCGCCGAGTGGACCGCGCCCGGCAGCGACCGGCGCGCCCGGCTGTGGCGGTACGCGTTCAGCTCGGATCCCGCCCGCGGCGGCCTGCTGGCCGCCGACTCCTCGGGGCGCGTGGACGCGGTCGATGCGTACACGACCAAGGCGACCGGGATCCGCGGAGTGCTGTCGTACCGTCGACCCGGTGCGGCAGGGCCGTCCTGGTATGTGGGACACCTGTCCAGCCCCGCCGACGCGCACGGCGGCCTGTGGCGGCAGGACACCGAGGGCGCCCGGGCGGCCCACTGCGGCTTCGACTCCTCCCACCACTGCTGGGCCCGGTCGACGGGCTCCCTGTCCTACTGGCAGGCGACAGGGGAGGTCTGGTCCCTGTCGGACCGCATGCTGTTCGCGGTGCCCCTGCCGGCGCTCGACCGGTCGGTCGGCTGACGGCCGGGCCGGCAGAGCGCCGCCCCCGGCGGCGGGTGTGACCGGGTCGATCGACAGACCGGCCGACGGGGTGATTCCCTGGCCCGCATGAGCACCGTCCCCGTCACCACCTGGTCCCTGGAGCAGACCTCGCCGGCCGACCTGCTGCCGGCCGCCGCCCCCGAGGGCGACGTCCGCATCGTCCGCGCGGAGGTCCCCTCCCCCGAGTTCAGCCGCTTCCTGTACACCGCGGTCGGCGGCGACATCCGCTGGACGGACCGGCTCGGCTGGAGCCACGCCCGGTGGCGGGAGCACCTGGACCGGCCGGGTGTGGAGACGTGGGTGGCCCTCGACCGCGGCACCCCCGCCGGGTACGTGGAGCTGGATCCGCAGGACGACGGTGTGGTGGAGATCGCATACTTCGGCCTGATCGCCCCGTTCCGCGGCCGCCGCATCGGCGGGCACCTGCTCGCGTACGGCACGGCCCGCGCCTGGGACCTGGCCGAGCGGTGGCCCAGCCGGACGCCGACGAAACGGGTGTGGCTGCACACCTGCAGCAAGGACGGCGAGTTCGCGATGGACAACTACCTGCGGCGCGGCTTCAAGCTCTTCGACACCAAGGTCGAGGAAGAGCACCTGGCGCCGCCGCCGGGACCGTGGCCCGGCGCCTGTCCCGCGTGACCCACACCACTTCGTCTCGTATTTCGAAATAGTTCCGTCCGGATAGTGGATGACGGTGGACTGGCCAGAGATCCCCGTGACACGCTTCCGTCATGTCTGGAACTGGAATTGCCTTGGTGAGTCGGCGGCACGTCGACCTCGGCCGCATGTCCAGCGCCATCTGTCCGGCGAGCTGACCGCCCCCAGCACCGCCGACCTCCTCGTATGAGTCTCCCGCTGCGCAAGGACGCGCACGCATGCTCGCGTGCGCGCGTATGCGCAGTTCAGAGCCGCTTGTCGCCTGTCCGAAGGACGTAGAAACCATGGCCGCCACCCCGCAGAACCCCGCCGCCTCCGCGCCCCGCCGCAAGGTGAGCCGTCACCGCGGTGAGGGTCAGTGGGCCGTAGGCCACTTCACCCCGCTCAACGGCAACGAGCAGGTCAAGAAGGACGACGACGGTCTCAACGTGCGGACACGCATTGAGACGATCTACTCCAAGCGCGGCTTCGACTCCATCGACCCCAGCGACCTGCGCGGCCGCATGCGCTGGTGGGGCCTGTACACCCAGCGCAAGCCCGGCATCGACGGCGGCAAGACCGCGATCCTGGAGCCGGAGGAGCTGGACGACCGCTACTTCATGATGCGGGTGCGCATCGACGGCGGGGCGCTGACGACGCAGCAGCTCCGGGTGATCGGCGAGATCTCCCAGGAGTTCGCGCGCGGCACCGCCGACATCACCGACCGGCAGAACGTCCAGTACCACTGGATCCGGGTGGAGGACGTGCCCGAGATCTGGGACCGGCTGGAGGGCGTCGGCCTGTCGACGGTCACCGCCTGCGGTGACACCCCGCGTGTGATGATCGGCTCCCCGGTGGCGGGCATCGCCGAGGACGAGATCATCGACCCCACGCCGGCGCTGGAGGAGATGAAGCGCCGCGTCCTGAACAACAAGGCGTACTCGAACCTGCCCCGCAAGTTCAAGACGGCCATCTCGGGCTCGCCGCTGCTGGACGTGGTGCACGAGATCAACGACGTGGCCTTCGTCGGCGTACGGCACCCCGAGCACGGCCCGGGCTTCGACCTGTGGGTCGGCGGCGGCCTGTCCACCAACCCCAAGCTGGGCGTGCGGCTCGGCGCGTGGGTGCCGCTGGAGGAGGTCGCGGACGTCTACGAGGGCGTCGTGTCGATCTTCCGTGACTACGGTTACCGGCGGCTGCGCAACCGCGCCCGCCTGAAGTTCCTCGTCGCGGACTGGGGCGCGGAGAAGTTCCGTCAGGTGCTGGAGGACGAGTACCTGGGGCGCAAGCTGGTCGACGGTCCGGCGCCCGAGCAGCCGGTGCAGCAGTGGCGCGACCACATCGGTGTGCACCGGCAGAAGGACGGCCGGTTCTACGTCGGGTTCGCCCCGCGCGTCGGCCGCGTGGACGGCGCCACGCTGACGAAGATCGCCGACCTCGCGGAGGCGCACGGCTCGGGCCGGGTCCGCACCACCGTCGAGCAGAAGATGATCATCCTGGACGTCGCGCAGGACAAGGTCGACTCGCTGGTGGAGGCCCTGGAGGCGCTGGACCTCACCGCCCGGCCGTCCTCCTTCCGGCGCGGCACCATGGCCTGCACCGGCATCGAGTTCTGCAAGCTCGCCATCGTCGAGACCAAGCAGCGCGGCTCGACGCTGATCGACGAACTCGAGCGGCGGCTGCCGGACTTCGACGAGCCGATCACCATCAACCTCAACGGCTGCCCGAACGCCTGCGCCCGTATCCAGGTGGCGGACATCGGTCTCAAGGGCCAGCTGGTCCTCAACGACCAGGGCGAGCAGGTCGAGGGCTACCAGGTGCACCTGGGCGGCGCCCTGGGCCTGGAGGCGGGCTTCGGCCGCAAGGTGCGCGGCCTGAAGGTGACCGCGGAGGAGCTGCCCGACTACGTCGAGCGGGTGCTGAAGCGCTTCCAGGCCGAGCGCGCCGAGGGCGAGCGCTTCGCCGCCTGGGCCGCGCGCGCCTCCGAGGAGGACCTGTCGTGAGCGAGCGCGCGGCGCCCTTCTACTGCCCCTACTGCGGCGACGAGGACCTGCGTCCGCACGAGGAGGCACACGGCGCCTGGGAATGCGGGGCGTGCAACCGCGCATTCCAGCTGAAGTTCCTCGGGCTGCTCGCCCGGGGGCTGCAGCGAGCCGACAACGGAGGGGACCTGACATGACGACGGCTCAGGAAAAGCGTACGAACGAGGAGTTGAAGGCCCTCGCCGAGCAGGCGGGCCGGGACCTGGAGGACGCCTCCGCGCTGGAGATCCTCCAGTGGGCGGTGGACACCTTCGGCCGCGAGTTCTGCGTCACCTCCTCCATGGAGGACGCCGTGGTCGCCCATCTCGCCTCGCGGGTGCTGAAGGGCGTCGACGTCGTCTTCCTCGACACCGGCTACCACTTCCCGGAGACCATCGGCACCCGGGACGCGGTCGAGGCCGTGATGGACGTCAACGTCATCACCCTCACGCCCAAGCAGACGGTCGCCGAGCAGGACGCCGAGTACGGCCCGAAGCTGCACGACCGCGACCCCGACCTGTGCTGCAAGCTGCGCAAGGTGCAGCCGCTGGAGGAGGGCCTGAAGGGCTACCGGGCGTGGGCGACCGGCCTGCGCCGCGACGAGTCCCCGACCCGGGCGAACACTCCGGTGGTCGGCTGGGACGAGAAGCGGCAGAAGGTCAAGGTCTCCCCGATCGCCCGCTGGACCCAGGACGACGTGGACGCCTACGTCGCCGAGCACGGCGTGCTGACCAACCCGCTGCTGATGGACGGCTACGCCTCCATCGGCTGCGCCCCCTGCACCCGCCGGGTCCTGGAGGGCGAGGACGCGCGCGCCGGCCGCTGGGCGGGCCGCGCCAAGACCGAGTGCGGGCTGCACGGATGACGGCGCCCGCAGCGACGCCCACGTCGTCCGCAGCCGCCGCTGCCACTGCTGTACCGGACCCGACCACTGCGACCCAGGAGAACCACGTGACCACCGGAGCCACCGTCTGGCTCACGGGTCTGCCGAGCGCCGGCAAGACCACCATCGCCTACGAACTGGCCGGCCGGCTGCGCGCCGAGGGCCACCGGGTCGAGGTGCTCGACGGCGACGAGATCCGCGAGTTCATCTCGGCCGGCCTCGGCTTCTCCCGCGAGGACCGGCACACCAACGTGCAGCGCATCGGCTTCGTCGCCGAGCTGCTCGCCCGCAACGGTGTGAAGGCGCTGGTCCCGGTGATCGCGCCGTACGCCGACAGCCGCGAGGCGGTGCGAAAGCGGCACGCGGAGAACGGCACGCCGTACCTGGAGATCCATGTGGCGACTCCGGTCGAGGTGTGCAGCGTGCGCGATGTGAAGGGGCTCTACGCCAAGCAGGCCGCGGGCGAGCTGTCGGGACTGACCGGGGTCGACGACCCGTACGAGGAGCCCGAGACGCCCGATCTGCGGATCGAGTCGCAGCACCAGAGCGTGCAGGAGTCCGCGGCCTCCGTGCACGCCCTGCTGAGCGAGAGGGGACTGGCATGACGACCGTGGCGAAGGCCGAGGAGGGCACGGACAGTCCGTACGCCCTGTCGCACCTGGACGCGCTGGAGTCCGAGGCGGTGCACATCTTCCGCGAGGTGGCGGGCGAGTTCGAGAACCCGGTGATCCTGTTCTCCGGCGGCAAGGACTCCATCCTCATGCTGCACCTGGCGCTGAAGGCGTTCGCGCCGGCCGCGGTGCCGTTCGCGCTGCTGCATGTGGACACCGGGCACAACTTCCCGGAGGTGCTCGAGTACCGGGACCGCGTGGTCGCCGCACATGGGCTGCGCCTCCATGTGGCCTCCGTCCAGGACTACATCGACCGCGGTGTGCTCAAGGAGCGTCCCGACGGCACGCGCAACCCGCTGCAGACGCTGCCGCTGACGGAGAAGATCCAGAGCGAGAAGTTCGACGCGGTCTTCGGCGGCGGCCGGCGCGACGAGGAGAAGGCCCGCGCCAAGGAGCGCGTGTTCTCCCTGCGCGACGAGTTCTCCCAGTGGGACCCGCGCCGCCAGCGCCCGGAGCTGTGGAACCTGTACAACGGCCGACACGCCCCCGGCGAGCACGTCCGGGTCTTCCCGCTGTCCAACTGGACCGAGCTGGACGTGTGGCAGTACATCGCCCGCGAGGGCATCGAGCTGCCGCAGATCTACTTCGCGCACGAGCGCGAGGTGTTCCAACGCGGCGGGATGTGGCTGACGGCGGGCGAGTGGGGCGGCCCGAAGGACGGCGAGACCGTCGAGAAGCGGCTCGTGCGCTACCGGACGGTCGGTGACATGTCCTGCACCGGCGCCGTCGACTCCGACGCCACCACGCTGGACGCCGTCATCGCCGAGATCGCCGCCTCCCGGCTCACCGAGCGCGGCGCGACCCGCGCCGACGACAAGCTCTCCGAGGCCGCGATGGAAGACCGCAAGCGCGAGGGGTACTTCTAAGCATGAGCACGACCACGACCGAGGCGCTCTCGGCCACCACCCTGCTGCGGTTCGCCACCGCCGGCTCCGTCGACGACGGCAAGTCCACCCTGGTCGGACGGCTGCTGCACGACTCCAAGTCGGTCCTCACCGACCAGCTGGAGGCCGTGGAGCGGGCGTCGGCGAGCCGCGGCCAGGACGCCCCGGACCTCGCCCTGCTGACCGACGGCCTGCGCGCCGAGCGCGAGCAGGGCATCACCATCGACGTGGCCTACCGCTACTTCGCCACGCCCCGGCGCCGGTTCATCCTGGCCGACACACCGGGCCATGTGCAGTACACCCGCAACATGGTCACCGGTGCCTCCACCGCCGAGCTGACGGTGATCCTGGTCGACGCCCGCAACGGCGTGGTCGAGCAGACCCGCCGGCACGCCGCGATCGCGGCCCTCCTGCGGGTCCCGCACGTCGTGCTGGCCGTGAACAAGATGGACCTGGTCGACTACCAGGAGTCCGTGTTCGCCGCGATCGCCGAGGAGTTCACGGCGTACGCCACCGAGCTGGGCGTCCCGGAGGTCACCGCCATCCCGATCTCGGCGCTCGCCGGGGACAACGTGGTGGAGCCGTCCGCGAACATGGACTGGTACGGCGGCCCGACCGTCCTGGAGCACCTGGAGACGGTCCCGGTCAGCCACGACCTGAGCCACTGCCACGCCCGGCTGCCCGTGCAGTACGTGATCCGGCCGCAGACCGCCGATCTGCCGGACTACCGGGGCTACGCGGGTCAGATCGCGGCCGGTTCCTTCCGGGTCGGGGAGCAGGTCACGGTCCTGCCGTCGGGCCGTACGACCCGGATCTCCGGCATCGACCTGCTCGGCGAGCCGGTCGACGTCGCCTGGACCACGCAGTCGGTGACCCTCCTGCTGGAGGACGACATCGACATCTCGCGCGGCGACCTGATCGTGCCGAGCAAGGACGCCCCGGCCACCACCCAGGACGTGGAGGCGACCGTCTGCCACGTCGCCGACGCGCCGCTGACGGTCGGGCACCGGGTGCTGCTCAAGCACGGCACCCGCACGGTCAAGGCGATCGTCAAGGACATCCCGTCCCGGCTCACGCTGGACGACCTGTCCCTGCACCCGCACCCGGGGCAGCTCCTGGCCAACGACATCGGCCGGGTGAAGATCCGTACCGCCGAGCCGCTGCCGGTCGACTCCTACGCCGATTCGCGCCGCACCGGCTCCTTCATCCTGATCGACCCGAACGACGGCACCACGCTCACCGCGGGCATGGTCGGCGAGTCGTTCGCCTCGCCGGAGCCCGTCAAGGACGCGGCCGAGGACGACGGGTGGGACTTCTGACATGAACCCCACCGACTTCTACTCCACGTTCGCGAAGGAGGGCGGCCGCATCGGCAGCGGCAACCTCGGCAGCGGGCAGGGCGGAGTGACGCGATGTGTGCGCTGACGTACGCGCACTGCCTGCGCGCCCTCACCCCCCACCGCCGTAGACGTAGACCTGCCGAACTCCCGGCCACGACCTGAGAGACCGTGACCGCCGGGCCTCCGAGAGGAACACCTCCCGTGCCTGCACCGACCTCCCTCCGCCGCGGCCTCGCGGTGATAGCCGCGCTGCCCCTGCTCGCCCTCGCCGCCTGCGGCTACGGCTCCGAGTCCAAGAACGACGAGACCACCAAGGTGGCCGCCGGGGCCAAGAAGACCGACGGCCTCGACTCGGTCAAGATCGGCTACTTCGGCAACCTGACCCACGCGACCGCGCTGGTGGGCCTGCAGAAGGGCTTCTTCCAGAAGGAGCTGGGCGCCACCCGCGTCGACCCCGCGATCTTCAACGCCGGCCCCTCCGAGATCGAGGCCCTCAACTCGGGCTCCATCGACATCGGCTGGATCGGCCCGTCCCCGGCGATCAACGGTTACACCAAGTCGGACGGCAAGAGCCTGAAGATCATCGGCGGCTCGGCCTCCGGTGGCGTCAAGCTGGTCGTGAACCCGAAGAAGATCAAGTCCGTCAAGGACGTCAAGGGCAAGAAGATCGCCACTCCGCAGCTGGGCAACACGCAGGACGTGGCGTTCCTGAACTGGGCGGCCGAGCAGGGCTGGAAGGTCGACGCGCAGAGCGGCAAGGGTGACGTCACGGTCGTCCGCACCGACAACAAGATCACCCCGGACGCCTACAAGTCCGGTTCGATCGACGGCGCCTGGGTGCCGGAGCCGACCGCGTCGAAGCTGGTCGCCGAGGGCGGCAAGGTGCTGCTCGACGAGTCGTCGCTGTGGCCGGACAAGAAGTTCGTGATCACGAACATCATCGTGCGGCAGCAGTTCCTCAAGGAGCACCCGAAGGCCGTCGAGGCCGTGCTGAAGGCCTCCGTCGAGACCAACAAGTGGATCAACGCCAACCCGGACCAGGCGAAGGCCGCGGCGAACAAGCAGCTGGCCGTCGACTCCGGCAAGGCGCTGCCGGCCGACGTCCTGGACCCGGCCTGGAAGTCGATCCAGTTCACCGACGACCCGCTGGCGGCCACCCTCGACACCGAGGCGGCGCACGCGGTCAAGGCCGGTCTGCTGCAGAAGCCCGACCTGAAGGGCATCTACGACCTCACGATCCTGAACAAGGTCCTCAAGGGCGAGGGCGAGAGCACGGTCGGCGACGCCGGTCTCGGCACCAGCTGACGCAGCACCCGACGAGTTCCCAGGAGGTGACGACCATGGCCACGACCACGACTCTCGCCAAGGCCGCCGAGTCGGTGGAGTACGCGGCACGCCTCGAGCATGTCTCGAAGTCCTTCACGACTCCGGGCGGGCAGCAGCTGGTCCTGGACGACATCAGCATCGATGTCGCGCCGGGCGAGTTCGTCACCCTCCTGGGGGCCTCGGGCTGCGGCAAGTCCACGCTGCTGAACCTGGTGGCGGGCCTGGACCGGCCCACCGCCGGGTCCATCACCACGGACGGCCGCCCCGCCCTGATGTTCCAGGAGCACGCGCTGTTCCCGTGGCTGACGGCGGGCAAGAACATCGAACTCGCCCTGAAGCTCAGGGGAGTCGCAAAGAACGAGCGGCGCGGCAAGGCCGAGGAGCTGCTCGAGCTGGTCCGGCTGAAGGGTGCGTACGGCAAGCGCGTCCACGAGCTGTCGGGCGGTATGCGGCAGCGGGTGGCGATGGCCCGTGCGCTGGCGCAGGAGAGCAATCTGCTGCTGATGGACGAGCCGTTCGCGGCGCTGGACGCCATCACCCGGGACGTGCTGCACGACGAGCTGACCCGGATCTGGGCGGAGACGGGCCTGTCCGTCCTGTTCGTCACGCACAACGTGCGCGAGGCGGTGCGGCTGGCCCAGCGGGTCGTCCTGCTGTCCTCCCGTCCGGGCCGGATCGCCCGTGAGTGGACGGTCGGCATCCCGCAGCCGCGT
Organism: Streptomyces sp. NPDC030798; assembly: GCF_055572275.1. Classification (NCBI taxonomy): domain Bacteria; kingdom Bacillati; phylum Actinomycetota; class Actinomycetes; order Kitasatosporales; family Streptomycetaceae; genus Streptomyces; species Streptomyces sp. NPDC030798. The sequence continues at coordinate 372,183 of NZ_JBVIDR010000004.1, read as the reverse complement.
CGTATCGAGGACGCGCCCGTGGCCGAACTGTCCCTTGAGATCACCGATGTACTGCGTGGGGAGATCCGCCGCCATGGCCAGCACTGAGACCACTGAGGTTCAGGACGCCGGAAGTGTCGAGGCGGGCCTCGACGCGCTGGAGACCACGGCCACCGGCCGTACCTCCCTGCGGCAGACCCTGGTCGCCAAGGTCCTGCCGCCCCTCATCGCGGTCGCGGTGGTCCTGGTGGTCTGGCAGGGGCTGATCTCCCTGAGGATCGCCGACGACCCGAGCAAGCTGCCGTCGCCGGCCGACGTGTGGCGCGTCTTCCACCAGTCGTGGCTCGAGGGCACGCTGCTCGGCTACATCTGGACCAGCGTCTCGCGCGGTCTGCTCGGCTTCTGCTTCGCGCTGCTCATCGGCACCCCGCTGGGGCTGCTGGTGGCCCGGGTGAGGTTCGTGCGCGCGGCGATCGGCCCGATCCTGTCCGGTCTGCAGTCGCTGCCGTCGGTGGCGTGGGTGCCGCCGGCCGTCATCTGGCTGGGCCTGAACAACTCGATGATGTACGCGGTGATCCTGCTGGGCGCGGTGCCGTCGATCGCCAACGGCCTGGTGTCCGGCGTCGACCAGGTGCCGCCGCTGTTCCTGCGGGCGGGCCGCACGATGGGCGCGACCGGTCTGAAGGGCACCTGGCACGTCACGCTGCCGGCCGCGCTGCCCGGTTATGTGGCGGGCATGAAGCAGGGCTGGGCGTTCTCCTGGCGCTCGCTGATGGCCGCCGAGATCATTGCCAGCTTCCCCGACCTCGGGGTCGGGCTCGGCCAGCTGCTGGAGAACGCGCGCACCGCCAGCGACATGTCCATGGTGTTCGAGGCCATCCTGCTCATCCTGTTCGTCGGCATCGCCATCGACCTGCTGATCTTCAGCCCGCTGGAGCGGTGGGTGCTGCGCAGCCGAGGCCTGCTGGTGAAGGGCTGACATGCGCCGTCCGGTTCTCCTCGTCATCGCCCACGGCAGCCGCGACCCCCGGCATGCCGCGACGGTGCACGCGCTCGTGGAGCGGGTGCGGTCGCTGCGGCCGAGGCTGCGCGTGGAGACCGGCTTCCTGGACTTCAACGTGCCGTCGGTGCAGGGGGTGCTGGAGTCGCTGGCGGCGGAGGGCGTCCGGGACGTCGTCGCCCTGCCGCTCCTGCTCACCCGCGCCTTCCACGCCAAGGCCGACATCCCGGCCGTGCTGCGGGACGCCCCGCCGCTGCTGCGGATCCGGCAGGCGGACGTGCTCGGCCCGTCGCCACTGCTGCTGTCGGCGCTGGAGCGGCGGCTGTACGAGGCGGGGCTGACGCCCGCCGACAAGTCCTCGACCGGGGTCGTGCTGGCCTCGGCGGGGTCCTCCGACCCGGAGGCGATCGCAGTGATCGCCGACATCGCGCGGGAGTGGTGGCGTACCGGTTGGTGCGCCGTGCGGCCTGCGTTCGCCTCCGCATCCCTTCCCCGCACCGAGGACGCCGTGCGCGAGCTGCGCGCCCTCGGCTGTGCGCGGGTCGCCGTCGCGCCCTATGTGCTGGCGCCCGGGTTCCTCCCGGACCGCATCGCGCGCGGTGCCGCCGGGGCGGACGTCCTGGCGGATGTGCTGGGCTCTGCGCCCGAGGTGGCGCGGGTGCTGCTGGAGCGCTATGACGAGGCGGCCCTGCCGCTGCCGGCGGCGCTCGGCGCCTGACGCCGCCGCTGCTGCCGGGCGGCCGGGCAGCGGCCAGGGCCCCGTGGCGGCGGGGCCCCGCCGGTCTCAGAGGTCCATCGCGTGCATCAGCTGCTGGGTGAAGGCGAGGCTGGCGCTGCCGGCCGAGGCGCCGATGCTGATCAGCTCCAGCGAGGAGCGGATACGGCCCCGGTTGGGCGGACCGCCGTCCCCGAGGGCCTCCTCCAGCGACTCGCGGATGATCTCTCCCCGCTCGACGAGCCCGGGGTACTCGGCGTGGAGCGCCTCGAGGAGTCCTTCGGTCAGCCGGAGGAGACCCTCGAGGTCCAGTTCGCGGCGGTGGCTCCCGATGCGGCCGGGATCGCGCAGGGGGGCGGGGCCGTTGCGGGGCCCGGGGTAGTTGTAGGTGCTCATGGTCGTGATCCTGACTCCTGGTCCAGAGAGAGCGAGCGGGGCCGGCGGGCCTGGCTGGAGGCTACGGCGCGGGTGGGCGGGCCCCCGGGGGGCTCGGACAGCCCCTGGGTCCGCGCGGCGGTGGTCTTCGGGGAACCTGCGGCAGTATGCCCGCCGAGACGGCCGAAAATAGTCACCCGTTCGGGTGAATGGCGGCCGTTGACCGCGTTCCCCGCTCCGGTCGGAACGGACAGCGGAACGAGCCCGGCGCGAGCCCGAACCCCCCTGCTGCTGCGGCGACTTCGGCACCACGGTGCCCGTCCCCCTCATCCGTCCCCCTCCGGCCGATCCCCGCGCGCCTCACCCTAGGGACAACGGGTGAGCCGTGTCGCGGGTTCTGGTGAGACGGGTCACTCCGCGACGGCCGCAGTGGTCGGCCGGCCGCGGTCCGGCGCTCCCCTGTGACGTCGGACCGCGGTCGGCTCTTGGTTCTGCGTCGGGCCCGGCGGATATGTCACTGGCCAGGAGCGCGCGTCACACTCAAGGGACTGAAATCGGCCAACGCGCCTGTACCGGCCGCCGATCAGTCGAAACGGAGCGCTCCCGTACGGGTCCGCTTGAGCTCGAAGACGTCGGGGTGACGAGCCAACGTCCGGAAGGCGTCGAAGAGTTCGGCCGCCTCGGCGCCGCGCGGAACGGCCCTCAGGACGGGGCCGAACCACACCGTGCCGTCGACATGGAGGGTGGGCGTGCCCACATAGCCGCCCTCCGGCTCGGCGCCGGCCTCGTGGCTGCGGCGCACCGCCTCGTCGTAGGACGCGTCGTGCGCGGCGGCCGCCAGGTCCGCCTCGAGCCCGAGTTCGGCCAGGGACTCGGCGATCACCACGTCGAAGTCCTTCACTCCGCGCTCGTGGATGCGGGTGCCGAGGGCGGTGTACAGGTCGCGCAGCACCTGCTCGCCGTGCCGCTGCGCCGCGGCCACGGCGACCCGCACCGGCCCGATGGACCGGTCGACCAGGTCCCGGTACCAGTCGGGGAGTTCGTTGCCGACGTTGTGCAGGTACAGGCTCATCACGTGGAAGCGGAGGTCGAGCGGGTGCTCGCGCTCGACCTCCAGCAGCCAGCGGGAGGTGATCCAGGCGAAGGGGCAGGCCGGGTCGAAGTAGCAGCCGACCCGGGCCGGGGCGGCCGCGGGGCCGTCGCTGTCGTGCGCAGGTGTCATGACGGGGACGCTAGTGCGCCGTCGGGTCGGAGTCCCGGACCAATTCCCCGCCTTGTCACTGGTCCAATTCCCGCTCCCCCGATCCGGGGACCTCGATCTCGATCCTCCGCAGGCGGTCGGGCTCCGCGACGATGTCGATCCCGGTGATCCGGCCCGTGTCGTCGAACGTGAACGCCAGGACGAGGCGCGGACGGCCGTACGGCGCCATGACGAGGCCGATCCGGCCGTCCAGCAGGGCGGGGCCGGTGAAGCGGGCGCGGGCCACGGCGGCCAGGGCGCCCCGGGCGACGGTCTCGGCGCCCCGGACCGTGACCGGTTCGGGGGTGGGGCCGGCGTAGGTGTCGGCATGCAGGACCACGTCGGGGGCGAGCAGGGCGAACAGCGCCGCGAAGTCGCCGCCCCGGGTGGCGGCCAGGAAGGCCTCGACGGCCTGCCTGCGGCGGCTCGCGTCGCCGGTGGGCGCGGGAGTCGCGCCCCGGACCCGGCGGCGGGCCCGGCTGGCCAGCTGCCGGGTGGCGGCCGGGGTCTTCTCCAGCAGCGGGGCGATCTCGTCGAAGGGCGTGGCGAACAGGTCGTGCAGGACGAAGGCGACCCGCTCGGCGGGCGACAGGGTGTCCAGGACGACGAGCAGGGCGACGCCGACCTCGTCGGCCAGCAGCGCCTCCCGGGCCGGGTCGCCGGCGGCGCCGAGGGCCGCGTCGGGCTCCTGGGCCTCGAGGGGGTCCTCGCGGCGGTTGCTGCGGGCGCGCAGCTGGTTCAGGCACACCCGGGTGACGACCGTGGTCAGCCAGCCGGTGAGGTTCTCGACCTCGGCGGTGTCGGCTCGCTGCGCGCGCAGCCAGGCGTCCTGCAGGGCGTCGTCGGCCTCGGCGGCCGAGCCGAGCAGCCGGTACGCCACCGCCGTGAGGTGCGGCCGGTCCGCCTCGAAACGCGCCGCGAGCCGTGCCCCGTCGTCCGTGATGCCGTCCACTGGTTCCCCGTTCCTTCGTCCGCGCGGGGCGAGTCCCGCGCGGGAGCCACGAAACGCGATCCGGGCCCGGAGATCAACTCCCTTTGCCCTCAGAGGTGTTCGGCGATCCCTGCGGGGCGGTCAGCTCGACCAGCTTGAGGACCGTGTTCCAGTTCCGGCTGGTGGCGATCACGCCCTTGGTGAGCCGCGGCCGGGACAGCACCTCGGCGAGCTTGGAGCGGCCGAGGCCCTCGGGGGCGTACAGATAGAGGCAGCGGTCGCCGAGGCGGAACTCCTCGGGGAGGTGGGTCGCGGGATCGATCTCCGCGTAGCGCTCGGCGGTGACCGGTGCCGAGAAGTAGGTGACGTGCAGTTGCTTGGGCTGCAGTTCGGCGGCCGGGAAGGGGCAGGCCTCGGCCACCGCGCGCAGATAGGCGTGGTCGCGCACGATCACGTCGACCGCGAAGCCGAACCGCTCCTCGATCGCCCGGGCCAGCTCGGCCGCCAGGGACTCCTCGTCGCCGTGGCCGCTGGTGAAGACGGCCTGGCCGCTCTGCAGGTGGGTGCGTACGCCGTCATGACCGAGGCCGGTCATGAGGGTGCGCAGGTCGGCCATCGGCAGCTTCCGGCTGCCGCCGACGTTGATTCCGCGCAGCAGCGCCGCGTAGGTGGTCGTCATCCCGCCACCATAGAGCGGCCCCTCGTGCCCCGTGGGGGCGGGCACGAAGGGCCGCGCTCCGGCGTGCGCGGGGACATGCATGCATGCGCCTGCGTGCGCCGGCTTGTGCGAAACTCTGGCGGATCGGCGGGGTGCGGTTCAACTCTTGCGCACATGTGTGACTTGTTCAACAAGGTTGCACAATACGCAACAACGCTGCAGAGGTGTGTCCGGATGTCGCCCCCGAGCCCCACCCCCGGAACATCCCGATAGATGTAAGGGGCCGCTGTCCTCCCCAGTGCTGAGCCGGGCGCCGCGCACTTCACCGGGCAGCACGACGAGACGTCCTTGTGCCGCTCCTACCGTCGTAACGAGCAAGCGAAGACGTGGCGGCAGGGGGCCGTCACCGCACACGAGGGGGACATCCCGTCATGGGGAACACAGACGTGCGCGTGCGGGGCCTGGCCGCCCGCGCCGGCGGCTGGAGCGCCCGGCACCGCCTGGCCGCCGTCGGCATATGGGTGCTGTTCGTCGTCCTGGCCATGGGGCTCGGCTCGGCTGCCGGCCGGGTCGACGTGAACGAGAGCGACCAGCTCAAGGGCGAGACGCACACCGCCGCGAAGATCATCGACGACGCGGGCATCGAGCAGTCGGCCGGGGAGACCGTGCTGATCCAGTCGCGGGACGGCGCCATGAAGGCCACGAGCGGCGAGTTCCGCGCCGCCGTCGCGGACGTGGTCCGGGCCGTCGACGGCACCGGGAAGGTCACCCACGTGACCTCTCCGTACGTCACGCACACCATCTCCCGGGACGGGCGCAGCGCCCTCGTGCAGTTCGACATGCGCGGCGAGGCGGAGACCGCCGCCGACCGGGTCGAGCCGGTGCTGGACGCGGTCGCCGGGGTGCAGAAGGCGCACAGCGGGCTGCGGATCGAGGAGATCGGCGGCGCCAGCATGAACAAGCAGTACAAGGACGCCTTCGGGGACGACTTCCAGAAGGCCGAGTACTCCGCCGTGCCGGTCGCCCTCGGCATCCTGCTGATCGCGTTCGGCGCGCTGGTGGCCGCGCTGCTGCCGGTGGGGCTGGCCATCACCGCGATCATGGCGACGATGGGCCTGATGGGTCTCGTCAGCCATGTGCAGCCGATGAGCGACACCGCCAACTCCGTGATGCTGCTGGTCGGTATGGCCGTCGGCGTCGACTACTGCCTGTTCTACCTGCGCCGGGAGCGCGAGGAGCGGATGGCCGGGCGGGACGCGGGCGCCGCCCTGCGCATCGCCGCCGCCACCAGTGGCCGCGCGATCATCGTCTCCGGGGTCACGGTGTGCGTGGCCATGGCGGGCATGCTGTTCACCGGGCTCGCGGAGTTCGAGGCGATGGGCCTGGCGTCGCTGATGGTGGTCGCCGTCGCCATGGTCGGCTCGGTGACCGTGCTGCCCGCGCTGCTCTCCCTGCTCGGCGAGCGGGTGGAGAAGGGCCGCATCCCGTTCCTGGGCCGCCGGCGCCGGCGCGGTGGCGGCGGCGAGAGCCGGTTCTGGACCGCCGTGCTGCGCGGTGTGCTGGCCAGGCCGCTGGTCTCGGTCGTCGTCGCGGTGGGCGCGCTGCTCGCGGTGGCGGCGCCCGCCCTGGGCATGAAGACCCAGCAGCTCACGCTGGACCAGGAGTTCGGCGACTCGCTGCCGATCGTGCAGACCTACGACCGGCTCAACGAGGCGTTCCCGGGCGGCTCCGAACCCGCCCAGGTCGTCGTCAAGGCCAAGGACATCGACGCGCCCCGGGTCAAGCAGGCGCTCGCCGACTTCAAGCAGCGGGCGATCTCCTCGGGCGCCTCGCGCGGCCCGGTCGAGGTCACGGTGCACCGGGCGCAGAACGTCGCCCTGGTCTCCGTGCCGCTGGTCGGCGGCTCCGACATGGACCGGGCGGTCAAGAGCCTGGGCACGCTGCGCGACGAGGTGCGGCCCGCCACGCTCGGCAGGGTCGAGGGCGTCCAGGCGCCCGTCACCGGGCAGGTCGCGGGCAACCACGACTTCAACGACCAGCTCCTCGGCTCCGTCGTCCCGGTGTTCGCGTTCGTGGTCGTCTTCGCCTTCCTGCTGATGCTGCTGTCGTTCCGCTCGCTGACCGTCGCGATCACGTCGATCCTGCTCAACCTGCTCTCGGTGGGCGCCGCCTACGGCATCCTCGTCGCCGTCTTCCAGCACGGCTGGGGCGCCTCGCTGGTGGGCGCGGAGGGTGTCGGCGCGATCGTGACCTGGCTGCCGCTGTTCCTCTTCGTGATCCTGTTCGGTCTGTCGATGGACTACCACGTGTTCGTGGTGTCGCGGATCCGTGAGGCCCGGATGCGCGGGCGCAGCACCAAGGACGCCATCCAGCACGGCGTGGTCACCACGGCCGGTGTGGTCACCAGCGCCGCGGTCATCATGGTCGCCGTGTTCGCGATCTTCGGCACGCTGTCCATGCAGTCCATGAAGCAGATGGGCGTGGGCCTGGCCGCCGCCGTCCTCATCGACGCGACGGTCATCCGCGGGGTGCTGCTGCCGGCCGTGATGGCGCTGCTCGGCGAGCGCAACTGGTATCTGCCGAAGTGGCTGCACCGGCTGCCGGACCTCACCCATGACGAGTCGATGGAGCCGGCCGCGCCGGCCCCGTCGCCGGCGGCCGAGGGGGAGACCGTGCGGATCTGATCCGGACAGGGGCGAGGGGGGGGGGGGGGGGGGGCCACCCTCCCCCCCCCCCCCCCCCCTTCCGTTCCTTCCCACGGTACGTATTTCCCTCTCCTCTTCCTCAGAAGACAAGAGGGAGGCGAAAAAGAAAGGCCCCAACA
>NZ_JBVIDR010000004.1:93319-364451 GCF_055572275.1 Streptomyces sp. NPDC030798 | reverse complement strand
GGCGCAACCTTTTGCGGGTGGGGGGGGGGGGGGGGGCCGGGGGGGGGGGGGGGGAGGGGGGGGGGGGGGGGGGGCCCCCCCCCCCCCCCCCCTCGCCCCTTTGGCGCGGCTCGCTCAGGCGGCGCGTGTCATCGTGTCCTGGTCGAAGGAGTCGAGGGTGCGGGCGAAGTCACGGGTCGACAGCAGCAGCTTGTAGACGATGGCGAGTTCGAAGACCAGCAGCAGCGAGCCGGCGACGACGGTGGTGGGAATGATCGCGTCGAGCAGCGGCCCGACGATGAACACGCCCATCTGGAACTCGATGCCGCTCACCAGGTGGGTGCGGATGCGGTGGCGCAGCAGGAACGAGCGCATCCGCAGGTACGCGGGGAAGCGGTGGCGGAACTCCTGGTGCAGGTCGATGACCCGGGCGCTCGGCGGTGTGGGCGCGGTGCCCTCCAGGACGGCGGGCTCGGCCGTGCCCAAGGCGGCGGTTCCGGCTGCCGTGGGCGGCTGAGCGGCTTCGACCTCGGCCTCGGCCAGGAGCGCCGCGCCCTCCGCCTCGGCCAGGAGCCCGGAGTGCTCGGCGGCGAATGCCGGGGCGCCGTCCGCGGTCGCGCGGCGCAGGTCCTGCTCGATGTCCGCCTCGGGGTTGTCGCGCAGCAGGTCCTCCATGAAGGCGACACGCGCGGCGTTCTCCGCGCGCCGGGCCGCCCGCAGCCGGGCCTTGATCTGCTTGCGCATGCTGTGCCGGGTCTTGAATATCTCGAGCGAGTTGAGGTAGCGCATCCCGTCGAGGAAGACGACCGCGGCGGCCAGCCAGATGTAGAGGATGTCATCGGTGCGGTGGTACTGGCCCGCCATCAGCGCCACGGCACAGACCATGACCCGGATCCGGTCGAAGATGTAGTCCAGCCAGGCGCCGAACACCGAGCCCTGGCCGGTGAGCCGGGCGACCTTGCCGTCCATGCAGTCCAGGATGAAGCTCAGGTGGTAGACGGCGGCGCCGACGATCAGCCAGCGCCACTCGCCCATCGCGAAGCAGCCGGCGGCGACGAGTCCGAGCAGCAGCGCGCCCCAGGTGATCTGGTTCGGCGTGATACGGGTCCGCTTCGCGACCTGGCGCACCAGTGGAGTGGCGACCGGGTCGACGAGGAGGACGGTCCACCACGCGTCCCTCTTCTTCTGGGTCAGACGGCGCACCTCGGCGAGGTCCGGAACGTCACGATGCTTCGACGGCATGAATCAACAACCTGGCCTTCAGTCGGGGTTTACCCCACGTTAGGAATGCTCTTACCCGAGGAACAAGATCCGTCTCGCACAACCTTTCGTAGGGGGTAACGGTCCAACAGCCAAGACAGGTCGACGGCTGTATCGGGCACCCCGCGCGTTACCTGACCGTTATTAAGTTCTTCGGCTTTGCCGCGATGGCGCTGCCACGTGCCTCGGCCGGACCTCGGGCAGCGGCTCCCACCTGTGCGAATGCGAGACTGGCCGAGCCGGACCAGGACGAGGTGGAGGCGAAGGATGGACGAGGCACGGGCGCGGGACGTACTGGCCGCGGCGCGGGTGCTGCCCGGCCCGGCGGGAGACGCGCGGCTGCTCGCCCTGGGTGAGAACGCCGTGTTCGCCGCGGGCGGTCTGGTGGTCAAGGTGGGCCGCGACGCCGAACTGCTGGAGCGGGCCCGGCGCGAGCTGGACATCGCCGGCTGGCTGGCCGAGGCGGGCGTCCCGGCGGTGCGGGCGGCCGAGCCGAAGCCGCTGCTGGTCGAAGGGCACCCGGTGACGGTGTGGCACCGGCTGCCCGACCCGGTACGTCCGGCCGAGCCGCGGGATCTGGCGCGGCTGCTGCGCCTCGTGCACGCGCTCCCCGCCCCGCCCTTCCCGCTGCCGCCGCGCGAGCTGCTGAGCGGGGTGGAGCGCTGGCTGCGGCTCGCGGGCGACGCGATCGACCCGGAGGACGCGGCGTATCTGCGCGCCCGCCGGGACGGCTTCGCGGCGGCGGCCGCCGCCCTGACGCCCCGTCTGACCCCGGGCCCCATCCACGGCGACGCCCTCCCCCGCAATGTGCACATCGGCCCCGACGGGCCGGTCCTGGTGGATCTGGAGACCTTCTCCGCCGACCTGCGCGAGCACGACCTGGTGGTGATGGCCCTCTCCCGCGACCGCTACGGCCTGCCCGCCGAGGCCTACGACTCCTTCACCGAGGCCTACGGCTGGGACGTACGCGCGTGGGAGGGCTGCACGGTCCTGCGCGGCGCCCGCGAAACGGCCAGCTGCGCCTGGGTCGCCCAGCACGCACCCGCCAACCCCGCGGCTCTGACCGAGTTCCACCGCCGCGTGGCGTCGCTGCGGGACGGGGACGAGACGGTGCGCTGGTATCCGTTCTGATCGGGACCGGGCGGGTCACCGCGGCCGGGGGATGACCGGCCAGGAGGGTTCTATCACTGCTGCCGGGTCGCTGGTGCGGCGCAGGTGGGCCTGGAGGGAGAGGGACTGGGCGGCGGCCGCGCGTACTTGGAGGTGGTGGAGGTCGGGGAGGGGCATGGCGCCGACGGGCTGGTGCTTCTCGGCCATGCGGCGGACCACGCGCGCGGCGGCGACCGCGTCCGCGCGCGCGTTGTGCGCGTCGTCGAGCTGCACCCCGTAGTGCGCGCACAGCGCGTGCAGGGCGCGGGTGCCCTTGCGGTACTTGTCGACGTGCTTGTCGAGGACCAGGGGGTCGATGACGGGCGAGGGCTCGCCGCCCAGGCGTTCGCCGACCGATGCCAGACCGTGGCGCCGGCACTCGCGGTCCAGCAGCGACAGGTCGTAGCGCGCGTTCATCACGACCAGCGGGGTGCCCCCGTGCAGGACCTCGGCGACGGAGTGGGTGATCTCCTCGATCGCGGCCCCGGCCGGCAGCCCGTGCGCGCGGGCGTGGTCCGTCGAGATGCCGTGGATGGCCGACGCCTGCGCCGGTATCACCACCCCTGGATCGAGCAGCCAGGTCCGCTCCGCCGCGACCGCCCCGTCGGGCTCCAGCCGCACGACCGCTGCCGTGACGATGCGGTCGGTCTCGACGTTCGTCCCCGTGGTCTCCAGGTCGAAGGCCACCAACGGCCCGGTGAGCCAGCTCATCACGCGGCCCTCGTTCCGGCGTCGGTCACCTCGATGCGCGCCGTGCGCGGATCCGTCCCGGTCGTCTCCAGGTCCATGCCGACGAGCGGCTCCCGGTGCCGGCCCATGGGCGGCCCCCCTTCTTGGTGGTGCTTTCCCCCAGTGGCTCCCACCATCGCACGCGGCACTGACAATCCGAGGAGCACGTTCCGCTTGTGCCCGGGGACGGTTCAGGACACCGGGCGCGAATCCGCCCAGGCCAGTTCGAATTCCTCGCGGTATGTCGGGAAGAGCCCGGCGTCGCCCGTGTCGCCCGACTTGACCACCTTGCTGCCGCCCCGCAGCACCAGCACCGGCGACTCCATCCCCCGTGCCCCGCGCAGATAGGACTGCACCACGGCGATGCCGTCGGCGCCGTCGCCGTCCACCAGGTAGGCGGTGAAGCGGGGCGTCTCGTCGTAGACCTGGATCTCGAAGGCGCCCGGGTCGCGCAGCCGGGAGCGGACCCGGCGCAGATGCAGGATGTTCATCTCCACGGAGCGGCTCAGCTCGCCCCGTTTCATCCCGAGTTCGCGCTCACGGCGTTTCACCGCGCTGGAGGCCGGGTTGAGGAAGAGCAGCCGCACCCGGCAGCCGGACTCGGCGAGCCGGACCAGGCGGCGGCCGGAGAAGTTCTGCACCAGCAGGTTGAGGCCGATCCCGATGGCGTCGAGACGGCGGGCGCCGCCGAAGAGGTCCTCGGCCGGGAACTGGCGCATGAGCCGGACCCGGTCGGAGTGGACGGCGACCACGTCCGCGTACCGGTCGCCGACCAGGTCCTCGACGGCGTCGACGGGCAGCCGCCGCGAGGAGGGCACGTCACCGCCGGTGCCGAGCATCTCCAGCAGCCGGGCCGAGGCCCGCTCGGCCTGGTTCAGCACGGACTCGGACAGCGCCCGGTTGCGGGAGACGACATTGCGGGTGACCTCCAGCTCGTCCAGGGCGAGTTCGAGGTCGCGGCGCTCGTCGAAGTAGGGCTCGAAGCACGGCCAGTGCTGCACCATCAGCTCGCGCAGCTGCGGCAGCGTCAGGAAGCTGAGCACATTGTCGTCGGCCGGGTCGAGGAGATAGCCCTTGCGGCGGCTGACCTCGCGGACGGCGACCGCCCGCTGCACCCACTCCTGCCCGGCGGGCCCGGCCGCGGCGACCACCCAGTCGTCGCCGTGGACGGGTTCGTAGATGGGCCGCAGCACGGCGGCCACGACCGCGCGCAGCCGCTGCTCCACGAGGTTCAGCCAGATGTAGGCCCGGCCGGCCCGCTGGGCGCGCACGCGCACCTCGAGCCAGGCGTCGGCGTCCCAGTCCAGTTCCGGCCCGATGGACCCGGCCGCGTCCATCGGGCGGGCCAGGGACACCGCGCCGGGCGGGACGTCTGCGGAGTGCCCCTCGTGACCCTCGTCACCAGGGGGCAGCTCCAGCCCTCCCGAGCCCACCCGTGCACCGCCTTCCGTCCCCCGGACCTACCCCGTCCCAACGATCAAGGAAGGGTACTCCGGGAGCGGTCGGCGATGCAGCCGGATGGACAGGTCGGTTTCCCCGTTCCCTCGCTCAACTACGCGGCCGCCAGTGGCCGTTCTGCCATGCCAGCTCGTTCGGCGTGAGCGGATTCATAGCCGTGACGTCCCGCGGGGCGATGGCGAAGCCCTGCCAGTGGATCGGCATGGGCTGCTGGTCCTCGTCCCGGGCTATGTGGTGGAAGCCCACGTTCATCCAGACGACGGGGTGAGTGAGGGTCTGGCCGTTGACCCACTTGTCGACGGACTTGCCGGCGCCCGCAGGGCAGTTGCCCGGGTTGTTGCTGGCGAACTGCTCGCACTTGTTGTACTGGGTGAAGTACACGTCGTGCTTGGTGAAGCTGCGGCCCGGATACTTGGTGGTGGGCCCGGGGACGATCTCGTACGAGCGCGCGTGGCCGTCCTTGTTCTTGCCGGTCGCGCTGACCACCCGCCACCAGCGGTACGTCTTGTAGTCGCCCGCGAGTTCCTTGGTGACCTTCGTGCGGGTGGTCTTGTTGGTGGGCGCCTGCCGGCCGTGGGCCGGGGCGGTGACGGCCGAGTCGTACTGCTCGATCTTCGTCTTCGAGGAGCCGTCGAGGCCGAAGTCCAGCCGCCAGAAGACGTTGTGGCTGTGGCTGGTGGCGTAGGCCTTGGCGCCCTTGCCGATGGGCCAGCCTCGGCCGTCGCCGGCGTCGTAGTCGTCGTAGGAGAGGCTGCCGGTGGCACCGACGTTCATGTTGACGGTGCCGTCGTCCTGGAAGCGCCACTCGGTCATGTACTCGTACCAGCCGACCTGGTTGACCGTGTAGACGAGCAGGTCCTTGCCCTGGGCCTGGAAGACCTTGTTGGCGCTGTCGCCCTGCATGCGGTAGGCGTGGCCGCGGGACCGGGTGGTGGTGCACAGGCCGTTGACGTTCGGGTGCTGCGGGTCCCAGGCGTCGGGGACCTTGATGGTCTTGATGGTGCCGCCGGGGCACTCGCCGGGTGCCAGGTTGACCAGCCCCTGGGCGAAGCCGAAGCCGGTCAGATCGTCGTACTCGACGCTGCCGTCGTCGTAGGGGACGTCGATCTGGGCGAGGCGGGCGCTGTTGAGGACCTTGATCGGCTTCGGCTCGCCCTTGGGCTGGTAGGAGACGTTCTCCAGGACGAGGCCGGCCTTGCTGTCGTAGCGCCAGCACATCCGCCAGGTGGTGCCGCTGGAGAGCTTCTGCTCGATCCGGTACGCGGCGCTGCAGTCGGCGGCCGCGGCCGGGGCGGCCTTCGGCTGGGCGACGGCGGGTCCGGCGCCCGCCGTGGCGCCGGCCGCCAGTACGGCGACGGTGAGGCCGGCGGCCGCACGCGTGCGCGTGCCGCCGATCCTGTTTCTGCGCATGTCGAAGAGACTCCCTCTTCAGGAGGTTGGAAAACTGGACGGAGAACGGCTCAGCCGCGCGGGAGCCGCGCGACCTTGTGGGCGCTCAGGTCGACGACCAGCCAGCGGGCGTCGATCCAGGGGCCGTTGACGACCTTCGAGAACAGCCGCACGCAGCGGTGCTCGCCGCACTTGTCGAGAACGGCGGGCTGACCGCCCGGGGTGGCCCGGTAGACGGCGCCGTTGAGCAGGAGCTGGTCCGGTGAGGTCAGCTCGTGCCCGGTGGCGTCCTTGTAGTCGGCCTTCAGGCCCGCGCCCAGCGGGTCGGCGATCAGCAGCCTGGCCGCCTCGGCGTTCTCGGCGCGGCTCAGCGGCGGCTGCACCCCGTGCTGGCTGCCGGTCTGCTCGACCTTGCCGGTCTCCAGGTTGACGGTCCTGGTGATGAGGGCGTCGCTTTTGTAGTCGTAGAACGTCACGTCGGCCCGGCGCGGTGCGTCCGGGTCGTCCAGTTCGTTCTCCTCCGGGTCGGCGAGGTCGACGCTCAGACGCTGCGGGCCGCGCCTGCCGTCGACGTTCTCGCCGGAGGCGAGCGCCTGGCCGCCGGCGGCGATCCTCGCCGCGCGCTGCGTCTCGTCGTCGGTCAGCGGGTCACGGCCCGTGCCCTTCTTCCCCGCGGCCGGTGCCTGCTGCACCACGCCCGGCGGGGCGCCCTGCGGCCCCTGCCCCGCCTGCTGGGCGGCCTGGGCGCCGCCGCCCTTGTTCCCTCCCGTCTCGTCCGCCCCTGCCGTGCCCGGCAGGGTGATCCCGACCATCACGGCGGTGCCGGCCACCGCCAGGGCCGCACCGGCCACCACCTTGCCGAGATGGCGGTGCACTAGCGTGCGCACATCTTCCCCCTACTCCCCCACATCCCCGGGAGTACGTTCTGCCCCACTGGTTCGGCACACGGCGGGTACACGAGTCGCCGTGCGCACTGGTCGGCAGGTAAGAGGGGTGTAAGTCACAGGAGGTTCCCTCACTTTCGGGGAGACTCGCGCGGGGTACGGTCCCGGCGGGGCGGCACACCTGGGAGAGTCGTGTCCATGCAGGTCTGGCCTGGAGAGGCGTATCCGCTCGGCGCCACCTATGACGGCGCCGGAACCAACTTCGCGGTCTTCACGGAGGCCGCGGACCGAGTAGAGCTGTGTCTGCTGCACGACGACGGCTCGGAGACGGCGGTGGAACTGCGCGAGAGCGACGCGTTCGTGCGGCACGCGTACCTGCCGGGCGTGATGCCGGGGCAGCGGTACGGGTTCCGGGTGCACGGCCCGTACGACCCCGCGCGCGGGCTGCGCTGCAACTCCGCGAAGCTGCTGCTCGACCCGTACGCGAAGGCGGTCAGCGGCGCGGTGCGGTGGGGCGAGGAGGTGTACGGCTACCACTTCGGGGCGCCCGAGCGGCGCAACGACCTGGACTCGGCGCCGCACACGATGACCTCGGTGGTGATCAACCCGTACTTCGACTGGGGCGACGACCGGCCGCCGCGCACCGACTACCACCGCACGGTGATCTACGAGGCCCACGTCAAGGGCCTGACCATGCGTCACCCGGGGCTCCCGGAGGAGCTGCGCGGCACGTACGCGGCGCTGGCCCACCCGGCGATCATCGAACACCTGACCAAGCTCGGGGTGACGGCGCTCGAACTGATGCCCGTACACCAGTTCGTGAACGACCACCGGCTGGCCGACATGGGGCTGAGCAACTACTGGGGCTACAACACCATCGGCTTCTTCGCCCCGCACAACGCGTACGCCTCCTGGGGCGACCGCGGCCAGCAGGTCCTTGAGTTCAAGTCGGCGGTCCGGGCGCTGCACGAGGCCGGGATCGAGGTCATCCTGGACGTCGTCTACAACCACACCGCCGAGGGCAACCATCTGGGCCCGACGCTGTCCTTCAAGGGGCTCGACAACGCCTCGTACTACCGGCTCGCGGACGACCCCCGCTACTACATGGACACCACGGGCACCGGGAACTCCCTGCTCATGCGGTCTCCGCACGTACTGCAGCTGATCATGGACTCGCTGCGGTACTGGGTGACCGAGATGCACGTCGACGGCTTCCGCTTCGACCTCGCGGCGACGCTGGCGCGGCAGTTCCACGAGGTGGACCGGCTGTCGTCGTTCTTCGACCTGGTGCAGCAGGACCCGGTGGTCTCCCAGGTGAAGCTGATCGCCGAGCCGTGGGACGTCGGCGAGGGCGGCTACCAGGTGGGGAACTTCCCGCCGCTGTGGACCGAGTGGAACGGCAAGTACCGCGACACGGTGCGGGACCTGTGGCGGGGCGAGCCGCGCACGCTCGCGGAGTTCGCCGGCCGGCTGACCGGCTCCTCGGACCTCTACCAGGACGACGGGCGCCGCCCGCTGGCCTCGATCAACTTCGTCACCTGCCACGACGGGTTCACGCTGCACGACCTCGTGTCGTACAACGAGAAGCACAACGCCGCCAACGGCGAGGACAACCGGGACGGCGAGAGCCACAACCGGTCCTGGAACTGCGGAGCCGAGGGCGACAGCGACGACCCGGACGTCCTGGCGCTGCGCGCCCGCCAGATGCGTAACTTCATCGCCACGCTGATGCTGTCCCAGGGTGTGCCGATGATCAGCCACGGCGACGAGTTCGCCCGCACCCAGCGGGGCAACAACAACGCCTACTGCCAGGACAACGAGCTGTCCTGGGTGCACTGGCCGGAGGACGGCGGCGATCTGCTGGAGTTCACGCGCGCGATGGTGTGGCTGCGCCGCGACCACCCGGTGTTCCGCCGGCGCCGCTTCTTCCACGGCCGTCCGGTGGAGGGCACCCACGACGAGCTGTCCGACATCGCCTGGTTCACCCCGGAGGGGGCGGAGATGACCCAGCGGGACTGGGATTCGGCGCGGGCGTCGGCGCTGACGGTGTTCCTCAACGGCAACGCGATCTCCGAGCCGGGACCGCGCGGGGAGCGGATCACCGACGACTCGTTCCTGCTGATGTTCAACGCCTCGCCGGGGCCGCTGGACTTCCTGGTGCCGGTCGACCACGGCCGGCAGTGGCAGGTGGTCGTCGACACGGCACGCCCGGAGGGGGTGCCGCCCGGGACGGGCGCGAAGGTGGCGGCCGGGGACCGCCTCACCCTGGCCGACCGCAGCCTGACGGTGCTGCAGCGGCCGGCGTAGGCGAGCGGGGGCCCTGGGAGCGACCTGGGGGGCGTGCGTAGCGCATCGCGCGCCCCCCCGAAGGGCGCTCGTCACTGCATCGTGCGCCCCCCTTTCGGACGCGGACCGGATGACACGAAGGGCGGCGTGCTGGGTACGTAGGTCTGCATGACTTCTGCGCGACCCGGCCCCCCGGAAGTGCCCACGGCCACCTACCGGCTGCAGCTCCAGCCCGCGTTCCCGTTCGCCGCCGCCGCGGCGGCCGTCCCGTATCTGGCCTCGCTCGGCGTCTCGCACCTGCACCTGTCCCCGGTCCTGGAGGCCGTCCCCGGCTCCGCGCACGGCTACGACGTCACGGACCCCGCGCGCGTGCGCGCGGAACTGGGCGGCGAGGACGGGCTGCGCGAGCTCGCGCTGACCGCGCGGGAGCACGGGCTGGGCCTGGTGGCGGACATCGTCCCGAACCACATGGCCATGGCGCCCCGGCACAACCACGCCCTGTGGGAGGTGCTGCGCGAGGGCCCGGGCTCGCCGTACGCACGCTGGTTCGACATCGACTGGGACGCGCAGGGCGGCCGGGTGCTGCTGCCCGTGCTCGGCGGCCCGCTCGGCGCGGAGCTGGACCACCTGGTGGTCGACGGGGACGTCCTGCGCTACCACGACCACGCCTTCCCGCTCCGCGAGGGCACCGCGGACCTGCCGCTGCCCCGGCTGCTGGACGCCCAGTGGTACCGCCCGGTGTGGTGGCGGCTGGCCCGCACCGAGCTGAACTACCGGCGGTTCTTCAGCATCTCCGAGCTGATCGGGGTCCGCGTGGAGGACCCGGTCGTGTTCGACGCCACCCACGGCAAGATCCTCCAGTTGCTGGCGGAGGGCGTGCTCGACGGGTTGCGCGTCGACCACCCGGACGGGCTCGCGGACCCCGACGGCTACCTGGCGCGGCTGCACGAGGCGACCGGCGGGCGCTGGACGGTCGTGGAGAAGATCCTCTCCGACGGCGAGCACCTGCCCGCCTCCTGGCCCGTCGCCGGCACCACGGGTTACGACGCCCTGCGCCACGTCGACGGCCTGTTCACGGACCGCACCGGGGCGTACGAACTGCTGGGCCGCTACCGGACCTTCGCGGCACCCCAGACGGACCGGGGCGGCAACTGGGAGGCGACGGTGCGGCGGGCCGCCTACAAGGTGCTCACGCACGAGCTGGCCACCGAGACCGACCGGCTCACCCGGGTGGCCGCCCGGCTGTGCGCCGCCTCGCCGGATGTGGCGCTGCGCGACCGGGCGCCCTGGGCGCTGCGCACCGCCGTGGAGGAGCTGCTGGTCCGGCTGCGGGTCTACCGGCCGTACGCATCCGGCGACGCCGCCGCCGTCGTCACCGAGCAGGCCGCCGAGGAGGCCCGGCTGGCCTTCGTGGTGCCCGAGGAGGCCGACGCGGTCGGCATCGTGCGGCGGCTGCTGGTGGAGGACCCCGGCGACCCTTCGTCGCCGGACCACGCGGACCGGGTGGAGTTCCGCACCCGGTTCGCGCAGACCGCGTCGGCGCTGCGCGCGAAGGCCGTGGAGGACACGGCGTTCTACCGGTACGTGCCGCTGCTGTCGGCGGCCGAGGTCGGCGGCGACCCCGGCTCGCCCGGCGTGGCTCCGGAGGACTTCCACGCGTACTGCGCGCGCGTGCAGCGCGACTGGCCGTCCACCGGGACCGTCGTGTCCACCCACGACACCAAGCGCAGCGCGGACGTGCGGGCCGCGCTGGCGGTGCTCACCGAGTGCCCCGACCGCTGGGCGGAGCTGCTCGCCGAGGTGAGCCTGGCGGAGGGGGGCGCGCCGGACGGGCAGCTCGCCTGGGCGGCCTGGCAGACGGTGTTCGGGCTGGGCCCGGCGGAGGAGGAGCGGGTCCAGCAGGCGCTGCTGAAGCATGTGCGCGAGGCCGGCATGTACACCAGCTGGACCGAGCAGGAGCCGCCGTACGAGGATGCGGTGGCCGCCTTCGTCTCGGCGGGGCCGTGCGGGCCGCCCGCCGAGCGTGTGGCGGCCTTCCGCAAGGCGCTGGAGCCGCACGTCCGGGCGAACGTCCTCGGTACCGCTCTGGTCCATCTGACGATGCCGGGGGTGCCGGACGTGTACCAGGGCACGGAGAGCGAGTACCGGGCGCTGGTGGACCCGGACAACCGGCGCCCGGTGTCCTTCCCGGCGGCGGCCCCCGGCGAGAAGGACGCGCTGACGGCGGCGGCCCTGCGGCTGCGGGCCCGGCGGCCCGGCGCGTTCGGTACGACGGCGACGTACACCCCGCTCAACGCGACCGGCCCGGCGGCCGAGCACTGCCTGGCCTTCACCCGCTCGGACGAGGTCCTGACCGCCGCGACCCGCCTCTCCCTCCGCCTCGCCGAAGCGGGCGGCTGGCGGGACACCCGCCTGGACCTCCCACCGGGACGCTGGACGGACGTGCTGACACCAGGCCGCGAATTCACCGGCCACGCACGCGTGGCAGCCCTCTTCGAGCGGCTGCCGGTGGCGCTGTTGGAGCGGATGCCGGAGGAATGAGGCCCCGCGGACGAACCCGTGCGACCCGACCCGGGCGGCGCCGCGCGGGACCGGTGAGGCGGAGCCGGTGCGGACCACTCCCTGCGGAACCGGAGAGCCGAGCCGCACGGACGGCTTCGGGCGGGACCGCGGGCCGGAGTCGGTGGGGGCGCCTTGATGCGCATCGGAGGGCCGAGCCGCGCGGCGGCTTCGGGCGGGATCGGAGGGCTGCAGGTGGTCGGTGGGGACGAGTTCGGGCGGGTCGGGGAGGGCTGAGAGGGCGCCTTGGAGGTGAGTGGGCGGCCCGTGTGCCTGGCCGGCGGGCCGGGGGCTTGCGGCCTCCTTCGTCGGTGCCCGGCGTGAATGCGTCCGGGCGCCCCCGGGAGGCGCCCCCGCCGGATGCTTGACAGTTCACTCAGGCCGTGCGGCACTGGGAGAGCGAGGCCGGGCGGACACATCGGGGGTGAGTCTCCTGCCGGAGCTGCGCTACCCCAGCGTTCCCGAACTGGTCGCCTCCGCGCGGGCACTGACCGCTCGGGAGCCGGGGCTGTGTTCGCTCCGGCAGGTGGGTCTGTCGCGGGCCGGCCGGCCCCTGCACCTGCTGTCGGTGGGGCACGCCCGCCCGGCGGTACTGGTGGTGGCAGGCGCCCACGCCAACGAGCCCACGGGCGGCTCCACCCTGCGCGTGCTGGCCGAACGGGTGCTGGCCGAGCACGAGTTGCGGACGGACACCTCCTGGCACTTCCTGCTGTGCGCGGACCCGGACGGGGCGAGCCTGCACGTGACCCCGGCGCCGCGCAGCCTGCTCGACTACCACCTCGGCTTCTACCGGCCCACCGGCGCCGAGCAGCCGGAGTGGTCCCCCGCGGTGCTGCCGCCGGACCGGCTGCCGCCCGAGACCAGGACGCTGACCGGCGTGATCGACGAGCTGCGCCCCTACCTCCAGGTGACGCTGCACGGCACCGACCTCGGCGGCAGCTGGGTGCAGCTGACCAAGGACCTGCCGGGCCTCGCCGAGCCGTTCGCCAAGTCGGCGGCCCAGTTGCACATCCCGGTGGAGACGGGCGCCTCGGACGCCGCGGGCTGGCCGGCCTCGGGGCCCGGGGTCCATGTGATGCCCGGCCCGGAGTCGGGCGTCGCCTACCCGAGCATGCCGGACGACGCCCGGCACAGCACCTGGTACCACACGCACCGCTACGGCGGGCTGACGGCCGTGGTGGAGGTGCCGATGTGGGCCAGCGACCTGGTGGACGACCCGGCACCCCACCCGGCGCCGGCGGCGGCGATGCGGCGGCTGGCCGCGCGGCTGCTGCGGGACGCGCTCGAGGTGGAGCAGGTGCTGGAGGAGGCGCTGCCCCGGCTGCGGGGGGCGGACGGGCCGCTGCTGCGCGCCGCCCGCTGGGCGCTGGAGCTGATCCCGGGTCTGGCGCAGGACTGGGTCCAGACACCGCCGGCCGGCACGACGATGGCGTACATCGGCAGCGTGGACGCCTTCGGCCGGCGGCTGCCGCTCAGGGCGGCGGCGATGCTGCTGCGGGTGCTGCGGGAGACGGACGACCGGGCGGCGCCCGGCCTGGAGCGGCTGGTCGCCGCGTGGTGCGAGGCCTTCGCGGACCGCTTCCGGGCCCGCTGGGTGCCGCTGGAGCACCAGGTGGAACACCAGTCCCGCACGGTCCTGGTGGCCGCGCAACAGGCCCGCGAACGAGCGGCATGAGCGGTCCGCCTCATGACGCCGGCCCGCGCCCGCGCACCGCGAGCCCGGACCGCGTCACCCGCCGGGCCGCGGCACCGACCAGGCCGCGGCACCAGCCGGGCCCCGCCCACGAACGCCCCCTGCGTCGCCCCCCCTGGGTCCCGAGGCCCGGTTCAGTCGTTCAGGGTGAAGACCGAACCCGTCCGGGCGTTCATGACGCACTTGCTGGAGTACGTCTCCTGGTAGTCCACCGGACGGCCGTTCCACAGCCCCCGGGCGCGGGCGGTCACGGGTGCGTAGATCATCGGACAGAACACGTTCTTCGTCTGCGGCATGCGGGAGATGTCCCCGCCGACGGCCGCGAGTTCGTTGCAGGCCGCCGCCGCGCGCGTGTCTTCCACCGGCGGGTCGCACTGCAGAAGCGTGCCCTGCGTCGTGCCGGTCTGCGGGTCGCCGCGCGTGACGCTGAGGTAGAGCCAGTTGCTGGGAGGCATGGTGCGGGACGCCGCCTGGGCGGGGCCCGCGGCCAGGAGGCCGGCGCAGGCCAGCAGGGTGCCGGCAGCCGCTGTCGCTCGGGTGAGGTACGTCATGCCCGGTACATCGGCACGGCGGCCCGCCTTCCTCACCCCCCGTCACCCGAACGGGACACTCGGACGTTCCGGTGCGTCACTCGCTCCGGTGCGCGGCCAGCCGGAACGCGATCCGCCCGAAGCCGACCTGGTCGCCCTCCCGGACGACCACGGCGCCGGTCACCCGGCGGCCGTTGACCGTGGTGCCGTTGGTCGAGCCGAGATCCCTGAGCACCCACATACCACCCTGCCGGCGCAGTTCGGCGTGCACGCGCGAGACCGTCTCGTGGTTCAGCCGCAGCCCGTTCGCCGCGTCGCGGCCTATCCGCAGCGGGTAGCCACTCGCCGGGTGCGGCAGCAGCAGCTTGGGCAGCCGCTCGGCCTGCCAGGCCCGGCGCAGTCGCACGGTGAACCCGGAGACGGCCTCGACCGTGCCGAGCACCGCCCGGGAGAAACGGTTCTCGCGGGGCAGATCGGCGGTGAGGGCGTCGAGTTCGTCGGCACGGCGGGCGGCGAGGGCCAGTTCCATGCGGCGCACGAAGGTGTCGTGCGACAGCCGCCCCATGGCGACGCCGTCCCGCAGCACCTGAAGCGCCTTGTCGCGCTCCGCGTCCGACAGCCTCGCGGGGTACGTGGGGAACTCGAAGGACGACGTCACGCTCGTGATTGTCGGGCAGTGAACCCCCGGTGTCCAGAAACGGCGGAAACGGTGCCCCGCGCGCGTGGGGTTCACGACACCGGCCGGGAAAGGGCGGATTCGAAAGCGGATTGATCGGGTTCGCGGCACGATGGACGGGCTACCTCACGGTGAACAGACGAAGGGGAACCGTCCGTGCAGTTCGAGGTGTGGGCACCGCAGGCAGACCGAGTGACGCTCCATTGCGACGGCGCCACGCGCGCGTTGGAGCGCGACCCCGAGCGGGCCGGCTGGTGGTCGGGGGAGGCGGAGGCAGGGGACGGCTCGCGCTACGGGTTCGCGCTGGACGACGGTCCCGTGCTGCCCGACCCGCGCTCGCGCCGCCAGCCGGACGGGCCGGACGGCCTGAGCGCGGTCGTCGACCACGGGCGGTACGAGTGGCGTACCACGTGGCCGGGGCGCGGTCTGCCGGGCGCGGTGCTCTACGAGCTGCACGTGGGCACGTACACCCGCGAGGGCACCCTGGACGCGGCCGCGGCCCGTCTGGAGCACCTGGTGGAACTGGGCGTGACACACGTGGAGTTGCTGCCGCTGTGCCCGTTTCCGGGGCGGCACGGCTGGGGGTACGAGGGCGTGTCGCTGTGGGCGGTGCACGAGCCGTACGGCGGGCCCGAGGCGCTGAAACGGTTCGTGGACCGGGCCCACGAACTGGGCCTCGCCGTCGTCCTGGACGTCGTGCACAACCACTTGGGGCCGTCGGGCAACTATCTGCCGCTGTTCGGGCCGTACTTCACGGACACGCACACCACGCCGTGGGGCTCGGCGGTCAACCTGGACGCGCCCGGCTCGGACGAGGTGCGCGCGTTCCTGCGGGGCAGCGCGCTGGCCTGGCTCAGGGACTACCGGATCGACGGGCTGCGGCTGGACGCGGTGCACGCGCTGTACGACACGCGCGCGTGCCACTTCCTGGAAGAGCTGTCGGCGGCCGTGGACGGCCTCGCCGAGGAGCTGGGCCGGCCGCTGTCCCTGATCGCCGAGTCCGACCTGAACAACCCGCGGTTCATCACCCCGCGCGCGGAGCACGGCCTCGGACTGCACGCGCAGTGGAACGACGACTTCCACCACGCGCTGCACACCGCGCTGACCGGCGAGTCCCAGGGCTACTACGCCGACTTCGCGCGCGCGCCGCTCGCCTCGCTCGCCAAGACGCTCACCGGCGGCTACTTCCACGACGGCACCTACTCCAGCTTCCGGGGCCGCAGCCACGGCCGGCCGCTGGACCGGGCACGGGTGGCCGGCCACCGGCTGCTGGGCTACAGCCAGACCCACGACCAGATCGGCAACCGGGCGCAGGGGGACCGGCTTTCGGCGCTCCTCTCCCCCGGCCTGCTGGCCTGCGCGGCGACACTGACGCTGACCGCGCCGTTCACGCCGATGCTGTTCATGGGCGAGGAGTGGGCCGCCGGCACGCCGTGGCAGTTCTTCACCGACCACACCGACCCGGAGCTCGCGGAGGCGGTGCGGCGGGGCCGGCGCCGGGAGTTCGCGCAGCACGGCTGGGCCGAGGAGGACGTACCGGACCCGCAGGATGCGGCGACCCGGGAGCGGTCCTGCCTGGACTGGTCCGAGCCGGAACGCGAGCCCCACGCGCGCGTGCTGGACTGGTACCGGCGGCTGATCGCCCTGCGCCGGGAGCAGCCGGACCTCACCGACCCGGACCTCGCGGACACCAAGGTGGCCTACGACGAGGAGGCCCGCTGGCTGGCGTTCCGGCGCGGGGACGTCCGGGTGGCGGTCAACCTGGCCAAGGAACCGGCGTCCATCCCCCTGGGGACCGCTCACGCGGAGGTCCTGGCGGCCTGGGACCCGGTGCAGCCCCCGGGCCCGGACGGTCTGCTGCAGGTGCCCGGGGAGTCGTGCGTGGTGCTGGTACAGCCGTGAGCGGCCGGCCTGCGAGACCTCCTACGGCTCCTCCGCCACCCCTTCATCCCCCTCGGCGCCCTCTGCCCCCTCGTCCTCCTTCAGCTCGGTCACCCGTTCCAGCAGGATCGGCTCCCAGACGCGTCGCAGCTGGCTTCTGAGCAGGGGCAGGGAGCCGGGGGCGCGGCCCTCGACGCGGTCGGTGAGGCGGACGACGGTGTCGCAGCGGGCGAGCCACAGGCCGCGCAGACAGGGGCGGGCGCCGTACCCGGCGAGGGTGGCGGCGCGCACGGCGGCCGGGGAGCCGACGGCTACGGCGAGTCCGGCGATGTCCTCGGCGGGGTCGCCCAGGGCCGCCCGGGTCCAGTCGAGGATGCCGCGCACCCGCCCGTCGGCGCTGACCACCACGTGCTCCCCGGTGAGCCCGTGGTGGGTGAGGACGGCGGTGCCGGCCTGCGCGGCGAGCTGGGCCGCGCCCGGCGGGGTGAGCTGGCGCAGCCGGGCGGCGTCGAACTCGTCGGCGGCGGCGAGCCGTTCGGCCGCGTGCACGGCCATGCGGCGCAGCGCCTCCAGGGAGCGCGGCGCGCTGCGCGGCACGCCGAGCGCCTCGACCTGCCGTACGGGCACCGCGCGCAGCCCGCTGAGCAGCCCCGCGAGGTCGGCCTCGCCGACGGCGGAGACGTCGTGCTCGTCGGCGGTGCCGCCCGCCACCTTGGTGTCGAGGGTGTAGGCGAGCCCCGGGGCCCAGTCGCCGTGGGCGACGCTGGTCGGGACGGAGACGGACACGTGCGGGCGGACCAGGTCGCGCAGGCGCAGCTCCCGGCGGCGGCGGGCGGAGGCGTCACGGTCGGGGGCGAGGCGCAGCACGTGGCGGGTGCCGACCCACCAGGTGTGCTCGTGCCCTTCCCGGACGGGCCGGACGTCGGGTCCCGCGGTGCCGCCGGTGCCCTCGTTGAGCAGCGAACGGACCAGTCTGCGGACGGTGTCCGCGGTGGGGGTCGGTGCCTGGGTCATGGGTCGCGCCGTAGCCGTTCCGGTATGTCGAGGTGGGTGTCTCCTGGGCCTTTCAGTCCACTATGACCATCTCACGGGTGGTGTTGTTGAGACGGCGGCCGCCGTCCTGCGTCACCGTGACGATGTCCTCGATGCGCACCCCGAAGCGGCCGGGCAGGTAGATGCCGGGCTCCACGGAGAAGCACATCCCGGGGACGAGGGGCCGCTCCTCACCCTCGATCATGTACGGCGGCTCGTGCGTGGTGACGCCGATGCCGTGCCCCGTGCGGTGGATGAAGTACGCGCCGTACCCGGCGTCGCTGATGACCCCGCGGGCGGCCCGGTCGACCTCCTGGCAGGCGACCCCCGGCCGTACGGCCCGGAAGCCGGCCTCCTGGGCCGCGCGCACGATGTCGTGGACCCGGCGCTCCTGCGCGGTCGGCTCGCCGACGTGGACGGTGCGGGTGGTGTCGGAGCCGTAGCCGTCCTTCAGGCCGCCGAAGTCGAGGACGACCATGTCGCCGTCCTGGATGACGCGGTCGCCGACCTCGTGGTGCGGGTTGGCGCCGTTGGGGCCGGAGCCGACGATGGTGAAGTCGACCTGGGAGTGGCCGAAGCGGCGCAGCAGGGCGGCGAGGTCGTGGCCGACGTCGGACTCGCGGCGGCCGGCGAAGGGAACCTTCCGGATCTCCTCGAACGCCGCGTCCGCGGCGGCGCCCGCAGCCGCGAGGAGCTCCAGTTCGGCCGCGTCCTTGACGGCGCGCAGCATGGGCAGGGCGTCGGTGAGGGAGGCGTAGGAGGTGTCGGGCAGGGACCGCTGGAGGCCCAGCAGGTGCATGGCCCAGGTGTTGTCGCTGATGCCGAAGCGGCCGCGCGTGTCGAGGAGGGCGGCGGTGACGGCGTAGGGGTCCTTGCCGTCGGTCCAGTCACGCAGGGTGAGCGCGGGGGCCCCGGCCGCCTGCTCGGCGTCGGGGGCCTCGAGGGTGGGCACGACGAGCACCGGGTCGTGGCCGGGGGTCAGGACGAGGAGGGTGAGCCGTTCGGTGACCGCGGTCGGCGCGTAGCCGGTCAGCCACACCAGGTCGGGACCCGGGGCGACGAGCAGTCCCGCGAGACCGGCGTCGGCGGCGGAGCGCGCGGCGCGCTCCATCCGGGCCCGGTAGTCGTCGGCGGTGAAGGGCGCGGGCGTACTGCCGGTCATCCGGGCCTCCGAGCAGGGGTCGAGGGTACGGGTCGAAGCGGTCTCGGGCAGCATCCTGCCGGTCCGGGCAGGCCCATGCGAGCCGATCGCCCGCTCCCGCGGACCCGGCCCACGCGCCTCGACCTCGACACGGCCCCATCATGGCGCGCGCCCTGGGGCGCGACCAGCGAGTTTCGCGAAACCCGGGACCGGCTTTCGAGGTGTGGGGCAGGGGACGGCCGGTACCTGGGGCGATGCCCCTCAGATCACCACGCCCGGAATCACCGTCAGCTGCTGGTAGCCGCCGCTGCGGTGGCGGACCGTGAGGGTCACCGGGGTGCCGGGGCGGACGTGGGCGACGGCGCGGGCGAGGTCGGCGGCCCGGTCGATGCGGGTGGTGCCGAACTGGAGCAGGACGTCGCCCCGGACCAGGCCGGCCGCATAGCCGGGGCCGGGTACGTGCACGCCGACCACCTGCGCGCCCGCCTTCTCGGCGTCGACGGCCTCCACGCCCAGCGTCGCGCCGGTCCGGACCTCGGCGGGGCGCGGGGACGCGGAGGGGCCGGGCCCGGCCGAGGGTGAGTCCGCCGGGGCCTGACCGCGCAGCTCGGCCAGCCTGCTCATGCCGATCACGGTGGCGCCGACCGTGCCGAGCCCGACCCCGCAGAGCACCAGGACGGTGCCGGTGACCACGCCGAACAGCAGGGTCCTGATCCGCCGGCCGCGCCGGCGCGCGGCGTGCGGCCGCCGGGCGGGCCCGGGGGCGCCGCCCTCCCGCCGTTCCTGTCCGGGCATCGGCTTGGGCCGCAACGCAGTGTGTTCCATGGTTCGCTCGCCTCCGGCTGGTGCTCTACCCGGGGTACGGGTCCGCGACGAGACACGAACGAGTGAGACTGGCCGGAGGGTGGCGCGGGGTATGGCCCGGGCCCCGTCCGCTGCCCGCAGATCGGCGCACCGGCGGTAATTCCCTCGCGCTGGGGCCGGAGCCGGACGAGACTCGCCTCATGGCTGACATGGGGGTGTTCCGGGAGGCGGTCACCGCGTGGGCGGCGGGTGGCCCCGGCGCCCCGGTGTACGAGCTGGCCGAGCGGCTGTCGGTCCGGGCGGCCGTCCTGCTCGAAGGGCTGAGCGACGTCGCGGCGGTCGACGCGCTGGCGGAGCGTCGCGGCCGGAACCTGGCCGCCGAAGGAATCTGCGTCCTGTCGATCGGCGGTGCGATGAGCGTCGGGCGCTACGCCGGGCTCCTCGGGTCACCGGGCCTGGGTCTGCGCCTCGCGGGACTGTGCGACGAGGCGGAGCGCCCCTACTACGCCCGTGGCTTCGAGCGGGCCGGTGCGGCGCCGCACGGCTTCTTCGTCTGCGCGGCGGACCTGGAGGACGAGCTCATTCGCGCGTTGGGCGTGACGCGGGTGGCGGAGCTGGTCCGGGAGGAGGGCGAGCTGCGTGCCCTGCGGACCTTCCTGCGCCAGCCCGCACAGCAGGGCCGCACCCCGCAGCAGCAGTTCAGGCGCTTCTTCGGCACCAAGAAGGGACGCAAGATCCGCTACGGCCGCGTCCTCGTCGAGGCCCTCGCCCCCGACCGCGTTCCACCCCCGCTCGACGGCCTGCTCTCCAGCCTCTGACGCGCACGGGCCCGCCGCCGAGGAACCCCGCTCAGGGTGATCCGATGAGGTGACGACCCGTGCTCCTCGTCCTGTTCCTGTTGCCGCTGCTGTGGGGTGCGGTCGCCCTGCTCGCAGCAGGTGCGGCCGGCCTACGGCGCCCCGGACTGCCCGGGGCTCCGCCTGGGCGAGGAGGGCGAGGACGGCGAGGACGGCTTCCGCGGGCGCGGCGCCCTCACGGCGCTCCCAGCAGCGCCGCGGCCAGGTCCGCCGCCGCGCCCCTCGGCGTCCCGGCGTGCAGGAGTTCGGTGCGGTGGACCACGCGGGGTGCCGTGAGGGGGACGGCGGTCGTGCCGGGTGCGGCGTCGGTGGCCGAGCGGGGGAGCAGGGTGAGGCCGTGGCCGGTGGCGGTGAGAGCGGTGAGGGTGCGCAGGTCGGTGCCCTCGTAGCGGAGGGAGGGCCGGAAGGCGCCGCCGGCGGTGGCGGCGCGCAGGTGGGCGAGGGGCAGGCCCGCGTCGGGCGCGTCCAGCCAGCGGGCGTCGGCGAGGTCGTCCAGGCGCAGGCCGGTGCGGCGGGCCAGGGGGTGACCGGCGGGCAGCAGCACGCTGACCGGCTCCTCGGCGACGCCGTGCGTGGTCAGCGGTGCCACGTCGGGCAGCCGCAGCGGGTCGCTGGGGGCGGCGAGGCCGTCGACCAGGCCGAGGTCGGCGGTGCCGGTGGCGACGGCGGCCGGGATCTCGTCCCGGGCGAGGACGCACAGGGTCACGCCGGCGGGCGGGAGGGCGCGCAGGACGGTGGGGCCGAGCGCGGTCGGCGTGGTGGCGAGGGTCAGGCCGTGCGCGGGCGCGGCGGCCAGGCGGACCACCTCGGCGCGGGCCGCGTCGAGGCGCAGGAGCAGCGGACCCGCGTGTTCCAGCAGGCGTTCGCCGGCCGCGGTGGGCGTGACGGGCCGCCGGGTGAGCAGGGGCGCGCCGAGGTCCTGTTCGAGGGCGGCGATGTGCTGGGAGACGGCGGACTGGGTGTAGCCCAGGTGGCGTGCGGCGTCCGAGAAGGAGGCGAGCCGGGCCACGGTGACGTAGGTGCGCAGCAGGTGCGGGTCCATGGCGGACAGCATGCCAACCCCTCGGCCCGGTGCATCAGCCTGTCCGCAGCCCGGCCCCGCCGCCCCGGATCATCAGCAGTGCTTATCGAGCGTGCAGGAATCATCGTTGGACGTGAAGCCGCGGCGCCTTCGAGGATGAACCCATGACCCACACCGCCACAATCGCCCTCGTCGGGGACCGCTCCCCCACCGTTGTCTCGCACACCCGCATCCCGCTGCTGCTGAACGCCCTCGCCGAACGCGACCGGCTGGTCCTGGACGCCTACTGGATCCCGTCCGAGGAGGCCGGGGCCGAGGGCGCGGTGCGGGGCTTCGACGCGGTGTGGGTACTGCCCGGCAGCCCGTACCGCAGCGAGGCCGGCGTCCTCGCGGCCATCCGCACCGCGCGCGAGGAGGGCATCCCGTACCTCGGCACGTGCGGCGGCTTCCAGCACGCGCTGCTGGAGTTCGCCCGCAACGTGTGCGGTCTGACCCGGGCCGCGCACGCCGAGAACGACCCGGACGCCGAGGACCCGCTCATCGAGCCGCTGGCCTGCTCCCTGCTGGGGCACCAGACCGCTGTGCTCCTCGAACCGGGCTCGCTGGCCCACGCGGTGCTCGGTTCGGCACGCACCGTCGAGCGCTACTACTGCGCCTACGGTCCCGCGCGCCACCTCGACACGCTGCGCGCGCACGGCCTGCGGTTCTCCGGGCACGACGAGGACGGGCAGGTCCGGGTCGCCGAGCTCCCGGACCACCCCTTCTTCCTCGCCACCCTCTTCCAGCCGGAGCTGTCCGGCGACGGTTCGCGCCCGCACCCCGTGGTACGGGCGTTGGCCCGCGCGGCGGCCGAACACGCCGCGCGGGTGGACCAGTCGGCCTGAGCGGCGGCAGCCGGAGAGGGTCAGCCGGCCGGCCGTACCGGTGCCGGGCACCGGCCGGGCAGGAAGCCGTGGGAGCGGCGGCCGAGCCACTCGGCCTTGTAGCGGTCGACGCTCCGGTGCCAGTTGAGGATGCCCGCCAGCCAGTTCTGCAGGTCCAGAACGTAGTCGGCCATGGCCGCGCGGGCCTTTGCCGAAAGCTGCAAGTCGTCGTACAGCCGGGGCAGTTCGTGCGCGACGACGTGCTCGAACTGTTCCATCCGCTGCGTCATCAGGTCGTGGACGATGCCGAGCGCGGTCGGGTAGTCCGCCCCGAAGAAGTTCTGCACGACGAGGACGGCGTTGTGCATCTCGCCCTCGTACTCGATCTCCTTCTGGTACGAGAAGACGTCGTTGAGGAGGCAGGCGTAGTCGGTCGCTGCGTTCTCGAGGGAGCGCACCGGGCCGCTGCGGTAGACCTCCGGCGGGATCGCCGGGCCCCGGCCCAAGCGGCACAGGCGCAGGGTGAGGTCGGAGCCGAAGGTGGCGCGGCGCATCTCCAGGTAGTCGACCGGGTCGGGGATGCGGTTCTGGAGCTGGTTGGACAGCTCCCACACCCAGCTCTCGGTCATCGTGTCGACGGCCCGCTTGAGGGTGCGCCGCTGGTCGCCGTCCATGCCGGCGGTCGTCCGCGTCCACAGGTCGACGAGTGCGCGCTCCATGGCGTCGGCGGGGACGACGGCCGGGCCGCCCTCGACGCTCATGCACGCGGAGAGCCGCGCGGTGGTCAGGCGGGCGGCGGCCAGATCGCGGCGGTGGCCGTACACCAGCGGGTAGTAGTCGTCGCCGTACGTGCCCCAGGCGAGCCACTGGGCGCTGAGGTCCAGGGCCTCCGGGGTGGCGTCCGGGTCGAGGCCGGCGGAGCAGAGCGCGAGGTCGTAGGCGGCGAGCTTGTCCTCGTCCCAGACGCCCTCCCGGAGGATGCCCATGCGGTGCGACCAGGCCAGCAGGTTGCCGCGGGCGCGCTCCAGGTGTGGGCTCAGCTCCAGGGCGTACGGCATCGGGAAGTCGGGCAGCCGGGACGGGCCGACCTTCTGGAACGGCAGATGCGTGTACGCCCGCAGGCGCTCCGCGGCGGCCGAGGCGAGCAGGGCGCCGACATCGGCGGCGGAGGTCCCGGGGCCGCTCGGCAGCTGCCAGGGGGAGCTGGAGCGGGCGCCCTGGTTCATGTACCGGCTGGAGCGCAGGTGCCACTCGTGGCCGCCGGACTGCCAGTCCTGGAGCCCCTTGGTGTAGGCGGCCACCGCGGCGATCTCGTCGGGCCGCAGGCCCTGTTCCACGGCGACGGCGGGTACCTCGGTGAGCGCCGTGTGCTCGAACTGGTGCAGCCGGGAGGTGAGGATGTCGTTCACGGTCTCGGCGGCCTCCTGGGTGGTGCAGCCGAAGAAGGTCTCCAGGACCAGGACGCCGTTGCTGTTCTCGCCCTCGTCCTCGACCTCGCGCTGGTAGGAGAAGAGGTCGTTGCGCAGGTGGACCGCGTCGGCGAACGTCTCCATGAGCACCCGCAGCGGCCGGGTCCCGGCCACGGCGGCGGGCACCTCCGCCGTGGCGTACTCCACCAGCCCGGCCGACCAGGGGGCGCCGCCGACCTTGCGGCGCATCTCGATGTACTCGACGGGGTTGGCGATCCGCCCCTCGTTGATGTTGGACAGCTCCCACATCGACTCGTTGAGCAGATGCTCGGTGGCGACGGAGAAGCGCCGGCGCCAGTCGGCGGACATCGACGGCACCGTGCGCGCCCAGAGGTCCTTCAGGCCCGCCTCGACCGGGTTCTGCGGCTCCGGCACGGCGGTCGCGAGGTCGAGCGGCATGAACAGCGGCAGGCGGTCCAGGTGCGCCTTGCCGGCGGCGCGGTCCTGGGTGCGCTTGTACATGTCCAGGAAGTGGTCGTCGAAGAAGAACACCCACACGTACCAGTCGGTGATCAGGGAAAGTGCCGGTCCGTCGCAGTCGGGGTGGGTGCAGGCGCACAGGAGACCGTAGTCGTGCGCCTCCAGGTCGGCCTGGTCCCAGATCCCGGAACCCTCCAGCATGCCCATCTCGCGCGCCCACGCCGTCGAGTGCGCCCGCGCCTCGTCGACATGGGGATTGAGCCGCGCGGGATACGGCATGTAGAAGTGCGGGAGTTCGAACGGCTGCGTCATGCCCGGGCCCTACCCGGGGCCTGCGGGCGCCATCCGCCGCGAAGCGCATGATCACACCATCGCGTGAACCGCCCCCGAACGGGGAACTCCCGTGGCGCCGGGCATCGTTGGCCCCACGGCCGGGGTGCCTACGCGGTAGCCGCGTTCACCTGGATCAGCGCATGCGTCCCGCCCGTGCGCCAGCGCTGCCCCTCCGCCGCGATCAGCGCCGCCTCGGTGACCGCGGTCAGGCCGGTGATCACGTCGGACTTCAGGGTGCGCAGCGCGGCGACCGGCCCGGGGAAGCCCGCGGTGGCGTCCTGGAAGGACGCGGTGGGCGGCCACAGCCGGTCGCCCACGAGGCGGCGGTAGTTGAGGTCGCCCTTGAAGACGGTCAGCGTGGCCGAGGCGAACTCGGCCCGCAGGTCGTCGGGCTGGTCGGCGTACGGCAGCGGGGCACAGGAGAAGGGGTGGGCACGGACGGTGAGGCGCCCGTCGGCCATGGCCGCCCACAGCACGCGCCCGTACCCGGCGGCCGCGCCCGGCGCCGCGGTCAGGCGCCGCAGGGCGTCGACCACGTCGGCGGTCGTGGCGTCGGAGACGTAGTACGGGTACGGCTTGACGTGCAGCACCGCCCGGCCGATCCGGCCCTCGCCGAGCAGGTGGGCGATCAGCAGCAGGTCGGGGACGAGTTCGCGGCCGGCGTTGTCCGCGACCAGGACCAGGGTGCCGGTGCCGGACGGCTCCAGCAGCGACCACAGGGTCTCGCTGTCGTCGGCGACCAGCCCCGGCACCGGTTCGGCGGCCTCGGCGCCGGCGGCGGAGAGGCGGAAACCGAGGTCGGCGCGGTTGCCCCACAGCGAGCCGTGCAGCAGGGCGCGGGCCCGCTCCGGCTCCGGCCGGTCCTGGAGCGCGTCGAGCACGGCGAGTTCCTCGTCGGTCTCGGGCGCGTCGAGTTCCGCGCGTTTGAACGGGCGGAAGGGGTCGATGCCCTGCCAGGCGCCCGGGCCGAAGTAGCCGGTGGCCGCCAGCAGCCGGCGGTAGAAGTAGCTCTCGGACCACAGCCACGGCACGTCGAACCAGGACCGCCCGGCCTGGTCGTCCAGCCCCCAGGCGCGCCAGTGGCCGAGGTCGGCCGCGTCCTCGGGCAGCGGTTCGATCACGCCTTCGGTGCAACTTTTCAGCAGCTCGTCCAGTGCGCGGTGCTGCTCGGGGCCGTACGGGAAGGCGTCCCGGACCTGCCGGATGATCGCGGGATGCCGCTCGGCCAGCACGCTGTGCGGGAACGAGCCGGGTGCGTTGCCGAGGATCACGGGCGCGGCGGGGGTGTCGGGCATGTCCGTCACCGTACCGCGCGGGTCAGCCGGCTCTGATCTCCCGCTCCAGCTGGGTGGCGAGGGTCAGATAGCGGGGGCGGCGGTGCACCGGCACCAGGCCCCGCACCATGAGGTGCCACATCTCGGCGACCCTGCGGGGCAGCCGTCCGACCGGTTCCAGGGAGCGGCCGGCGACGCGGGTGCCCACGAAGAAGCAGACAAGGGAGTGGGCGACGGCGACGATGTCGGTCTCGGCGTGCACGTCGGCCTCCTTGACGGCACCGCTGAACTTGCGGGTGGCGAATTCCAGCCACTCGGTGAACGGATGCCGCAGCGGCGGCCGTACGGCGACGTCGGCGGTCGCTAGCCGGAGTCCGGCGCGCGGCACCGGGTCGTCCACGGCGAGCCGGGCGACGGCGAACGTGGTGCGCATCAGGGACTCCAGCGAGGAGTAGCCCCGGCCCTCGATGTCGGTCACGACCTGCTGCGCCGCCTTGGCCTGGAGTTCCAGGATGGCGTGGGCCAGGTCCTCCTTGGCGGCGAAGTGGAAGTAGAGCGCACCCTTGGTGACCTTCGCATGGCCGACGATGTCGCTCAGGCTCGTGGACTCGTAACCCCGCCGGTCGAACAGATCGGCGGCTGCCGTGATGATCGTCGCCCGGGTCTGCTCGGCTCGTAACTGCCTCGCCATCGACTGACCCCTCCTCGCGGCTCTACCGAACGGGACACGCGGTTTGTTTTGACCCCGCGCATACGATAACTCACCGAGCGGCAACGGGAGTCGGGTGGGGGGCGTTCGATTTTCCGCACCGGCCCCGGACACCCCACCGCACCCGGCACGAAGCTTCGCCCAATGCAAATGGATGACGACGGAATGCGCTATTTCGACGGCTTCTGAATGTTTCCGAAAGCCAAGCGACCGCGAATGCCGGATGGTTGACCGGGTCGTGACGAGGGACACGGTGCGCGCCGGGATCGCGGCCGGGGGCAGCTCGGCGGTGGCTCCGGCCGGCTCGCGAAAACAGCCGCAGCGGTCGGTGATCAGGCCCTCCGGACCGGGGCCGCTTGAACGCGGCGGTGGAGTGGCTCGTACTGGATGCCGCAGACCCCGTTCCCGCGCCTGCCGAGGAGACGTCCCGGATGACTCGGATGACCGCCCGCCTGAGCGTCACGGCGGCCGCTGCGGCGGCACCCCTCCTGCTCCTGTCGTGGGCGGCGGGGTCTGCCCAGGCGCACGGAGCCCCCACGGACCCGGTCAGCCGGGTCTACGCCTGCTCCCCCGAGGGCGGCAGCGCCAACCGTTCTGCGGCGTGCAGGGCGGCCGTCTCCGCGAACGGCGCCCCCTTCACCGCGTGGGACAACCTGCGCGTGGCGGGTGTGGCGGGGCGCGACCGGCAGGTGATCCCGGACGGCAGGCTGTGCAGCGGGAACCTGCCCGCGTACCGGGGCCTCGATCTGGCCCGGCGGGACTGGCCGGCGACGCGGCTGACCCCGGGCGGCCGGCTGACGATGACGTACGCCTCGACGATCGCGCACACGGGCACGTTCCGGCTGTACCTCACCAGGCCGGGCTACGACCCGGCGAAGCCCCTGCGCTGGTCCGACCTGCCCGCGCGGCCGTTCGCGGAGGTCGAGGACCCGCCGCTGACGAATGGGGCGTACCACATCCGGGCGACCCTGCCGAAGGACCGGACGGGCCGTCAGGTGCTCTACACGATCTGGCAGAACAGCAGCACGCCGGACACCTACTACTCGTGTTCCGACGTGGTGTTCTCCAGGACGGGTGCGGGCGCGGCGGAGGCGCCGCGGACGGCGACCGCCGCACCCCCCGGTGCCGCTTCGCCCGCGCAGCCGGCGAAGCGGACCCCGGCTCCCGCGCCGACCGGTGCCGGCCCGAAGCAGAGCCCTCGGGCGTCGACCGGAGCCGGCCCCTCCGACGCCGGCACGCCGGTGGCCGAGAGGACCCGCCCGGAGTCGGGCCCCTCGGCCACGTTGCTGGCGGGCGGCGCCGCCGCGGTGCTGGTGCTCAGCGGGGGCGCCGCCCTGGTCCTGCGTCTTCGTGGACGGTGAACGCGGGTGGTCCGAGCGTCAGCCGGACACCCTTGCCACGGACGTCAGTTGACGAAGACCGGGGCACCGGAGTCGCTGACCGGGGCGTACTTGGCGGTGAAGTAGCCGTTGGCGAAGCACAGCGACGAACCGGAGACCTTGGTGAACTGCTGGTTGGTGAAGCTGATGCTGTTGTCGGCGTTGTCGGCCTTGCCGGTCAGGCTCGACGCCTGGTAGACGCAGGTGATGCTGCCCAGCAGCGTGCGCAGCTTGACCGTGGTCTGGATCGTGGAGCCACTGGCCGCCGAGACGGTGAGGGTGCCGTCGGAGGCGACCGTCGCGGTGTACGGCAGGTTGTCGACCGTGATGCTGCTGACGCCGGTGACGCCGAAGACGTTGCTGGTGCAGCTGCTGGGGTCGAAGGTGTGCCCGGTGACCGACTCGGAGGCGGCGCCCGGGGCGTCCGGGTTGCCGGTGACCGTGGCGGTGAACTGGGAGGACGTGCAGCTGACCCCGCTGGTGCCGGTCGCGCTGGAGTACAGGGTGGCGGTCGTGCCAGTGGCCAGCGGCGCCGTCACGGTGTCGCCGACCGCGACCGCGGTGCCGCCGACGCCGCCCGTGGTCAGGACCGCGCTGCCGTCCGCGGAGGCGGGGACGGCCGCGGCGACGGTGAGCGCGGTGACGGTGCCGGCGAGGGCGAGGAAGGATCGCGTACGCATGGGGGTGCCTCTTTCGTGAGGTGGGGGGACAACTCTTCTGGAGTGGGGGGTCTGTGGGAGTGGGGGCGGGGGTCGGTGGCGAGGGAAGAAAAAAGGGGGGCGCAGCCGCCGCCGGTCCGTGACGCCTTCTCCGTACGTGACGGACCGGCGGCGGCCGGCCGGGCACCGGCCGCAGGCCTCGGGGGAAGGCCTCCGGCCGGGCCGGACAGGGGCGGCCCGGGCACGGGCCGAGGGGGGAGCGGCCGTGCGGAGCCGCGGATGCGAGCGGTTGCTGCAGGGGCTGAAGAAGGAGCCGGGAACGCGGCCGATGCCGCTCGGCGGATCCGGCGCCACGGATCCGGGGGAAACCAGGGAGAGTTGTAGACCTGATCAACCATCAGCGTCAAGGCACTGCAAGGGAGTTGGCGCCTTGAATCAGGGGGCGGTGCACCCCTTGCGACTGCGTGCGCCGGGGTCCGCGCAGTTCCGACACGGTATTTTCACATCTCCCTTGACCCCCCAATGTAACCGGCGGTAACTTCCTCGCAGGCTACTGCCGCGTAACGAGAAAGCCCTTGCATCCACCGGGAGTGCGAGGAGGCGTGCGCGACAGCCGCTGTCCGCGCCAGGACAACGTGCCACTGAAGCCCAACTCCGCATTTGATCTATGCCCCATGGGAGCAGACATGGCCACGTCCCCGGACCTCTCGTCCGCCGACAACACCCCCGAGAACCCGGGCAGCGGTTCGCCCTCCGACGCCTCAGCCATATCCGGGGCCGCCGTCGGCGGCGACAGACGGGGACGGGTCCGGCTGCGCCGCGCCGCGATCATGGCGGTGCCCGCCACCCTGGTCGCCGCGGGTCTCGCGGTGCTGACCGCGGAGGGCGCGCTGGGTGTGCAGTTCGCCATCTCCGGCATGCCGTTCACGGTCACGGCGACGGAGCTGAACGGCACCGGGTTCGAGCAGTTCGGCGCGCTCGACAACATGGCGGACGGCAGCCCCAACGCCGGTGACACCGGCGGCCAGGAGCTGGTCGTCACCTCCGCCATCAAGAACGCCACGCTCACCAAGCTGTGCCAGAGCGTCGACCTCGGCGGCACCAACCTGCTCATCACGGCGGGCGGTGGCGCACAGAAGGTGACCGCCACCGACCTGACGACCGACTCCACCGAGCTGTCGGGTGACGCGGCGTTCGACAACATCGAGATCGGCAACGACGCCAGCACGCTGACCAAGGCGGGCGTGAAGGGTCCGATCGGCGTCTTCAGCCAGCAGGCCGACACGGTGCACATCGCCAACCTGCGGCAGACCAACTACGCCACCACGGCGGGTGTGTTCAGGCTGCCGGGGCTCAAGCTGGGCTTCAGCGACAAGGGCTGCTGAACCGATGCCGGAACGTCCACGCCAGGGACTGAGGCCCGCCTTCCGCGCATGGCGGGCCCGCCGGCCGTTCTGGGGCGGGCTGCTGCTGGCCCTCGGCGGCGGCTGGATCCTGCTCACGGAGAAGGCCTCGCTGAAGGTCGTGCTGCACATCGGCATGCAGGGCCTGGCCGGCTATCTGCTGCCCACGCTCATGCTGATCCTGGGCCTGCTGATCCTCTTCAACCCCAGCCAGCGCCTCTTCTACTCCATCACCGGCATCCTGCTGTCCCTGGGCAGCTGGCTCACCTCCAACCTGGGCGGCTTCTTCGTCGGCCTGCTGCTGGGCGCCGTCGGCAGCGTCCTCGCCTTCGGCTGGCTCCCCGACCAAGAGCCCCGGGTGAGCCGCCGCCGACGCCGCAAGGAGGCCCGGGCCGCGGCCCAGAGCCTGCCGGACGGCGCGGGCGAACCGGCCTGACCTTCCCCCGGCCCTCCCCAGAGACCTTCGCCACCGCGGCGAGTGGCAGGGGCCAGGACGAGGGCATGCTCGACACCTCGACCATGCCCTCGTCCACGCCCCTCGCCCGGCGGCCGTCCGCTGTGGCTCAGCCGAGGCCGGCCGACTTCAGCCAGGTGCGGGCCACGTCCAGCGGGTCCTTCTTCTCGGTCTGGACCTGGGTGTCCAGCTTCAGCAGCGTGGCCGTGTCCAGCTTGGACGAGACGGCGTCGAGGGCGTCGACGCCCTGGGAGGACAGGGCACTCCTGTGGACGAGCGGCTGGACGTTCTCGAAGCCGAAGAGGTTCTTCGGGTCCCGCAGGACGACGAACCTCTCCTTGGCGATGGTCGGGTCGGTGGTGAAGATGTCCGCCACCTGCACGGCGTTCTTCTTCAGCGCCGCCTGGGTGAGCGGGCCGCCCGCGTCCAGCGCCTTGAAGGACTTGAACTGCAGCCCGTAGACGGACTTCAGGCCCACCAGACCCTGGTGGCGGGTCTGGAACTCCGGCGCGGCACCGATGACCAGATCCTTCGCGACGCCCTTCAGATCGGCGATCGAGGACGTGTCGGTGAGGTGGTACTTCTTCGCCGTCGCCGCGTTGAGCGTCAGGGAGTCCTTGTTCTGCGCGGGCGAGGGCTTCAACAGGGTGAGCTTGGAGTCCAGCTCGGCCTCGATGGCCGCCGTCGTCGCCTCGACGGTCTTCGGGGCGGCCTTCTGGTCCAGGTAGGCCAGCAGGGCGCCGTTGTACTCGGGCAGCACCGAGACGGAGCCGTTCTTCAGGAGACCGTAGGTGGTCTCCCGGCTGCCGATGTTCAGCTTGTAGGTGACCTTGATTCCCTTGGCCTTGAGGGCCTCGCCGTAGATGTCCGCGAGCAGGATGCTCTCGGCGAAGTTGTTGGATCCGACGACCACGCTGTCGCCGCTCGTCTTCGTGTCCGTCAGGGGGTTGTCGGCCTTGTCGCCGGAGGAGTTGCAGCCCGTCAACAGGGCCGTCGCCGCCGTGAGGGCGACCACCGCCGCGCCTCGGTTCCTCCGGATGGACCTGCTGATGCGGTTGGTGGAAGTCACACGCTGATCCAATCCAGCCAGTTCTCGGTCGGTCAAGGGCCACCAGATCACCGATCGGCTTCGATGCGCGACCGTACGCACGCGGCTTGCGACGGATTCTTGATGAAGCCCCTCTCATGGATGCTTCAAGAACACGGTCTCGCCGCGGTTCGGTTCGGCCACAGCGGTGCACGGGGCCCGCTTCAGTACGCCAAGCCCTCCTCGGCCGCCTGCCTCGCTGCGCGGAGAGCGGTCGACGCCCAGGCGCGGACGGTCCGTCAGGCCTACGGCGACCGGCTGCCGGACGGTGCGGCGCAGGCCCTGAAGGAGGTCGAGGGCGAACGGGCCCTGGCCCGCACCGGGGGCTGAGCGTCAGTGGCTTCTGCGCACGCCCGGGGAGACCGCGATCCGGGACACCGCCCAGAACACGCCGAGGGTCGCCAGGGCCAGCCCGACGACGAGGGTGGCGCCGCCGACGACCTTCTCGTAGTCCTTCTGCGCGAGCCCGTCGATGATGTACCGCCCGAGACCGCCGAAACTGACGTAGGCGGCGATGGTGGCGGTGGAGACGACCTGGACGGCCGCCGTGCGCAGGCCGCCGAGGACCAGCGGCAGCGCCGCCGGCAGCTCGACCTGGAGCAGGATCCGCGGCTCCGACATCCCCATGCCCCGAGCGGCGTCCACCGGCGGCGGGTCGACGGAGCGCACCGCCTCGTAGGCGGTGACGAGCACCGGCGGTACGGCGAGGGCGACCAGCGGGATCATCACCGGCACCAGCCCGAAGCCGAGCCAGGTGAACATCAGCACCAGCAGGCCGAAGGTGGGCAGCGCGCGGGCGGCGGTGGCGATGAGCGCGAGGGCGTTGCCGCCGCGCCGGTAGTGGCCGGTGACCAGGCCGATGGGCAGCCCGACGGCGGCCGCGATCGCGAGGGCCTCCAGGGAGTAGAGGATGTGCTGGACGACGCGGTGCGGGATGCCGTCCTCGCCGTGCCAGTGCGCGCTGTCGCTGAAGAAGGCGTGGGCGAAGTCCAACACGTTCACCGGGTGGCTCCCTTCCGCGGCATCCAGGGGGTCAGCAGGGTGCGGACGAGGACCAGCAGGGCGTCGACGAGGACGCCCAGCGCCGCGGTGGTCACCACGGAGTTCACGGCCAGTTCGGGCCGGTGGTAGATCTGCGCGTCGTTGAGCAGGTTGCCGAGCGCGCCCTGGTTGCCGATCAGCATGCCGATGCTGACCAGGGAGATGCTCGACACCGCGGCCACCCGCAGGCCCGCGATGATCGCGGGTACGGCGATGGGCAACTGCACCTGGACGTAGCGCCGTACGGGTCCCAGGCCCAGGGCGGTGGCGGCGGCCAGCGTCTCCGGCGGCACCGAGCGGACGCCGTCCACGATCGCCGGGACCAGCACCACCAGGCTGTACACCGCGAGCGGGATCATCACCGTGGTCTCGGTCATGCCGGTGTAGTCGATGAGGAGGACGAAGAACGCCAGCGACGGCACGGCGTAGAGCACGGTGGTCACGCCGAACAGGGGCGCGTAGAACCAGCGGAAGCGGACGCACAGTTGGGCCACGGGCAGAGAGACGACCAGCCCGGCCAGCACCGGCAGCAGGGCCTCCCGCAGATGCAGCACGACCAGGCCGGGATAGCTGTGCTGGAGGTCGCTCGGGATGTCGAAGAACCCGCTCATCGGGCGGCCCCGGCGTCGCTGCGGTCCTCGGCCACCTCGCCGGCCACCCGGCTGTGCGCGGCGCGGATCGCCTCGCCGATGGTCTGCTGGGAGACGACGCCGACCGTGCGTCCCTCGGCGTCCACGGCCACGGCCCAGCCGGTCGGCGAGAGCACCGCCCCGTCGAGCGCGGTGCGCAGCGAGTCACTGCCGGGCACGAACGGCCGCCCGTGGGACAGAAGTTGGTCCTGCTGGACGGCACCGGCGGCGAGCCGGTCCGGCTCGCCCCAGCCGAGCGGCCTGCCGTCGGCGTCCGTGACGAGGAGGTACGGCGCCCCGCCGGCGGCACGGAGCCGCTCGGCGTCCGCGTCGACCGGCACGACCGGGCCGGTCGTCAACTCCAGGTCTCCTGACGGGAAGAAGGACAGCCGGCGGATGCCGCGGTCGGCACCGAGGAAGTCCTCCACGAAGGCGTCGGCGGGCGCGCTGAGCAGGTCGGCCGGCGGGGCGAACTGGGCGAGCCGGCCGCCGGTGCGCAGCACGGCGACCATCGTCCCCAGCTTGACGGCCTCGTCGATGTCGTGCGTGACGAACACGATGGTCTTGCCCAACTCATCCTGGATGCGCAGCAATTCGTCCTGAAGGCCCTTGCGCACCACCGGGTCGACGGCGGAGAACGGCTCGTCCATGAGCAGCACCGGCGGGTCGGCGGCCAGCGCCCGGGCCACGCCGACGCGCTGCTGCTGGCCTCCGGAGAGCTGATAGGGGTACCGCTTGGCGAGCGAGGCGTCGAGCCCGACCCGCTCCATCAGCTCCGCGGCCCGCGCCCGCGCCCTGTGCCGGCCCCAGCCGAGCAGCCGGGGCACGGTGGCGATGTTGTCGAGGATCGTGCGGTGCTGGAAGAGACCGGCGTTCTGGATGACGTAACCCATCGACCGGCGCAGGGTGTTGACCGGTTGCCGGCGGATGTCCTCGCCGTCGAGGAGGATGCGGCCCTCGCTGGGCTCGACCATCCGGTTGATCATTCGCAGGGTCGTCGTCTTGCCGCAGCCGGAGGGGCCGACGAGGACGGTGATCGCGCGGTCCGGGATCTCCAGCGACAGCCGGTCGACGGCCACCGTGCCGTCCGGATACCGCTTGGTGACTGACTCAATCCTGATCAAAACGCCGCGTACCCTTCGGTTTGGCAGAGCCTGGCCGTTGTCCGGGTGAGTGTAGACGGCGAGTGTTTCAGGACTTCGGAGCCGACGGCACACTCCGGAGCCGGCGGCACCCCGCGGTGCGCACCACCCGCCGCCCGCGTCGGCGAGCGGGCGGTGCCCGCTCGAGGCTCACGCCCCGGGCAGGTCGTCGGCGCGCAGCATCAGCAGCTCCTGGTGGCCCGGCCGTTCGATCGCCGCCAGCCGCTCGGCCAGCCGCTCCACCATGCCCTCGAACAGGGTCCGCGCGTCCCGCCCGTTGGAGCCGTGCTCGGCCCGGAAGCGGGCCAGCAGCAGCTCCTCCACCCCCGCGTCCAGCTCGAACCCGTACCGCCCGGCCAGGTGCCGCACGATCCGCACGAGTTCCTCGGGGCTGTACGGCCGGAACCTGACCGTGCGGGAGAAGCGGGAGGCGAGGCCGGGGTTGGCGGTGAGGAACTCCTCCATCTCCGCCGGGTAGCCGGCCGCGATGACCACCACGTCGTCACGGTGGTCCTCCATCAGCTTGGTCAGTTCGTCGATGGCCTCCTGGCCGAAGTCGTGGCCCACGCCGAAGCGGCGGGACAGGCTGTACGCCTCGTCGATGAAGAGGACGCCGCCGCGCGCCCGGTCGAAGGCCTCACGGGTCTTCAGCGCCGTGGAGCCGAGGTACTGACCGACCAGGTCGCTGCGGTGCACCTCGACCAGCCGGCCGTCGGCGAGGATGCCCAGTGCGGCGAGGACACGGCCGTACAGCCGGGCCACGGTGGTCTTGCCGGTGCCCGGCGGGCCGGAGAAGACCAGGTGGCGGCCGCCGGGCGGCTCGGGCAGCCCGGCCTCGCGGCGCAGCCGGGCCAGCCGGAGCAGGTCGGCCTGGCCGCGCACCTGCCGCTTGGCCTCGGACAGGCCGATCAGGGCGTCCAGTTCGGCCTGGGGGTCCTCGCCGGCGGGCGGGGGCGTGGCGGGAGTGGCGTCGGTGGTGAGCGACCGGCGGTTCAGGGTGCCGTCGCCGGTCACGGCCTCACCGTGGCTGCCGGTGATGCTGCTGTCGCGGATCCGGCCGCGGGCGCCGCTGTCGGTGCGCAGGCCGTCGCCGCCGCTGCCGGTGAGGGCACTGGCCGAGAGGTCGAAGTGGCTGCTGTCGGCGGCGAGCAGGCCGTGCGCCCCGGAGCCGGTCACGGTGAGGTCCACGGCGGTCAGGGCGGCGCTGTCCATGAGGTGGACGCCGTGCCGTCCGGCCCGCTCGACCCCGCACCCGCGCGCGGTCAGGTCTGCGGTGTCGCGGACGAACAGCCCGTCGCCCAGGGTGCCCTCGATGCGGACGTCCCGGACGGTGAGCCGGGCCGAGCCGGTGAGGACGAGCCCGCTGTCGCCCAGCTCGCGCAGCACCGCTCCGGTGACCTCGCCGGCCGAGCCGGTGTCGGACCCGTACACCCCGTACCGGCACTTCTCGGCGTGCAGTGCGGTGACCTCGACGGTGCCGTCCTGGCACAGCCGTACCGCCGACTCGGTCAGCTCGCGGGCCTCCAGGCGGGCGAGGACCGCGTGGCCGTTCTCCACCACCACCCCCTTGCGGGCGCCGTCGATCCGGCAGCCGTCCAGGCGCAGCCGGCCGCGCTGGTCGACGTGCAGGGCGGCGTTGGACGCCCGGGCGAAGGAGCAGTCCCGCACCTCGCAGCGGGCTTCCTCGGTCACCCGGACGCCGACGGCCCGGCAGCCGTCGAAGGCGCAGTCACGGAGGACGGCGTCGGCCCCGCCGGCGACGATCGCACCGGCGTTCGCGCCGCTCACCCGGGTGCGCAGGGCGCTGCCACGGCCCTGGTCGCTGAAGCCCAGCGCGGTGCCGGAAAGGTCCTCGAAGCGGCAGTCGCGCACCTCGGCCGTGCCGTGCCCGGCGGCGAGGACGCCGTGCGCGCCGGTGCCGGTGAACACGCAGCCGGTGAGGCGGACCCGGCTGCCGGCGCCGGTGACATGCACGGCGGCGCCACGGGCGCCGGCGAAGGAGCAGCCGGTCAGGTCCGCCAGGGCGCCGTCGGTGACCAGCAGCGCGTCCTCCTGGGCCTCGGTGAACCGGGTGCCGTGGAACTCGGCGCGGGAGCCGCTCAACACGGCCTTCCCCACCGTCAGTTCGCCGCCCACCACGGTGATCTCGGTGTCGGCGCCCGCGCTCAGCGCGACCGCTCCGCCGTGCCCGGTCAGCCGGCAGTCGCGCAGGGCGAGCCGCCCGGAGCCGGCCGCCACGGCGGCCTTGCCGCGGCCGACGACGCTCAGCCCGGTCAGCACGGCGCTGCCGGTCACGCTGACCGCGGTCTCGGTGAGCCGCTCCACGGTCACGGTGCCCGGCCCGCGCACGGCGCGGATCTCCACATCGCCCTTGAGGACCAGGGGTTCGGGATAGCGGCCCGGCTCCACCAGGACGCACAGGGGTCCGTCGCCGGAGTGGGCGCTCAGCGCGGCGGCGATCGTGCGGTGGCCGCGGGTCGCGGTGCGCGCCACGCGCAGCACACGCAGCTCGCCGACGGCGGCTGTTCGGGACACGGGCGGCGGGGGCGGCGGGTCCGGCGGCGGGGGTACGGGGCCGAGACCGACGCCGCTCCAGCGGCGCGCGGCCTCGCTGCCGCGGGCCGGTGCGCCGACCGGGATGCCGTAGGTGCCGAGGACGTGGGCCAGTTGCTCGGGGTGCACGGACAGCCCGTGTGCCCCGCCCACCGGCCC
Organism: Streptomyces sp. NPDC030798; assembly: GCF_055572275.1. Taxonomy (NCBI): domain Bacteria; kingdom Bacillati; phylum Actinomycetota; class Actinomycetes; order Kitasatosporales; family Streptomycetaceae; genus Streptomyces; species Streptomyces sp. NPDC030798. The sequence continues at coordinate 327,549 of NZ_JBVIDR010000004.1, read as the reverse complement.
GGCCAGTACCGGCACGATCTCCAGCGGACCGCCGGGCACGGAGCGGAAGCAGCCGCGCAGCGGTTCGGCGACCAGGGGCGGAGGTGGCAGGAGCGGCTGGACCGTGCCGTCCGCCGCCGCCTGGAAACCCCGGCCCCGCACGGCGGAGGGCACCTGGGCCAGCAGGGTCCAGCGGGGATGGCGGTCGCCGGTGGCGCCGGGCGGTGAGGCGATCTCCATCCCGGTCGTCGCGGCCCTCGGCAGGATCCGCTCCTCCGCGCCGACGCGCAGCCGCAGGCCGGCCGTGTCCACGGACAGGACGCACCGCCTGCCGAGCAGCCGGTCGAGCCCCGCGAGCAGCGGCAGGACGACGGCGGGTGCGGCGACCGCGGCACCCAGGTACGGCCAGTGCAGGCCGGGGCCCGGGGCGGTCGCGCTGTACGACACATAGCCCCAGCAGCACAGCAGCCAGACGGCGACCGACAGCCGCCGCCCCTGATGCGCGAGGCGCGCGGCGAGCGGGGAGCGCAGACGACCGGGGATGCGGTGCCCGGAACCGTCCGGGTGCGCACCGACGGGGTCGCCCTCGGGCGGCGCTGCGGCGGGGCCCGGGCGGCGCCCCGAACCCTCCGGCGGCGCACCGGCCCGGGCGTCCTCGGGCGGCGCGTCGTCGGGGCCCGGGCGGCGCCCGGCGCCCTGCGGCGGCCCTTCGCCACGGCTCTGCCGGTGCCCGGCACCCTCCGGTGGCGCACCGGTGCGGCCCAGGCCCTGCGAGTCCTCCGCCGGCAGGCCGGTGCGCCGCCAGCGGGGCCCGGCGTGTGCCTCGAAGGCCCGGTCGACGGCGCCCGGGTCGGCGTCCAGCAGCCGCAGGTCGATGGTGAGGCCCTGCCAGGCGCGGTCCCAACGGGGCGTCAACGTCAGCAGGGGGAGACCGCGTCGGGCTCCGGGTGCCGTCGTCCGCAGCAGCAGTTGCTCGGGGAAGCGGTGGCCGCTGCGCAGCAGGCGCCGGTCCGCGGCCGGGACCACACAGATCAGCTCGATGTCCGCCCAGGGCAGGCGCAGCCGGCGCAGCGGGCCGCGCCACTCGACGCCCGTCGCGTCGACGCCGAGGGTGACCGGCAGCAGGGAGGTCAGCAGCAGGCGCAGGCAGAGCAGGGTCAGGACGGCCGCGCCGAGCGCGCTCTCGGCGACCACGGGTGCGGGCGCCCCGGCCGTGCGGGCGCTGTCGGCCGACAGGCAGCACACCAGCGCGCCCGCTCCCGCCCCGGCGGCGGCCCACAGCCGGCCGCGCACGGTGTGCAGGTCCCGGCGGAACGTGGCCCGGGGCGCGGGGGAGCCTCCGGGCGGGGGCGCCGCGCGTGCGGCGTCCTCTCCGTCCCCGGTGCCGAGCAGGACGTCCACCACCCCTACCCCCGTCGGTCGTCGGTGCCTGTCGGGCGATCCCCGGATCAAGCGTAGAGGATCCGACTACCATGGGTGACGTGCCGTCACTTGAGGATCGCGATGAACAAGTAGCGCTGCTGTGCGGCCTGTTGCCCCGGCTCCGCCGGATGTACCGGGGCCCGGTCGGGGCGGCGAAGCGGCCGGTGATCGACCGGGCGGTGCGGGCCGCGCGGGCCGGTGAGCCGCTCGAGGAGTACCTGTCCGAGCTGGGCCTGCGGCCACCGCCCCCGCCCTCGGTCCCGACGCCCCAGCCGGCGCGCACGACGACGCTGCCGACGGCGGTCGCCGACGGCGGCCCCCATGCGGTGCCCGGCGCGTATGTCTGCCCGCGCGGGGTCTGCGCCCGGCGGGAGCCGCGGAGGGTGGACGCGGAAGTGCCGGTGTGCGAACTGTTCGACCTGGCCCTGCGTTTCGACGCCGAGAGCTGAGCGGCCCGGCATGCTGACCGGGCTGGTCACCGACGTGGGCCGGAAGCTGGCCGAGCGCTGGGCGACGGCGCTGGTGCTGCCGGGCCTGGTGTTCACCGCGCTGGCGGCCACCGGCCTGACGCTCGGGCAGCGGCACTGGGCGGACGTGGAGCTGCTGCGCCACCGGCTGCGGGCGCTGACCGGCGCGGGGTCCGGCTCGACGCGCACGGCGGTGCTGCTGCTCGGGGTACTGGCCGCGTCCTTCGCCGCCGCGCTGCTGGCCGAGGCGCTGGCCGGCCCGTACGAACGTGCCCTGCAGGGCAGTTGGCCGGGACCGCTCGGCCGCCTGGCGGACCGGCTGACCGGGCGCCGGCAACGCACCTGGGAGGCTCGCGACGCGGCGTGCCGGCAGGTGACCGACCCGGAGGAGCTGGGCCGCCTGGAGGCCGCGCGCAACGCGGTGGCGCTGGTGCGGCCGCGGTGCCCGACCTGGATCGGGGACCGGCTGCGGGCGCCCGCGGTGCGGATCCGGTTGCAGTACCGGGTGGAACTCGCCGACGCCTGGCCCCGGTTGTGGCTGCTGCTGCCGGACACCACGCGCGGTCCGCTCACCGAGTCCCGGCAGCGGCTGGACGAGGCGATGCGGCTGGGCGGCTGGGCGGTGCTGTATCTGCTGCTGGGCACGGTGTGGTGGCCGGCCGCCGTGGCGGGGGCGGGGGCCGGCCTGGTGGCCTGGCGGCGCGGACGGGAACGCGCCGAGGAATACGCCGAGTTGGTGGAGTCCGCCGTGGACGTCCATCTGCCAGAGCTGTTCGAGCGGTTCGACCCGGAGACCCGCCCCGTCCGGATGAGCACCGGCCCCGCGGTCACCGAACTGTTCCGCAAGGGGGCGGGCCCCCGCCGCAGGTGACCGGCGCGTCTCACCACCCGAACCGATCGTCCCAACGAGCCCAGGAGGTCCGGCACATGGCGACGGACACGGCGCCGCGGCAGGAGGCCGCCGGCGAGCGGGAGCGACTGCTGACGGCGGTCCGTGCGCGGCTGGAGGACATCGGCGGCCCGGAGGGCACCGCCGCGCTGCACACGCAGGCCGCCCGCGCCGAGACCGACGCGCTGCTGCGGCACCTGGTGGGGGTCCGCCCCGACGGCACCCACGGCATCGACGAGGAGGTGGCGTACACGCTCGGCGTGGCGCTGCTGGTCCGCGCCGACGACCGGCGCGGGGAGCCGGTCTCCGCCGAGGACGCCCGCACCGGGGTGCTGCTGCTCGCCCCGTTCCACTTCCATCTTCCCGGTGCCACGGACGTTCTGCCGCCGCCCCTGCGGGCCGCGCTGGACGAGCTGCTGGGCGCCGAGGGGCGGCGGCCCGAGGAGCCGGGGGCGATGGTCCACCGGCATGTCACGGCCGTCGCCGACGTGGCGGCGCTGCTGCTGGAGCTGGGCAACGCCCTGGACTGGTCGCAGGCCGTGCGGGCGGCCGCCGATGTGACCCGGGAGGTGATGCAGCACCTGGCGCCGGGCAGCACCGAGCGGGCACTGGCCGGCTGCAACCTCGGCTACGCCCTGCTGCTCGCCTGCATCCGGGGCGACATCGGTCCCGAGCGGCTCCCCGAGGCCGTGGACGTCCTGCGCACGGCGCTCGCCGGCACTCCCCCGGACGACCCCCACCACGCCCGCTGCGCGGGCGGTCTGGGCCTGGCGCTGCTGGCCCTGGCGGGCGCGCGGGAGGACCGCACCCTGCTGCCGGAGGCGATCGAGCTGCTGCGCCGGGCCATCCACAGCGCCGGTCCGGCCGCCGACAACCTCGCGCAGATGTACTCCGACCTCGGGCACGCCCTCACCCTGTACGCCGTCACCGCCGGCGAGGGCGAGGAGGTCGACCCCGCCGTGCCGGAGGAGGCCGTCGGCGCGCTCCGGCAGTCCCTCGCGCTCACCCCGGACGGCGAGAGCGAGGCGCTGCGGGACCGGCTCGACCGGCTGGCGGCCGCCCTCATGGCGTCCGCACCCGGCACCGACCGGGCCCGGACCGCCGTGCAGGCCGCGGAGGCCGTCGAGGCGCTGCGCCGGCTGCTGGACCTGACCCCGGTGGGTCACCCCGACCATGCGGACGTGCTGCTGCGGCTGGCCGCGGGCCTGATCGCAGCGCAGCGGCCGCAGGAGGCGATCGACCTGCTCGCCGGGGCCGATCCGGTGTTCGCCGGGGACGCCGGGCGGACCGCGCAGGCCGAGGGGCTGCTGTTCCAGGCGGCCGTGCTCAAGGGCGAGTTGGCCTCCCGCTCGGATCTCACCCCCGGCCAGCAGGACGACTGGGACGCCATCGACGACATCCTGCGGCCGGTGCTCGCCGGCGAGGGCGGGGACCATCCCATCGCCGCCGTGATGGGTCTGCTGGGCATGGGCCCGCAGGGTGGCACCAGCCGCAGCCAGGAGTTGATGGACTTCGGCAACCTGGTCCTCGGCTACCCCCAGCAGACCTCCCTGGGTGACGTCTTCGCCAAGGCCCTGGAGATGCAGGCCCGGCGCATCTCCCGGCTGCCCGCGGAGGAACGCGCCCAGGCTCTCACCGAGTTCCTCCAGGGCGGCGGCGAGGACCCGCAGCCCGTGGCGCACGCCCCGGTCGACCTCAGCGGCCTCGACGAGCTCATCGAGGTGCACGAACGCGTGCTGTCCCGGATGCCGGAGGACTTGCCCGAGTACCGCTTCCTGAAGAGCAACCGGTCCACGCTCACCCTGACGAAGGTCATGCACGCGTCCCTGGACGAGACGGGGGACCAGGCGACCCGCCTCGCCAGGATGCGCGAGGCGCTGCCGCTGCTGCGGGAGCTGTACGAGGAACTCCCGCAGCAGCTGCGGGACATGGGCATCGACCCCGAGCTGTTCGCCGGGCACACGGCGCTGGCGTTCGCGTACGAGTCGCCGTTCGAGCATGTGCAGGCCCTGGAGGAGGGCGTCCGGGGCGCCCGCCGCCGGCTGGCCGAACAGGAGCCGGGCAGCAGGGAGTACGACGACACGCGCGCGATCCTCGCCATGATGCTGTTCATCCGGCACGGGCTGTGGGCGGAGGAGGCGGACTTCACCGAGGCGGAGGGCGTCGCCCGCGAGCTGACCGCCGTACCCGAGCCGGACGGGCTGACGGCGCGGCTGCTGGCCCAGTGGACCTCGGCCGTCCAGTCCCGCGTCCAGCGCGGCCGGCTGCTCGGCGGCGACCCGCCCCCTGCCGGCCCGTCGCCGAGCCTGGTCACCCGGCTGGCCTCCGACGGCGCGGCCCGGGCGCTGGACTCCCGTGACCCGGTGGAGGCGCTGGAGACCCTGGAGGACGGCCGTGCCCATCTGCTGTCCACGGCGCTGAACGCCCGCCGGGAACTCGCAGTGCTGCACGGCGCAGACGCCGCGCTGCACGCCCGGCTGCGCGACACCCTGGGCCGGCTGCGGGCGCTGCGCCGGAGCGTGGAACCCGGCCGGCGGCCGGCCGAGGAGGAGATGGCGGCACAGCGGGCGGTGTCCGAGGAAGCGGCCCGGCTGATCACCGAGTTGCAGCAGCGCCCGGGCTTCCAGCGGTTCCTCACCCCGCTGCCGCTCGGCCTGGACGACCTGCGGCCTGCCGCCGAGCAGGGCCCTGTGGTCAGCATCAACGTGCATCCGCGCCGCTGCGACGCCCTCGCGCTGTGCTCCGACGGGCTGCGCACGGTGCCGCTGCCCCGGCTGTACGCCTCCGACCTGGTGGCGCAGGCCGAGGCGTTCCGGCTGGCCGTTCAGACGCTGACGGCGGGGCCGTACGATCCGCTGTTCGAGGAGGCGCGGGAGATCTTCACCGGGACCCTGGCCTGGCTGTGGGACGTCCTGGCCGAGCCGGTGCTGGAGGCCCTGGGCCACACGCGTCCACCGGAGCCGGGGGCGCCCTGGCCGCGGGTGTGGTGGTCGCCGTCGGGTGTGCTCAACTCCTTCCCCCTGCACGCCGCCGGGCACCACGGGCCGAATGCGCCGGCGGGCGCGACGGTGCTCGACCGGGTGGCCTCCTCGTACACACCGACGCTGCGTGCCCTGCTGTTCGCCCGGGCGCGCCGGCGCGCGGCCCCCGGCCGGCGCGCTGTGGTGGCCGTGGCGATGCCGGAGACGGCCGGGCAGGCGCCGCTGGCCCGGACGGTGGCCGAGGCCACGGCCGCGGTCGCTGCGGGCGGCGGTACCCCGCTGATCGGGCCGGCCGCCACCCGGGAGGCGGTGCGCACGGCGCTGCTCGACGCGGCGGTGGTGCACTTCGCCTGTCACGCCGACAGCGACCCGGAGGACGCGGCCGCCGGCCGGCTGCTGCTCGCCGACGGCGACCTGCTCATCGGCGACATCGCCGAACTGCACCTGGAATCGGCGGAGTTGGCCTATCTCTCGGCCTGCGGCACGGCCCGGGCCGGCTCGACACCCGCCCTGGTCGACGAGGTGATCCACCTCGCCTCCGTCTTCCAGCTGGCCGGCTACACCCAGTCGGTGGCCACACTCTGGGAGGTCGGGGACGCGTTCGCGGCGGACGCGGCCGCCGCCTTCCACCGCACCCTGGCCCCCGCCCTGCCGGAGCCGGGCCCGCTGCCCGCCGCCCTCGCCCTGCACGAGACGGTCCGGGCCCTGCGGGCGGCCGACCCGGACCGGCCCTGGACCTGGGCGGCCCTGGTCCACGCCGGCGCCTGACCGGCGCCGGCCCCGCTCAGTCCTCGGCCGGCGCCAGCCGCAGCGAAATGCTGTTGATGCAGTACCGCTGGTCGGTCGGGGTCGGATACCCCTCCCCCTCGAACACGTGCCCGAGGTGGGAGCCGCAGCGGGCGCAGCGGACCTCGGTGCGGACCATGCCGTGGGACCGGTCCTCGATCAGCTCGACCGCGTCGGTGTCCTTCGGGTCGTAGAAGGAGGGCCAGCCGCAGTGGGAGGCGAACTTGGTCTCCGAGGTGAACAGCTCGGCACCGCAGGCGCGGCAGGAGTAGACACCCTTCGTCCTGGTGTCGGTGTACTCACCGGTGAAGGCCGGCTCGGTGCCGGCCTGGCGCAGCACGGCGTACTCCGCCGGGGTCAGCTCCGCGCGCCACTGCTCGTCCGGCTTCTCGACGTCGTACGACATGAGGTTCAGCCCCTTCACTGGTGCGACAGGCGGTCCAGGATCAGCGGGCCCAGGTCGGTCACGTCGCCCGCGCCCATGGTGAGAACGAGATCACCGGGCTTGGCCATTCCCGCGATCACCTCGGGGATCTCCGCCTTGTCGTGCACGGCGGCGACGTCGGCACCCGCCGCGCGCGCGGCCTCGATGATCAGCTCGCTGGTGACGCCGGGGATCGGGTCCTCGCGGGCCGGGTAGATGTCGAGCACCACCGAGGCGTCGGCGAGCGCCAGCGACCGACCCATTTCCTTGCCCAGCTCCTGGGTGCGGGAGAACAGGTGCGGCTGGAAGACGACCAGGATCCGCGCGTCCCCGGCGGCGGCGCGCATGGCCTCCAGGTCGGCGGTCATCTCGGTGGGGTGGTGGGCGTAGGAGTCGATGACCTGCACCCCGGCGGCCTCGCCCTTGAGCTGCAGGCGCCGCTTGACCCCGGTGTAGGCGGCGAGCGCGGACGCCAGCTCCGCGGCCGGGACACCGAGGGCGGCGCCGGCGGCGAGCGCGGCGACGGCGTTGTGGGCGTAGTGCCGCCCGGGCACGGAGACCGTGAAGATCAGCTCCTGCCCGTCCAGCAGCACGGTCACCCGGCTCGTCAGCCCCTGCGGGACGACGGCGAGCACCCGCACATCGGCGTCCTCCGCCTCGCCGTAGGTCACGGTCCGCACGGACCCCGCGAGGCGTCGGGTCAGCTCGCGCGCTCCCTCGTGGTCGGCGGAGATCACCAGCGTGCCGCCGGGCACGATCCTGCCGGCGAAGGTCTCGAAGGACTCGTAGATCTCGTCCATCGAGGCGTAGTTGGCGTGGTGGTCCAGCTCGACGTTCAGGACGATGGCGACCTCGGGCGCGTACTTGTGGAAGCTGCGGTCCGATTCGTCCGCCTCGGCGACGAAGATGTCGCCCTCGCCGTGCAGCGCGTTGGAGCCGGGCGCGTCCAGGTCGCCGCCGATGGCGTACGACGGCCTCCGGCCCAGCTCGGTGAGGGAGACGGCGAGCATCGACGTGGTCGTGGTCTTGCCGTGCGTCCCCGCCACGGCGATCGGCCGCAGCCCGTCCATGAGCGCGGCCAGCGCGTCGGAGCGGTGCACGACGGGGATGCCCAGCTCGGCGGCGCGGGCCAGTTCCGGGTTGTCCTCGCGGATCGCCGACGACACGACGACACAGCTCGCGTCGTCGGCGAGGTGCCCGGCGGCGTGCCCGATGTGCACCGTCACGCCCAGCGCGCGCAGTGCCTCGGCGGTCGCCGACTCCTTGGCGTCACTCCCGGCCACCCGGGCCCCGCGCTGGGCCAGGATCTTCGCGATGCCCGACATCCCGGCGCCGCCGATGCCGATGAAGTGCGGACGGACCATGGCGGCAGGAAGCCCGGGTGCCATGCGTTTCTCCCCAGAGACGGTACGTACGAAATCAGCCCCAGCCTATGCCGTGAATCAAGGCCAGGGTGTCTAGGCCTTGCTGTGCGAGAACAGCTTCAGCACCGGCACGCCCACCTTGTGCCGGGCCCGGGAGGCCCAGTCGCGGTGGAAGAACTCCTCCACATAGTGGGGATCGGTGAGCACGATCACCTCGTCCGCGTCCACCTCGGCCACCAGCGTCTTCAGCGCGTCCAGCGGGTGGTCCTCCACCAGCCGCCCCTCGGCCAGGCTGCCCGCGGAGCGCAGCGCCTGCACGGACACGTCCAGCGCCCGCTGCCCGACGCTCTTGGCCTCCTCGCCCTCGGGCGTCTCGCCTTCGCGCACCGCCTCGTCGAGTTCGCCGAGCGCGATGTCGTCGATGGCCCGCAGCAGGCGGTCCGCCTGGTCGCCGCGCGGCTGGATCAGCACGTGGAAGAAGACGGGCTCGTCCCCGTGCAGGGTGGTGACGAACTCCACGTCGGCGGACGTCAAAGCCTTCTCGATCATCAGAACGCTCGTGAACACCAGGCGCCTCTTCTCCTTCGAGGGCCGGTGGGCCCCTCTGTCCTGCGTCGGGCCCGGCAAGGCCCTGCGGAAACCATCCTGCCCCGTGATCGCAGGAGTAGTGCCGGACCCAGTGTGCCCGCGAAAAGCCAACCGGAACGGCATATTCCGCCCATGTCAGGACCGACGGTAGCGACTGAACAGAAAACCCTCCTCCTCAAGGAGGGACACGAGCTCGAAGCGGCGCGGTACGGCGACCGGGGGACCCCCGGCGATGCGCTGCGCGTCCCCGGCGGTGAGCATCGGCGCGACGGTCAGACACAGCTCGTCCAGCACCTCGGCGGCGATCAGCTGGCCGAGCAGCCGGGGGCCGCCCTCGGTGAGCAGCCGGGTGTGACCGAGGTCCGCGAGGGCGCGCACGGCGCGGGCCGGGTCGACGCCCATGCCCTCGCCGGCGACGACCACCCGGGCGCCGGCCCGCTCGGCGGCGGCGACGCGGTCGGGGTCCGCGGCGGCGCCGGTGAGGATGAGGGTGGGCACCTGGGGCGAGGTGAACAGCGGCAGGGAGAAGTCCAGCTCGAGCCCGGCGGTGACCACGGCGATCGCCGGGGCCGGGCCCTGACCCGCGGCCTGTCGGGCCCCGGTGAACTCCGCACGCGCGCGTGCCGGGCGGTACCCCTCCTGGCGTACCGTCTCCGCGCCGACCACGATCACGTCCGCGAGCGCCCGCAGCGTGCCGAAGATCCGCATGTCGGCCGCGCTGGAGATGGGCTGCGAGTGCCCCTCGTGCTGGGCGGCCCCGTCGAGGGTGGACACCATGTTGGCCCGCAGCCACGGCCGCCGCGCACCGCCACCGGCATCCGCCTCGGGATAGGCGTAGGCGGCGGCCAACTCGGCGAGACTCCACTCGCGGTCCGCGAACGGGTCACGGGCGCCCACGCCGGCCGCCGCGGCGCCGGCGGCGCCGACCCGCTCGGTCCCACCTGGCCCGCCCACCTCAGGGGCCTCGTCGGCCTCCTTGCTCCCGGTGGGGGTCTGGGCTGCTGTTTCGTAGGTCACAGGGAACAGGCGTCGCATGTCGTGCAGTGTGACACGGCGCTTAGCATGGGTAACCGTGTCCTCCTCCACCGCCGCCCCCGGTTCCGGCCCGCTGACCGAAGCGGGCCCGCTGTCCCTGTGCGCTCGCGAGCCGCGCGTCCCCGCGGACCGGCTGGTCGCCGAGATGGTGCCGCCGCCACGCTTCGACGCGGTGCGCTTCGCCACGTACCTCCCGGACCCGAACCAGCCCAGCCAGACCGAGGCCGTCCAGGTACTGGAGGGCTTCGCGGCCGGGCTCGGCGGGGCGCACGCCTCCGGCGCCGGCCGGCGCGGCTTCCTCGGCTTCGGCCGGGCGAAGGCGCCCAAGACCCCGGCGGGACCGCGCGGTGTCTACCTCGACGGCGGCTACGGCGTCGGCAAGACCCATCTGCTCGCCTCCCTCTGGCACGCCACCCCGGCCGAGCCCGCGCTCAAGGCGTTCGGCACGTTCGTGGAGCTGACCAACCTGGTCGGCGCCCTCGGCTTCCAGCAGACCGTGCAGACGCTGAGCGGCCACCGACTGCTGTGCATCGACGAGTTCGAGCTGGACGACCCTGGCGACACCGTCCTCGTCTCCACGCTGCTCGGCAAGCTGGTGGAGGCGGGCGTGGCGCTGGCCGCCACCTCCAACACACTGCCGGGCAAGCTCGGCGAGGGCCGGTTCGCGGCCGCCGACTTCCTGCGCGAGATCCAGGGCCTGTCGGCCCACTTCCGCACCCTGCGCATCGACGGCGAGGACTACCGCCACCGCGGTCTGCCCGAGGCCCCGGCGCCGTTCACCGACGAAGAGGTGACGAAGGCGGCGTACGCCACCCCGGGCGCGTCGCTGGACGACTTCCCGCACCTGCTGGAGCACCTGGCGAAGGTCCACCCGAGCCGGTACGGCGCGCTGACCGACGGGCTGGCGGCCGTGTGCCTCACCGACGTGCGGCCGGTGCCGGACCAGTCGACGGCCCTGCGGCTGGTGGTGCTGGCGGACCGGCTGTACGACCGTGAGGTGCCGGTGCTGGCCTCGGGGTTGCCGTTCGACCGGCTCTTCAGCGAGGAGATGCTGAACGGCGGCTACCGCAAGAAGTACTTCCGCGCGATATCCCGGCTCACCGCGCTGGCCCGTGACGCCAAGGGACTCGTCACCGCGTAACGGCGGCTCGCCGCCTCGTCACCCACGGCCCGCCACGGCCCGCCACGGCCCGCCACGGCCGTCCAATAGTCGATCATGCTCCTGCGGGTCAAGAGCCGGTTCCGGCCATCCGACCCGCAATTTTCACGCTCTCTTGTGCTCGTAACGCCGAGTTAACCCTGCAAAGGGTCACGAGGCGTTACCGTGCTTCTTGACCATTCATTGACCAATGCTTGGTGCGCACAAGAGGCGCGAACATCCGGAAGGAGGGCGCATGTTCCGAGGTACGGCACCCCGGACCCGGCTCTCCCTCCTTGCCGTGGCCCTGCTCGTCCTGCAGATCTTCGCACTGTCGGGAACCTTCGCAACCGCGCACACGCTCGGTGAGGTAAAGGCCAAGGCCCGGCCCGGAATCACGTCCTCCACCAAGCCGCTCGGCACCGGCGCGGCCACGCTCCGCGAGCCCTGCCGTTCCCACGAGCCCGTGGGCACCCCGCAGACCCGCGACCGGCAGCGCGGCAGCGCCTCCGGGTGGGCGCCCGAGCGCCCGCCCATATCCCGTCGGGCCGCCGACCCGCAGGCACCGGCCGCACCCGGCGCCTCGCACCAACGTGCCAGTAGATCCTCCAGGGCCCACCTCCCCGCAGTCCTTCAGGTCTTCCGCTGCTGAGGGCGGGCTCCGTTCTCCCCCCACATCCACCGCGCAAGCCCGACGCGCCGTCCGGCGCGCCAGGAGGAGTCCACACGCATGCAGCCCCTCATCGACAACGCCCGTACCTTCGGACAGCGCCCTGAGGAGTTCGCCAAGCTCGCCGAAGGCCAGTCCCCGCAGGTCCTGTTCATCACCTGCTCCGATTCCCGGGTCGTCCCCGCCCTGATCACCGGCGCCCGCCCCGGTGAGCTCTTCGAGCTGCGCACCGCGGGCAACATCGTTCCGCCCTACGCCTCGGTCCACCCCACCAGCGAGGCCGCCACCATCGAGTACGCCGTGGAGGTGCTCGGCGTCCGCGACATCGTCGTCTGCGGCCACTCGCACTGCGGCGCCGTCGGCGCGCTGGTGCGCGGCGACGACCTGGACGCCGTACCCGCCGTGCGCGACTGGCTGGCGCACGCCACCCCGCGCCCGGCCGGCGCGGCCGAGGACCCCGAGGTCGCCGAGGGCGTGCAGAGCCACGTCCTGACCCAGCTCCTGCGGCTGCGCTCGTACCCGTGCATCGAACGGAAGCTGGCCCGGGGCGAACTGGGCCTGCACGCCTGGTACTACGAGGTGCACACCGGCACCGTACGCACGCACCGACCGCAGACCGACACCTTCGAGTCCCTGTGAGCGCGCCGATGACCAGCAACGACACCCGCATATCCCGCTTCCCGCACCTGCGGGAGGACTTCACCGCCTCCCTCGTCGTCTTCCTGGTCGCGCTCCCGCTGTGCGTGGGCGTGGCCGTCGCCTCCGGGGTGCCGGCCGAACTCGGCCTCGTCACCGGCATCGTGGGCGGACTGGTCACCGGGCTGATGCGCGGCAGCAGCCTCCAGGTGTCCGGGCCGGCCGCCGGACTCACCGTGCTCGTGTTCGAGGCGGTGAAGGAGTTCGGCCTGCCGATGCTCGGCGCGCTGGTGCTCGCCGCCGGTCTGCTGCAGATCCTCATGGGCGCGCTGCGGCTCGGCCGCTACTTCCGGGCCATCTCGGTCTCGGTGGTCGAGGGCATGCTGGCCGGAATCGGTCTGGTACTGATCGCCGGCCAGCTGTACCCGGCCCTGGCGGCCAAGGCGCCCGACTCGGGCCTGGGCAAGATGGCCGGGCTGCCGGGGGCGTTCCTCGACGCCCTCGGCGACGGCGGGGCCCTCGCCTCCCTCGCCCTGTGCGCCGGCACCGTCGCCGTCCTGGTGCTGTGGAAGCACGCCCCCGCCAAGCTGCGCGCGGTGCCCGGCCCGCTCGCCGCGGTGGGCCTGGCCACGCTGGTCACGCTGGGCCTGAGCATGCCGGTGGCGACCGTCGAGGTGAAGGGGCTGCTGGGATCGATCCAGCCGCCGCCGCTCAGCTCGGTCACCGAACTGGCGTCGCCCGGGGTGCTCGGCACGATCGCCGCGTTCACGCTGATCGCGTCCGCCGAGTCGCTGTTCAGCGCGGCGGCCGTGGACCGGCTGCACGACGGTCCGCGCACCCGGTACGACAAGGAGCTGATGGCGCAGGGCGCGGGCAACACGGTCTGCGGGCTGCTCGGCGCGCTGCCGATGACCGCGGTGATCGTGCGCAGCGCGGCCAACGTCCAGGCCGGCGCCCGGACGAAGGCCTCCCGGGTGCTGCACGGCGTGTGGCTGCTGCTGTTCGCGGCGCTGCTGCCGGGCGTGCTCGCCTACATCCCGATCCCGGCCCTGGCCGGTGTCCTGATCTACTCCGGCGCGAAGCTGGTGCCGGTCCGGGCGCTGGCCGCGCTGTGGCGCGAGCACCGGGGCGAGGCGCTGATCCTGAGCGTGACCGCCGTGTCGATCGTGGCGGTCAGCATGTTCGAGGGCGTGCTGATCGGTCTGGCGCTGGCGGTCGTGAAGACGGCCTGGGAGGCCTCGCACCTGAAGCTGGAGGTCGTCGACAAGGGCGCGGGCCCGGTGGAGGCGCACCTGTCGGGCAACGCGACCTTCCTCAAGCTGCCGAAGATCCTCGACCGCCTGGAGTCCCTGCCCCAGGACCGCCCGGTCCGCCTGGACCTGTCCGGCCTGCACCACCTGGACCACGCCTGCCGCACCGCCCTGGAGAACTGGGCCGCGCGGCACAGCGCGACGGGCACGGAGCCGGTCCGGATGACCACGGGCCCGGAGCAGGTGCGGGCCACGGCCGCGTGACACCCGCCTCCCGGCCCGCCGCCCCTCGGGTTGCGGGCCGGGAGGTCCCCGGGCCCCTGGCCCATGGCTTCCGCCCTCCCCCAGGCATATCGTTGCAGCAGCGGACAGAACGGACCTCTGGGTGAGGAGGTCATCATGCTCCAGGATCTGCTGGGTGCCCTCGCCGCGGTGGGCTCCGTGGGCGTCGTGTACGCCGCGATGGCCGCACGGGTGGTCAAGCAGTACGAACGCGGTGTGCTGTTCCGGCTCGGCAGGCTCGCGGGTGACGTGCGCGAACCGGGCCTGACGATGGTGATCCCGTTCGTGGACCGGCTGCACAAGGTCAACATGCAGATCGTGACGCTGCCGATCCCCGCCCAGGAGGGCATCACCCGCGACAACGTCACCGTCCGTGTGGACGCGGTCGTCTACTTCCGGGTCGTCGACCCGGCGAACGCCCTGGTGCGGGTCGAGGACTACAAGTTCGCGGTCTCCCAGATGGCCCAGACCTCGCTCCGGTCGATCATCGGCAAGAGCGACCTGGACGACCTGCTCTCCAACCGGGAGAAGCTCAACCAGGGCCTGGAGCTGATGATCGACAGCCCGGCCGTCGGCTGGGGCATCCAGGTCGACCGGGTCGAGATCAAGGACGTGTCCCTGCCGGACACGATGAAGCGGTCCATGGCCCGCCAGGCCGAGGCCGACCGTGAGCGCCGGGCCCGGATCATCAACGCCGACGCCGAGCTGCAGGCCTCCCGGAAGCTCGCCGAGGCCGCGCAGCAGATGTCCGACCAGCCGGCCGCGCTCCAGCTCCGGCTGCTGCAGACGGTGATGGCGGTGTCGGCCGAGAAGAACTCCACGCTGGTCCTGCCCATCCCGGTGGAGCTGCTGCACTTCCTGGAACGGGGCGCCCAGCAGCCCGCGCCGGACGGCGAGGGAGCCCGCCGAGAAGCCATCACGGAGAATCCGGCGCCGAACGGTGAGACGCAGCGGCCGGAACCGGCTGAGGCGGAAACGGGCGTGACGGGACAGCCGGACGCGGCTGACGCGGCGGAACCGGGGCCAGGCGTGGGCGTCGCGGTCGCCGACACCCCCGTGCCGAACGCCGACGGCGGGCCGCTCACGGGCTGACGTGCCCGCATGCGCAAGGGTTGCAGGAGCTGGGTGCCGGCCGTGGCCGCGACGGCCCTCGTGGCGGGCTGCGGAGCCCATGGCGGCGGCTCGCCGCCCTCCCCCGCCGCCACGGCCACCGCGCACCTCACGGTGTCGAGCCCGGCGTATCAGCAGGGCGGCACGATCCCGCGCCGGTACACCTGCGACGGCGAGAACGTCTCCCCGCCGCTCGCGTTCGGCGGCGTACCCGCGCACACCGCCACCCTGGCCCTCACCCTCCAGGACCCCGACGCACCGCACGGCACCTTCACGCACTGGCTGGTGTGGAACATCCGACCGGACACCACCCGCCTGACCGCCGGGGAGCACCCGCGGGGTGCGACCGAGGGCCGCAACGGCTCCGGCGGAACCGGCTACGGCGGCCCCTGCCCGCCCCACGGCGACGAGCCGCACCACTACGTCCTCACGGTCTTCGCCACCGACCGCCGCCTGCACCTGACCCCCGAGTCGACCGCCGACGACCTGCTGCACACCCTGGCCGGCCACATCCTCGCCACCGGCTCCCTGACCGGACGCCACGGCCGGTAGCTGGCGCACCCCGTCCGGGCGGCGCACCATCGAGGGATCCGTACGGAAGGGGTGCCCCGATGAACCTCCGGCAGCGGCTGCGCCTCCCGCCCGGCGAGGCCGTGGACCTGTCCGCGTACGACGCCCGGGCCACGCCCGGCGCCCCCGGCGGCAAGGACGCGGCACTCGCGGACCTGGCGCGCATGAGCAGGCGCCTGGCCAAGCTGCAGGAACGGCTGTGGGCGGCGGGCACGGCGGGCGACCGGCGCCGGGTGCTGCTGGTGCTGCAGGGCATGGACACCAGCGGCAAGGGCGGCACCGTCAAGCACGTCATCGGCCAGTTCAACCCGTCCGGCTGCCGCATCAAGGCCTTCAAGGCGCCCACCGAGGAGGAGCGGGAGCACGACTTCCTGTGGCGGGTGCGGCGCGCGCTGCCCGAGCCCGGCGAGATCGGCATCTTCGACCGCTCCCACTACGAGGACGTGCTGATCGCCCGCGTCCGGCACCTGGCGGTGCCCGCCGAGATCGGCAGCCGCTACGGCCGTATCAACGACTTCGAGCGGACCCTCGCGGAGGACGGCGTGACCCTCGTCAAGTGCTTCCTGCACCTGTCCTACGAGGAGCAGCGGCGCCGTCTGCTGCGCCGGCTGGACCGGCCCGACAAGCACTGGAAGTTCGCCCCGGGCGACATCGAGGAGCGCGCCCTGTGGCCCGCGTACCAGGAGGCGTACCAGCAGGCCATGGAGCACTGCTCGGCCCCGTACGCGCCCTGGTACCTGGTCCCGGCGGACCGCAAGTGGTACCGCAACTGGGCGGTCAGCCGCCTGCTGCTGGAGCATCTGAAGGCCCTGGACCCGCGGTATCCGAAGGCGGACTTCGACGTGGCCGAGTGCCGGGAGCGGCTGCTGACGCAGACGTGAGGCGGGGCCGGCGGGGTACCCGGCGGCCATGCGCGAGCACCGACAGGTCACCGATTCGTACTGGCTGCGGACCGCCCCGGGCCCCGAGCATCCCGCCCTGAGCGGGGACACCGAGGCCGACGTGGCGGTCGTCGGCGCGGGCATGGCCGGGCTGAGCACCGCCCACGCGCTGGCCCGGGCCGGGCAGCGGGTGGTGGTGCTGGAGGCCGGGCGGGCGGCGGCCGGGGTCACCGGCTACACCACCGCCAAGCTGACCGCCCAGCACACCCTCGTCTACGACCGGCTCCGGCGCACCCGCGGCCCCGAGGGCGCGCGACTGTACGCGCGCTCGCAGTCGGAGGCGATCGAGTACGCGGCCGGGCTGGTGGCCGAGCTGGGCATCGCCTGCGAGTGGGAGACCCGGGACGCCTACACCTACGTACGGGACCCGGAGCGGGTGGACGAGGTGCGTGCCGAGGCGGACGCGGCGCGGGAGGCGGGGCTGCCGGCCTCCTTCACCACCGACACGGGGCTGCCGTTCCCGGTGGCGGGGGCGGTGCGGGTGACCGGGCAGGCGCAGTTCCATCCGCTGAAGTACCTGCGGGCGCTCACCGACGACCTGCTCGCGCGCGGCGGCCAGGTGTACGAGCAGACGCGCGTCGTCGGCCTGACGGAGGGCGAGCCGTGCCGGCTGAGCACCGAGGCGGGCCACACCGTGACCGCGCGGGACGTCGTGGTCGCCACCCACTATCCGATCTTCGACCGGGCGCTGCTCTTCTCCCGTCTCTCCCCGCGCCGGGAACTGGTCGTCGCCGGCCCGCTCGGCACGGGAGCGGACCCGGAGGGCATGTACATCACGCCCGAGGAGAACACCCGCTCGGTGCGCACCGCGCCGTACGGCGAGGACGGGCAGCGGCTGCTCGTCGTCACCGGCGAGCACTTCACCCCGGGCACCGGCGATCCGGGCGCGGGCTTCGACGGGCTCGCCGGCTGGGTCGAGCGGCACTTCCCCGGGGTGGCGCTGGAGTACGCGTGGGCCACGCAGGACAACGACTCCACCGACACCGTGCCGCTGGTCGGCCCGCTGCACCCGGGCGCCCGGCACACCTACGTCGCGACCGGGTTCGGCGGCTGGGGCCTGAGCGGCGGCATCATGGCCGGTCTGCTGCTGACCGCCCTGATCACCGGGGAGCAGAGCCCCTGGCAGGAGCTGTACGACCCGCGCCGGCTGAAGTCGGTGCTGCGCGAGGCGCCCTCGCTGCTGAAGACCCAGGCGGAGGTGGCCCGGCACTTCGTCGGCGACCGGCTGCGGGCGCCCGGCTCCGTGGACGACCTGGCCCCCGGCGAGGGCGCGGTGGTCCGCGTCGGCCACGAGCGCCTCGCCGTCCACCGCGACGAGCAGGGGGACCTGCACGCCCTCTCCGCCCGCTGCACCCACCTCGGCTGCCTGGTCGCCTTCAACCAGGCCGAGCGCGCCTGGGAGTGCCCCTGCCACGGCTCCCGCTTCGCCGTCGACGGCACGGTCATCCAGGGTCCGGCGGTACGGCCGCTGGAGCAGCGGGACGTGTGACCGCCGAGGGCCGGCCGCCGCCGCGCGGGTGACCGCACCCGCGCGACACGGGTCATACGGACATACAACCGGACATCTGGTCCTACGTTCGTACGGTGATCCCACCAGTACGCCGTATCGCCGCCGTCTGCGCCCTGGCCGCGGCTCTCACCGCCTGCGGTACCTCGGGCCCGGGCGCGGTGCGCCCCGCCCCCACCAAGCCCACCGCTTCCCCGTCCCCCACGCGTCCGCCCGTACTCGCCCCCGGCCCGGGCGGCCTGACCCCGGTCTTCGCGCACGGCCCGCGCACCCTCGGCAAGACCGTCGCCCTCACCTTCGACGCCGACATGACCGCCGACCAGGGGCCCCGCGCCGCCGCCGGGGAGCACTTCGACAACCCCGACCTCATCGGCGCCCTGCGCACGCTGAAAATCCCGGCCACCATCTTCATGACCGGCCGCTGGGCCGAGCAGTACCCCGCCCAGGCCCGCTCCCTCGGCCACGACCCGCAGTTCGAGGTCGCCAACCACTCCTACAGTCACTACGCGTTCACCGCGGACTGCTACGGCCTGCCGACCGTCGGCGCCGACCGGATGAGCCAGGACGTCGAGCGGGCCTACGCGGCCCTGCGGAAGGCGGGCGTGCCCCGGCCGCTGCCGTACTTCCGCTTCCCGGGCGGTTGTTACGACCAGCAGGCGCTGCGCGCGCTCCACAGGGTCGGGGTCACCGCCGTCCAGTGGGACGTGGTCAGCGGGGACGCCTTCGCCACGGACGCCGACGCGGTCGTCAAGCAGGTGCTGGACGGGGTGAAACCGGGGTCGGTGGTCGTCATGCACTGCACCCGCAGCGCCGCCCCGACGACGGAACAGGTCGTGCGCACGGTCGTACCGGAACTGCGCAAGCGGGGCTACCGCTTCGTGAAGGTCTCCGAGCTGATCGGCGAGACGAGCGGCCACCGGTGAGCGTCCTACGCTGAAGGTATGAGCGAGAAGGACGACGAGACCTACTGCATGATCGTCGACACCGCCCGGCCCCCGAAGGCCGACGGTCCGCCGTACGCCGAGTGCGTGCTGTGCCGGGAGCCGACGGAGTACCCGGAGTCGTACAAGGGCATCACCCTCTGCCCGCCCTGCGAGTGGCAGGAGGCCCAGCGGACGGCCTGCTCGGGCTGAACGGTGCCCGGCCGCGGGGACTGAAGCCGCCCCGGAGCACGCACCGGCATCACGATCCTGTCGCAGGGGGTCGGAGCACTGGCTCACCCCCGACCCTCCCGTCGATCGCGACGGACCACCGCGTCCGGCAACGGAGCCCGGCTCGTAGGGTTGGTCTCCGTGACCCAGGTTCCCGCCACCCCCGCCGACAGCCCGTTCCGGTCCGAGCGCACCCCGCGCGACGTGGCACCGCAGTTCGTGCTGCCCCTCGTCGTACGGATCGAGCGGAGCGCGCCGCCCGCCCGCACCGACGCGCTGGAGACCGCCGCCCGCGCCGTACTGCTCCTGCTCAGCGACGAGCGGGCGCTCGGTGACGGGGAGTGGGCGCAGGCGGTGCGCGACTGGGAGGACGCCCGGATCCGCAAGGTGGTCCGGCGGGCCCGGGGCGCCGAGTGGCGCCGGGCCGAGGCGCTGCCCGGCATCACGGTCACGGGCAGGTCCGCAGAGGTACGCATCTTCCCGCCGGTCCCGCTGGACGGCTGGCCGAAGGACCTGGCCAAGCTGCAGGTGTCCGGCACGGAACTGGACGACCCGGAGCCGCCCGCCGCCCCCGACCGCTCCGCGCCCGTGCTCTGGCTGAACCCGGACCTGGCGATGTCGGCCGGCAAGACGATGGCCCAGGCGGGCCACGCCGCCCAACTGGCCTGGTGGGCCCTGCCCGACGAGGCCCGCACCGCCTGGCGCGAGGCAGGCTTCCCCCTGACGGTACGCACCGCCACCCCCACCGACTGGCCCCGCCTGACGCACAGCGGCCTGCCGCTGGTCAGGGACGCGGGATTCACGGAGATCGCCCCGGGTTCCTGCACGGTGGCCGCCGACCACCCTGCACTGCGGTAGGCGGTCCGGGACCGCCCCGCGGGCGCCGTCAGGCGGTCGCGTGCTGCGGGTCGGGGCGGGTGGGTGGGATGGAGCGGTGGGCCTCGTCCTGGAGGAGGAGGGACAGGAGGGACGCCACCGTGAGACCCAGGCCCGCTTCGGCGGGATGGCGCAGGATCCTGCTCGGGTCGATCCGGTAGGTGTTGCCGCGCCCCTCCCGGGTGTGGGAGAGGTAACCGTCCTGTTCCAGGTCCGCGATGATCTTCTGCACAGCACGCTCGGTCAGCCGGCAGTGAGCGGCGATGTCGCGGATGCGGGCGTTCTGATTGTCCGCGATGGCTGCGAGTACGCGGGCGTGGTTCGTGAGGAACGTCCATCCGCTGTGTGGCTCGGGCACTCCATCCATGCTCCGAGTTTAGCGACCCCGTGTTCACGCACTCAAAAACACGTACTACATTTCGTGTATCAGTTGACGTACTTCAAAGCCCTCGGGGAACGTGGGAGCACACACCGCCGAGCCGATGAGGGAGCGAGTCATGCCTGACCATGCCCATCCGGTCCCGTCCCTCATGACGCCCGGCCACCCGGCGAGCCGCGGCGGCGTCCGGAGGCTGCTGCCGCCCGGCCTCGCGACCGCGTCGTACGCGTCGGCCGGAAGCCGGATCCGGGTGACGGTCCGGGGTGAACTCGACCTCGATTCCGGCACACAGCTGCGCAACGATCTGCTGGAAGCGCTCGCCAGGTCGGTCGACGGCCTCGAGCTGGACCTGAGCAGGCTCGACTTCTGCGACTGCGCCGGCCTGAGCGTCCTGCTGGACGTCCGGCAAAGCGCGCTGCACCAGGGCAAGACCGTTGTCGTCCGGGCCGGCAGCCCGGCGGTCGACCGGTTGCTCGACCTGATCGGCGCCCGAGCGCTGTTCGCACCGCCGGGTCCGCCAGAGGGCGAACGGCACCATGCCATGGCCCGGCCCAGCCGGTCGGCCTGACCGCCTAACCTCAAATGTTGCTCTGAAGGCGAGGCGCCGGGGATTCACGGCCCGGCGCCGGGGCCATACCCCCGACATTCGACCGAGGGGGTGGAGCCATGCGGCGACTGGGGACGGGGATCGGCTGGCGGCCGGAGATCGCGGACGCGGTCGAGCACCTGCCGGGCATCGACTGGGTGGAGGTCGTCGCGGAGAACATCTGCCCCGGCCACCTGCCCGAGTCGCTGCTGCGGCTGCTGGACAGGGGCGTGACCGTGATCCCGCACGGCGTCTCCCTCGGCCTCGGCGGCGCGGACCGGCCCGACGAGGACCGGCTCGCCGCGCTCGCCGAGCGGGCGGAGGCGCTGGGCGCCCCGCTGGTCACCGAGCACATCGCGTTCGTCCGGGCGGGCGGCGCCCTCACCGCCTCCCCGCGCCTGGAGGCCGGTCATCTGCTGCCGGTACCCCGCACCCGGGACGCGCTCGACGTGCTCTGCGAGAACGTGCGGGCCGCCCAGCGGGCGCTGCCGGTGCCGCTGGCCCTGGAGAACATCGCCGCGCTGTTCTCCTGTCCGGGCGAGGAGCTGACCGAGGCACAGTTCCTGTCCGAGCTGGTCGAGCGGACGGGGGTACGGCTGCTCATCGACGTGGCCAACCTGCACACCAACCACGTCAACCGGGGCGAGGACCCGGCCGAGGCCCTGGCCGGGCTGCCCCTGGAGGCGCTCGCCTACGTCCATGTCGCCGGCGGCTTCGAGCGGGACGGCGTCTGGCACGACAGCCACGCCCACCCCGTCCCGCGCCCGGTCCTGGACATCCTGACCGACCTCGCGTCCCGGGTTGCGCCGCCCGGCGTCCTGCTGGAACGGGACGAGAACTTCCCCGAGCCCGGGGAACTGGAGCGGGAGCTGGACGCCATCCGGGCGGCGGCCGGGGCTTCCGGGCGGCCCGCCGGGACACGTCGTACGGCTACCAGTCCTACGGCTACCGGTCCTACGGCTGCACGCGGTACGGCCACGGCCGCCTCCGCCGGGCCCGTCCCGGACGAGGTCCGGCAGCGCGTCGCGGTCGCCCAGGCCGCCGTGCTGTCGTCCCTGGTGGCCGGGACGCCGGTGCCGGAGGGCTTCGACCGGGTCCGGATGGGGGTGCAGGCCCGGGCCCTCGCCGCCAAGCGCGCGAGCGTGGTGGCCAAGGTGGCGCCCGAGCTGCCGGTGATCCTCGGTGAGGGCTACCGGGAGGCCTTTCTGGCGTACGCGCGCACCCGCCCGATGACCGGCGGACACCGGCGGGACGCCCTGGACTTCGCCGGTCATCTGCTGAAGCTCGGCCGGCCGGCCGACCCCCGCGCCCGCCGGCAGCTGCGCACCTGGTGGCTCGACCGGTCGGGGCCGGCTCCCCGCTCCCCGGGACTCACCGCCCGCGCCAAGGTCCTGCTGCGCAGAGCCTGACCGCAACGTCGGCGGGGGCGGCGCGCATCACCACCCCGCCCCGGCCGGGCCCGCGGCCGCGCGCCGGAGTCGCTCACGACTCCCCAGTAATATGCCAAGCCCGCACGTGTACCCCCCGCGTGCGTGCAGGAGGCACCATGCGACCGCGACCCCCCATCGAGGGCCGAGGCATATTCAGCGGCACCGGACTGATCATCGCGGGCCTGGCGGCGACCGCCGCGGCGCTGCTGTTCCCGATCCTGTCGTACACCGACCGGTCGGCCGACGCGAGCAGCGCGAGCGTGCTCAGCGCCCAGACCGTGACGACGCCGTACGGCCCGCTCTCCGCGCAGGACCGGGACTTCGTCACCAAGGTCCGCCTGGCCGGTCTCTGGGAGCTGCCCGCCGGGGAACTGGCGGAGAAGAAGGGCACCACCCAGGCCGTACGGGACGCCGGCCGCCATCTCGTCGACGGGCACACCTCGCTCGACGCCCACGACCGCACCGTCGCCACCCAGCTCGGTCTGCCCCTGCCCAACGAGCCCAACGCCCAGCAGCGGCAGTGGCTGGCCACCCTGGAGTCGGCACACGGCCAGGAGTTCGACCGCCAGTTCGCGGGCATCCTGCGGCTCGCCCACGGCCGGGTGTTCTCCCTGGTCGCCCAGGTCCGCGCCGGCACCCAGAACTCGCTGGTCCGGGATCTGGCCGACGATGCCAACACCACCGTGCTGGACCACATCAAGGTGCTGGAGGCGACGGGATACGTCGACTTCTCCGCTCTGAGCCGGGACCTGGCCGCCTCTCCGTCCGCCGTACCGACACCGCCCGCGGTCGACCCGGCCTCCGCGGTCCCGGTCGAGCCCTCGCCGTAGGCGACGTACGCGCTGCCGGCCGCCGAGTCCAGCCCGCCCCCGTCCGGCACCCGCTGACCTGCGGGAAAAACGGAACGTCACAGACCGCCAACGGTCGGTCCGGATCACGGACAGGGCATGGCGTTTCCCTCGCCACTGGCATAGAAACACGTCATGTTCTGGGTCCTTCTGCTGCTCCTGGCCTGGGCGTTCGCCGGCACCGCGTGCACTCGGCTGTGCCTGGCCGCCGTACGCGCCGCGGCCGCCGACACCGACGGCGCCGCCCCGGACCGGGAGCACGATCTGACGCTGTACGAGGCGGCGTTCCTGTCCGGCGGTCCCCGGCGGGTCGCCGATGTGACGATGATCTCCATGGCCCGGCAGCGGCGGCTGCTGCTCGCGCACACCGGGTGGGCCACGGTGGTGGATCCGCGTGGCCGGGACGAGATGGAGCAGTCGGTCATAGGGGCCATAGGTCCGCAGGGGCAGTCCCGGATCGCCCCGGTGCGGGCCGCGGCGGCCGGCACGGAGCCGGTACGGCGGCTCGCGGACGGGCTGGTGCGCGCGGGGCTCGCGGTACCCGACGGGGCGCGGACGACGGTGGCGGACGGGGTCCGCCAGGTGCGGGCGGCCGCGGCGGCCGTGGGCGTGCTGGGCCTGACCGCGCTGCTGCTGCCGGCCCCGACCGGGATGCCGCGCCTGCTGGTCGCCCTGTGGTTCGCGCTGCCGCTCACCCTCAGCCTGAGCTGCCTGGTCATCGCCCGGGCCGAGGTGCACCCGTACTCGCGCTGGGCGTCCCCGGCCGGGCAGCGGCTGCTGGGGGCGCTGCACCGGAGGCGGACCGGCGAGGGCGACGAGCGGTCCTTCCTCACCTCCGTCGCCGTCCGGGGCATCCGGGCGATCGGCGAGCCGGAGCTGCGCGCGGCCTTCACGCACCGCGACCAGCCCTGGCAGGAGTGAGGCCGCACCGGGGGGCGCATTGGGGGCATTGACGGCGACACCGCCGGGCGGTGCTTGCCTTCCTCCCGGGGCGTACGAAACATCCCTTCTGTGATCGCCGGGCGTGGCAGCCGTGCCAGCGCCGCCGCGCACGAAGGGATACGCGATGAGAGCTGCCGCCCTGTACTCGGCCGTCGGGTCCTTGCTCCTGACCGCCCTGGCCGCGGCCCCGGCGGGCGGCGCCCCCGGCGGTCCGGCGGCATCGGCCGCCCCGGGCGCGGCGGAGCTGCGCGGTACGGCGGTGGCGGCCGCACGGGCCCGGGCGGCCGGCATCGGCTTCGGGGCGTGCACGGCGATCCGGGACGCGCCGGCCGGCATGCGGTGCGGCACGGTGAAGGTCCCGCTGGACTACGCGCATCCCTACGGCACGCAGATCGAACTGACCGTCAGCCGGGTGCGGGCCACCCAGAAGGACCCGCACAACAGCAAGCGCAAGGTGCCCCGGCAGGGCGCCCTCGTGTACAACCCCGGCGGCCCCGGGGGCTCCGGGATGCGCTTCCCGCTCGTCGCCGAGCAACCCGCGTGGAAGCGCATCGCCGCCGCCTACGACCTGGTCGGCTACGCCCCGCGCGGAGTGGGCCGTTCGGCGCCGCTGTCGTGCATGGACCCCGAGCGGTTCGTCCAGGCGCCCACCGAGTCGCCGACGCACCCCTCCGAGGAGTACAAGCGCGAGCGCATCGCCGAGGCGAAGACGTACGCGCGCGGCTGTGCGGAACGGTCGGGCAGCAGGCTGAGGTTCTTCACCTCGCTCAACAACGCCCGGGACCTGGACGTGCTGCGGGCGGCGCTGGGCGAGAACCGGCTGACGTTCATGGGGGCGTCGTACGGCACCTACTTCGGCGCGGTGTACGCGACGCTGTTCCCCGCGCATCTGCGGCGGATGGTGCTGGACTCGGCGGTCGACCCGGACCCGCAGAAGATCTGGTACGGCAACAACCTGGAGCAGTCGGCGGCGTTCGAGGACCGCTGGGCGGACTTCCGCGACTGGATCGCCCGGCACGACGACGTGTACCGCCTCGGCCGCACCCCGGGGCAGGTGCAGCGCAGCTACGACACGGCGCGCGGCCGGCTGGCCGCGAAGGCGGCGGGCGGCACGGTGGGCCCGGGGCAGCTGCAGTCGGCGTTCCTCACCGCCGGGTACGACGACGACTTCTGGCCGAGCCGGGCCGCCGCGCTCTCGGCGTATCTGCGGGGCGACGCCAAGCCGCTGGTGCGGCTGGCCGCACCGAGCGCGGAGACGGCCGTCCAGGCGGAGAACGGCAACGCGGTGTACACGGCCGTCGAGTGCAACGACGCGCCCTGGCCGACGGACTGGAAGGTGTGGGACCGGGACAACACCCGGCTCGCGCGGGTGGCGCCGTTCGAGACGTGGGACAACGCGTGGATGAACCTGCCGTGCGCCTACTGGCCGGCGCCCCGGCAGCAGCCGCTGGACGTGCGGACCGGTCCCGGTGAGCTGCCGCCGGTGCTGATCCTGGCGGCCGAGCGGGACGCGGCCACGCCGTACGCGGGGGCGCTGGAGATGAACCGGCGGCTGTCCGGCTCGGTGCTGGTGACCGAGCGGGACGCGGGCACGCACGGCATCGGGGGCGGCCCCAACCCGTGCATCAACGCCCACCTGGACGCCTATCTGCTGGAGGGCCGCCTTCCGGAGCGGCACGCGGCCTGCGCACCGCACCCGGAACCCCAGCCGGACGCCCCGGCCGCCGGCCCGGCGGACCGGGAGGCCCTGCGCGACGCCCTCAAGGGCAAGGCCGCCTAGCGGACGTGTCCGGCGCAGACATGCCGGCGTTGCTCGAAGCCGGCCCGATCCGCCGGACAGGTCCTAGGCGAGCCCGGCCACCAGGTCGGCCACGGGCTTGCGGCGGCCGGTGAAGAAGGGGATCTCCTCGCGGACGTGCCGGCGGGCCTCGGAGCCGCGCAGGTGGCGCATGAGGTCGACAATGCGGTGCAGCTCGTCGGCCTCGAAGGCGAGGATCCACTCGTAGTCGCCGAGCGAGAAGGAGGCGACCGTGTTGGCGCGCACGTCCGGGTAGCCGCGGGCCATCTTTCCGTGGTCGGCGAGCATGCGGCGGCGGTCCTCGTCGGCCAGCAGGTACCACTCGTAGGAGCGCACGAAGGGGTAGACGCTCACGTAGTTGCGGGGCGTCTCGTCGGCGAGGAACGCCGGGATGTGCGAGCGGTTGAACTCGGCGGGGCGGTGCAGCGCCATGTTCGACCAGACCGGCTCCAGCGCGCGGCCGAGCTTCGTGCGGCGGAAGAGGTTGTACGCCTCCTGGAGCTGGTCGCTGGTCTCCGCGTGCCACCAGATCATGAGGTCGGCGTCGGCGCGCATGCCGGAGAGGTCGTAGGTGCCGCGGACGGTCACGTCCTTCGCGGCGAGCTGGTCGAACAGCTCCTGCACCTCGTCGGCGTACCCCGCGCGGTTCTCGGGGAGCGCGTCCTTCAGCTTGAAGACGGACCACAGGGTGTAGCGGATGACCTCGTTGAGGTCCTTGGCCAGCTTGCCCTTGTTCGGGATCCTGCCGGACTCGGTGGTGGGGGCATCGTCACTCATGGTCCCTATTCTCCCGCTCCGCCGTGCAGGCTCTGCACCGGGTGGGCCGTCAGCTCCGCCACACCGGTCAGGTCGCCGCCGAGCTGGTCGACGGCGGCGTGGGCGCTCGCGATGCAGGCCGGGATGCCGACGCCGTCGTACGGCGCGCCGCACACCGCGAGGCCGGGCAGCTTGGCCACGTGCTCGCGGATGCGGGCCACGCGCGCGTGGTGGCCCACCGGGTACTGCGGCAGCCCGTTGGTCCAGCGGGTCACGCGCGTGCGCAGGGGTACGGCGTCCAGCCCGACGGCGTCGCGCAGGTCCTGCCGGGAGACGTCGACCAGTTCGGCGTCCTCGCGGCCGAGGATCTCCGTCTCGCCGTGGCGCCCTACGGAGGTGCGCAGCACCACCACGTCCGGGTCCTCCTCGGCGATCCAGCCCCACTTCCGGGAGGCGAAGGTGGACGCCTTGATGGTGCGGCCGTCGATGGGCGGGACGAGGAATCCGCTGCCCTCGGGCAGATCGAGGCCGGAGCGCCGGTAGGCGAGGGTGACCAGGGCCATGGAGGCGTACTCGACCTCGGCCAGTTCGGCCGCGGCGGCCGGCGCCTCGGCGCGCAGCAGCTCCGCGGCGACGGGCGCGGGGACGGCGACGATCACCGCGTCGGCGTGCAGCACCCGCTCGCCGGCGACCACGCGCCAGCCCGCGGCCCCCGCTCCGGCGGCGCTGCCGCCCGCGCCGGCGGACTCCGGCGGTGCGACCCTTCGCAGCTCCGTCACCGGGGCGTCGGTGACGATCTCGCCGCCGTGCGCCCGGACCGACTCGGCGACCGCGAGCGGCAGCCGGCCCACGCCGCCCTCGATGCCCATGAACACCGGGCCGGTCTGCTGCTGGGCGGCGGCCCGGGCCTGGATGTCGCGGACGGCCGCCGTGAGGGAGTCGTGGGTGCGGGCGGCCTGGAAGAGCTGGGGGACGGCCGAGCGCATCGAGATCCGGTACGCGTCGCCGGCGTACACCCCGCCCAGCAGGGGCTCGACGAGCCGGTCGACGACCTCGCGGCCCAGCCGCGCCGCCACGTACTCCCCCACCGCCACGTCGTCGCCGACCTCCGTGCGGGGCAGTTCGGCGTCGCGCTCGATCCGGGCGAGCCCCTCGTCGGACAGGACGCCGGCGAGGGCGGCTGCGGTGCCCGGGACGCCCATCACATGGCCCTTGGGCATCGGACGCAGGGCGCCGCGGGTCCAGATGGAGGCCGTCGCGGTGGCCGGGGGCTGAAGCTGCCCGTCGAGACCCACTTCGCGCGCGAGCGCCACCGCCTCGGGCCGGCGGGCCAGCATCGACTCGGCGCCGAGGTCCACGCGGACGCCCGCGATCTCGCCCGGGAGCAGCTTGCCGCCCACTCGCCCGGAGGCCTCGAGGACGGTCACCCGCGCTCCGCGCCGCACCAGCCGGTGCGCGGCGGCCAGGCCCGCGACACCGGCTCCGACGACGACGACATGCCCCGTGCTCGTACCCGTTGCGCTCATGTCCCCCACTCTCTCAGACCTCACTGACACTCCCCGCCGTCCCCGGTGTCCGGACCGTGACCGCATCGGGACCCCATCGGGACCGCGTCCGTCCAACGTTTCCGGCCGCCGGTCCGTCGAAGAAACGTCATCCGACAGTTCACCGTCCTCGGGGGTACCGCCCATGCGCACACCACGAATCGCACGACCCGTACCGGCCCTCGCCGGGGTCCTGCTCGCCGCCTCTCTGGCGCTCACCGGGTGCAGCGCCGGGGGTGACTCGGGCGGCGCGTCGAAGGCCGCCGCGCCCGACGCGGCGCAGCAGACGGGGGCCGGCGGCGCCCGGGCGGACGGGGCCGAGTCCGCCCGCAGGACGCCGAAGCTGAACACGAGCGCGATCATCCGTACCGCCTCCCTGACCGTCCAGGTCAAGGACGTGCCCAAGGCCCTGGACGAGGCCCGCCGGACCGCCGAGGGCGCGGGCGGGTACGTCGGCGACGAGAGCACCAGCCGGGACAGCGACGGCCATGAGCACACCCGGGTGGTGCTGCGCGTGCCCGGCGACCACTACGACGAGGTTCTCACCGGTCTGCAGGGCACCGGCAAGCTCGTGGAGCGCACGGCGAAGGCCGAGGACGTCACCGACCAGGTCGTGGACGTCGACAGCCGGGTCAGGTCGCAGCGGGCCAGCGTGGCCCGGATCCGCGAGCTGATGGACCGGGCGACCAAGCTGAGCGACGTCGTCAGCCTGGAGGGGGAACTGAGCAGCCGTGAGGCGGACCTGGAGGCGCTGCTCGCCCAGCAGGCGTCCCTGAAGGACCGCACGAGCTTCGCGACCATCACCCTGTCGCTGTCCGAGACGCCGGTGCACAAGGCCGCCGCCCGTGACGACACCCCCGGCTTCGTGGACGCGCTGTCGGGTGGCTGGCACGCGTTCCTGGCGATGCTGCGCTGGATCGCCGTGGTCGTCGGCGCCGTGCTGCCGTTCGCCGCGCTCGCGGCCGTGCTGGCGCTGTTGTGGGCCCGGGTCCTGCGCCCCCGCCTGCCGCGCCACCCGCAGCCGGCCCCGGCGCCGATGACCGCGACGGGCCCCCTGCCCCATGCGCGCCCCGTCCCGTCTGCCAGCTCACCGGAGCCGGACGAGGACTGAAATCCCCTGGCGGCCCGCCCCCGGACCAGGCCCCCTCGGGCGCGGCCGGGGCTGAACTCCTGTGGCCGGGTCGCAGCCGGTCCCGTCGCCCCGGAGCTGAGCTCCGGCAGCGGCCGACGCCGGACCATGCCCCGCCGGGCCCTCCCGGTACCGAGATCCGGTAGCGGCTCGGCGCCGGACCCCGGCCGGGGCTGCGCTCCGCCTCGAACTGACCGGTACCGGCCCCCTCTTGCCCGAGCCGGCCGGGCTGAAGTCCCGTGGCCGGTCGGCCGCCGGGCCCGTCCGCGTCGGTCCCCGGCCCGCGGCTGCGGAGCGGTGCTCCGGGGGCGGGGCCGCGACTGCGCTCCGCTCCGCCCCGACCGGAGCCGCCCCCCAGCCCCCCTCAGGACTCCCCTCCCCGCCCCCGGCCACGAGACTCCCCGGGCCCGGTCAGGAATGAAGTGGCCCCGGCCCGTAGCGTGTTCCCCATGAGTATCGGTGGTGGGCAGGGCGGGGCGGAGCGGCTGGTCGTGGTCGGCGGGGACGCCGCGGGGATGTCCGCGGCGTCGCAGGCACGCCGGTTGCGGGGACCGGAGGAGCTGGAGATCGTGGCCTTCGAGCGCGGCCACTTCACCTCCTTCTCGGCGTGCGGGATCCCGTACTGGGTGGGCGGTGCGGTGACCGAGCGGGACGACTTGATCGCCCGCACTCCGCAGGAGCACCGCGCGCGGGGGATCGATCTGCGCCTGCGCACCGAGGTCACGGAGATCGACGTGGCCGGGCAGCGGGTACGCGCGCGTGACGTCGATTCCGGTGCCGAGTCGTGGACGTCGTACGACAAGCTCGTCATCGCCACCGGCGCCCGCCCGATCCGCCCGGACATGCCCGGCGCGGACGCCCCCGGAGTGCACGGGGTGCAGACCCTGGACGACGGCCAGACCCTGCTGGACACGCTGGCACGCGCGCGTGGCCGCCGTGCGGTGGTCGTGGGGGCCGGGTACATCGGCGTCGAGATGGCCGAGGCGCTGATCAACCACGGCTTCGAGGTGACCGTCGTCAACCGCGGCAAGGAGCCCATGTCGACCCTCGACCCGGACATGGGCCGCCTGGTGCACCGGGCCATGGAGGGCCTCGGCATCACCATGGTCGACGACTCGGCGGTGACCAAGCTGCTGACCGGTGAGGACGGCCGGGTCCGCGCGGTGGCCACGGAGGACGCCGAGTACCCGGCGGACGTCGTCGTCCTCGGCATCGGCGTGCGTCCCGAGACCACCCTCGCCCGGGCGGCGGGGCTCCCGCTCGGTGCCCACGGCGGCCTGCTCACCGACCTCGCGCAGCGGGTGCGCGGCCACGAGAACATCTGGGCCGGCGGCGACTGCGCCGAGGTGCTGAACCTGGTCTCCGGCCAGGAGCAGTACGTCCCGCTCGGCACCCACGCCAACAAGCACGGCCAGGTCATCGGGACCAACGTCGGCGGCGGCTACGCCACCTTCCCGGGCGTGGTCGGCACGGCGGTCAGCAAGGTCTGCGATCTGGAGATCGCCCGCACCGGCCTGCGGGAGAAGGACGCACGCCGGGTGGGTCTGCAGTTCGAGACGGTCGTCATCGAGTCGACCAGCCGCGCCGGCTACTATCCCGGCGCCTCGCCCATGACGGTCAAGATGCTCGCCGAGCGCCGCACCGGCCGCCTCCTCGGGGTCCAGATCGTCGGCAGGGAGGGCGCCGGCAAACGCGTGGACATCGCCGCGGTGGCCCTCACCGCCCAGATGACGGTGGAGCAGATGACGGCCCTGGACCTGGGCTACGCGCCGCCGTTCTCGCCGGTGTGGGACCCGGTCCTGGTGGCGGCGAGAAAGGCGGCGGCGAAGGTCCGGCAGGCGTGAGGGGCCGTCCGACCGGAGGATCTACGCCGTGCCGCTGATCCGCGGCAGGGACGTGACACCGGCGGACGACGACACGGCCGCGGGCTGCTCCCCGGCGGGCTTCGCGTGGGACGCGGTCGGCCGGGTGGAGCGCAGCCGGTAGCTCACCGCCTCGTCCAGCGTCACGGGCCGCTGCATCTGCGCGGCCAGCCGCCCCGCCTCCTGGCCGAGCCGGGCGACGTCCTCCCAGGGGAGCCGCACCACCAGGGAGACCTCCGCCTCGCCGTCGGGCATCGCATGCATCGGAGGAGTAACTCGTTCGCTCATCGCCTGATCCTCACGTCGGTTGAGATGACATACGCGCCCCGGCCGGGCGGCGTTCACCGATTCGCGCGCCGCATCGCGGGCACTACTTCTGTGTGGTCATCCCCGTCCATGACGTGAACCCGGTGCGCCGCACCCCTTATGTGACGTACGCCCTCATCGCCGCGAACGTCCTTGTCTTCCTCTCCACTCCGGGCCTGGCCGGTTCCGTGTCCGGCGGAGGGAACCTGGCGCAGCTGTGCCATCTCCAGGCCTTCATGGACCACTACGCGGCGGTCCCGAGAGAACTGATCCACCATCAGATGCCCCGGGTCGTCCCCACCGGAGACATCGGCATGGGCCCGCACGGCGCCGGCTGCGTGGTGGCGCCGCCGACGTACGGCAAGTCCCCGGCGCTGTCGGTGTTCACGGCGATGTTCCTGCACGGCGGCTGGCTGCACCTGCTGGGCAACATGCTCTTCCTGCTGATCTTCGGCAACAACGTCGAGGACCGGATGGGTCACATCCGCTTCCTGCTCTTCTACGTCGTGTGCGGCTACGCTGCCGGGTACGGCTTCGCACTGCTCAACGCCACCTCCGGAGAGCCGCTGATCGGCGCCTCCGGGGCCATCGCCGGGGTCCTCGGCGCCTATCTGGTGCTGTTTCCGAGGGCGAGGGTGTGGGTCCTGGTGCCGTTCCTGATCTTCCTGCCGCTCCGGCTGCCCGCCTGGCTGGTGCTGGGCTTCTGGTTCGGGCTGCAGGCCGTGTACTCCTCCGGGCACGGCGTCTCCGGCACCGGCAGCGTGGCCTACGCGGCGCACGTGGTCGGCTTCGTGGCGGGCATGCTGCTCGCCTGGCCGCTCAAGCCCGGCACCCCGCCCCCGCCGGAGCCGCGCCGCCTGCTGTTCGGCAGGCAGGCCCGGCCCCGTCAGGTGTGGTGAGGAGAGGAGAGCGCGGGCCTCAGCGGGCGCTGTGCGTGTGCACGTACTCCACGAGCCGGGTCAGCGCGTCCGGGTCGGTGTTCGGCATGACGCCGTGGCCGAGGTTGAACACATGCCCCTCCAGGCCCGCGGCGGCGTCCAGCACCTCCTGGGCCCTGGCCTCGACGGTGTCCTTGCCGGTGAACAGCACCGTCGGGTCGAGGTTGCCCTGGAGGGCCTTGCCGGGACCGACGCGGCGGGCGGCCTCGTCCAGCGGGATCCGCCAGTCGACGCCCACGACGTCCGCGCCGGCCTCGCCCAGGAGGGCCAGCAGCTCGCCGGTGCCGACACCGAAGTGGATGCGCGGCACGCCGTACCCGGCGACGGCGTCGAAGACCTTCGCCGAGGCAGGCAGGACCGACCTGCGGTAGTCGGCCGGGGCGAGGGCGCCGACCCAGGAGTCGAAGAGCTGCACGGCCGAGGCGCCGGCCTCGATCTGCACCTTCAGGAAGGCGGCCGTGATGTCGGCGAGGCGGTCCAGCAGGTCGGCCCACAGCTCGGGGTCGCCGTACATCATCGCCTTGGCGTTCTCGTACGTGCGCGACGGACCGCCCTCGACCAGGTAGCTCGCGAGGGTGAACGGCGCGCCGGCGAAGCCGATCAGCGGGGTCGGGCCCAGCTCGCGGGTGAGCATGCCGATCGCCTCGGTGACGTAGGAGACGTCCTCGGGGGTGAGGTCGCGCAGCCGGGCGAGGTCGGCGCGGGTGCGGATCGGCTGCTCGACGACCGGGCCGACGCCGGGCTTGATGTCGAGGTCGATGCCGATGGCCTTGAGCGGGACGACGATGTCGCTGAAGTAGATCGCCGCGTCCACGTCGTGCCGGCGCACGGGCTGCAGGGTGATCTCGGTGACCAGCTCGGGCCGCATGCAGGACTCGAGCATCGGGACGCCCTCGCGGACCTTTCGGTACTCGGGCAGGGAGCGGCCGGCCTGGCGCATGAACCACACCGGAGTGTGCGGAACGGGTTCACGCCTGCACGCCTTCAGGAAGGCGCTGTCGTACGTCGCTGCCGGCTGCGGGCCCGTGGGAGTGTCGTTCGCGGTCACGGGGCAAGTCTCGCACGACGGCGGTCGGCGCACGTCAGCCGTGGGGCTCCGCCGGCCCCGCGGGCGGCAGGGCGGGTAACGGAGCGGGGTGTCTAGCCCGGCACCGAGCACCGGCTCCCTTACCCTTCCCGCATGGCTGCGGCTCAGGGACGAATGTCGGACAGCGCTGACGGAACGGACGACGCGAAGGACACCGGGGAGGCGGACCGGCCTTCCGGCACGTCCGGACCGCCGGCCTTCCGTGCCGCGGTCGAGGCCCTGCGCAGCGCCCGGCTGCGCCCGCAGGTCGAGGTGGAGCCCACCCCGGCCCCGCAGCGGCTCGCCCCGTTCGCGTACGCGCTGGAGGCCGTGGTGGTCGACGGCGAGCAGGAGCTGGCCGACGGCCGGCTGGTGCTGCTGCACGACCCGGCCGGGCACGACGCCTGGCACGGCACGTTCCGGCTGGTGACACTGGTGCGCGCGGAGCTGGAGCCGGAGATGGCGGTGGACCCGCTGCTGCCCGAGGTGTGCTGGTCGTGGCTGACCGGCGCGCTGCAGTCGCGCGGGCTCACCTACGGCGAGCCGAGCGGCACGGTCACGCGCGCGGGGTCGCACTACTTCGGCGGGCTGTCCGAGCGCCCGCCCGCCTCGCAGATCGAGATCCGGGCCTCCTGGACGCCGCGCGAGGGGCTCGGCGGGGCGCCGGACACGGCGGCCCACCTGGCCTCCTGGTGCGATCTGCTGGCCCAGGTCGCGGGGCTGCCCCCGGCCGGCCCCGGCGACGCGTCGGTGGTCACCCTGCCGCAGCGCCGGGGTCCGCAGTCCCGGTGACCTGACCGCCCCTTTCCGCCGGTTAATCCTCGCGTACGCCTTGTTGACCATCTCTTTGTCGATACGGCCACTTTCCGCACTCGAATCGCATCGGCTCGAAGCGACTCGATCTTCGGATGATCGATCGCGTGTCCGAATTGCACGAATTGTTACTCACTAGATCGTGATCATTCTCTAAAGGCGGACGGGTTTGCTGCCGAAGACGACTGTGACCTTGAAAGCACGGTTCGTCCCGGCTTCATCCCCACAAGCCGGCCCCGTCCCCCCACCCCAGGAGGCCTGGTGTCCGTTCTCCTCGAGCAGCCCGCAAGCCTGGTCGCCTACCGCCCGAACAAACCGACCGCCATGGTGGTCGTGGCCGACCCGCGCGTCCGCTCCACCGTCACCCGCCATCTGTGGGCCCTCGGTGTGCGCGACGTCATCGAGGCCTCGTCCATCGCGGAGGCCCGCCCCCGCATCGGCAACCCCCGTGACATCTGCGTCGCCGACGTCCACCTGCCCGACGGCTCCGGCCTGACCCTGCTGTCCGAGACCCGCGCGGCCGGCTGGCCCAACGGGCTGGCGCTGTCCGCCGCCGACGACATCGGCGCCGTGCGCAACGCCCTGGCGGGCGGGGTCAAGGGCTACGTGGTCACCGGCACCCGCACCAACATCGGCCTGCCCACCCGGCCCGGCGCCACTCCCCTCGGCGCCGCCGCCCGTATGCACCGCCGCCCCCCGGGTGCCCCGAGCCACCCGGGCGGCTACCGCGAGCTGTCCGGACGCGAGGTGGAGGTGCTGCGGCTGGTCGCGGAGGGCCAGTCGAACAAGGCGATCGGTGTCTCCATGGGCCTGTCCGCCCTGACCGTCAAGAGCCACCTCGCCCGCATCGCCCGCAAGCTCGGCACGGGCGACCGCGCCGGCATGGTGGCGGTGGCCCTGCGTACCGGAATCATCCACTGACCTGCTAAGACCGCCCCTCCTTGTTGACGCCGCCCGGCGCGCAGCCGGTTCACTCATGTGATGCGGAAGTTTCACCAGGCTGACTGGTTCACGACCCTCCGGCACCCGTCGACGGAACGTTCCGTCGACGGGTGCTGTCCCCGCACGGATACCCTTGACAGGTGACCGACGCCCAAGAGACCGCAGCAGACAGTTCCCTGCGTACCCACGGAGGCACCCCTCCGGACGACGCGGGGTCTTCTGTGACGGGGACGCCGGTTCCGCTGCTCGAACCCCGCGAGGGCATTCCGCCCGTGATCGCCGACGAGGCGTCCCTCGCCGAGATGATCGCCGCCTTCGCCGCCGGCTCCGGACCCGTCGCCGTCGACGCCGAGCGCGCCTCCGGCTACCGCTACGGCCAGCGCGCCTACCTGGTGCAGCTGCGCCGCGAGGGCGCCGGCACCGCGCTGATCGACCCGGTCGCCTGCCCCGACCTGTCCCGTCTCGGCACGGTGCTGTCCGGCGTCGAGTGGGTGCTGCACGCGGCCACCCAGGACCTGCCGTGCCTGCGGGAGATAGGCCTGATGCCGACCGTCCTGTTCGACACCGAGCTGGCCGGCCGGCTCGCCGGGTTCCCCCGGGTCGGCCTCGGCGCCATGGTCGAGAACGTCCTGGGCTTCGTGCTGGAGAAGGGCCACTCCGCCGTCGACTGGTCGACCCGGCCGCTGCCCGAGCCGTGGCTGCGCTACGCCGCCCTCGACGTCGAGCTCCTCGTGGACCTGCGCAACGCCCTGGAGAAGGAGCTGGACCGGCAGGGCAAGCTGGAGTGGGCGCTGCAGGAGTTCGACGCGATCGCGGCCGCGCCGCCCGCCGAGCCGCGCAAGGACCCCTGGCGCCGCACGTCCGGGATGCACAAGGTGCGGCGGCGCCGGCAGCTGGCCGTCGTCCGGGAGCTGTGGCAGACGCGGGACCGGATCGCGCAGCGGCGGGACGTCTCCCCGGGCAAGGTGCTCAGCGACGCGGCCATCGTGGAGGCCGCGCTCGCGGTTCCGAGCAGCGTGCACGCGCTGGCCGCGCTGAACGGGTTCGGGCACCGGCTGGGGCGGCGCCAGCTGGAGCAGTGGCAGGCCGCCGTCGACCGGGCCAGGGCCCTGCCGGAGTCCGGGCTCCCCCAGCCCGGCCAGCCGGTGACGGGACCTCCGCCGCCGCGCGCCTGGGCCGACAAGGACCCCGCCGCCGCGGCCCGGCTGTCCGCTGCCCGGGCGGGGGTGTCGGCGCTGGCCGAGCGGCTGGGCATGCCGCAGGAGAACGTGGTGTCTCCGGACACCGTGCGCCGGCTGTGCTGGGAGCCGCCGGCTGCCGATCCGGCGGCCGTGGAGGCCGCGCTGGCGGGGTACGGGGCACGGCCGTGGCAGGTGGAGCTGGTCACGCCGGTTCTGGTCGCCGCGCTGACGGCGCCGGGTACCCAGTCGCCGTAGCGCTGGTTCGTGTCGGCGGCTGCCCGTGCGCCGTGGTGGCTGGCGCCGTTCCCCGCGCCCCTTCTGGCGCGTCCGCACGGCGGAGAGCCGCTGTACGAGAGCAGTTGACGCTGCCGCTCGGGGAGGAGCCGCTGGACGCGTGGCGGCGGCGCCGGACCGGCGGCGGACGCGCACGGGACCAAGGTCACGCCGGTGGTGAACGGAGAGCGAGCGGCTCGGGCAGGCCGCCGCACACTCCCCTGCGCGTGCAGGGCCCACCCCGACCGCTCCACCCCCGGTGTGACGTTCGCCGCTCCAGGCGACAGGACTGGGCAGCTACGTTACTCACAAGTAGCATGGTCATGAGCAAGCGCTCAGCGTCCCGCATCCTGGAGGAGAGCCACGTGCCTCGTACCGTCAGGGACGTCGTCTTCGTCGACGGCGTCCGCACCCCGTTCGGCAAGGCGGGCCCGAAGGGCATCTACCACGAGACCCGCGCCGACGACCTCGTCGTGAAGGCGATCCGGGAGCTGCTGCGCCGCAACCCCGGTCTGGACCCGAAGACGGTGGACGAGGTCGCCATCGCCGCGACCACCCAGATCGGCGACCAGGGCCTGACCATCGGCCGCACGGCGGGCATCCTGGCGGGTCTGCCGCAGTCCGTCCCCGGCTACTCCATCGACCGCATGTGTGCCGGCGCGCTGACGGCCGTCACCACGGTCTCCGGCTCCATCGCCTTCGGCGCGTACGACGTCGCCATCGCCGGCGGTGTCGAGCACATGGGCCGCCACCCCATGGGTGAGGGCGTGGACCCCAACCCGCGGTTCGTGAGCGAGAAGCTGGTCGACGAGTCCGCGCTGTTCATGGGCATGACCGCGGAGAACCTGCACGACCGGTACCCGCAGATCACCAAGCTGCGCGCCGACGAGTACGCGGTGCGCTCGCAGGAGAAGGCCGCCAAGGCGTACGCCAACGGCAAGATCCAGCAGGACCTGGTGCCGATCTCGGTGCGCCGCACCAACCCCGAGGCCGGCGAGACGGGCTGGGGCCTGGTCACCGCCGACGAGCCGATGCGCCCGGGCACCACCCTGGAGAACCTCTCGGGTCTCAAGACCCCGTTCCGCGTCCACGGCCGGGTCACCGCCGGCAACGCGGCCGGTCTGAACGACGGCGCCACCGCCTCGGTCATCGCCAGCGAGGACTTCGCCCGCGAGCACGGCCTGCCCGTCAAGATGCGCCTGGTGTCGTACGCCTTCGCGGGCGTCGAGCCGGAGGTCATGGGCTACGGCCCGATCCCGGCCACGGAGAAGGCCCTCGCCAAGGCGGGCCTGAGCATCTCCGACATCGGCCTGTTCGAGATCAACGAGGCCTTCGCCGTCCAGGTCCTGGCCTTCCTCGACCACTACGGCATCGCGGACGACGACGAGCGCGTCAACCAGTACGGCGGCGCGATCGCCTTCGGTCACCCGCTCGCCTCCTCCGGCGTCCGTCTGATGACGCAGCTGGCCCGCCAGTTCGAGGAGCAGCCGCAGGTCCGTTACGGCCTCACCACCATGTGCGTCGGGTTCGGCATGGGCGCGACGGTCATCTGGGAGAACCCGCACTTCGAGAGCGCTGCCGGAGGCGACAAGTGAGCACCACCGCTGAACTCCTGAAGGGCGCGGCCGAGCTGTTCCCGGACGAGGTCGTCACGCAGGCGCACGTACGCCACTTCGACCTGCCCCTCGGTGCCGGGCGCTTCGCGCTCATCACCCTGGACAACGGCCTGGACCACACCAAGCCGACCACCTTCGGCCCGGCGTCGCTGGCGAACCTCAACGCCGCCGTCGATCAGGTCGAGAAGGAGGCCGCGGCCGGCGAGATCGTCGGCGTGGGCATCACCGGCAAGCCGTTCATCTTCGCGGTCGGCGCCGACCTCAAGGGCGTCGAGCTGCTGACGAAGCACGAGGACGCGCTGGCCATCGGCAAGGGCGGCCACGAGGTCTTCAAGCGCCTGTCCAAGCTCGCCGTGCCCAGCTTCGCCTACTACAACGGCGCGGCCATGGGCGGCGGCGTCGAGGTCGGCCTGCACTGCACCTACCGGACCGTCTCCAAGGCGATCCCGGCGTTCTCGCTGCCCGAGGTCTTCCTCGGCCTGGTTCCCGGCTGGGGCGGCTGCACGCTGCTGCCGAACCTGATCGGCGCCGACAAGGCCGTCTCGGTCATCATCGAGAACAGCCTCAACCAGAACAAGCAGCTCAAGGGCAAGCAGGTCTTCGAGCTGGGCATCGCCGACGCCCTGTTCGAGGGTGCCGACTTCCTGGAGCAGTCGCTGCTGTGGACCGCGCAGGTCCTCAAGGGCGACATCGAGGTCGATCGCCCGGTGATCGACCGCGGCGAGGCCTGGGACCAGGCCGTCGCCCGGGGCCGCTTCATCGCGGACTCCAAGGTGCACGGCGCGGCCCCGGCCGCCTACCGCGCCCTCGACATCGTCGCCGCCGCCAAGAACGGCGACCTGCAGCAGGGCTACGACGCCGAGGACAAGGCGCTGGCCGACCTGATCATGGGCGGCGAACTGCGCGCGGGCATCTACGCGTTCAACCTCGTGCAGAAGCGCGGCAAGCGTCCCGCGGGCGCCCCGGACAAGAACCTGGCCCGCCCGGTCACCAAGGTCGGCGTCGTCGGCGCCGGTCTGATGGCCTCCCAGCTCGCGCTGCTCTTCCTGCGCCGCCTGGAGGTGCCGGTCGTGCTGACCGACATCGACCAGGAGCGCGTCGACAAGGGTGTGGGCTACGTCCACGCCGAGATCGAGAAGCTGCTCGGCAAGGGCCGGATCAACCAGGACAAGGCCAACCGCCTGAAGGCCCTGGTCACCGGTGTGCTGGACAAGGCCGAGGGCTTCGCGGACGCGGACTTCATCATCGAGGCCGTGTTCGAGGAGATCGGCGTCAAGCAGCAGGTGTTCGCGGAGGTCGAGGCGGTCGCCCCGGCGCACGCGATCCTCGCCACGAACACCTCCTCGCTGTCGGTCACGGAGATGGCGTCGAAGCTGAAGCACCCCGAGCGGGTCGTCGGCTTCCACTTCTTCAACCCGGTCGCGGTGCTGCCGCTGCTGGAGATCGTCCGCGGTGAGCAGACCGACGACGCCTCGCTCGCGACGGCGTTCGCGGTGGCCAAGAAGCTGAAGAAGACCGCGGTTCTGGTCAAGGACGCCCCGGCGTTCGTCGTGAACCGCATCCTGACCCGCTTCATGGGCGAGATCCAGAACGTCATCGACGAGGGCACCCCGGTCGAGGTCGCCGAGAAGGCCGTGGAGCCGCTCGGTCTGCCGATGTCCCCGCTGGTGCTGCTGGAGCTGGTCGGTCCGGCGATCGGCCTGCACGTCTCGGAGACCCTCAACCGGGCCTTCCCGGACCGCTTCACGGTCTCCCCGAACCTCGCCGCCGTCGTCAAGGCGGGCAAGCGCGGCTTCTACGTCTACGACAGCGGCAAGCCGGAGCTGGACCCGGAGGTCGCCGCGCTGCTGAAGCAGGGCGATGTCGTCCTGACGGAGGAGCAGGTGCGGGCGCGGGTGCTGGACGCGGTGGCGCAGGAGATCGGGCTCATGCTCGAGGAGGGCGTCGTCGCCGAGGCCCAGGACATCGACCTGTGCCTGATCACGGGCGCCGGCTGGCCCTTCCACCTGGGCGGCATCACGCCGTACCTGGACCGCGAGGGCGTCTCGGAGCGCGTGAACGGCAAGAAGTTCCTGGCACCGGGCGTGGCGAGCATCCCGGCGTAACACCCGGTCGTTCGACGAAGGGCCCCCGCTGCGGCGGGGGCCCTTCCCGTGCGTTCAGACCTGCCGCCACGCCTCCAGGGCCAGGCCCGGCTCGTCCTTGCGCCGGGTCAGCAGGAGCTGTCCGGTGGACGGGGACAACGTTGCCGCCGCCACCCGGCCGTCCTCGTCCGTCGTGAGGGACACCAGGGCGTCGAGCGGCAGTCGGGGGCCCGACTCCGTCCACCAGGCGCCCGCGGACTCCAGTTCGGTGGGGTACGCGGCGAAGACCACGCGACCGCTCGCCGCACGCTGGGCCAGCAGGGTGCAGTCGTGGCCGTCGAGGTCGCAGCGGACGGCCGCGACGGGGCCGGGCCCCGCCGCCGTGAGCAGGGTGACCGGCTTGCCGCCGGGGCGCCAGGCGCACAGCTCGCCCGAGGTGTCCGTGTAGAACACGGTCGTGCTGTCGGCGGACGTGGCGAGGGCGTGGAGGGTGCCGGGGCGCACCGGGGCCGCGAGCGTCTCCTGCAGCACCGGCTCGGCGCCGGGCGCCTCCTGACGCCAGTGCAGGAGGGTTCCTGCAGCGGCCGCGTACAGCTCGACCCTGCCGGACTCCCCCGTCACCGCCGCGAGGCCCTCCTCGACCCGGCTGCCCTTCAGGTCCCGCCAGGGCTCCCAGCCGCCCTTCTCCTTCTGCGCGAGCAGGCTCACGCCGCCGTCGGCGTTGCGTACGAAGACATGGGCGCGGCCCTGCGCGTCGACGGCGACGGCGGGTGTGCCGGTGCGGTCGCCCTTCTTGTTCGGGTGGCCGATCGGGGTCCAGTCCAGCGCCGCGAGGTGCGGGCGGAAGTGGGTGGAGTGCACCAGGCCCGACTCGCCCTTCGTCGTGGGCCGCCAGGAGACGAGGTGGGCGTAGCCGTCGGTGCCCTGCCCGACGGCGAGGACGGGGTGGAGCTTCTGGCCGCCGCCCACCGTGCGCGGGTCGGTCCAGGGGCCGCCCGGCCCGCGCTCCGCCCGGCACAGGACGGCATCGCCCGACAGCTGGTAGACACTGAGCCGGCCGTTGCGGCCGCGGAGGAGCCAGTCGCCGTTCACCGGCTCACTCTAAGCCGCCGGTCCAGGGCGCCGGGTGCCGCCCCCGGCGGGTGCGTGGGACCCTTGGGCCCATGGACGACCCCCTCGGCACCCCGGAACCGGACGGCCCTGTGCTCGTGATCGTCGACGGCGCGAACGTCGTCGGGTCCCGGCCCGACGGCTGGTGGCGGGACCGCCGGGGCGCCGCCGAGCGACTGCGCGACCGGCTGGCCGGCGAGGGTCTGCCGGGCTTCCCGGCCGAGCCGGAGATCGTGCTGGTCGTCGAGGGCGCGGCGCGTGGCGTGGAGTCGGTGCCCGGCGTGCGGGTCGACTCGGCACCGGGCAGCGGCGACGACCGCATCGTGGAGCTGACCGCCGAGAACCCCGCCCGCGCCCGCCTGGTGGTCACCGCCGACCGCGAACTGCGCCGCCGGGTCACGGACCTGGGCGCCGAGGTCACCGGTCCGCGCGCGGTACTCGGGCCCAAGGAGTAGGCGGCGCCGCAGAACACGACCCGTAGCGCGGGTTCTTCACCGTGCGGGCCCGGGACACGGACGGCCGCCTCGGCCCGCCGAGCCGGGAGGTGCGGGCGCGGACGCCCGCGGCGGCCGCGGCGGATCGCTCGGCGCCGGCCCGGCCCTCGCAGGCGGCCGGGCGCGTGGTCGGCAGCCGGACCGTGCGGCTGTCGTGGGGCGCCTCCCGGGACAACCGGCCCTGGCACGGCGCCGGGGCGCCCTCGGTCGGGGCGCCCCGGCGCGAGCGGATCGGGTGCCGGGCGGTCGCGGCCGGACGGAACCGCCGGCCGTGCCCTACGGCGCGTTCCCCGGCGGCGGGCCCGGTACCTGGCCCGCTGTCTTCTCCCGCACGGCGAGGCGGCTGTGGGTACGGCCGTAGAGGAAGTAGACGAAGAAGCCGATCACCATCCAGATGGCGAACCGGAGCCAGGTCTCGGCGGGCAGGTTGAGCATCAGCCACAGCGAGGCGCACACCGACAGGATGGGCAGGACCGGGACCCAGGGGGTGCGGAAGGAGCGGGGCAGGTCGGGGCGGGTCTTGCGCAGGATGATGACGCTGATCGCGACGACGACGAACGCGAACAGCGTGCCGATGTTGACCAGTTCGGCCAGCTCGCTCAGGCTGGTGAAGCCGGCCACGATGGCGATGATCACGCCGAGCAGGATGGTCGGCCGGTGCGGGGTCTTGAACCGCGGGTGGACGCGGGAGAAGAAGCGCGGCAGCAGTCCGTCGCGGCTCATCGCGAAGAACACCCGGGTCTGGCCGAGCAGCAGGATCATGCAGACGGTGGTCAGGCCGATGGCGGCACCGAAGCTGATCACGCCCGCGTACCAGGGGTGCCCGATCGCCTTGAACGCGTCGGCGAGCGGCGCCTCCACCGAGAGCCGGGTGTACTTCTCCATGCCGGTGACGACGATGGACACGGCGACGTAGAGCACGGTGCAGATGAGCAGCGAGCCGAGGATGCCGCGCGGCATGTCCCGCTGCGGATTGCGGGTCTCCTCGGCGGCCGTGGCGACGATGTCGAAGCCGATGAACGCGAAGAACACCACCGAGGCGGCGGTGAAGATGCCCATCACCCCGAAGTTGGCCGGTGCCCAGCCGAAGATCAGCTGGATCAGCGGTGCCTTCAGGCTGGCCCCCGCCGCCACCGGCTCCGGCTTGGGGATGAACGGCTGGTAGTTGCTGCCCGTGATGAAGAACGCGCCGGCGATGATCACGATGAGGACGACGGTCACCTTGATGGCGACGACGAGCGAGGTGATCCGGGCGGACAGCTTCATGCCGAGGACGAGGATGCCCGTGAGCACCAGTACCAGCGCGGCGGCGAGGATGTCGAAGCCGAAGCCGCTGGCGTTGTCCCGGCTCGCGAGGTAGGCGGGCAGGTGCCAGCCCGCGTTGTCGAGCAGCGAGCGGATGTAGCCGGACCAGCCGACGGCCACCACCGCCGTGCCGAGCGCGAACTCCAGCACGAGGTCCCAGCCGATGATCCAGGCGGGCAGTTCCCCGAGGGAGGCGTACGAGAAGGTGTACGCGGAGCCCGCCACGGGCACCGTGGAGGCGAACTCGGCGTAGCAGAGGGCGGCCAGCGCGCAGACCACGCCGGCCGCCACGAAGGCCAGGGCCACCGCCGGTCCGGCGTTGTTCCTGGCAACCTGTCCGGTGAGGACGAAGATGCCGGTGCCGATGATGACGCCGACGCCGAAGACGGTCAGGTCGAGGGCG
This sequence comes from Streptomyces sp. NPDC030798, assembly GCF_055572275.1. Taxonomy (NCBI): domain Bacteria; kingdom Bacillati; phylum Actinomycetota; class Actinomycetes; order Kitasatosporales; family Streptomycetaceae; genus Streptomyces; species Streptomyces sp. NPDC030798. Next base: position 283,678 of record NZ_JBVIDR010000004.1, on the reverse strand, counting down.
GAGAGGGACTTCTTGAGCGAATGCTCGGGTTCCTCGGTGTCCTGGATGGACTGCTCGACGTTCTTCGTCCTGAAGAGCGTGCTCCTCACGTGCCTACCTCCCACGCTTGTCGTCCTCGACATGGCTCGACATGATCGAGAGGGCCGGGGATGCGTATGCCCCGGCAAGGGCAGGTTCACGCAAACGGGCCGGTTCCGCCACCCGTGGAAGGGGGGAACCGGCCCGTGGGGCGGGTTTCGCGCTAGTCGCGCGCGGGCTCGACGGAGTCCACCGCGTCGGCCGTACGGTCGAACCGGCCGTCCAGCTTGGAGACCAGCCCGGTGACCTGGCGGGCGATGTCCGGCGCGGTCAGGCCGATCTCGGCGAGCACCTCGGCGCGCGAGGCGTGGTCGAGGAAGCGCGGCGGGATGCCGAAGTCGCGCAGCGGTACGTCCACGCCCGCGTCCCGCAGCGCCTGGGCGACGGCCGAGCCGACGCCGCCGACGCGGGAGTTGTCCTCGACGGTGACGACGACCCGGTGGCGCTCGGCGAGCGGGGCCATGGCCTCGTCGACGGGCTTGACCCAGCGGGGGTCGACGACGGTGGTGGAGATGCCCTGCTGGTCGAGCAGACCGGCGATCTCCAGGCACATCGGGGCGAGCGCGCCCACGGAGACCAGCAGCACGTCCGGCCGGTCGGTGCCGGGCTCGCGCAGCACGTCCATGCCGCCGACGCGCCCCACGGCCGGTACGGCGGGGCCGACGGCGCCCTTGGAGAAGCGGACGACGGTGGGCGCGTCCTCGACGGCGACGGCCTCGCGCAGCTGGGCCCGCACCTGGTCGGCGTCGCGCGGGGCGGCCAGCCGCAGCCCCGGGACGACCTGCAGGATCGACATGTCCCACATGCCGTTGTGGGAGGCGCCGTCGGTGCCGGTGACGCCGGCCCGGTCCAGGACGAAGGTCACGCCGCACTTGTGCAGGGCCACGTCCATCAGGACCTGGTCGAAGGCGCGGTTGAGGAAGGTGGCGTACACGGCGAAGACCGGGTGCACCCCGGCGTGGGCCAGGCCCGCCGCCGACACGGCACCGTGCTGCTCGGCGATCCCGACGTCGTAGACCCGCTCGGGGAAGCGCTTGGCGAACCGGTCCAGGCCGACCGGCTGGAGCATGGCCGCCGTGATGGCGACGACGTCCTCGCGCTCCTCGCCCAGCTTGACCATCTCGTCGCCGAAGACGGAGGTCCAGTCGGCACCCGAGGAGGCGATCGGCAGGCCGGTGTCGGGGTGGATCTTGCCGACGGCGTGGAAGCGGTCGGCCTCGTCCTGCAGGGCGGGCTGGTAGCCGCGGCCCTTCTCGGTCAGGCAGTGCACGATGACCGGCCCGCCGAACCGCTTGGCCCGGGCCAGCGCCGACTCCAGCGCCTCGATATCGTGCCCGTCGATCGGGCCGACGTACTTCAGGCCCAGGTCCTCGAACATGCCCTGCGGGGCGATGAAGTCCTTCAGCCCCTTCTTGGCGCCGTGCAGCGTCTCGTACAGCGGCTTGCCGACCACCGGCGTCTTCTCCAGCACCTCCTTGGTGCGGGCGAGGAACCGCTCGTAGCCGTCGGTGGTCCGCAGGGTCGCCAGGTGGTTGGCGAGGCCGCCGATCGTCGGCGCGTACGACCGCTCGTTGTCGTTGACGACGATGACCAGCGGGCGGTCCTTGGCGTCGGCGATGTTGTTCAGCGCCTCCCAGGCCATGCCGCCGGTCAGGGCGCCGTCACCGATGACGGCGACGACATGGCTGTCCCGCTTCTTGAGCTGGTTGGCCTTGGCGATGCCGTCCGCCCAGCCCAGCACGGTGGAGGCGTGGCTGTTCTCGATGACGTCGTGCTCGGACTCGGCTTGCGAGGGGTAGCCCGACAGGCCGCCCTTCATCTTCAGCCGGGAGAAGTCCTGCCGTCCGGTGAGCAGCTTGTGCACATAGGACTGGTGACCGGTGTCCCACAGCACCTTGTCCTTCGGCGACTCGAAGACCCGGTGCAGGGCGATGGTCAGCTCCACCACACCGAGGTTCGGGCCGAGGTGGCCGCCGGTCTTGGACACCGCGTCGACGAGGAAGGTCCGGATCTCCTCTGCCAGCCGGTCCAGCTCTTCCAGGCTGAGCCGGTCCAGATCGCGCGGTCCCGTGATGCGGGTCAGCAGCGGCACCCGTGCCTCCTTGCAGTAAAAGCTGATCGAGCTGTTGCCGGGCTCGACGAGTCTAATGTTCCGCCTTTGCACGACACGACAGCGCCCGGCACCTGGGAAGGCACCGGGCAGCGTCAAGGGGCGCGGGGCACCGCGCGACCAGCCACGACGGACCGGCACCGCAGTACCACCGCGCCCCTGCGGCGCGTGGGCGAACCGGCTACGCCCGCCCGGCCGCCTTCTGGCTGCGCCGCGACACCGAGTCGATGACCACCGCACCCAGCAGCACCGCGCCGGTGATCATGTACTGGATCGACGTGTTCATGTTCAGCAGGTCCAGACCCGTCTGGATCGACTGGATGACCAGCATGCCCAGCAGCGCCGACCACACCGAACCACGGCCGCCGAAGAGGCTCGTACCACCGATGACGGCGGCCGCGATGGCGAGCATCAGCGTGTTGCCGCCGCCGGCGTTCAGCGTGGCGCTCGCGGTCTGGCCGGCGAAGAACATGCCGCCGAGCGCCGCGAAACCGCCGGAGATGGCGAACACGGTGATCCGCACCATCGGCACGCTGATACCGGCACGACGCGCGGCCTCGATGCCACCGCCGACTGCGAACACCTTGCGTCCGTACGTGGTACGGCGCAGCACGAAGTCCACGATCACCAGCGCCGCGAGGAAGATCACCAGGGCGTTGGAGACACCGGCGGAGTTGTTCAGCACCGCGGCGGCGGCGAAGGAGGCGATGGCGAGGACGCCGACGCGCAGCAGGATCTCGCTGGTGGGCCGGAACGGCACGCCGGCGGCCCTGCGGCGGCGCTGCTCGTTGAGGTTGCCGACGAGGGAGAGGACGACACCGAGGCCCGCCAGCAGGTAGGCGCCGATGATGTCCTGGTCCATGAAGAAGGAGTTCTGGCCGAACAGGTGCACCGGCCCGGAGTCGTCCGGGATGTTGATGGTGCCGCTGGAGCCGAGCAGCCACAGCATCAGGCCGTTCCAGCCCAGGAAGCCGGCCAGGGTCACGACGAAGGCCGGTACGCCGATCTTCGCGAAGAACCAGCCCTGCAGCGCGCCGATGCCGACACCGGTCACGATGGTCAGGACGAGGGCCAGCCAGCCGTTCATGCCGTGGTTGACCACGAACACGGCGAACACCGTCGAGGCCAGTCCGCTCACGGAACCGACGGACAGGTCGATCTCACCGAGCAGCAGCACGAACACCAGGCCGATGGCGAGCATGCCGGTGGCCGAGAGGAAGTAGCTGATGTTCGAGAGGTTGTCGGCGCTCAGGAACCGGCCGTTCTCCAGCTGGAAGATGGTCCAGATGACGACCAGGCCCACGAACACCGGCAGCGAACCGAGCTCGCCGCCCTTGATCTTCCGCTTGAACTCGGTGACGTAGCCCTTCAGGCCCTCGTCGCGGACCAGCAGGCGCGGGTCGACCACCGGCACCGGCGCGGCCGTGGGGTCGTCGGCCGGGGCCACCGTGGTGGCGGACTTCGCGACGGTGTCGGCCTTCTCGGTCTTGGGCGCGTTCTCGCCCTTCACGGTCTTCTCACTCACTTGGCCGCCTCCGTGGTGCGACGCTCCGCACGACGCGTCACGGCATTGTCCGTGGCACCCGTGATCGCGGCGATGATTTCTTCGTGGCTGGTGCTCTTCACGGGGAAGGAGCCGTTGTTCCTGCCCAGGCGCAGGACGGCGACGGTGTCCGCCACCGCCTTGACGTCGGCCATGTTGTGGCTGATCAGGATGACACCGAGGTTGCGCTCGCGCAGCCGCTCGACCAGGTCGAGGACCTGGGCGGTCTGCTCGACGCCGAGGGCGGCGGTGGGCTCGTCGAGGATGACGACCTTCGGGTCGCCGATCAGGGCGCGCGCGATGGCGACGACCTGGCGCTGACCGCCGGAGAGGCTGGCGATCGGGATGCGCACGCTCGGGATGCGGATCGAGAGGGTGCTCAGCAGCTCGCGGGCCTGCTTCTCCATCGACACCTCGTCGATGGCGCCCCGGTGCAGCAACTCGCGCCCGAGGAAGAGGTTGCCGACCACGTCGAGGTTGTCGCACAGGGCGAGGTCCTGGTAGACCGTCGCGACGCCGAGTCCCTGGGCGTCGTGCGGCTTGGTGATGCTGACCGGCCTGCCCTCCCACTCGATGACGCCCTCATCGATGGGGTGCACACCGGCGATCGTCTTGACCAGGGTGGACTTTCCTGCGCCGTTGTCGCCCACCAGGGCGACCACTTCACCGGCGTGGACCTCCAGCTCGACGTCGGTGAGGGCCTGGACCGCACCGAATCGCTTGGAGACTCCGCGCAACGCCAGCACGGGCGTAGCGGACACGTGAACCATCTCCTTCGCCGCCTGACCGGCGGGGATGCCGCGCTTGGGGGACAGGCGCGGAGGGACGTGCAAGGCACGTGGTTTACAAGATGAACATGCGCGAATCCGCTGCCCTTGGCAACGGGTCCGTCCGACGCCCGCCCGGCAGCGGGGTCTGAAGGCCGGGGCGGGCGTCGGAGGAGCTTCGCGGGTCCGCCGTCCGGTCACTGCCGCTCGATCGGCGGCCGGTACCGGCGGAGGGTCGCTACTGCGAGCGGGTGACTACTGGAGGCCGGCGGCCTTGCAGGCCTTGGCGTAGTCGGCGGTGCAGATCTGCTGGACGGTGTACAGCTTGTCCTTGATCACCGTGTCCTTGATGTTGGCCTTGGTGACCGACACCGGGGTCAGCAGCTGGGAGGGCACCTTGTCACCGGAGCCGCTGGTCAGCGTCTGGTTGGCGAGGGACTTGATGTCCTTGCCCTGCAGCAGGTCGACCGCGAGCTGGGCGGCGGCGTCGGCCTCCGGCTTGAACGCCTTGTAGACGGTGCTGGACTGGACACCGGCGACGATGCGCTGGATGCCCGCGAGCTCCGCGTCCTGACCGGTCAGCGGGATGCCGCTGATGCCGGCGCCCTTGAGGGTGGTGGCGATACCGCCGGCCATGCCGTCGTTGGCGGAGTAGACGCCCGCGATCTTCTTGGCGCCGAGCTGGGTGATCGCCGCCTTCATCTTCTGCGCGGCGACGGTGTCCTTCCACAGGCCGGACTGCTCGTAGGCGATGTCGACCTTGCCGTCGAGGGCCTCGTGGGCACCCTTCTTGAACTGGCCGGCGTTCGGGTCGGCGTCGTCACCGTTGATCATGACGATCTTCGACTTCTTGGTGGCCTTGGAGCCGAGGGCGTCCAGCAGCGCCTGACCCTGGAGCTGGCCGACCTTGACGTTGTCGAAGGAGACGTACGCGGAGACCGGGCCCTGGGCGAGGCGGTCGTAGGCCACGACCTTGATGCCCTTGTTGACGGCGGTCTGGATCGAGGACTTGATCGCGGCCGAGTCCTGGGCGCTGATCACGATCACCTTGACGCCCTTGGTGATCATGCTGCTGACCTGCTGAGCCTGCTTGGCCGCGTCACCGGCGGCGTTGGCGTACTCGACGTTGCAGTCGGAGCAGAGGTCCTTGACCTTCGCCTCGAAGAACGGCTTGTCGAACTGCTCGTAGCGCGCGGTCACGCTGTCGGGGAGCAGCAGGCCGATGGTCTTGCCGCCACCGGAGGAGCTGCTGCCGGAGTCGTCCTTCTTGTCGCCGGCCTTGCCACAGGCGGCCATCGACAGGGCCATCGAAACCGCAGCGGTTCCGATCACGACTCTACGCATCGTTGCGTTCATTTGGGGGTGCCTCCCTGACAGGGCCGCAACGCCGCGGCCGAGGTGGCTGGAAGTCAACTCGGCCACACGTGCGACGTCAAGAAGTAAATACTTAACGAGATGGCAACGGCGTCATTCGTTCTCTAAGTGAAGGCGAGGGCGGAGACGGCCACCGAGCCGTCCAGAAGGGTCGAATCGCCCATCTCGCTCAGCGCGAGGGCAAGCGCTCCGAGCACCTCCGCACGGCCCCCCAACGCCCCTGGGAGAACGGACAGTTGACGCGCCGCACTGGGGATCGCATAGCGGCCGACGGACTCCCTGATGGGCCCGAGGACGAGCTCTCCGGCCTCGGCGAGATCACCGCCGAGGACGACCCGGCTCGGGTTCAACAGATTGCACAGGTTGGCCACTCCACTGCCGATGTGGCGGCCGACGTCGGCGATCACCCGACGGCAGCCCGGGTCTCCGTCCCTGGCCAGTCGCACGACGCCTTCCATGGTCAGGTCGGTGCCATGACTGGGCTGGAGCAGCGGGAGCACATAGCGCGCGGCCGTGAAGGTCTCCAGGCAGCCACGGTTCCCGCAACGGCAGACCGGGCCGGATTCGTCGAGTGTAATATGTCCGATTTCACCTGCTGTGCCGCCGGGGCCTCGGTAGATCTTCCCGTTGATCACCAGACCGGCGCCGACGCCGCTGGCGACCTTGATGTAAGCAAGATCACGGACGCCCTTGCCACTGCCCCAGACCAGCTCACCGAGGGCGCCGAGGTTGGCGTCGTTGTCCACGTGCACGGGTACGCCGAGCCGCTCGCGCAGCTCCTCGGCGGGCTTGGTGCCGCCCCAGCCGGGGAGGATCGCGGTGGACCCGAGGGTGCCCGACTCGACGTCGATCGGACCGGGCACGCCGAGCCCGACGCCGGCCACCTTGGTCCGGTCCACGCCCGTGGCCGCGATCAGGCGGTTGACCAGTTCCTCCGCCCGGTCGAAGCCCTGGGTGGAGCTGGCGTCGACGTCCAGCGGCTCGGACTCCTCGGCGAGGACCTGGTGCGCGAGGTTCCCGATCGCGACGCGCAGGTGGGTGTGCCCGAAATCGACGCCGATCACGATGCCGGCGTCGCCGCTCAGGCTGACGCTGCGGGCCCGGCGTCCACCCGCCGACGTGGGCGTGACCTCGACGGTCCCGCCGTCCTTCAGCTCACGCACGATGTTGGAGACCGTCGCGGCGGACAGGCCGGTCGTCCGCGCGATCTCCGCCTGCGTGAGCGACCCGGCCAGCCGCACGGCCCGTACGACTCGTTCCAGGTTGGCTCGGTGCAGCGACGACTGCGACCCCGGAGTCTCCATCGACCCATCCACTCCCGCCATCGGCCGGGCGGCCCCTGTCGCCGCCCGTGGCCCAGGTCACATCTACGGAACCGGGCCACTTACAAGTTATGAACTCCAAGCTCGGCTGTACGGGTTACCGCAGTCAAGTCCTTGACGGAAATCGCTGTCACATCCGTGATACCGCGCCCGCCCCTCCGCGGCCACCTCCGGGCCACTTCGGAGTGGGTGACGGCGGGGCCCTTCCCGTGGGCCAGGGGGGTGCTGGAGGTAGCGGGGCGGGCTCCGGGGAATCGTTCATCCCCGGAAACCGTGACGGCAGCGGGGCGCGCCAGGGAGCGGGGGCGGACGGAGGCCGGCGCATCGTTCAGTTCCGAAAACCGGCAAAGGCGGGGGTGGGACCCACGGGAGGCCGCGGCGCGGGCACACGGTCCACCGATCGGCTGGACGGGATCGGAGCGGGCGGAGGCCGGCGCACCGTTCAGCCTCGAAAGCGGGGCGCTCCCCGGGGCAGGCACCGGCGGGCATGCGCCCTCGGCGGCATGTCGCACCCGGGCCGGAAGCCCGGGCGCGGGTCGGCGCCCCGGCTGTCGCACCTGTCGCGCTCCGGGAAGACGCGCCCGGCGTGCCGGGGGCGGACAGGGCGGCCGGAGGCCGGGCACCCCCGGGGCAGTGCGGCGGAGGCAGCCGGAGAGCGCGCAGCCGCAGAACGCCGAGGGCGCCGGGGCGGAGATTCCGGGCCGCCTGCACCGGGAAACGCACGGTCACGTCTCCCAGCGGCGCGGTTCGCCGGCACCAGGCCCCGCGGCGGGCTCGGGAACCGGGCGCGGGGGCGTGGTCGCCGGTGTCTGACGGCCCGGGTGCGCATCGCGAACGCGAATACGAGGGCCGGCATCGACGGCTCCCCCGGTGCCGCGGCTCCGGCCGATGCTCCCGGGCCTCAGCCGGACCCCGTCGCCCTCACTTCAGGGCACCCGCCGTCAGGCCCGCCACCACCTGGCGCTGGAAGACGATGTACGCCGCCAGGACCGGGAGCATCGCCATGACCAGGCCGGCGAAGAGGCCGGACCAGTCGCCCTTGTAGCCCTGGCTGACGGCCAGCTGGACCAGGCCCTGGGTGAGGACGCGTTTGTCGGGGTCGGTGTTGAGGACCGTGGGGAGCATGTACTGGTTCCACTGGCCCAGGAAGTTGAAGATGCCCACGCTGATCAGGCCCGGCTTGGCCATCGGCAGCATGATCTGGAAGAACGTACGGGTGTGCGAGGCTCCGTCCACGAACGCCGCCTCGGCCACCGACGTGGGCAGGGTGCGGAAGAACGCCGTGAGGAAGAACACCGTGAAGGGCAGCGAGTAGGCGATGTAGACCAGGATCAGGCCGTGGATCGTGTTGAGCAGGCCCATGTTGTTCACGACGTAGAAGAGCGGGACCAGCGCCAGCATGATCGGGAAGCTCATGCCGCCGATGAACAGGTAGTAGATGAAGCGGTTGCCCGGGAAGTCGAAGCGGGCGAGGACGTACGCGGCCATCGAGCCGAGGACCAGCGTGCCGATGAGCGAGCCCCCGACCACCAGCACGGTGTTCAGGAAGTAGTCGCTCATGTTGGCGTCGGTCCACGCCCGCGCCCAGTTGTCGAAGTGCAGTCTGTCCGGCAGCGACCAGGGTGAGCCGAAGATGGAGCCGTCGTCCTTGAAGGACGTCATCACCGCCCACAGCAGCGGCATGACCACCATGACCGCCCAGAGGACGAGGATGCCGTGGGAGAAGACGTTGAGGGCGGCGCCCTCCTTCTTCTTCGCGGCGGGCCGCACGGCCGGCGGCACCGCCACCTTCGACACGCTCGGGCCGGACTCGGCCGGCAGCGGGGCGGGGGTCTCGGTCGTCTTCATCGGTTCAGAACTCCAGCCGCTCGCGACGGCCCAGCCGCATCACGATCGCCGCGAACGCGAGCGTGACGACGAGCAGGGCGACGCCGATGGTGGTGGCGTAGGCGGCCTGACCGTCCCGGAACGCCTTCTGGTACACGTACAGGACCATCACGGTCGTCGAGTAGTCCGGCCCGCCCGGGCCGGTCGTCATGATCTGGACCACCGCGAAGGACTCCGCCCCCAGCGCGAGGATGCCCATGTAGACCCAGCCCGACTGCACGGTGTCCCACAGCAGCGGCAGGGTGATGCGGAAGAAGGTCGCGGCGCGGCTCGCGCCGTCCAGCAGCGCCGCCTCGTACAGTTCGGCCGGGATCGAGGCCATGCCCGCGGAGAACAGGACCACGAAGAACCCGACGGTGGACCAGACCAGCACCGCCATCACGCACCACAGCGCGAGGCTCGGGTCGCCCAGCCACAGCGGCTGCACGCTGTCGAGCCCGACACCGCGCAGCAGCGAGTTGATGGCACCGCTGTCCGGGTTGTACGCGAAGGCGAACAGCAGCGAGACGATCGCGATGGACAGCACCTGCGGGAAGAAGTAGACGATCTTGTAGAAGGACGAGCCCCGGACCCCGGAGATCGCGGGGCCGCCCCTTCTGCGCCGCCCGCCCACGTTGATCATGAAGGCGAAGAACAGCGCCATGCCGAGTGTCACCAGTGGCAGCACCAGGGCGAAGAGCAGGCTGTGCTGGAGCGACTTCCAGAAGATGTCGTCGTGGAACATCCTCGTGTAGTTGTCGAAGCCGACCATCTTGAATTCGGGGCTGAGGCCGGTCCAGTCCGTGAACGAGTAGTAGATGGACTGGATGAACGGCCACACCACGAAGAGCGCGTACAGTCCGAGGGGCAGTGCCAGAAACCCCACAATGAACCGGTACTTGCCGTGCTGCATCGCCACTCCGGTGCGTCAGAGGGTGCTGGTCACTGGTGCTTGTAGTGCTTGATCGAGGTGTCCTTGGCCGCCTCGTCGGCGAATCCCTGGATCTTCTTGATGGCCTCGGCCGGGGTGAGCCGGCCGGCCATCATCTCGCCGAGGCCGGCCACCCCGATCTTCTCCTTCTGCAGCTGCACATACCAGTCCTGAAGGCGCGGATTCACCACGTTGGACCCGGCCTTCTGCAGCGCGGCCACGCCCGACTTCAGACCGGGGGTGAGGGAGATGCCGGAGGTGCCGCCGTTGTAGGCGGTCAGCGACTTCACCTTGGCGGTGAAGTTCTTCGAGGACGCCTCGGAGAGCATGATGCGCAGCTGCTCCATGCCGCCCTCGGCGTTCGCCGCCTTGGCCGGCACGATGAAGGGCTCGCCGCCGGAGGCCCAGATGGTGCCGAAGGGCATCTTGTCGGAGGAGTCGATGCCGGTGGGCGCGGAGACCGCGAGGTCGAAGTCGGCCGGGATGACGTTGGCCGACTCGTTCTCCACCCAGGAGCCGTTCGGGATGAACAGCGCGTTGCCCTTGGCCCAGGCGGTCTGCGACTGGATGTGGTCCAGGCCCGGGGTGCCCTTGAGGATGTAGCCCTTCTTGTAGAGCTCGTAGTAGGCGTCGAAGCACGCCTTGACCGCCGGGTGCTTCCAGGCGTTCGGCTCCAGGTTGTCGATGGCGTCGAGCACCTCGCGGCCGCCGACCTTGCCGATCATCGGGTACAGCGAGAAGGGGATGTAGTACGGGTACTTGCCCGCGTACGTCCAGCCGGCCATGCCCTTCTTCTTGGCCTTCTCGCAGACCTTGAGCATCTCGTCCCAGGTCTCGGGGTACTTCTCGTCGAGCGAGTCCAGCGCCTTCTGCGAGTACCAGACGCCGTATACCGTGTAGGCGTAGTACAGGATCCACACGGGCTTGCCGTCGAACTGGCCCATCTCCACGATGCCGGGCCGCAGCGTGTCGCGGACCTTCTTGTTCGGGTCGTCGTACGACGGCGCGTCGAGCAGCGGGGTGAGGTCGGCGAGCTGGTTCTTGCCGACCAGCACGCCCATGTCCATCTGCTCGGCGCCGGAGTTGTCGATGAGGTCCGGCGGGTTGCCCTGGTTGAAGCGGGGCTGCAGGGTGGACTGGATCTTCTGGGTGGCGGAGAACTTCACCGTGGCCTTGGGGAAGTTCTTCTGGTAGATCTTCACCGCGTCCTGGGCGTACTCCTTGCCGAAGCCGCCGTCGAAGAGGACGAATTCCATCTTGGCGGTCTCGTTGACGCCGAGCGGGTTCTTGGCGGTCTTCTTGCCCGTCTTCGCCTTGTCCTGTCCGCCGCCGCCGCTGCTCGCGCAGGCGGACAGCAGGCCCATTCCGGGGGCGGCGACCAGGCCGAGCGCGGCGGAACGCTTGATCAGATCGCGGCGGCCGACATCTCGGCCACCGTGGTGCGCAGTGGATCCCATGCTCAAGTCCTCGCCTTCTCCAGGACTCAGGCGGTGAACCGGATCCTCCCCGGCACCGCGGGCGGGTCGTGCAGGGTCGTGCGGGAAACGCCGACAGGTATAGTCCACTTCCGGCCGACGGAGCAAGATCGAATGCAAGGTTCGCCATGGGTCTTTTCCGAGTTGAGACCTGCCGGAAATATGAGCGCCCGGTGAACGGCCCGCCGGAAAAATTCGCGACATAAGGCCCTGAATGCCACAGCCAACGCCCTTGACATCAACGGCCACTTGACCACTTACTGGTTCCTGCGCACCGAGATTGACAACGTTGTCCACAGCGGTCGCAGGAGGGGAATCCGTAGATGCAGCGGAGAACTCGGCACAGACTCGGTCCGGCGGTCGTCCTCACGGCCGCCTTTGTCATGGCCGCCGGCGCGCAGGGAGCGGCGGTCGCCCTGCCGCACCGGGCACCGGCGGCCGGCCAGGAGTTCGCCACCTCGTTCGAGCCGGGTGAACCGGCACCCGACTGGCTCAACACCGTCGACACGGCGGCCGACGGAGGCAAGCGCGCCTCGGGCGTGGACGGCGGTTACAGCACCGGAATTCCGGGCAATGTCGACGACCATGTGACCGAGGTCCGGGCCAGCGGGGAGAACACGGGCGCGGGCGAGGTGAAGGAGAACCTCGTCGACGGCGAGCCGGGCACCAAGTGGCTCACCTTCCAGCCCACCGGCTGGGCCGAGTTCGACCTGGACCGGCCCGTCAAGCTGGTGACGTACGCGCTGACCTCGGCCAACGACTACGACGAGCGCGACCCGAGGGACTGGACCCTGCAGGGTTCGACGGACGGCAAGGACTGGAAGACCGTCGACACCCGCACGGACGAGTCCTTCTCCGAGCGGTTCCAGACGAAGTCGTACGACCTCGCCCAGCCGGCCGAGTACCAGCACTTCCGGCTCGAGGTGACGCGGAACAACGGCGCCGCGGGCATCCTGCAACTCGCCGACGTTCAGTTCTCCACCGGCGGCGGGGGCGGCCCGGTGCCGCAGGACATGCTGACCCTGGTCGACCGGGGCCCGAACGGGTCGCCGACCGCGAAGGCGCGCGCCGGTTTCACCGGACAGCGGGCCCTGCGCTACGCCGGCCGGCACACCGCGGGCGGCCGGGCGTACTCGTACAACAAGGTCTTCGACGTCGACGTGCGGGTCGGCCGCGACACCCAGCTGGCCTACCGCATCTTCCCCTCGATGGCCGACGGCGACCGCGACTACGACGCCACCAACGTCTCCCTCGACCTGGCCTTCACCGACGGCACCTACCTCAGCGACCTGGGCGCGAGCGACCAGCACGGCTTCCCGCTCTCCCCGCGCGGGCAGGGCGCGGCGAAGGTGCTGTACGTCAACCAGTGGAACGACGTGGCCTCGCGGATCGGTTCGGTGGCCGCCGGGAAGACGGTCGACCGGATCCTGGTGGCGTACGACTCGCCGCGCGGACCCGCGAAGTTCCGGGGCTGGATAGACGACGTGAGCCTGCGGCCGGTGGCACCCGAGAAGCCCAGGGCCCACCTGTCGGACTACGCGCTGACGACGCGCGGCACCAACTCCAGCGGCAGCTTCTCGCGCGGCAACGACTTCCCGGCGACCGCGCTCCCCCACGGGTTCAACTTCTGGACGCCGGTGACCAACGCGTCGTCGCTGAGCTGGCTGTACGAGTACGCACGTGCGAACAACGACGACAACCTGCCCACGATCCAGGCGTTCAGCGCCAGCCACGAGCCGAGCCCCTGGATGGGTGACCGGCAGACCTTCCAGGTGATGCCGTCGGCCGCGCCGGGCACCCCGGACACCGGCCGGGAGGCGCGCGAGCTGGCCTTCCGGCATGAGCACGAGACCGCGCGGCCGTACTACTACGGCGTCCGCTTCGAGAACGGCCTGAAGGCGGAGATAGCCCCGACCGACCACGCGGCGGCCCTGCGCTTCACCTACCCGGGTGCGGACGCCAGTGTGCTGTTCGACAACGTGACCGAGCAGGCAGGCCTGACCCTGGACCGGGAGCACGGCGTCGTCACCGGCTACTCGGACGTGAAGTCCGGCCTGTCCACGGGCGCCACCCGCCTCTTCGTCTACGGCGTGTTCGACAAGCCGGTGACGGGCGGCGCGGCCGACGGCGTCAAGGGCTGGCTCCGCTTCGACGCGGGCGAGGACCGCACGGTCACCCTGCGCCTGGCCACCTCGCTCATCAGCGTCGACCAGGCCAGGGACAACCTGCGCCAGGAGATCCCGGACGGCACCTCCTTCGGCACCGTCGAGGCGCGCGCCCAGCGCACCTGGGACGGGTTGCTCGGCAAGGTGGAGGTGGAGGGCGCGACCCCGGACCAGCTCACCACGCTGTACTCCAGCATGTACCGGCTGTACCTGTACCCGAACTCAGGATTCGAGCGGGCCGGCGGCAAGGACCGGTACGCCTCGCCCTTCTCCCCCATGCCGGGCCCGGACACCCCCACCCACACCGGCGCGAAGATCGTCGACGGGAAGGTCTACGTCAACAACGGTTTCTGGGACACCTACCGGACCACCTGGCCGGCGTACTCCTTGCTGACGCCCTCTCAGGCGGGCGAGATGGTCGACGGGTTCGTCCAGCAGTACAAGGACGGCGGCTGGACCTCGCGCTGGTCCTCCCCCGGGTACGCCGATCTGATGACCGGCACCTCCTCGGACGTGGCGTTCGCGGACGCGTATGTGAAGGGCGTGAAGTTCGACGCGAAGGCGGCGTACGACGCGGCCGTGAAGAACGCGACCGTCGTCCCGCCGATGCCCGGCGTGGGCCGCAAGGGCATGAGCACCTCGCCCTTCCTCGGCTACACCAGCACCGACACGCACGAGGGCCTGTCCTGGGCGATGGAGGGCTACGTCAACGACTACGGCATCGCCAGGATGGGCGAGGCGCTGTACCGGAGGACCGGCGAGAAGCGCTACCAGGAGGAGTCGGCGTACTTCCTCAACCGCGCCCGGGACTACGTCGACCTCTTCGACGCCGGGGCGGGCTTCTTCCAGGGCCGGGACGCGCAGGGCAAGTGGCGCGTCGACTCCGCCGCGTACGACCCGCGTGTGTGGGGCTACGACTACACGGAGACCAACGGCTGGGGCTACGCCTTCACCGCCCCCCAGGACAGCCGGGGCCTGGCCAACCTGTACGGCGGCCGGCAGGGACTCGCCGACAAGCTCGACGAGTACTTCGCCACCCCCGAGACGGCCTCCCCCGACTACGTCGGCTCCTACGGCGGTGTCATCCACGAGATGACCGAGGCCCGGGACGTCCGGATGGGCATGTACGGCCACTCCAACCAGGTCGCGCACCACGTCATCTACATGTACGACGCGGCCGCCGAGCCCTGGAAGGCGCAGGCCCACGTCCGTGAGGTGCTCTCCCGTCTGTACACGGGCAGCGAGATCGGGCAGGGCTACCACGGCGACGAGGACAACGGCGAGCAGTCCGCCTGGTACCTCTTCTCCGCGCTCGGCTTCTACCCGCTGGTCATGGGCAGCGGCGAGTACGCCATCGGCTCCCCGCTGTTCACCAAGGCGACCGTGCACCTGGAGAACGGCCGCTCGCTGGTCGTCAAGGCCCCCCGCAACAGCGCGCGGAACGTCTACGTCCAGGGCGTGAAGGTCAACGGCCGCCCCTGGACCTCCACGGCCCTCCCCCACTCGCTGCTGGCCAAGGGCGGGCTGCTGGAGTTCGCCATGGGGCCCAGGCCCTCGACCTGGGGTACGGGCAAGCACGCGGCGCCGGTCTCCGTCACCCAGGACGACAAGGTGCCCACCCCGCGCGCGGACGTCCTGCGGGGCGAGGGCCCCCTGTTCGACAACACCTCGGCGACGAGCGCCACCGTCACCCGGGTGACCCTGCCGGTCGGCCGCCCGGTGCGGCCCGTCCAGTACACCCTGACCTCACCGGACGACCGCACGAAGGCACCGACCGGCTGGACGCTGCAGGGCTCCACCGACGGCACCACCTGGAAGACCCTCGACCACCGCACCGCGGAATCGTTCCGTTGGGATCTGCAGACCCGGGCGTTCACCATCGCCGCACCGGGCACGTACGCCAGGTACCGCCTGGTCCTCGACGGCAGGTCGACCCTGGCGGAGGTGGAGCTGCTGGCCTGACCCACCCGGCACAGGCCGGGGGCGGGTCCTCGCGGGCCCGCCCCCGGCGTTTCCCGGCCTCAGTCGAGCGTGCGTTCCACTGCCGCTTCCAGCTCCGCCACCCGGCGCGGCGCGTCGATGGCGCGGACCAGCTCCAGCGCCTCGCCGTAGGCCTCGCGGGCGAGGGCGGGCCGGCCGGCGTGCAGATGGACGTCTCCGAGGACGGTCAGCATGGTGGCGAGCGCCGCCTGGTCGCCGCGTTCCCGGTGGAACACGATCGCCGGGGTCACGGTCTGCTCGGCGTCGGCATGGCGGCCCATCTGGTCGTACGCGAGCGCCAGATGCCACTGGCACCAGGCGATCTCGAGCTCGTTGCCGCGTCGCCGGCTCTCCGCCAGAGCCTCCTCCAGCACCTGGGCCGCGTCCTGCGGGCGGTCCATCTGCCGGTACGCGTCCCCGATGTGCGCGGCGAGCCAGATCTCGGCCGCCGTGTCGCCGCGTCGCCGGTTGATGACCTGGGCCTCGGCGTAGCGGTGCAGGGCGTCCTGCGGGCGGTCCAGATCGCACTGGAGGTCTCCGAAGTGCGCCAGGATCCAGGCCTCCTTCTCCTGGTTGCCGGCGCCGCGTGCGATCTCCAGGGCCCGCTCGTACAGAGCGGTGGTCTCCTGCCGCCGGCCCAGGATGCGCCGCGCCTCCGCGAGATGGATGAGGGACCCCAGTTCGGCGGGCTCGTCGTGCAGGCGGCGGGCCGCCCGCACCGCCATGGCCTTGACCGCCTCCATCTCCTCCCAGTGGCTGCGGTGGAAGAGCAGGCCGTAGAGCGATTCGGCCAGCCGGACCAGCAGGTCCCACTCCTCGCGGTCGTAGGCCTGCCGCACGGCCGCCTGGACGTTGAGGTGCTCCGCACTGAACCAGTCGATCGCCTCCTGCGGCGGCATCTCGTGCGCCCCCGGCCTGCTCATCCAGGCGCCCAGCAGGTCCGCGTACCAGCCGAGGGAGCGCCGGACCGCCTGGCGCCGCTCGGCCTCCGGTTCGGTGCGCTCGGCGTGCTCCCTGGCGTACAGCCGGAGCAGGTCGTGCAGCCGGTAGCGGCCGCCGGTGAGGGCCACGACCTCGACGAGCTGCCGGTCCGCGAGTTCGCCGAGCAGCCGTTCGGCCTCCTCCGCGTCGAGGCCCGCGCAGCTCGCGGCCAGTTCGGGCACGAAGTCGGCACCGGGGAGCAGGCCGAGGTGCCGGAACAGGCGCCGGGTGTCCTCCCGGAGCGTGCGGTAACTGATCTCGAAGGAGCTGCGTACTCCCGCGTCCTCCCCGTCCAGTTGCCCCTCCAGTCGCGAGATGCGCTGCCGTTCGTCCGCCAACAACGTAGCGTGCTCGCTCAGCGGCCTGGGCCGGGCGAGGACATTGCCCGCGGCGATCCGGATGGCTAGGGGCAGGCCCGCCATGAGGGCGACGATGCGGTGCGCGGCGTCCGGTTCCCGGGCGACCCGTTCGGCGCCGACGATCCGCTGGAACAGCCGCAGCCCCTCCACCAGGGGCAGCGGCTCGACCGGCAACCGCTCCGCCCCTGTGATCGAGGGGAGTGCGGAGCGGCTGGTGAGGAGCGCGGCGCTGCCCGGTGACGCGGGGAGCAGCGGCACGATCCGGGCCACGTCGGCCACGTTGTCCAGCACGAGCAGGCTGGGGCCCTTCTCGAGCTGTCGCTGCAGTTCGGCGCGGCGCGAGGGGCTGTCGGGCGGCAGTCGGTCGCCCTTGAGGCCGAAGGCCTGCAGGACCTGGATCATGGCGGCGTCGGTGGACACGTCGAACTGCCCGCCGCCGAGGTCCACCTGGATGCGAGCGTGCCGGAACGCGGGGGCCAGACGATGGGCGATCTGGGTGGCGAGCTGGGTCTTTCCGACGCCGGCCATGCCGTGCAGGACCACCACCGGGGCGCTGTCCGCCAGCCGGTCGGTGAGCAGGACGGCCGCCCTGGCCATCGCCCGTTCCCGGTCGGTGAAGTCCGACACCGCGCGGTTCAGGGTGGTGTGACGGCTCGCCGGGCGTGCGGTGCTCGTCCCGGCATGCGGCAGGGCGACCCAGGTGCCCGGCTCGAGGTCCCGCCACCACGGCGTGTCCCGCAGCAGTTCCCTCAGTGCCGTCACCGGTGCCACGGTCAGGGCCGACGCTCCCTCGGGGAGGTGGTGCTCGGTGACGACGCCCACGGCCAGCGCACCGAGCTCGGGGTCCTCGGCGAACACCACCGCTCCGGACATGCCCTGCCACGGCGAGGCGCTGCCCGCGCGCGGTCCCGGGAACTGCGGCGCCGAACTCGTCTGCAGCGCCAGCAGTCCCCGCCGGACATGGGAGCCGGGTGGGATGACGCCGTGGATCTGCACGCTGTCGCGCAGGGGCACGTCGGCGTCGTCCACCACGTGTTCGTTCCATCCCGGATAGCCGATCGCCCAGCAGTTCTCCACCCGTCTGGTCTGGCCGCGGTCGATCCGGGCGAACCGCACGGCGGGCATGTCGTCGAGGGTGGGGTCGGCGTCCACCTGGAGCAGGGCGATGTCGTCGTCCCCGTCCGCGACGAGCACCTGGGCCTTGAGCCGGCTGCCGTCCGAGCGCCGCACGGTGACGAGGTCGTCGGCGAGGTCGCCGGTGAGGACGTTGTGCGCGGCGGTGAGCACCAGCCGGCCACCCACCAGGTAGCCGGAGCCGACGCTCCAGGTGCCGACGGCACGTCTGCGCAGCACTTCGACCGCGCGATCGAGCGGGCTGATCACGACGGGTGTCCCGGGCGGGCCGCGTCAGGGCTGGACGAGGGAGTCGCGCGTCACCTTGACCGGCCGTCCGGTGCGGTCCGTGGGCGCCTCCAGGGTGAGCAGGATCCGCTGGATCTCCTCCCGGCGGTACCCGGCGTCGCCGCCGAGTTCCACCACCCAGAACTTGGCCCGGCCGGTGCCGGACGCCTCCCGGGTGATGCCGACGTTCACCTCCAGCTGCACCTGGCCCACGGTGAAGCCGAAGTCCGCTGCCGCGCCGGCGCCGACGGCCTCGGCGAGTTCCTCCCGCAGCGCGGCGATGGTGTCGGCGAGCCCAAGGTTTCCCACTGCGGTTCTCCCCCCGGTTTCCGCGTCCCCCGGACGCGTCTGCGAGGCGAGTATGCCCCGCAGCGGGGGACGGGAAAGCGGGAATGGCCAGAACTCTCCCAGGCCCTGTGCAACGGTGTGCAACCGTGCGATTCTGGCCAGTTGGGCGGCCGGCTGCTCAGTCGCCGGCCAGGGCGAAGACGTGCAGGTCGGGGTTGCGGGGAAGGCGGACGGACGTGATGGTGCGGCCGGCCGGTGCCGTGACGGGGCGGGTGGCGAACACGTAGGTGGCGACCGGGTCCTGGCCGGCGCCGGCGACGTTGCGGTACGCGGTCCTGGCGACGACCTCGTTGCCGTACTGGACGGTGCCGCCCCCGCCGCCGACGGTCCAGTCGGTGAAGGAGAGGTCGACGGTGCCGGTGGTGCCGTCGGAGTAGGTGACGGTGGCCTCGGTCCGCTGGTTGCCGTTGACCGCGCTGCCGACGAAGGAGAGCCGGGTGGCCGGTGCCGCCAGGTCGATCGTCCGGCCGGTGCCGGAGGCGTTGTCCGGGCGGCCCGCGGGCGAGGCGGGCCAGGTGAAGGTGAGGCCGTCGACCGTGCCCCGGCTGCCCGGGGTCAGGCCGGCGGCGGCGAGGGCCTGGCGGGAGTAGCTCCAGCCGCCGCCGTCGTAGTCGGCCTCGTCGTGGTCGCCCCGGTCGTCGGAGATGCCGGTGTTGTCGTAGGCGGCGAGCAGGGTGCCGGGGGCCGCGACGGTCAGGGTGACCGGCTGCTCGTAGGAGGTGTCGCCGGAGGTCACCGTGACCGTGACGTCGTAGAAGCCCTGGGGGGTGTCCTTGCCCGGCGTCAGGCTGATCCGCCGGGAGCCGTCCGTGACCGTGCCCTCGGCGGGGGTGGCCGTGACGCCCGCGGGGGTCCGGACCTGGAAGCGCACCTCGGGACCGGTGCCGCCGCTCAGCGCCAGGGCGCGGACGGCGACCGTGGTGCTGTCGCCGGGGGCGACGGTGGCGGCGGTGGGACCGACGCCGATCTGGTACGGCTGCTCGCCCTGCCGGAAGGAGGGCGGCGGGGAGTCCGCGCCCCAGGTGCGGTCGGGGGTGGTGGAGAGGGTGAGGTCGAGGCGGCCCCCGTCGCGGACGAAGGAGGCGGGCAGCCAGGGGCGGGCGGAGGTGCGGCCGTCGAGCTTCAGGGAGTGGATGTACGGGGCGTCGGGCGCCGCTCCCCGCGCGTGGAGGGAGATGTCGTTGCCGTGCGGGCGGCTGATCTCCACACGCTCGAACAAGGGTGAGGCCAGGACGAGTTCGGCGCGCGAGGGAACCTGCGGGTACATGCCGAGGGCGGAGAAGACGTACCAGGACGACATCGCGCCGAGGTCGTCGTTGCCGGGGATTCCTCCGGGCTCGGTCGACCACAGCGTGCGCATGGCCGCGCGGACGGTCTCCTGGGTCTTGTACGGGGCGCCCGCGTAGTCGTACAGGTAGGGCACGTTGATCGACGGCTCGTTGTCCAGCTCGGACTTGGTGCCGCCGCTGCCGGTGAAGGCCCAGCCGCCGTCCGCGTCGTGGAAGAAGGCGTCGAGGCGGGCGAGGGCCTTGTCCCGGCCGCCCATCGCCGCGAAGAGTCCCGCCGGGTCGTGCGGGACCATCCAGGTGTACTGCGCCGCCGTGCCCTCCACGAAGCCGGTGCCGGTGCCGGGGGTGAAGCCGGTGGCCCAGCTGCCGTCGGCCTTGCGGTCGGCGATGTAGCCACCGCCCGGGTCGGCCGCGATGTCGAAGGCGTTCTGCCACCACTGCGCGCGCCGGGCGAAGGCCGACGCCGTTTCCTTCTCCCCCGCCGCCGTGGCCAGTTGGGAGAGGGCGAAGTCCGCCGTGGACATCTCCAGGGTCTCGGCGGCCCCGCCCCAGGCGTTGGACACACTCGGCATGTAGTGCAGCTTCAGGTACTTGTCGAGCGAAGGGCGCTGGCCCACCGAGAGCACCGGCTTGCCGGCCGCCGACAGGTCCTGCCGCGTCGGTACGGTGGCCGCCTCGACCAGGGAGCGCAGCGCGCCCCTGAGGTCGAAACCGGTGCCGCCGAAGGCGTGGATGCCGGCCAGGGCGGTCGCCGAGGGGTCGCCGTTCATCACGTGGGTGCCGCTCGCGCCGTGCAGCCAGCGGTCCCAGACGCCGCCGTTCTGCCGGGCGAGCGCGTAGAGGGACTGGGCGATGTCGGAGCCGGTGCGCGGGTCGAGGAGGGTGAGCAGCTGGACCTGGTCGCGGTAGACGTCCCAGCCGGAGAAGGTGCCGTACTGGGCGCGGTGGCCGTGGCCGACCCGGTGCACCCGGCCGTCGCTGCCCCGGTAGCGGCCGTCGGCGTCGCTGATGACGTTGGGGTGCAGCAGGGCGTGGTAGAGGGCGGTGTAGAAGGTGGTGCGGTCGGGGTCCGTGCCGCCGCCGACCCGGACCGCGCCCAGTCGGTCGCGCCAGGCGCGGCGGGCCGCGTCCAGGACGGCGTCGAAGGACCGCTTCGGCGGGTTCTCCGCCCGGAGGTTGGCCTCGGCGGCCGCCCGGCTGACGTAGGAGATGCCGACCTTGACGTTCACCGGGCCGCTGCCCGGTGCGAACTCGACGTACCCGCCGGCGCCCTTGCCCGCGACGGGCCGCCCACCGTGGGAGAAACCGCCGGTGCCGCCGGTGGCGCTCGTGGAGCCGGGGTCCAGCCTGTCGTCCTGCCAGGTGCCGGCGGCCTTGAAGGCGCGGTCGAAGCGGGCGGTGAAGTACAGGGTGTAGTAGGAGCGTTGGCCCTCGGGGTCGAGGTAGCCGCAGAAGTTGCCGGAGGTGACCGAGCCGGAGACGGTGCGGGTCTTCGGGTCGATCGTGACCTTGGAGTCCGCCGAGCCGACCTCGGAGTTGGCGGTGCGGATCAGCAGCGATGCCGGGGTGTCCGCCGGGTAGGTGAGGCGGGCCGAGCCCGTGCGGGCGGTCGCGGTGAGGTCGGCGGTGACGCCGGAGGCGAGGCCCACCCGGTAGTGGCCGGGCTCGGCGGTCTCGTCGGCGTGGCGGAAGTCGGAGGCGTAGACGGCGTCCTTGGTGTCGCTCGCCGGCGAGGAGGTGACCGTGCCGGCGTAGGGGAAGAACGGGATATCGCCGCTGCCGCCCGCGCAGCCCGTGCCGGACATGTGGGTCAGGCTGAAGCCGCGGATGCGGGTGGCGTCGTACTGGTAGCCGCCGGGCGCGGCCGTTCTCGTGGCGTCGCCGCGCGTGTTCTCCGGGCTCCAGGAGAGCATGCCGAACGGTACGACGGCACCGGGGAAGACGTTGCCGCCGTTCCGGGTGCCGATCAGCGGATCGACGTACGGCGTCGGGTCCTTGACGAGTCCGGGGGGCGCGGCGGTCGCCGCGAGGGCGGGGGTGGCACCGCCGGCCGCGAGCACCGCGGCCAGCAGCAGGGACGTGGGACGGAAACGCATGACGCGGCCCTTCCTCCTGAGCGGACGGGTCGCGCACCACAGGTCGCACAAGCCGCTGGGACAGTAACGTGCGCCACCGCCGGCACGGAAGACCGCGTACGCCCCGCGGGGTGCGCGCCGGGTTCACCCGGTCGGGCTACCTCAAGTGGGTTGACGGGGCTGTCGGTTGAGGCGGTACAGTCATGTACAGACCATTCGACAACGTTGTCGCACTCAGGTCGCTCCACAAGCCGGCACCACCCGGGCAGGGCGTCACCCCCCTCACCTGCCCGGCTCGCGGACCCGGTGCCCAAGGCCACCGGGTCCGCCCAGAGCGGTTCAACCGACCTGACAGGCAAGGCCGGTGGGGCTGTCGTCGCCCGACCCCCGGACGACATGGCCGAAGGTCGTGCTCTGGCCCGGGCTCAACGAGCCGTTCCAGTCGGCGTTGTGGACCATCACGTCCTGCCCGGTGTAGGTGGCGTTGCCGTTCCACAGGTCGGCCACCGACTGTCCGGCGGGCAGCGTCCAGTCGACCATCCAGCCGAGCATCGGCACGTCACCGGTGTTGGTCACGGTCACCTCGGACTGGTGGCCGCCGGGCCAGGTGCCGGTCGTCCTCCGGGTGGCGGTGCAGGCGCCGGGCGGGGGCTCGGTGGGGTTGCCGGGTTCGTGGACGCCGGTCACCTCCCCGTTGCCGCCGTCGAAGATCACGTCGGAGCAGGAGTAGAAGGTCTCCGGGCTGTCCGGGCGCTGCCACACCATGTAGATGATGTGCCGCCCCGTCTTGTCCGAGGGCAGCTTGCCGGTCCAGGAGTAGTGGGCCTCGACCGTGCCCGGGGTGCCGTTCAGCGGCGGGTGGTCGGCGGTGAGGAACGGCTGGTCCTCCATCTCGTCCCAGGTCAGCGGCTTGGTCGGGTCGTAGCCGTCCCTGGTCACGTAGAGGTGGAACGAGCCGGGGTGCGCGGCCCAGGCGTTGTAGGAGAAGTCCATGGCGGCGCCCGCCGTCAGATGGGTCACCGGCCAGTCGTCGCGGGCCAGGTCGAAGCCCGTGAAGTCGGGGTTGCCACCGCTGCACAACCGGCCGTCCGGCACGAAGCCGCGGGTGCGGCCGGCGCCGTCCGAGCGGAGCACCGAGAACCAGTTGTAGAACGGCGTGGTGCCGCCGGTCTGCTGGGCCGCCCTGCAGGCCGGGTTCACGGGCTTGATCTCTCCGGTTCCGGTGAGCGCGTCCTGCCGGCACAGGAAGGTGCGGCTGCCCGGCTCATGGGGGTGCCGTGGGCGGAGGCCGGGGTGCTCGTGGCGAGGATCAGGCCGAGGGCGGGGAGGGCGGTCAGCAGGGCCAGGAGGGTGAGGAAGAGGGCTCTGCGGCGGGTGCGGTGCGGTAATCGCGGGCGGCGCGGCCGGTCCGACGCGCGCCGAATAGACGTGAACATGACAGGTTCACCTCCGGGTTCCGTCGTGCGGGAAGGCCGTACGAGATGTGGTGCGAGAGGTGGTGCGGAACGGTCACGCAGCGGGGTCGCACGGAGATGCGGTGCGACGACGGGCGGGGTGGGAGCGATCCGTGCGACCCAGGCGGGTTCCGGTCCACCGAGGCCGCGCACGCTGCCATGGGAGCGCTCCCACCCCTCATCCGTGAAGCTAGCGCGCCGAGCGCGCGCTGTAAACGCTCACCGCCAGTGCTGTGACAGAAGGGTTCGGGCCATAGCCACCCGGGAAAACACAGTGCTAGAAATGTCGCATGTCGGACCCAATCGCCCGATTCGGGCGCATCTCCTGGCGGTCCGTGATCGGCAGGAGTCGGCGCAGCCTCGCGGGACAGGTCTTCCTGCTCCAGCTTGCCCTGGTGGCACTGCTCGTGGTCTGCGCCGTCATCGCCCTCGTCATGCAGTCGGAACGCGACACCAGCACGGAGGCCAAGCGGCGGTCCATAGCCGTCGCGCAGACCTTCGCGCACTCCCCCGGTGTCGTGCAGGCGCTGCACACCCGCGATCCCTCCAAGGTGCTCCAGCCGCTCACGGAGGCGGGGCGCAGGTCGGCGGGCGTCGACTTCATCGTCGTCATGGACACCCACGGCATCCGCTACACCCACCCCATGCCGAGCAAGATCGGCAAGCGGTTCGTGGGCACCATCGGCCCCTCGCTGGCCGGGCGCGTCTACACCGAGAGCGTCCACGGCCCGCTCGGGCACGAGGTGCAGGCGACCGTGCCGATCGACGATGCCCACGGGCATGTGGTCGCTCTCGTCTCCGCGGGGCTGAAGGTGAAGAGCGTGACGAGCCAGATGGACCGGCAGCTGCCGCTCATCCTGGTCGCCGGGGCGGTCGCGCTCGCGGTCTCGACGGGCGTGACGGTCATGGTGGGCCGCTGGCTGCGGCGGCAGACGCACAGCCTGGCCCCGGACGAGATGACCCGCATGTACCAGCACCACGACACGGTGCTGCACTCGGTGCGTGAGGGCGTGCTCATCGTCGGGGGCGACGGGCGGCTGCGGCTCGCCAACGACGAGGCCAGGCGCCTGCTGGAGCTGCCCCTGGAGGCCGAGGGGCGCCCGGTGCGGGAGCTGTCGGGCCTCGACGCCGACATGGTGGAGCTGCTGGCCTCCGGGCGTACGGCCACCGACGAGGTCCACTTCGCCGGGGGACGGCTCCTGGCGGTGAACCAGCGGCCCACGGAGCGTGTGGGGTGCCGGGGCACCGTGATGACGCTGCGGGACTCCACCGAGCTGCAGGCGGTGTCCGGCAGGGCGGAGGTCGCGCGGGAGCGGCTGGAGCTGCTGTACGACGCCGGGCTCGGCATCGGCACCACCCTGGACGTGGTCCGCACCGCCGACGAGCTGGCGCGGGTGGCCGTGCCGCGCTTCGCCGACTTCGTCACCGTCGACCTGGCCGACGCCGTGCTGCAGGGCGAGGAGCCGGCGCCCACGGCGGCGGACCTGCGGCGGGTCGCGGTGGGCGGCATCCGTGACGACCATCCGCTGTACGAGAAGGGCCGGCTGATCGACTTCCTGCCCTCGACCCCGCAGGCCCGCGGCTACGGCGGTCGGTCCGAGGTGGTCACCGACCTGGCCACCGCCGACGGCTGGCTGGTGCAGGACCCCGAGCGGACCCGGCAGATCCTGGACTACGGCATCCACTCGCTGATCTCCGCCCCGATCCAGGCCCGTGGTGTCGTGCTGGGCGTGGCCAACTTCTACCGGTCCAAACGGGAGCCCTTCGACGTGGAGGAGCTGTCGCTGGCGGAGGAGCTG
Organism: Streptomyces sp. NPDC030798; assembly: GCF_055572275.1. NCBI lineage: Bacteria > Bacillati > Actinomycetota > Actinomycetes > Kitasatosporales > Streptomycetaceae > Streptomyces > Streptomyces sp. NPDC030798. The sequence goes on along the minus strand of NZ_JBVIDR010000004.1, from coordinate 258,361 downwards.
GTGGCCCGGGCCGCGGTCAGCATCGACAACGCCCGCCGGTACACCCGCGAGCACGCCCTGGCGGTCACGCTGCAGCGCAGCCTGCTGCCGCGGGCGCTGCCCGAGCAGAGCGCCCTGGACGTCGGCTACCGCTATCTGCCCGCGCACTCGGGGGTGAGCGGCGACTGGTTCGACGTGATCCCGCTGCCGGGCAGCCGGGTGGCGCTGGTCGTCGGCGACGTGGTCGGCCACGGGCTGCACGCGGCGGCGACGATGGGGCGGCTGCGCACCGCGGTGCACAACTTCGCCACGCTGGATCTGCCGCCCGACGAGCTGCTCTGCCATCTGGACGACCTGGTCGGACGCATCGACCAGGACGAGGCGTGCGTGGAGGCGGCCGCGGAGATCGCCGGCGCCACCTGCCTGTACGCGATCTACGACCCGGTGACGCGCCGCTGTGTCATGGCGCGGGCCGGTCATCTGGCGCCGGCTCTGGTGCGGCCGGACGGCAGCGCCGAGTTCATCGACCTGCCGGCGGGGCCGCCGCTGGGGCTCGGCGGGATGCCGTTCCAGACGGCCGAGGTGGAGCTGGCCGAGGGCAGCCAGCTGGTGCTGTACACCGACGGCCTCGTCGAGGACCGCCGGCGTGACCTGGACGTGGGCATGGAGCTGCTGCGCCGGGCGCTGGCCGGGCATCCCGGGCGGGCGCCGGAGGACAGCTGCCGGGCGGTGCTGGAGGAGCTGCTGCCCGAGCGGCCCAAGGACGACGTCGCCCTGCTCGTCGCCCGCACCCGGGCGCTGCCGCCCGACCGGGTCGCCGACTGGGACGTGCCGCGCGACCCGGCCGCGGTGTCGAAGATGCGCCTCGCCGTCTCCGGGCAGCTGGAGGAGTGGGGGCTGGCGGAGCTGGGCTTCGGCATGGAGCTGGTGCTGAGCGAGCTGATCACCAACGCCATTCGCTACGGCTGCGACCCGGTGCATGTGCGGCTGATCCACGACCGGACGCTGATCTGCGAGGTGGCCGACGGCAGCAGCACCTCACCGCATCTGCGGTACGCCGCGACGACGGACGAGGGCGGGCGCGGTCTGTTCCTGGTCTCCCACCTGTCCGAACGCTGGGGCACCCGGTACACCCCCCAGGGGAAGGTGATCTGGGCGGAACTGGCCCTGCCCGACCTCGCCGAGCTGTCGGGGCTGATGGAGCCGCCCGGGATCGATGGCCGGGAGCTCGACGGTGAGGTCCCTTCGGCCCGGGGCGCCGGCGACGTCGAGGGTGCGAGGTGATCCGGCCTGAAGCGGTCCTGCCGGACCGGGCGGAGCTGTCGGGCCCCGGGGAGCCGCCCGAGGCCCGAGGGCGCCGTGCAGGCGGCTGACGTCCCTCACGGTGCCCCCCCCGACGCTGCGGGGGCGGCGGCACGACCGGGCCGGTCCGGGTGATGGCCGCGAGCCCGACGGTGAAGGCCGATCGGCCCGGGGCGCCGGCGACGACGAGGGTGCGAGGTGATCCGGCCTGAATCGGCCCTGCCGGACCGGGCGGAGCTGTCGGGCCCCGAGGAGCCGCACGAGGCCCGAGGGCGCCGTGCAGGCGGCTGACGTCCCTCACGGTGCCCCCTGACGCTGCGGGGGCGACCGCGGCACGCCCGGGCCGGCCCGGGTGGTGGCCGCGAGCCCGACGGTGAAGCCGATCGGCCCGGGGCGCCGGTGACGTCGAGGGTGCGAGGTGATCCGGCCTGAAGCGGTCCTGCCGGACCGGGCGGAGCTGTCGGGCCCCGGGGAGCCGCCCGAGGCCCGAGGGCGCCGTGCGGGCGGCTGACGTCCCTCACGGTGCCCCCTGACGCTGCGGGGGCGACCGCGGCACGCCCGGGCCGGTCCGGGTGGTGCCGGGAGGGCGACGGTGAGGTCCGTTCGGCCCGGGTGCCGGCGACGTCGAGGGTGCCGCCGTGGGCCCGGGTGATCGCGGCGGCGACCGCCGGGCCGAGGCCGGAGCCGGGCGTGGAGCCGGAGGTGCGGGAGCGGGAGGGATCGGCTCGGGTGAAGCGGTCGACGACCCGTATGACCGGGGCGGAACGGGCGAAGGGCCGCACCCCCGGCACCGGGGATGCGGCCCTCGACGGCTCTGCCGTGCCGTACCGCCTACTTGCGGATCAGGCTGCGCAGCACGTACTGCATGATGCCGCCGTTGCGGTAGTAGTCGGCCTCACCGGGGGTGTCGATGCGGACGACCGCGTCGAACTCGACACCGGTGTCGGTGGTGACCTTGACCGTGCGCGGCGTGGTGCCGTCGTTCAGCTCGGTGACGCCGGAGATGGAGAAGGTCTCCTCGCCCGTCAGACCGAGGGACTCGGCCGTCCGGCCCTCCGGGAACTGCAGCGGCAGCACACCCATGCCGATGAGGTTCGAGCGGTGGATGCGCTCGTACGACTCGGCGATGACGGCCTTGACGCCGAGGAGCGCGGTGCCCTTGGCGGCCCAGTCGCGGGACGAGCCGGAGCCGTACTCCTTGCCGGCCAGGACGACCAGCGGGATGCCGGCGGCCTGGTAGTTCTGCGAGGCGTCGTAGATGAAGGAGACCGGGCCGCCCTCCTGCGTGAAGTCACGCGTGTAGCCGCCCTCGGTGCCCGGCGCGATCTGGTTGCGCAGGCGGATGTTGGCGAACGTACCGCGGATCATGACCTCGTGGTTGCCACGGCGGGAGCCGTAGGAGTTGAAGTCACGACGCTCCACACCGTGCTCGGTGAGGTACTTGCCGGCCGGGGTGTCGGCCTTGATGGCACCGGCCGGGGAGATGTGGTCGGTGGTGACCGAGTCGCCGAGCTTGGCGAGGACGCGGGCGCCGGAGATGTCCTGGACCGGCTCCGGGTCCATGCCCATGCCCTCGAAGTACGGGGGCTTGCGGACGTAGGTGGACTCCGGGTCCCACTCGAAGGTGTTGCCGGTCGGGACCGGGAGGGACTGCCACTGGGCGTCGCCGGCGAAGACGTCGCTGTAGGACTTGGCGAACATGTCCTCGCCGATGGCGGCGGCGACGACGTCGTTGACCTCGGCCTCGGACGGCCAGATGTCCTTCAGGTACACCGGGTTGCCGTCCTGGTCGGTGCCCAGGGCGTCACGGGTGATGTCCACCTTCATGGAGCCCGCGATGGCGTAGGCGACGACCAGCGGCGGGGACGCCAGGTAGTTCATCTTGACGTCGGGGTTGATGCGGCCCTCGAAGTTCCGGTTGCCGGAGAGGACCGAGGTGACCGCGAGGTCGTGGTCGTTGACCGCCTGGGAGACCTCCTCCGGCAGCGGGCCGGAGTTGCCGATGCAGGTGGTGCAGCCGTAGCCGACGAGGTTGAAGCCCAGCTTGTCCAGGTACGGGGTCAGACCGGCCTTCTCGAAGTAGTCGGTGACGACCTTCGAGCCCGGGGCCAGGGTGGACTTGACCCACGGCTTGCGGGTCAGGCCCTTCTCGACCGCCTTCTTGGCGACCAGGGCGGCGCCGATCATGACGTACGGGTTGGAGGTGTTGGTGCAGGAGGTGATGGCCGCGACCGTCACCGCACCGTGGTCCAGCTCGTAGGTGGTGCCGTCGGGGGCGGTGACCTGGACCGGGTTGGACGGTACGGCGCCGGTGCCCTGGCCGTGCTGCGGGGCGCCGGCACCGTTCTCCTCGTGGCCGTAGGCCGGGGCGTCGGAGGCCGGGAAGGACTCGGCGCTGGCCTCGTCGACCACGGAGGAGGCGGCGGCAGGCGTCTGCGCGACGGGCGCCTCGACGTAGTTGAGGACGTCCTTGGCGAACTGCTGGGCGGCCTCGGCGAGGACGATGCGGTCCTGCGGGCGCTTCGGGCCGGCGATGGACGGCACGACCGTGGACAGGTCCAGCTCGAGCTTCTCGGAGAAGTCCGGCTCGGCCTTCGGGTCCAGCCACAGGCCCTGCTGCTTGGCGTAGGCCTCGACGAGGGCGACCTGCTGGTCGGAGCGGCCGGTCAGGCGCAGGTAGTTCAGGGTCTCGTCGTCGATCGGGAAGATCGCGGCGGTGGAGCCGAACTCGGGCGACATGTTGCCGATGGTGGCGCGGTTGGCGAGGCTCGTCGCGGCCACGCCCTCGCCGTAGAACTCGACGAACTTGCCGACGACGCCGTGCTTGCGGAGCATCTCGGTGATGGTGAGCACGAGGTCGGTGGCGGTGGTGCCGGTGGGCAGCTCGCCGGTCAGCTTGAAGCCGACGACGCGCGGGATGAGCATGGAGACCGGCTGGCCGAGCATCGCGGCCTCGGCCTCGATGCCGCCGACGCCCCAGCCGAGGACGCCGAGGCCGTTGACCATGGTGGTGTGCGAGTCGGTGCCGACCAGGGTGTCGGGGTAGGCCTTGCCGTCGCGGACCATGACGACGCGGGCCAGGTGCTCGATGTTGACCTGGTGGACGATGCCGGTGCCGGGGGGTACGACCTTGAACTCGTCGAAGGCGGTCTGGCCCCAGCGCAGGAACTGGTAGCGCTCCTTGTTGCGGCCGTACTCCAGCTCGACGTTCTGCTTGAAGGCGTCGTTGGTGCCGAACTTGTCGGCGATGACGGAGTGGTCGATGACCAGCTCGGCCGGCGCCAGCGGGTTGATCTTGGCCGGGTCGCCGCCGAGCTCCTTCACGGCCTCACGCATCGTGGCGAGGTCCACGACGCAGGGGACGCCGGTGAAGTCCTGCATGATCACGCGGGCCGGCGTGAACTGGATCTCCTGGCTGGGCTGGGCCTGGGAGTCCCAGCCGCCGAGGGCGCGGATGTGGTCGGCGGTGATGTTCGCGCCGTCCTCCGTGCGGAGCAGGTTCTCCAGCAGGACCTTGAGGCTGTACGGCAGGCGGGCCGAGCCCTCCACCTTGTCCAGCCGGAAGATCTCGTACGACTCGTCGCCCACCTGCAGCGTGCTGCGGGCGTCGAAGCTGTTCGCCGACACGACAGTCTCCTTCATTGATGTGCGCGTACCACCGTCAATCGTGCCGCCACGCCGACGTGGCCGGAGCAGTAAGGTCAGGCTAAGTTAGGCTCGCCTTACTGAAGTGGCGGCTGCGGTGCGCCTCGGCAGATATCTCGATGTCGAGATAACTCTAGTACATGGGGGCTGGCTGGTCATGTCCGACCGCCCCCCGAAGCGCTGCCGCGCTCCGGCAACGGCCCGCCACTGCCCCATCGGGCGACAATCCGCACCAATCGCCCACATCGCCACCGTCCCCTCATCGCCCCCGTTTTCGCTGGTCACTGACACCTCATCACCCGAACGGACCCCTCAACAGGCGCCATCTCATATCTGAGATAACCTCAGGCTCATGGCAGACGACTACCTCGTACGCATCGGCAAGCTCATCCGTGACGCCCGGCAACACCGCGGCTGGACACAGGCGCAGCTCGCGGAGGCGCTCGGCACCAGCCAGAGCGCGGTCAACCGCATCGAGCGCGGGAACCAGAACATCAGCCTTGAGATGATCGCCCGAATCGGTGAGGCCCTGGACAGCGAGATCGTGTCGCTGGGCTACGCGGGGCCGATGCATCTGCGGGTGGTCGGCGGCCGCCGGCTCTCCGGTGCCATCGACGTCAAGACGAGCAAGAACGCCTGCGTGGCCCTGCTGTGCGCCTCGCTGCTGAACAAGGGGCGCACGGTACTGCGCCGGGTGGCCCGGATCGAGGAGGTGTACCGCCTGCTGGAGGTGCTGGGCTCCATCGGCGTGCGCACCCGCTGGATCAACGACGGCGTCGACCTGGAACTCGTCCCGCCGGCCGAACTGGAGATGGCGGCGATCGACGCGGACGCCGCCGTGCGCACCCGCTCGATCATCATGTTCCTCGGCCCGCTGCTGCACCGGATGGACCGCTTCAAACTGCCGTACGCCGGCGGCTGCGACCTCGGCACGCGGACCATCGAGCCGCACATGATCGCGTTGCGCCGGTTCGGCCTGGACATCGCGGCCACCGAGGGCCAGTACCACGCGCAGGTGGACCGCGCGGTCCGCCCCGACCGCCCGATCGTGCTGACCGAGCGCGGCGACACGGTGACCGAGAACGCGCTGCTGGCCGCCGCCCGGCACGACGGCGTGACGGTCATCCGCAACGCCTCCTCCAACTACATGGTCCAGGACCTGTGCTTCTTCCTGGAGGCGCTGGGCGTGAAGGTGGAGGGCATCGGCACCACCACCCTCACCGTGCACGGCGTGCCGAACATCGACGTCGACGTCGACTACTCCCCCTCCGAGGACCCGGTCGAGGCGATGAGCCTGCTGGCCGCCGCCGTGGTGACGGAGTCGGAACTGACCGTGCGGCGCGTCCCCATCGAGTTCCTGGAGATCGAGCTGGCGGTCCTGGAGGAGATGGGTCTCGACCACGACCGGTCGCCCGAGTACTTCGCGGACAACGGCCGCACCCGGCTGGTCGACCTCACCGTGCGCCCCTCCAAGCTCGAGGCCCCGATCGACAAGATCCACCCCATGCCGTTCCCGGGCCTGAACATCGACAACGTCCCGTTCTTCGCGGCCATCGCGGCGGTGGCCTCCGGCCAGACCCTGATCCACGACTGGGTCTACGACAACCGCGCGATCTACCTGACCGACCTCAACCGCCTCGGCGGCCGCCTGCAGTTGCTCGACCCCCACCGCGTCCTGGTCGAGGGCCCCACCCGCTGGCGCGCCGCCGAGATGATGTGCCCGCCCGCCCTGCGCCCCGCCGTGGTCGTCCTCCTGGCCATGATGGCCGCCGAGGGCACGTCGGTCCTGCGCAACGTGTACGTCATCAACCGGGGTTACGAGGACCTGGCGGAACGGCTGAACTCGATCGGGGCACAGATCGAGATCTTCCGGGACATCTGAGCCAGGCGCCGGAACGACCCGGCGAGGGTCTCAGGCGGAGCCGGTCTCGAGGCGGTGGAGCCCCTGCACCGGGCCCCGCATGCCCGTCCACTCCTCCCACACCGTTCGGGGGCCCTCGTCGGTGAGGTAGGTGGCGAGGAGCCGGCCGTCGGGGGTGCGCAGGAGGCGCACCTGGTGGGCGGGGTCGTCGATGTGCCAGGTGGTGGAGTCGGTGGAGGTGGTGAGGGTGATGGTGAGGCCCTCCTGCGACGCGGTGGCCTGGGCGTTCAGCCGGCGGTCGCCGAGGAGGGCGACGTCGGTCGTGGCGGGGTCGGCCGGGCGTGACCGCTCCATGCGGAGCCAGCCGTCGGCGAAGTGGTCGCACCACAGTTCCCGGCTGCCGTCCGGGCGGACCAGGGCGGCCTCCAGCTCGCCCCAGACGTTGAGGGCCAGAGCGGCGCGGGTCGCCGGGCCGGTGCCGACCGGGCGGCGGTCGGGCAGGCCGTGCGGCGGGCCCGGCCAGGTCCACAGCTCCACCCGGCCCGGGAGCCCGACCAGCAGGCAGGGGTGGCCGTCGCGGTCGCGGGACGCCGCCAGGACCTCCGTCGGGGCCCCGGTCGGCGTCGACAGCGGCTCCGGCATCTGCTCCGGGCCCGGGTCCGATGCCGGTCGGGGCCGGTACAGGTGGACGCCCGAGGCGTGTCCTGCCCACAGCAGCGTGGACGCCCCGGGTGTGTTCAGGGCCACGACGCTGCGGACCTCCCAGGCCACCTCGCGCCAGCGGGCAGCCGTGCCCAGCCAGAGAGCGCCGCGTGTGTCGATCGCGGCGACGGCCGGGCCGTCACCGCCGAACGGGCCGGACAGGCAGGCGAGATCGCGTACGCCTCGCGGGGCGCCGGGGGCGACGGGCGGAGGGTGCCGGGAGTGACCGGGCGGGGCGTACCAGTGGATTCCGGAACGGCCGCCGGTCACCACCAGGGGGTGACCCACCCCCTGGGGCAGGGCGTCGAGGCAGGTGTGCGGGGCGTCCCGGTCGGCGGTCAGCAGGTCGCGCAGCTCCTCGGCCCAGGCGGTCAACGGGGCGGGGCGCCGGGCCGGGTCGGGGTCGAGGGCCCGGACCAGGCAGTCCGCGACCTCCGACGAGTAGCCGTGAGCGAGGAGTTGGCGGTGTGTCGTGCGGGCCGCGTCGTGGTCGCCGAGGCGGCCGAGGTGCGGCAGCAGCAGGGCGCGGGCCACGGCGCCCACCGAGAAACGGTCCCGGGCCGGGTCGGGGCGCCTGCTCGTGCGCTCCTCGACGGCCGGGGCGTAGCCGGGAGTGTGCGGGGTCTGGGTCAGGGTCCGCTCGAGCGGGGCCAGGAACGTGATGTCGATCAGCCGGACCTGTCCCTCGTCGGTGACCAGGACGTTGCCGCCGGAGATGTCCCGGTGGACGTAGCCGAGGTCGTGCAGCCGGTCGACGATCACGCACAACGCCCGCAGCACGCGGGCCCGTTCGACCGCGTCGGCCGGCGAGGCCCTGGCCCACAGATCGGCGGGCGTGCCGTCGTACCACGGGGAGAGCAGGTAGACGATCTCGGCGCCGGACGGCCGCTGGTGCGGCGGGCGCGGCACCGGGCCCACGAAGTAGTTGTACGGGGTGGCCAGGCCGGGTATGTCGAGTCCGATCCGCCGGTGCACGCTGTCGCCCCAGCGGTCCCGCCAGACAGCGCGCTGTTCCGGGGGCACTTCCTCCTCCGACGCCTTGAGGATCTTCAGGGCGATGTAGCTCTCGTCCCCGTCCCGCAGCCGTCGGGAGGCACGCCAGACCTCGCCCTCGCCGCCGGTGTGCAGATGACTGACGAGGGTGTACTCGTCGGGCCGCTCCGGGGGGCCGCACTGCCAGCCGGGTTCCCAGCGGGGCCGCTCCTGGCTCACTCCTCACCCCGGTAGCGGAACAGGGGTGTCGTGACCGAGGGCTGCTCCTCCGGTTCCGAGGCCGGCGGGGTGTGGCCCGCGGCGACGGGCTGGGCTGCCGGTGCGTAGGGGCCCGTGTCGGTGCGGTCGTAGCCGCCGTCCGGCGAGGCCGGGGTGGCAGCCGGCGGCGCGTCGTACCGGCCGTTCGCCCCGGTCGTGGGCGCCGTGGCCGTCGCCGGGCCACCGGGGGCGGCGGCCGGCGCGTCGGGCAGCGGCTCCAGCGCGCGCACCAGTGCGTCCATCGCCGCCGCGAGTTCCTGCACCCATGCGGCGCGGCGCCCGGTGTCCCAGGCCGGGCCCTGCCGGGCCTCGCCGAGCTGCTCGACCAGCGCGTCGAGGGTGTCCAGCGGCGCGGTGAGCGCCGGGGGGACCGAGGCGGGGCGAGCGGGGGCGAACGAGGCCAAGTCCCGTTCGAAGGTGCGGCTCGGCCGGGTGTGCAGGGTGACGACGGACCGGTTCACGGCCGTCATCACCCGGCCCTCCTGGAACAGGGGCCGGCCCAGCGCGCGCCGGGACTCGCGGTTGGCGACGCCTGTGGACTCCCTGAGGCGGTCGCCGAGGGTCCGGCCGTCCGCCCCGGGCTGGTGGGCGGGCCCGCCGGCCGCGCGCACGCGGCTCTGCTCGGCGAGCAGGCGCAACTCCTCGGCGAGCCTCGGGGGCAGCGCGGTCTCCGGACGGGGGCGCCGGCCCAGGGAGACCCGGCGGGTCATGCCCGCGCCGAGGCCGGAGAAGTAGCGGGCGAGCACGTCGAACCCGCCGATGGCCGCCTCGTCGCCGCCCCCGACCCGGACGAGCTGCTGGAGCAGTTCGTGGTTGGGCTCGAAGACCTCGCCGCCGCGGTTGCCGGCGGCGATCCACCGCCGGTACATCGCCATGGTGCTGACGCCCACGGCGTGCAGCCGCACCTTGGTGTTGAGGTGGAGGTGTTCCATCAGGCTGACGGGCTCCCGGTCGGCGAACACCACCTCGCCGACCCCGTCGTTGCCGCGGCGGGTCCAGTGCGCACCGTCGCTGACCAGGACGATGAGCCGCTCGTTGCCCGGCTTGCCGTGCAGGTAGAGGAGGTTGGCGGCCTCGTGGAGGGCGTTGCCGATGTCCGTGCCGGCGTCCTCCGGGCGCAGCAGCGCCACGGCGTTGCGGAACTCCTCCACTGCGGGCCCGGTGGTGCCGGCGTCGAGTTCGGCCATGCCGCCGGTCCGCGGGAAGACGTGCTCGACGGTGTGGGTGAACTTCAGCATCGCCAGCCGGGAGACGCGGCCGCTGATCCTCAGCCGCATCTCCAGCAGGTCGGTCAGGGCGCTGCGCAGGACGTCCATGCGCGGGCGGCCCCGGGTGCCGCCCCGGCCGAAGGAGCCGCCGTAGGCGCTGCCCTCGCTGTACTCGGGGATGTCGGGGACGCTCATCGAGCCGGAGCAGTCGGCGAGGATGACGATGTCGACCCCGTTGCGGGCGCTGGAGACGAACAGTTCCACGTCGGTGCGCTCGCCGATCTCCACGAGGACGCCGCGTCGGCCGCCCGCCTCGAGTGCCCTGACCCGGAAGGAGGCGGAGCCGGGGACGTCGATCCAGAGTTCGGTGTCCTGCGGCGGGATCCACACCAGCGTGCCCTGCAGGCCCGCTTCGCCGATCTCGCGGGCCAGCACGTCGAACGGCGCCTCCACGGAGGATTCCAGGGTCAGCGACTTCACCGGCTCGACCGGTACGGCGTCCAGCCGCCAGTCCCGGCCCTCGGTGTTCCCGTCCAGCCCGAGCCCGGCCGCCAGGTCCTCGTTGACCGCCACGACGCCGTCCGGGACCGCGTCGAGCGGAACGAGGCGTACGGCGGCGGAGACCGGCTCGCCGGCGGGGTTCGTCGTGAGCAGGGCGGGTACGCCGTCGGGTCCCGTGTGCGCGGGCAGACTGGCCGCCGGGACACCGATGCGCTGTCCGGTCAGCGGTCCCTCGGCGGGCACGAGGTGGAGCCGGTGGCGGTCGGGGCCGGGCATCGGCAGGCTCATCGGGACGTCCTCCTCCGGCCGTGCACGTCGACCATCACACCGAGGATTTCGGAGTACTTGTCCACGCGGGACCGCTGTCTGCCCTTGAACGCGCCGATCAGGTGCTCGGGCAGACGCACCCACAGGCCACCGCCGAACTTCGGCGGACGCGGGGGTTTGTACTCGCCGAGGGACAGGGCGGACGCGATCTCGGCTCCGAAGCGGGCGTCCTGTTCCCGTACGAGCGCACGGAGCCGTTCGAGCAGCCGCTCGCCCTGCTCCACGTTGATCATCAGCTCCTCGAGCTGGCGGTCCCAGTCGGTCCCGGCCCGCTCCACGGCGCGCAGCGCGGGCGAGGGGGCCATGGAGCGCAGCCGGTTGTGCAGCCCGGTGAGGCGGGCCCGGATCGAGGGGTAGTCGGCCGAGAGGTCGGTGTGCCCGGCGGTGCGCAGGTTGTGTCCGAAGGCGGCGAGGGACGGCATGCGCTGGCCACGACGGCGGCCGGCGGTGCCGCAGATCTGCCAGAGGATCTCGTCGGGGGTCAGGGAGCGCACCCGGTGGTGTTCCTGGCACAGGCCGATGCCGACGCGCTCGTACCCGAAGACCTGCCAGCGGCGGGCGTGCCGGGTGCAGGCGGAGCGGCCGCAGGCACGCCCGGCGGGGTCGAGCCAGTCGCAGTGCGCGGTGCCCACGGCGGTGCAGCCGGGCTGCTCGCAGACGGGGAAGGCGCGCCGGTAGCAGTCCGGGCAGTAGTCGGTGTCGGGGTCCTGCGGGTGCCGCTTGCGGTGCTCGGCGCACCAGGCCACGGTGGCCCTGCAGTCACGGCCGGCGCACCAGAACACGGCGGCGCGGCCGCAGCCGTGGCACGCGGGCCGGTGGTCGGGACAGGAGGGGACCAGCGCTCCGTCGAGGACCACGGCGTGCTCGACGCAGATCCGGTCGGGGCGCCCGGCGTCGGCGCAGCCGCGGCAGCGGAAGGAGCCGTAGCCGGACCGGTTGCCGCGCTCGCACACGGCGCACCGGTAGACCAGTGCGGCGCGCTGGCGTACGGCGGCGATGGCGAAGTGCGTGTCCGGGCCGGGCTGTCCCAGCCGGGAGTCGACACGCACGATCTCCACCGTGATGCGCCCGGCGTCGGACTCCCACACGTGGACGGCACCGGCGGCGAGCGGCTTGGCGTGGAGAGCGGGTTCCAGTTGCTGCCAGAGGCCGACGAGGGCCTCCTGGCCGTCGGTCGGGGTGGGCCAGTGGCGCAGGTCGAGGACGACGTCCACCTGGCTGTCGGGAGTGAAGGTCGCTGCTGTGGTCACGTGTCACTCATTCCGCTGCGTGGCGAGCCGGGTCCTTGTCCACCCGAGCCTCCGGGGTCCCACCCGCGCCGGCCGTCGGTGGAGCCGCGCCGGCCGTCCCGGCCGGAGGAGCCGAGCTGAGGGTCCCGGAAGGGGGCGCCATCGCTGCCGGGACCGCGCCGGGAGCCACGGCCGGAACCACCGCCGTCACGCCGGCCGTCACGAGCCGGGGCACCCCCGCCGTCGGAGCCACGCCGGGCGTCACGCCCGGAACCACCACCCTCACCGGAACCCCGCCGGCCGTCACCAGCCGGGGCACCCCCGCCGTCGGAGCCACGCCGGGCGCCACGACCGGAAGCACCACCCTCACCGAAGCCCCGCCGGCCGTCGCGACCGGAAGCACCGCCCTCACCGGAGCCCCGCCGGCCGTCACCAGCCGGGGCACCCCCGCCCTCGGAGCCACGCCGGGCGCCACGACCGGAACCACCACCCTCCTCGAAGCCCCGCCGGCCATCGCGACCGGAAGCACCACCCTCACCGAAGGCCCGCCGGCCGTCGCGGCCGGGAGCACCGCCCGCACCCGGGTCGTCGCTGGGGCGTGGGGTGCGGTCCTGGTCGTTTCGGGAGCGGTGGGGGTTGCCCCGCTGGGGGCGGCCGGAGCGGTCCGGTCGGGCCGAGCGCCTGCCGGTGCCGCCGGCACCCCGGGCGCGGTCGGAGCCGCCCTGAGGAGCCTTCCCGCCGGGCTTCCCACCGGGCTTGTCGCCGTTCTTGCCGTTCTTGCCGTTCTGGCGGCGGCCGCCGGAGGCGGAGCGGCGGCTCTCCTCGGACCGCGCCAGGCGGCGGGTCCAGGAGCCGAGCAGCAGCTCGACGCGGCCGGGGGCGTCCCGGCGGAGCGAGTCGAGGAGCAGGCCGCCCGGGCGGGAGTCGAAGAGCAACAGCTCGGCGGTGGCGGCGAGTTCGTGGGGACCGCGGCGCGCGGCCGCCGTCAGGAGGTCCTGGCTGCGACTCGGCGGGAGCCCGGTGTCGGGCCCCTCGACGGGCACCAGCAGCGGGACGAGTTCCTCGGGGCTCGCCTCCAGCCGGCCGAGCGGCAGCAGCAGTTCGTCGAGGAGCCGGCGCACACTCTCCCGGGCCGGGACGGTCTCCGTCGCCTTCGCCCCGCGGTCGCCCTCGGGCAGGAACCGGGCCCTCAGCCCCTGGGTGACGGCACGGGCCCGGTTCTTCTCCAGGGTGGCCTGCGGAATGTTGCCCTCCCGGTTGCCCGCCCGCACCTTGCGGCGGGCGTACAGCGCGAGGGCCGCCAGCAGCACCGCCTGCGCACGCAGGTCGGTCACGGAGAGCTGGGCGTCGATGCAGCGGACGAGGACGGCGGCGGGACGCGTGCCCGACTCGGGCACGGGGGCGACGTCCATGCGCGTCAGGTCGGCGATTCCGTCGCGGCGCCGGATGTCGGCGCGGACGTGTTCCAGGTGCCGGGGGTCGGCGGAGGCGAGGTAGCGCGTGGTGAGGTGCTCGCGGGAGTCCGTCAGCCAGCGGGACCCCACCCGGTCCGGCTGCGGCCCGACCGCGCCCCGGCCGCAGAGCGCGATGAGGGCGGGGCTGTACCGGCGCAGGAGGTTGACGAGGACTTCCTGTTCCGCCGCGTCGGTGACGTACAGGGTGTGCAGGTCGCCCGCGGCGGGCGGCGAGGAGGGGCCGAGCGAGACGCCCGGGGCGTGCAGGATTCCGCCGAGCCGCTGGGCGGCATCGGCCAGCGCCCGTAACTGGGCCAGCAGATACCCGCAGGCCTCGTCGCGTGCGGCGGGCGTGCCGAGCCAGAGACCCTCCAGGGTCACCCGTAAGAGGCCCGGCCCGCGCGGGTCCGCCTCGGTACGGGCGGCAAGGCCCGGCGGCGGCGCGGGCGGCCATGCGGAGGCCACCACCTCCTGGGCGTCCGCGCCCGTCACGGCCAGCGTCTTGGTGAAGGACTGGCGGGCCGCCCCCACCACAGTCAGGCTTACCAGCACCTGGTCACGATATCCGAGTCCGGTGAGCCGTGAGGAGTGTTCATACGTCAAACACCCCTGCGGTGACTGGAGTCGACAGGCCTCTGTCACATCAGCTCGGTGGCGGCCGCGGCCGTCCCCGATGCCGGAGGCAGCCCGCGCTCCCCGGGGAAGTGCAGCCGGCCGGACAGCCTGAGCCGCACCGACCCGGCGAGCACGAGTGCGTCGTCGGAGCCGATGACCGTCTCCTCGCCGGGGACCAGTTCCCGGGTCCGGCCGCCCTTCCCGCAGGGCTCGAGGACGGTGCCGTTGCTGGAGCCGAGGTCGGTGACGGCGAGGCGGCCCCCCTTGCCGGCGCCGTGGAGGCCGGACAGCGACAGCAGGAGGTGCTTGCGGCTGATGCGGCCGGTGGCCGCCGGGTGGGGCAGGTCGGGGGCGGCGAGGCTCACCCCGTGCGGCAGGGCGCCCCGGCCGACGAGCACGGACGTCTCCGTGGCGAGCGGGAAGCGCAGGATCTCCGCGTCCGTCGACGCCTCGGACACCACCACCACGCGCACCGGGGGCCGCGAACCCCGCGCCTGGAGGCGTGCGCCGCAGGACGGGCACCGTGCGCTGCCGTCGCGGCGGGCGATGGCCGGCCAGAGCAGCAGGCGGTCGGGCCAGAGCATCGCCTGGTAGCACGAGGCCGACACGCAGCGCCAGTCCTGTTCCAGGACGCGGGCGTGGGCGTCGCGCCGCGGGTTGATGCCGCTGCCGTGGACGAGTTCCTTCTCCTCCTCCGCACGCGACTTGCGCTGCTCGGGCACCTCGCGGACGCCGCTGCGCACGAAGCGGAGGCCGTCCGGCCCCTGGCGCCAGGCGAGGAAGCGCGCGGACGCGGACGGGATCCACGGATGGGCGCGCCGGAGGTCGATGAACTGGTCCCTGCTGATCACGTACAGCTCGGAGTCCCGGGCGAGGGAGAGGAGTTCGGGGTCGGCCGTGGGCGCGAACCTCAACTCCCCGGCCCGCGCCAGGGCGTCCAGGCGCGGCCGTTCCCCGACGGGGAGTTGCCGGCGCAGGGAGTCGTCGGCGATGAGCGTCAGCCGGGCGCCGGGGCCCCGGCTGCGGCGCCAGGCGTCGCGGAGCAGGTCGAGGCGGCCGAGGAGGGGGCGTTTCACACCGAGCGGGTCGATCTCGGGCGACCAGCAGACGTTGGACACGTCGACGACGGCTCCGGGCTCGCTGGGCGGCACGCGCGGCTCCTTTGCGTCAAACCCCGGCAGGGGGACGAGAACCGCTCGGCGTCAGGCCCGCCGTGCTCCCCCTGGGCAAGGTCGTACAGGAGGCGTGACGGCCGCGCAACCCGGCGGGGTGGGCCGGCGGACTTGCCGATGCAAGCTGCCGTTCGCCGCGCTCGCGGCCGTGCTGGCGCTGCTGTGGACCCGGGTCCTGCGCCCCCGCCTGCCGCACCGCCGGCAGCCGGCCCCGGCGCCGATGACCGCGACGGGCCCCCTGCCCCATGCGCGCCCCGTACCGTCTCCCTTACGGAACGGCGGGCGGGCGGCCGTCAGGCTGCCGGGGCCGGGACGACGGGGGCGCGCCACGGGATGCGGGTGGCGGTCAGGGTGACGATCAGGGCCGAGGCGGCCACCGTGGCCATGCCCAGGGTCAGGCCGCCGGCGCCCGCGACGAAGCCGATCAGGGCGGGGCCGGCCAGCAGTCCCGTCGTACCCATCGCGGCGACCAGCGACAGCGCGTCCGAACCGCGCTCGGCGGCGGCGACGTACACGCACGGCGTCACGGCGGCCGCTCCCAGTCCGACGCAGGCGAAGCCCAGCAGGGTGGCCGGTACTCCGCCGGCGGCCAGGGCGAGGGCGAGGCCGAGGCCGGCCACGGCGCTGCCGATGCGCACGACGCGCCCGTCGCCCCAGCGGGCGCGCCAGCCGTCGGCGCGGACGCGGGCCAGCAGCATCATGACCGAGACGACCGCGATGCCCAGCGGCGCCACCGTGGCGGAGGCCTTGACGGCGTCCCTCAGGTAGAGCGTGGACCAGTCGTTCATGGCGCCCTCGGTGATGGTGCCGAACGCCATGGCGCACCCCATCAGCAGGGTCTTCCCGGACGGCGGGGTCAGCCGCGCCCGCTTCGTGGGCGGGTCCGCGGGCCCGGGTTCCCGGTGCGGCAGCAGACCCCGGCGGGCGTGGGCGAGCAGGCCGAGCAGGAGCACGGCGGCCACCGCGAAGTGGGCCGGCACGGAGGCGGTGACGGCGGTGACGCCGGAGGCCAGGAGGGCGGCGGCGAGCAGTCCGGCGCTGAAGGTCGCGTGGAGCCGGGACATGGCGGTACGGCCGTACGCCCGCTCCAGTGCGGCGCCCTGCGCGTTCATGGCGACGTTCAGACAGCCCACGGCGACGCCGTCCGCGCACAGGACCAGCAGGGCCAGCGGATAGTCGGGCACCACCGCCAGCGCGGCCAGGAGTGCGGTCAGGCACAGGGCGGCGGCGAGCGACAGACGGCGGGAGCCGAGTCGCCGCATCAGCACGGCGACGAGCGGGAACGAGGCCGCCGCGCCGGCGCCGCAGGCCATCAGCAGCAGACCGAGTTCGCCGGCGCCGAGGTCCAGCCTGGCCTTCAGCGCGGGCAGTCGGGCGGCCCAGGTGGCGTACTGCAGGCCGAGGAAGCAGAACAGCGCCGCGATCGCCCCCTGGGCGCGGCGGAATCCGGCGGGGTCGGGGGTCGTCATCGTCAGCCCGCCTTCCGGCGCGCGGCCACCGGGGCCGACATGTAGACGGCGCCCGGGCCGTAGGCGGACGGCAACCGGGCCTCGCGGTGCGCCCGGTAGCCGTTGGCCCGCCAGAAGGGCTCCTTGCCGGCGACCGCGATCAGCGAGGTCGTCCGGAAGCCGCGCATGCCGGCCGCGTCCCGCAGGTGCCGTGCCAGTGCGCTGCCCAGGCCCCGGCGGCGCAGGGGCGCGTCGACGACGAGGTCGTGCAGGTGGAGGTTGGCCGAGTGGGGGGCCGTCGGCTCGGGCCGGGTCAGGTCCGGGTAGCGGTACATGGGGTACGGCAGGGCGAGGACGTAGCCCGCGACGCGGCCGCCGAGGTCGAGGACGAAGCAGGTGCCCGCCGCGGCCCGGGTGCGCAGCGCGGCCTCGCCCTCCGCCAGCCCGGTGCCCGCGTAGGCTCCGGCCTCCAGAGCGGCGACCCGGGGCCAGTCGGCCTCGGTGAGGGCGCGTACGAGGCCTGTCATGTCAGTGGTCTCCTTCGGGGGCGCGGACGCACACGCAGGGCAGCGGGCGGATGCCGTTGAAGCCCCGGGTGGTGTAGCTGGTGGCGTAGGCGCCGGCGGACAGGATCCAGACCGGGTCGCCGGAGGCGGCGGCGCGCGGGACGGGCAGCGGGTGCCGGCCGCCGCCGTAGGCGTCGTCGCTGTCGCAGGTCGGGCCGGCGACGACCGCGGGGACGTACCCCCCGAGGTCCGGATGGCCGGGGAAGACCAGTCGGTGGGTCACCTGGTCCATTTCGTAGAGGCCGTTGAAGCGGCCCACGCTCAGGTAGAGCCAGCGGGCGTGCGTCCCGTCCGGCTGTGCCCGCAGGGTGAGCCGGCCGACGTGGGCGCGGACGGCGCCGTGGTCGGCGACCAGGTGGCGGCCCGGTTCCATGACGAAGGCGAGCGGGGCGGTGGTGAGGCCGCTCAGGTGCTCCATGCCCTCGCGGATCACGGTGAGGATCTTGTCGAGGGGCGGGTCGAGGGGGTGGCCGTGGCGGTCCAGGTAGCCGAGCGCGGGCAGGCCGCCGCCGAGGTTCACGTGGTCCGGTACGATCCCCAGCCCGCCCAGCGCCGTCAGGGCCTCGGCGAGCGAGTCGAGTGCCTGCCGCCAGGCTTCGCCGGTCATCTGCTGGGAGCCGACGTGGACGGACAGGCCGGCCGGGGTGAGGCCGCGGGCGCGGGCGGTGGCGAGGACGCGGACGGCGTCCCCGGCCGAGCAGCCGAACTTGCGGTTCAGGCCCCACAGGGCGCCGTCCCCGCTGGTGGCGAGCCGGCAGAACACGCGGGCGCCGGGGGCGTGCCGGGCGAGGGCGGTGACGTCCTGGAGGCTGTCGGTGGCGAAGGTGCGCACGCCCAGCCGGTGGGCCTCGGCGATGTCCGCGTCCGACTTGACGGTGTTGCCGTAGTGGACGCGGTCCGCGGGCACGCCCGTGCGCAGCGCCTGCCGGATCTCGGCGGGGCTCGCCGCGTCGAAGCCGGCGCCCCGGTCGGCGAGGCAGCGCAGCACCTCGTCGACGGGGCAGGCCTTCAGCGCGAAGCGGACCCGTACGCCGGGCAGTTCGGCGGTGAGCCGGTCGTACTGGGATTCGATGCCGGTGAGGTCGTAGACGATGCGGTCGGTTCCGGCGGCGGCGAGCGCGCCGGCCAGAGGGGTGCCGAGGGGGCCGCTCATGGGCGGGCCGCCTCGATCAGCGCGGGCCATGCCTCCGCCAGGTCGGCATGGGCCTCGATGTCGGCCGGGGCCTCGTGCAGCAACCGGTCGCGCTCCGCGCCGAGTTCGTCCGCGAACGCGGCGTATCTGCCGCCCAGTTTGCGGTAGGCCGTGTCCACGCGGTCCAGGCGCCAGAGGTTCTCGGTGCGGTCCAGGCCGCTGCTCTCGCGCAGGAACTCCACGACCCGTTCGGTCCGCACCTGCCGGCGGTCGTTCAGCAGCCGGTCGCCCTCGGCCGCCATCCGGTCGTACACGTCGTGGAGGTAGAGCATCGACAGCAGGAACTTCACGAACCGGCGCTGGTAGGCCGGGAAGCCGGTGTCGGTGCGGCGTTCGGGGGTGTGGAAGTTCTCTATGTGGCGGTTGTGCAGGATGCCGGGCAGGCCGGCGTCGTGGACCAGGTGGAGCAGGAAGTAGTCGCTGCCGATGGTGTCGGTGGCGGGCGGCAAGGGCATCCGTTCGTAGACCGCGCGGTCGAAGGCGATGTTGCACATGTCGACGCGCAGGGGGTCGACCCGGGTGAGGAGCGCGCGGTCGCCGGTGAACGGGGTCGTGCCGGCGCCGGTGAAGGACTCCTCGACCAGTGCGCGTCTGCGGTCCTCGGGCCAGTCGCCCGGCGCCCAGAGGCCGGCCACGTCGTGGTAGACGCCTTCGTCCAGGCGCCGTATCTCGCCGATGTCGACGGAGAGTTCGCCGATGAAGGAGGCACCGGCCAGGGACACCGGGCGGTCCAGCAGCGCGGGGGCGAGGTCGGCGCGCAGGCCTCCGCCGGCGGCCTCGGCGGCGGTCCTGCCGAGCCAGGGCAGTTCGTGGTGGACGGGGAACACCGGTGCACCGTCGTGGAGTTGGTAGGTGCTGTCGGAGTCCCTGCGGTGGACGGAGGAGCAGCCGAGGGCGGTGGCGAGCAGGAAGGCGCGGTTGGTGCAGGCGCCGTAGGAGACGGCCGGCGGGAGCATCAGGTGCAGGAGCCGCTCGGGGGCGGGCAGTCCGGCGCGCTCGATGGTGCGGCGCAGGAAGGCCTGTTGGGCGGTCTCGTCGAGGTGGTGGACGGTGACGCCGGGTGCCGGGGGCAGTGCGGCGACGGTCCGGGCGTGTCCGGCGCGGGTGCGGTCGTCGGAGGAGTCGAGGATCAGGAGCTGGACGTCGGCGCCGAAGCGGCTCGCGGCGTGGGCGGCCTCCGCGTGGATCGCGGTGAGGGTGGCGGCGCAGGCCCGGTTGGTGGGCAGGCACAGGCAGATGCGGTTCACTGTGCCCCTTCCGGGGCGGTGGTCCAGGGATCCAGGCCGAGCAGTCGTCTGCCGAGGGGGTTGAGCGTGGCCGGCCCGTAGCGGTCGGCCTCCGGCTCGCGGGCGTCGCCCAGGAGGGTGCCGTTCCAGGTGGGGGTGGCGAGCGTGCGCCAGGAGTCGACGCGGGAGTCGCGCAGCGCCGTGTGCTCCTCCAGGGCGGGCATCATCGACAGGTACTGCACGGCCCGGACGCCGCTCGCGGAGAGGTTCGGGGCGACGCCGTGGGCCAGCAGCCCGTTGAAGATGAGCAGGTCGCCGGCTTGGAGGTCGGGGCGTACCACGGGGAACTCGGCGTGGTCGATCGCGGGCCGGACCGGGTCGCGGCCGGCCGGCTGGGCGACGCGCCACTGCTCGAAGCGGCGGAACAGCTCGGGGGCGCACTGGAAGCCGCCGAGTTCGGGCCGGGTGTCGGTGAGGGCGAGGATGCCCTGGACGCGCTGCGGGAGCACGGCCAGGGTGGTGTCGACGTCCCAGTGCAGCTCGATGTCGAAGCCCTCGTCGGAGGGGTCGATCAGGGAGCGGGAACGGGTGCGGACGTTGGGCGGGTTGAGGTTGAGCCGGTCCAGGGTGACCCACAGCTCCGCGCAGTCCCACACGTCGGCGAAGGCGTCGTACACGCGTCGGCTCTGGCGGCTGTCCCACAGCAGTTGGTGGTGGTAGGCCTCCACGAAGCCGTAGATGTACAGGTGCCGGTCGAGTTCGGAGCGGAACTCCGGCTCCTCGTACCAGGTGTCGGGGCGGTCGGGGTCGAGGCCGGTGAAGTCCCAGGCGAACTCCAGCAGGCTCTTGGCCTCGCCGGGGGTGACGGCCTCGCGGAGGACGACGTGGCCGTAGGTCTGCCAGTGGGCGAAGTCCTCCTCGGACAGCACCCGCAGGGGCCGGGTCTTCTCCAGGTCGCGCAGCGGGGTCGGGGCGAGGTAGGTCTCGCCGTCGGCGCTGAAGTAGGGGCGGGCGGAGGCCGCTCGGTGGAGGTAGGGGGCGGTCTGGTGCATGCCGTCACTTCCGTGGTGGTCGAACGGTGGCGCCCCCTCAAGCTGGACTAGACCAATTGCGGGTGTCAACGACTACCGGGCGGTACCCCTCGGGAAATGCCGGTCGACTGCCGCCCGGATGCCGGTCGTCGGGCAACGCGAAGGCCGGCACCGAGTGCTCCGGTGCCGGCCTTCGCGTGCGCGCGGTTCAGCCCGCGACGACGGCCTCCGCCGCCGCCACGCCGCAGACGCGGGCGGCGCCGTGGGTGGCGATGTGCAGGGCGCCGCGCGGCGGGGCCTGCGGGACGCCCATCTCGACGACCACGGTGTCCGGGCGGGCAGCGAGCAGGGTGTCCAGGGCGGCGCCCATCCAGGCGTGCCGGTGCTCGTCGCGGACCACGGCGACGATCCGCCGGCCGTCGGCGGCCGCGAGGGCGTCCCGGCCCGCGTCGGGGCCGCTGAAGGTGCCGGCCGTGGTGCCGGGCAGCAGCCGCGTCAGCTCGGCGGCCGGGCCCCAGGGGGTCTCGTCGCCGACGGCGATGTTCGGCGCCGGGCTGAACCGGGCCACGTGGACCGGCTCCGTGAGCGGCGCTCGGACCCCGGCCCGGGTCACGGTCAGCGCGCGGCGGGCCGCGACCAGGCCGATCTCCGGCTCCGGTACGGCGCCCCCGGCGCCGCTTCGCGCCCCGGTGGTCCAGCGCGCCAGCTGCCGCACCCGGGCGGCGGCGTCGGCCAGGCGCTCCTCGGGCAGCTCGCCGGAGCGCACGGCGGCCACCAGTGCGTCCCGCAGGCTGAGCACGGTGGCCTCGTCGCACAGGCCGCCGCCCACGCAGATCGCGTCGGCGCCCGCGGCGATCGCGAGGACGACGCCGTGCTCCAGGCCGTAGGTGGCGGAGATCGCGCGCATCTCCATGCCGTCGGTCACGATCAGGCCCTGGTAGCCGAGCTCACCGCGCAGCAGGTCGGTGAGGACGCGGCGGGAGAGGGTGCCTGGGCGGTCCGGGTCGAGGGCGGGGACCAGGATGTGCGCGCTCATGACGGCCCGGGTGCCGGCCGCGATGGCGGCGCGGAACGGCGGCAGTTCGCGCGCGTGGAGGGTGTCGGCGTCGACGTCGATGCGCGGCACGGCGTGGTGGGAGTCGACGTTGGTGTCGCCGTGACCCGGGAAGTGCTTGGTGCACGCGGCGACACCGGTGGACTGCAGCCCCTCGACCCAGGCGGCGGTGTGCCGGGCGACCAGGGCGGGGTCGGCGCCGAAGGCGCGCACGCCGATGACGGGGTTGTCGGGGTTGGCGTTGACGTCGGCGGAGGGCGCCCAGTCGAAGTTGACGCCGCACGCCGCCAGGCGCCGGCCCAGCTCGCGGGCCACGCCCCGGGTGAGGCCGGGGTCGTCGACGGCGCCGAGGGCGTGGTTGCCGGGGAAGGACGAGCCGGTGCGCACGTCCAGCCGGGTGACGTCGCCGCTCTCCTCGTCGATGGCCACCAGCAGATCGTCCCGCTCGGCGCGCAACTCGGCGGTCAGGGCGGTGACCTGCTCCTCGCTGACGACGTTGCGGCCGAACAGGGCGACGGAGGCGAGACCCTCGCCGACACGGCGGCGCACCCAGTCCGGCGCGGTGGTGCCGTCGAACCCCGGCTGCAGCACCGCGAGGGCGTCGCGGGTGAGGGTGTCTGCGCCCGTGGCAAGTGTGGTCATCGGCGGTGTCATCCCTTCACGGCGCCGTCGGTCAGCCCGCTGACAGCCTTGCGTTGCAGGAAGATGAAGAGGATCAGGATGGGCAGCGCGAACAGGGACGAGGCGGCCATCGTGGCACCCCAGTCGTCGCCGAAGGCGGTCTGGAACTGCGACAGCCACAGCGGCAGGGTCTGCTTCTCGATGTCCTTGTTGAGGATCAGGACCAGCGGGAACTCGTTCCAGGCGGTGATGAACCCGAACAGCGAGGTGGCCATCAGGCCGGGCGCCAGCAGCGGGAAGATCACCTTGGCGAAGGCCTGGGGGCGGGTGCAGCCGTCGACCATCGCGGACTCCTCCAGCTCCTTGGGCACGGCGGCCACATAGCCGCGCAGCGTCAGGATGGTCAGCGGCAGCACCATGATCGCGTAGAAGACGGTGAGCGGGACCAGGCTGTCGAGCATGTCGTTGTCGCGGACCAGCATGTAGATGGCGATGACCATGACCTCCCAGGGCGCCATCTGCGCCAGCATGAAGGTCACGATGAAGCCGCGCCGGCCCTTGAACCGCATCCGTGCCAGCGCGAAGGCGGCGAACAGGGCGATGACGAGCGACAGCAGCACCGCGCTGACCGTGACGGTGACGGAGTTGGCGACCAGGGTCCAGAAGTGGTCGGCGTGCACGGCCTTGCCGAAGTGGCCGAAGGTGACGTGGGCCGGGAACCACACCGGGTTCTCGGAGATGATGTCGCCGGTCGGTTTGAGGGCCGTGGCGAACATCCAGTAGACGGGGAACGCGAAGCCGACGAAGAGGACGAGGGCGGTCGCGTTGGGCCAGATACGGCCGAAGACGGAGCGCTTCACAGCTCGTCCTCCTCTTGCTTGAGCACCATGCGCAGGTAGTACGAGGTGATGACGAGCAGCACCAGGATCGTCAGGAAGGAGATCGCCGCACCCACGCCGAAGTGCTGGTTGCCGACGCCCTCGACGAAGGCGTAGATCGGCAGCGTCTCGGTGAGGTGGTCGGGGCCGCCCTCGTTCAGGGCGAAGATCTGCGGGAACGCCTTGAACACCCAGATGACCTCGAGGAACGTCGTGGCGTACAGGAAGGGCCGCAGGAACGGGAAGGTGACCGAGGTGAAGCTCTTCCAGGCACCGGCGCCGTCGAGCGACGCGGCCTCGTACAGCTCCCGGGGGATCGTGGTGGTGGCGGCGTACAGGTTGATCGCCACGAACGGGATCGACTGCCAGACGATCAGCAGGGTGATCACGGAGAAGGTGGAGAACT
Source organism: Streptomyces sp. NPDC030798 (assembly GCF_055572275.1). Taxonomy (NCBI): domain Bacteria; kingdom Bacillati; phylum Actinomycetota; class Actinomycetes; order Kitasatosporales; family Streptomycetaceae; genus Streptomyces; species Streptomyces sp. NPDC030798. The sequence goes on along the minus strand of NZ_JBVIDR010000004.1, from coordinate 234,693 downwards.
GGGAGCCGAACCAGTTGTAGTCGGCCATGGAGTGCCACCCGAGCTTGTCCAGGACCCAGTTGACGACACCGAAGCGCTGGGCGAACAGCCACTGGTAGACGGTGGTCGCCGCGATGACGGGCATGGCCCAGGCGAGGACGAGGCCCAGCATGAGCAGCAGCCGCATCTTCCGGCCGAGGCGGGCCAGCAGCAGGCCGATCAGGGTGCCGGACAGCATGATCAGGACGACGTTGGCGGCGGTGAAGATTACCGAGCGCTCGACGACGTGCCAGAAGTCCGAACCGCTGAGGACTTCGCGGTAGTTGTCGATGCCGTTCCACTCGGTGAGGTGCTGGATGAGCTGCCGGGGGTTGAGGTTCTGGAACGACAGCATGCCGTTCTTCACCAGCGGCCAGCCGAGCAGGACCAGGGTGGCCAGCAGCGCGGGCAGCAGGAGCAGATAGGGAGCGGCGGCGGCGCGGCGGGCGGGCGAGGGTCCGGGCCCGCGGTCCTCACCCCTCGGCGGCGCCGGCACCCGGGCCTTGTGGACAGCGGGCTCCCCGGCCGTGTCCGTGCCTTCGGTCTGCACTGACATGAGTTGCCATCTCTTCCGTGGCGGTACCGGCCGTAGGGGCCGTACGAACGACTGAGCCGGGGGCGTCCGCCGACGCCCCCGGCGCGGGTCATCAGTTCTTTTGGGCCAGGCGCTTGTTGATCTCGCCCTCGACCTGCTTGGCGGCGGCCGCCGGGGACTTACCGTTCAGCACGGCGGTCATGTAGGACTTGATCGGGTTGGGGGTGTTCTCCACCGCCGCCCACTCGGGGATCAGCGGGGTGGTGCCACCCGCCGCGGCGCCCGGAGCGGCGGCCTCGGCGACGGCGTTGCCCTTGAGGTTGGTCTCCAGGGACTGCTTGTTCGGGATGACGCCGTTGAGCTTGGCCAGCTCGCCCTCGTACTGGTCGGACAGGGCGATCTTCAGGAACTCCTTGGCCAGGGACTGCTTCTTGCTGCCCTGGGCGACGGCCAGGTTGGAGCCGCCGAGGAAGACGCCCTCGGGCTTGTCGGCGGTGGCACCCGGGATGGTGAAGTAGCCGAGGTCCTTCTCGATGGCCTTGTTGGCCTGGACGGCGGTGCCGGCCTCCCAGCCCATGCCGATGAACGCGCCGGTTTTGCCCTTGGCGAAGACCTGGGCCTGCTGCGGGGTGGCCTCGTCCTTGTCCTTGGGCGCCTTGGAGTAGGAGGCGTACTTCTTGTAGATCTCCATGGCCGCGGACACCTTGGGGTCGGCCAGGTTGGAGACGTACTTGCCGCCCTGCTTCTTCACCAGGTCGGCGCCCTGGCCGATGGTCAGGCCGTCGAAGAAGTACCAGTTCTGGCCGGGCAGGTAGAGCGGCTCGGCGTCGGTCTTCTTGCCGATGGCGTCCAGGTCCTTGAAGAACTCGTCCCGGGTCTTCGGGGTGCCCTTGATGCCGGCCTTGGCCCAGATCTTCTTGTTGTAGATGACGACGCGGTTGGCGAAGTACCACGGGGCGGCGTACTGCTTGCCGTCGTAGACGGAGGACTGGGAGACCGACGGGGTCCAGTCCGAGCCGATCTGCTGCTTGAGGTCGCTCAGTTCGGCGAGGCCGCCGGTGGCGGCGTAGGCCGGGGTCTGGGTGTTGCCGACCTCGAGGACGTCCGGCGGGTTGTCCTCGGAGAGGGCGGTGGTGATCTTCTGCTGGATCCCGTCCCACTTCTGCGTCTCGAACTTCAGCTTGGCGCCGGTCTTCTTCTCGAACGCCGCCTTGACGTCCTTCGTCCACTGGGGCGGCGCCGAGCCGTCCATCGTCCAGACGGTGAGCGTCTGGCCCTTCCAGCTGTCCGGTCCCGCGTCCTTGCCGCTGTCGTCGTCGTTCCCGCCACACGCCGAGACGGAGACCATCATGCCCGCGATCACGATCGCGGCCGCAAGCTTGCGCTTCACGCCACCCTCCTCAGGGATGCCACCAACCCCCCACGCCCTCGCGGTGACCTGCGTACGACGCTGTTGCACGTAGGGCTCGGGACCGGCCACTAATGGTGTAGACCAGTAGGGTGGAGCTTGGCCTAGACCTTTTGGAGTGTCAAGGGTGGTTCGGCAAGGCGCCGCGGCCGTTACGAGAAAGTCACCGGAGGGGATCCATCCCCTTTTTCGGGCGCCCCGCCCGCCGCACCACCCGTCGCGCCTACTGGACTAGACCTCCCGCAGGGGTTGGACTAGACCATAGGACGGTGGGTCGCTATAACGGGAGGCCCACCCCACAGCCGGGAAGGCAGGCATGGCCACCGACGTCAGCAGCGCCCAGCACCCCGCGGGGGTGCCCGGTCGCACCGCGCGCGTGCCGAAGTACTACCGGATCAAGCAGCAGGTGCTGGAGATGGCGCAGGCGTTGCAGCCCGGCTCGGCCATGCCCGCCGAGCGCCTGCTCGCCGTCCGGCTCGGCACCTCGCGCACCACCGTCCGGCAGGCGCTGCAGGAGCTGGTGGGCGAGGGCCGGCTCGACCGCATCCAGGGCAAGGGCACCTTCGTCGCCCAGCCCAAGCTGTACCGGACCCTCCAACTGACCTCCCACACCGAGGACATGCGCGCCCAGGGCCTCACGCCCGCCTCGCAGGTGCTGGACATCGGCGAGATCCCGGCGGACGCCGATCTGTCCGGGCTGCTGGGCATCGCGGCCGGGGAGCGGGTGCTGCGCATCGAGCGGCTGCGGCTGGCCGGCGGCGACCCGATGGCGATCGAGACGACCCATCTGTCGGTACGGCGCTTTCCGGGGCTGCGCCGGTCGCTCGCGACGTACCCGTCGCTGTACACGGCCCTCGCCGAGGTGTACGGCGTCCATCTCGCGGAGGCCGACGAGACCATCGAGACCTGTCTGTCGACCCCGCGCGAGGCCCAGCTCCTCGCCACCGACGTGGGCCTGCCGATGCTGCTGCTGTCCCGGCACTCCCGGGACGCCGAGGGCACGCCGGTGGAGTGGGTGCGCTCGGTGTACCGGGGCTCGCGCTACAAGTTCGTCGCGGCCCTGCGCCGGCCGGACGCCGGTACACGCGCGGTGCCCGGCCGGGAGAACGGGTGACGGTGCACCGGCACCACCCGTCCGGGCCGCCGCCGAGTCTCGCCGCCGCGCTGGTGCGGGCCCGGGAGGCGGCCTGTCTGACCCAGGACGAGCTGGCCGTGCGCTCGGGGCTGAGCGTGCGGGCCATACGGAACCTGGAGACCGGCCACACCGCCCGGCCCCGCCGGCAGTCGCTCGTGCTGCTGGCCGAGGCGCTCGGGCTGGAACCGGCCGAGGTGCGGGGGCTGTTACGGCTGCCCGGGGCACTCCGGTCACCGGTGCGGAGCGGGCATGCGCCCGGTCCCGCCGTGCCGGCCGAGCTTCCCCCGGCGCCCCGGCACCGGCTCGTCGGCCGGGAGGCGCCGGCCGCCGGTCTGGCGGCGCACCTGCCCGGCAGGGGCGGGCCGGCGGTCGTCGTGGGCCCCCCGGGCGCCGGGAAGACCGCCCTGGTCCTGCGCACCGCCCACACCGTGCGGGACCGGTTCCCGGACGGCCAGGTCTTCGTCGACCTGCACCCCGCCTCCGGCCTGCCCTTCACCTCGGACCAACTGGTCGGCCGCGTGCTGCGCTCCCTCGGCCGGGCGCCCGGCGCCGAGGACCCGGAGGAGGCGCGGGCCCGGCTGCGGGACGCGCTGAGCGGACGTCGGGTGCTGGTGGTCCTCGACAACGTCACCACCGAGGCGCAGGTGCGTCCGCTGCTGGTGGACGGCGGGCGCAGCGCCGTCCTGGTCGCCGCCCGCCGTGAACTGTCCGCCTTGCCCGGGCAGTTGTGCTGCAGGATCGGCACGCTCGGCCCGGCGGAGGCCGGCCGGCTGCTGGAGGACCTGGTGGGCACGGCCCGGGTACGGGCGGATCGGGCGGCCGCGCGGGACATCACACGGCTGTGCGACAGGCTGCCGCTCGCCCTGCACCTCGCGGGACTGTGGCTGACGGCCCGCCCGCACCGGCCGCTGCGCGACCTGGCGGACCGGCTGGCGGACGAGCGGCACCGGCTGGACACACTGTCCGTCGGGGACCTGTCCCTGCGGGCGAGCGTCGCCGCGTACCACCGGCCCCTGCCGCCCCCGCTGAGGACGTCGCTCCGGCACCTGCGGGAGGTGGAAGGCGACTTCGGGGTGGCGGAGATGCAGGCCCGGGTGACGCCGTCCCGGCGGCTCGCCGAGGACCTGCTCGAGGACCTGCTGCACCGCCAACTCATCGAGACCGGCGCCGGGCAGGCGCGCTACCGGCTCCACGACGCGGTGCGCCTGTACCTGAGGGACGGCGCCTGACCGAAGGCGCGCGGTCCCGCACCGGGTCGGGCCCGGTGACCTGCGGCTGCGACCGGCTCGAGCGGCGGCCGAGTCGGCCCGGGTAAGCAGTCTGTCAGCCCCCGGTCAGCCCGTCCTGCCCCGCTCGACGGGCCGCGGCCTTCGGCGAGCGGCCGCGTCGGCTGTGCACCTGACGTTGCTTCACTTTCGTACCACAGGGGGAGACATGAGGTCCCAGGTCGAGGAACTGGCCGGCATCCGCGCCCGCGTGCTCGCCGGACCCGGTGAGCGGGCGACCGCCGCCCAGAAGGCCAAGGGCAAGCTCACCGTGCGGGAGCGGATCGCGCTGCTGCTGGACGAGGGGTCCTTCCACGAGGTCGAGCCGCTGCGCCGGCACCGGGCGACCGGGTTCGGGCTGGAGGCGAAGCGGCCCTACACCGACGGGGTGGTCACCGGCTGGGGCACGGTGGAGGGCCGCACGGTCTTCGTCTACGCCCATGACTTCCGGATCTTCGGCGGCGCCCTCGGCGAGGCCCACGCCACCAAGATCCACAAGATCATGGACATGGCCATCGCGGCCGGTGCCCCGCTGGTCTCCCTCAACGACGGCGCCGGGGCGCGCATCCAGGAGGGGGTGACCGCGCTGGCCGGCTACGGCGGCATCTTCCGCCGCAACACCGCCGCGTCCGGGGTCATCCCGCAGATCAGCGTGATGCTGGGCCCGTGCGCGGGCGGCGCGGCCTACTCGCCGGCGCTGACCGACTTCGTCTTCATGGTCCGCGAGACCTCGCAGATGTTCATCACGGGCCCGGACGTGGTCAGGGCGGTGACCGGCGAGGAGATCACCCAGAACGGGCTCGGCGGCGCCGACGTGCACGCCGAGACCTCCGGCGTCTGCCACTTCGCCTACGACGACGAGGAGAGCTGCCTGGAGGAGGTGCGCTACCTGCTCTCGCTGCTGCCCCGCAACAACCGCGAGACCCCGCCCGCGGTGCCCTGCGCCGACCCGGCGGACCGCCGCTGCGAGGCGCTGGCCGACCTGGTGCCGGTCGACGGCAACCGGCCGTACGACATGGCCAAGGTCATCGAGGAGATCGTCGACGACGGCGAGTACCTGGAGGTGCACCAGCGCTGGGCCCGCAACATCATCTGCGCCCTGGCCCGGCTGGACGGGCAGGTCGTCGGGATCGTCGCCAACCAGCCGCAGACCCTGGCCGGCGTCCTGGACATCGAGGCGTCCGAGAAGGCGGCCCGCTTCGTGCAGATGTGCGACGCGTTCAGCATCCCGATCGTCACCCTGCTCGACGTGCCCGGCTTCCTGCCGGGCGTCGGGCAGGAGCACGGCGGCATCATCCGCCACGGCGCGAAGCTGCTCTACGCCTACTGCAACGCGACCGTGCCGCGCATCTCGCTGATCCTGCGCAAGGCCTACGGCGGCGCCTACATCGTCATGGACTCCCAGTCGATCGGCGCCGACCTCACCTACGCCTGGCCGACGAACGAGATCGCCGTGATGGGCGCGGAAGGCGCCGCGAACGTCATCTTCCGCCGGCAGATCGCCGAGGCCGACGATCCCGAGGCCCGGCGGGCGGAGCTGGTCAAGGAGTACAAGGCCGAGCTGATGCACCCCTACTACGCCGCCGAGCGCGGCCTGGTGGACGACGTCATCGACCCGGCCGACACCCGGCGCGTCCTCATCGGCGCGCTGACGATGCTGCGCACCAAGCACGCCGAGCGACCCGCACGCAAGCACGGCAATCCCCCTCAGTGACGGAGGTCCCCATGTCGGTATCCCCCACGTCCCCCACGTCCCCCACGTCCCCCAAGTCCCCCACGTCCCCCGCATCCCCCACTCCCCCCATCCGCGTCGAGAAGGGGGAGGCCACCGAGGAGGAGCTGGCCGCCCTCGCGGTGCTGCTGCTCAGCCGCAGCGCCCAGGCCGGTCCCGGCACCGAGCCCGGCTCCCCCGGCACCGCGTCCTGGCGCCCGCACCCCTTCCACGCCCCGCACAGCTGGCAGCACGTCTGAGGAGGGCCGCCGCGCGCCGGGCGGGTGGGCGCTCGGGGGCCGGCCCGCCCGGCACGGCAGGGCTCACTTCTTGACGAGCTTGACGTCCTGCTCCTTGACGACGTGGAAGTGGGGCAGCAGCAACAGCAGGCCGCTGGAGCGCAGTTCGGTGACGGTGGCCTGCACATGGGCCTTGCCGGCCTTGAGCGGGTTCGGCGCGAGCATGCTGGAGTTCTCCCAGTGGTGCGTGGCGCCGTCGCACACGGCCTCGGTCCCGCCGATGCCGTAGACGACGCTGCGGTCGCCCTGGCTGAGGGAGGAGCTGACGAACACGGGTCCGCTGCTGCCGGTGCAGCGGTAGGTGCCGGAGAGGGTGATGGTGCCGTCCTTCGCGATGCGGCCCTGGGCGTCGACGGTCACCGTCTCGGACGGGGCGGCGCCGGAGGGGGCGGCGCCGGCCGGGCCGGCGGCGGCGCACAGCAGGGCGACGGCGCCGAGGGCGGCGGCAAGGGCGGGGCGTGCTGACATGGAGTGCCTCCCGGTATGCGTGGAGCTGGGCTTCCACTGGTACCGGGCCGCGATCCCCGGGCGCGTGACCGTCACCCCATCGGTGGCGCGTCCCGGAGCCGCCGCAGGGGCCTCACGGCAGGACGGCGAAACCGTCCAGCTCGACGAGCGCCTGTTCGTCCCACAGGCGTACGACCTCCACGACCGCCATCGCCGGATAGTCCCGCCCGGCCAGCTCGCGCCAGATGCCGCCCAGCCGGCGGGCGTGGGTGCGGTAGGCGGCGACGTCGGTGGCGTAGACGGTGACGCGGGCGAGGTCGGCGGGGGTGCCGCCGGCGGCGCGCAGGGCGGTGAGGAGGTTGATGAGCGCCCGCTCGAACTGCTCGGGGAGGGTGGCGCCGGTGACCTTGCCGTCGGGGTCGAGGGCGGTCTGGCCGGCCAGGAACACCACCCGGGTGCCGGCGGCGACGACGGCGTGGGAGAAGCCCGTGGGCGGGGACAGGTCGGGCGGGTTGATGCGCTCGGTGGTCACCGGGCCTCCCTCTCGCGCTGCTGCGCGTACAGCTCCTTGGCGATGATGCCCCGCTGGACCTCGCTGGCGCCCTCGTAGATCCGGGGGGCGCGCACCTCGCGGTAGAGGTGTTCGAGCAGATGGCCGCGGCGCAGCGCGCGGGCGCCGTGCAGTTGGACGGCGGTGTCGACGACGTACTGCGCGGTCTCGGTGGCCAGCAGCTTGGCCATCGCGGCACGTCCGGGGACGCCGGGGGCGCCTTGGTCGTGGGCCGTCGCCGCCGCGTAGACCATCAGCCGGGCCGCCTCGGTGCGCAGCGCCATCTCGGCGACCTGGTGGGAGACGGCCTGCAGGTCGCCGAGGTGCCCGCCGAAGGCCTCGCGGTGGGCGGTGTGCGCGAGTGTCGCGTCGAGCGCGGCCTGGGCCATGCCGACGGCGAAGGCGCCGACGCTGGGCCGGAAGAGGTTGAGGGTGCCCATGGCGACGGCGAACCCGCGGTCCACCTCCCCGAGCACGTCGTCCTCCGTGACCGGGACGCCGTCGAAGTCGAGGGTGCCGATGGGGTGCGGCGACAGCATCTCCAGCGGCCTGCCGGTCAGCCCCGGCCGACCGGCGGGAACCAGGAAGGCGGTCACCCCACGGGCGCCGGCACCGGGCGTGGTCCGAGCGAAGACGGTGTAGAGATCGGCCTCGGGCGCATTGGAGATCCAGCACTTCTCCCCCGTGAGCCGCCAATGCCGGGGACCACGCGCCCCACCGCTTCCCCCTGCCCCGACCGGGCCGGGGCGGCGCCCTGCGTCCTCCGGATCCGCACCCGGGTCCGGGTCCGCGCGGAGGGTCAGGGCCGCCGCGTCCGAGCCCGCTCCCGGCTCGCTCAGGGCGAAGGCCGCGACCGCCGTGCCGGCCGTGACGCCGGGGAGCCAGTGGGCTCGCTGGGCGGGGGTGCCGTGCGCGTGGATCGGGTGGGCGCCCAGGCCCTGCAGGGCCAGAGCGGTCTCGGCCTCGGTGCACACCTGGGCCAGCGATTCCCGCATCAGGCACAGCTCCAGCGCGCCCGAGGTGAACAGGCGGTCCAGCAGGCCCAGTTGGCCCAGCTCGGCCAGAAGGGGGCGGTTGACGCGGCCCGGCTCGCCCTTGTCGGCCGCCGGGCGCAGCCGTTCGGCGGCCAGCCGGCGCAGCTCGGCGCACCAGGCGGTCTGTTCCGGTTCGAGCGAGAATGCGGGCACGGCCGGTCCTCCCTCCGGGGCGGCTCCCGATGGCCCTCCCCGTCACCCTCCGACGTTATCGCGCACAGTTGACTGCCGTCACCAACACGATACGCTCGATCCACGAGCGCACCAGGACGCCCGTCTCGACGCCTGTCACGGCATAGGGGGCGAACCGCCATGCACGTCTCGGCCCACGTCGACACCTTCGCGCGCGACCACCTCCCGCCGCCGGACGAGTGGCCCGAGCTGCGCTTCGACCTGCCGGAGCTGCACTACCCCGAACGGCTGAACTGCGCCGCCGAACTCCTCGGCCACGCCGACCCCGGCCGCCCTGCCTTCCGCACTCCGGACGGTGGCGTCTGGACCTACGGCGAGCTGCGCGCCCGTGTCGACCGCATCGCCCATGTCCTCACCGGAGCCCTGGGCGTCGTACCCGGCAACCGTGTCCTGCTGCGCGGCCCCACCACCCCGTGGCTGGCCGCCTGCTGGCTGGCCGTGCTGAAGGCGGGTGCGGTCGCCGTCACGGTGCTGGCCCAGCAGCGCCCGCACGAGCTGGCCACCCTGTGCGGGATCGCCCGGGTCCGGCACGCGCTGTGCGACATCCGGTCGGTGGACGACCTGGCGAAGGCCGAGATACCGGACCTGGCCATCACCACCTACGGCGGCGACGGCCCCGACGACCTGCTGCGCCGCCCGGCGCCCGACGCCCCGTACCCCGCCGTCGCCACCGCCGCCGACGACGTCGCCCTGATCGCGTTCACCTCCGGCACCACGGGCCGCCCGAAGGGCTGCATGCACTTCCACCGGGACGTGCTGGCCATCGCCGACACCTTCTCCCGCCATGTGCTGCGCCCGCGCCCCGACGACGTGTTCGCGGGCAGCCCCCCGCTCGGCTTCACCTTCGGCCTCGGCGGACTGGTGGTCTTCCCGATGCGGGCGGGAGCCAGCGCCCTGCTCCTGGAACAGGCGGGCCCGCGGCAGTTGTTGCCCGCGATCGCCGAGCACCGGGTCTCGGTGCTGTTCACCGCGCCGACCGCCTACCGGGCGATGCTCGACGCCCTCGACGGGCACGACGTCTCCTCCCTCAGACGCTGTGTGTCGGCCGGCGAGAACCTGCCCGCCGCCACCTGGCGGGCCTGGTACGAGCGCACCGGGCTGCGCGTCATCAACGGCATCGGCGCCACCGAGCTGCTGCACATCTTCATCTCCGCCGCCGACGAGCACATCAGACCCGGCACCACCGGCGTCCCGGTGCCGGGCTGGCAGGCGCGCGTCCAGGACGCGAACGGCGAGCCGGTGCCCGACGGCGAGCCCGGCCTGCTCGCGGTGCGCGGCCCGGTCGGCTGCCGCTACCTCGCCGACCCCCGCCAGCGCGCGTACGTGCGGGGCGGCTGGAACGTCACCGGCGACACCTACGTCCGCGAGAGCGACGGCTACTTCCGCTATGTGGCCCGCGCCGACGACATGATCATCTCCGCCGGCTACAACATCGCCGGACCCGAGGTGGAGGACGCCCTGCTGCGCCACCCCGACGTGGTGGAGACGGCGGTCGTCGGCCGCCCCGACGAGGCGCGCGGCCAGGTGGTGGTGGCGTACACGGTCCTCAGGGACGGGGCCGCCCGCGACCCGGAGGCGCTGCGCGTCTTCCTCACCGCCGAACTCGCCCCGTACAAGTGCCCCCGCGAGTTCGTCTTCCTCGACGCACTCCCCCGCACGGCCACCGGCAAGCTGCAGCGGTTCCGGCTGCGCACCGCGGGTGACCGGCAGTGACGCCGACGACCTAAAATGATCAACGTGTCCGAGCAGCACGCCCCCAGGTCCCTCATCGTCACGCTCTACGGCGCGTACGGCCGCTTCGTGCCCGGTCCGGTGCCCGTCGCCGAGCTGATCCGGCTCCTGGCCGCGGTCGGCGTGGACGCACCCTCCGTACGCTCCTCGGTGTCCCGGCTCAAACGCCGCGGACTGCTGCTGCCGGCCCGCACCCGGTCCGGCGCGGCCGGGTACGAACTGTCCGCCGAGGCACGTCAGTTGCTGGACGACGGCGACCGACGCATCTACGCCACGACACCGCCCGGCGACGAGGGCTGGGTGCTGGCGGTGTTCTCCGTGCCCGAGTCGGAGCGGCAGAAGCGGCACGTGCTGCGCTCCAGGCTGGCCGGCCTGGGCTTCGGCACGGCGGCGCCCGGGGTGTGGATCGCCCCGGCCAGGCTGCACGAGGAGACCCGGCACACCCTGCACCGCCTGGGCCTCGACCCGTACGTGGACTTCTTCCGCGGCGAGCACCTCGGCTTCGCGCCCACCGCCGAGGCCGTCTCCCGCTGGTGGGACCTCACCGCGATCGCCAAGGAGCACGAGCGCTTCCTGGACGCCCACGCCCCCGTCCTGCACGCCTGGGAGCAACGCGCGGACACCCCGCCCGAGGAGGCCTACCGGGACTACCTCCTCGCCCTGGACACCTGGCGCCACCTCCCCTACACCGACCCCGGCCTGCCCGCCCGCCTGCTTCCCGCCGACTGGCCCGGCGTCCGGTCGGCGCGGGTCTTCCAGGGGCTGCACGAGCGGCTGCGGGACGCGGGGGCGGAGTTCGTCGGCGCCGCGCAGTGACGGGGCCGGCGGGGTGACGGGGCCGGTGGGTCACACGCAGCAGCGGCAGTACAGACTCGCGCCGGCCGCCTTCGCGCGCCGGGCCAGGCCGACGAAGAGACGGACAGCGGCCTGCGCGTCCAGGAAGTCGGCGAACCGGACCTCCTCGATGTCGTACCACTGGAGCGCGAGCATGGGCACCGCCTCCTCCTCCACCCCGGCGAGCGTGTCCCGCCAGCCGTCGGGCAGTTCCTGCAGCACCAGCCCGGTGTCCCAGGGGGAGGCGACCCCCGACGGCGCCGGACGGCCGTAGGGCCAGGCGACCGGGTCGGGCCAGACCATCTCGGGCTCGGCGACGCTGCCGAACGGGATGCCCTGGGCGAAGCCGACCAGCTTGCCGAGGACGACGTTGGGGTCCATGTTCTTGGCGTCGAACCAGTCCGCCCCGGCCTCGTCCAGCGAGCGCCCGTTCATCCGGTCGCCGTCCGGTCCGATCGCCCGGTCGACCGCCGTGGCGCGGTCGGCCGCGTGGAAGTAGTCGTACAGCACACCCATGGAGATCTCCGTCCGCCTGCCCTGCGAACCGCAGTACACCAGACGGAACCGGCCAGCGGTCAACGGCCGAGCGTCAGGCGCGGCTTGGGGGCGTCCGTGCGTCCGGTGCGGGGGCGGCGGCTGCCCGCCCGGTACGGCGCGGGCCACCCGGCGCCGGGCCCTTCGTAACCCTGCTCGGCGGCCGCGTGCAGGGTCCAGTTCGGGTCGTACAGGTGTGGCCGGGCCAGCGCGCACAGGTCCGTACGGCCGGCCAGGATCAGCGAGTTGACGTCGTCCCAGGAGGAGATCGCGCCGACCGCGATCACCGGGACGCGGGCCTCGTGCCGGATGCGGTCGGCGAACGGCGTCTGGTACGACCGTCCGTACTCCGGCCGCTCCTCGGCCACCACCTGTCCGGTGGACACGTCGATGGCGTCGGCGCCGTGCGCGGCGAAGGCCCGTGCGATCGCGACCGCGTCCTCGGCGGTGGTCCCGCCCTCGGCCCAGTCGGTGGCGGAGACGCGCACGGTCATGGGCCGCTCGGCCGGCCACACCGCGCGTACGGCGTCGAAGACCTCCAGCGGGAACCGCAGCCGCTTCTCCAGCGAGCCGCCGTAGGCGTCGGTGCGCCGGTTGGTGAGCGGGGAGAGGAAGCCGGAGAGCAGGTAGCCGTGCGCGCAGTGCAGTTCGAGCAGGTCGAAGCCGGCCCGCGCGGCCCGCCAGGCCGATGCGGTGAACTGTTCACGGATGTCGGTCAGTTGGGCGCGGGTGAGCTGCCGCGGAAGCTGGCTGTCCGGCTTGTACGGCAGCGGGGAGGCGGCCACGAGCGGCCAGTTGCCCTCGGGCAGCGGCTCGTCCATGCCCTCCCACATGAGCTTCGTGGAGCCCTTGCGGCCGGAGTGCCCGAGCTGGACGCCGATCGCGGTGCCGGGGGCCTGCGCGTGCACGAAGTCGGTGATGCGCCGCCACGCCTCGGCCTGGCGGCCGGTGTAGAGGCCGGTGCAGCCCGGGGTGATCCGGCCCTCCGCGCTCACGCACACCATCTCGGTCATCACCAGGCCCGCTCCGCCGAGGGCGCGGGCGCCGAGGTGGACGAGGTGGAAGTCGCCGGGGACGCCGTCGACCGCGGAGTACATGTCCATCGGGGAGACGACGACCCGGTTGCGCAGGGTCAGGCCGCGCAGCCGGAACGGGGTGAACATCGGCGGCGTACCCGGCGGGCAGCCGAACTCGCGCTCCACGGCCTCGGTGAACCGGGCGTCCCGCAGCCGGAGGTTGTCGTGCGTGACGCGGCGGCTGCGGGTGAGCAGGTTGAAGGCGAACTGCCGGGGCGGCTGGTCGAGATACAGGCCCAGGTTCTCGAACCACTCCAGGCTCGCCCGCGCGGCCCGCTGCGTGGAGGCGACGACCGGCCGCCGCTCCTCCTCGTACGCCGCCAACGCCGTGCGGATGTCCGGCTGTTCCTCCAGGCAGGCGGCGAGTGCCAGGGCGTCCTCGACGGCGAGCTTGGTGCCGGAGCCGATGGAGAAGTGCGCGGTGTGGGCCGCGTCGCCGAGGAGGACGACGTTGCCGTGCGACCAGTGCTCGTTGACCACCGTACGGAAGCCGGTCCAGGCGGAGTTGTTGGAGCGCAGCGGACGGCCGCGGAGCGCCTCGGCGAAGATCTTGGCGCAGCGGTCGACGGACTCCTGGGGGCCCTGCTCGTCGAAGCCCGCCGCCCGCCAGACCTCCTCGCGCATCTCGACGATGACGGTCGACGCGTCGGATGCGTAGGGGTAGCCGTGCAGCTGCATCACGCCGTGCTCGGTCTCGGCGATCTCGAAGCGGAAGGCGTCGAAGGGGAAGTCGGTCGCCAGCCAGATGTAGCGGCAGCGGTGTTCGGCGATGCGGGGCCGGAAGGCCTCGGCGTGTGCCGCCCGTGTGGTGCTGTGCACCCCGTCGGCGGCGATGACCAGGTCGTAACCGGCGCGGAGCCGGCCGGCGTCGGGTGCCTCCGTGCGGAACCGGATGTCCACCCCGAGGGAGCGGCAGCGCTCGTGCAGGATCTGCAGCAGCCGGCGGCGGCCGAGCGCGGCGAATCCATGGCCGCCGGAGCGGTGTCGTACGCCGCGGTGCACGACGTCGATGTCGTCCCACCGCACGAACTCCTGCTGGAGTGCCCGGTAGACCACCGGGTCGGCGTGTTCGATACCGCCGAGTGTCTCGTCGGACAGGACGACCCCGAAGCCGAAGGTGTCGTCGGGGGCGTTGCGCTCCCAGAGGGTGATCTCCCGGGCCGGGTCGAGGCGCTTGAGCAGTGCCGCGGCGTACAGGCCGCCGGGGCCACCGCCGATCACGGCGACCTTCATGTCACCGCCCCCGCCACTTCGGGGCGCGCTTCTCCGTGAAGGCCGCGTGGAACTCCGCGTAGTCCTCGCCGTTCATCAGCAGGGCCTGGGTGGAGGCGTCCAGCTCGACGGCTGCCGCCAGGGGCATGTCCAGCTCGGCGGTGAGCAGGGCCTTCGTCTGGGCGTACGCCAGGGCCGGCCCGTCGGCGAGGCGGCGGGCCAGGGTGAGGGCGGCCTCGTCGGTGTGGCCCTCCTGGGTCAGCTCGCTGATCAGGCCGATCCGCTCGGCCTCGGGGGCCCGGACCGGTTCGCCCAGCATCAGCAGGCGGGTGGCGTGGCCGAGGCCGACGACGCGGGGCAGGAGGTAGGCCGCCCCCATGTCGCCGCCGGAGAGGCCGACGCGGGTGAAGAGGAAGGCGAAGCGGGCCGAGGGGTCGGCCACCCGGAAGTCGGCGGCCAGGGCGAGAACGGCGCCCGCACCCGCGGCCACGCCGTGCACGGCGGCGATCACCGGGAAGGGGCATTCCCTGATCGCCCGTACCACCTGGCCGGTCATCCGGTTGAAGTCGAGCAGCCCGGCGGTGTCCATGGACAGGGTGGCGCCGATGATCTCGTCCACGTCGCCGCCCGAGCAGAAGCCGCGCCCCTCGCCGGCCAGCACCAGGGCGCGCACGGACCGCTCCCGGGACAGCTCGGCGAGCAGGTCGCGCAGGTCGGCGTAGGCGCCGAAGGTGAGGGCGTTGAGCTTCTCGGGGCGGGCGAGGGTGACGGTGGCGACGCCGTCGGTGAGCCGGACCCGCAGGTGCTCCCAGTCGGAGGTGCGGGCGGCGGAGCCGGTGAAGGGACTCATGACGTGCGGCCTCCTAGGGGGCGGTGCCTCACGTTGCGCTGTACCAGGAAGCTATCACTTGTTTGTGACTGCCGTCACGACCACGCGACAACGTGCGCCGGGACGGCCGAGTCCCGTCACGGGCGTCACCGGACGTCCACAGCGGCGTAACAGTGGGCACGGCCGGGCGAGGCGGGGCGTTGGCGCGGGTAAGCACGCCGGTACCGGGCCGGAAGGCCTGGTACCGGGGCCCTGGGGCCCCGGGCGGTGCCCGACGACGGCCCCCCGTGGCCGGGCCCGTACCCTTTTCTACAGTCGAAAGCAGGACAGCCTGCTCCATGAACGGACTCGCCTTGCACGAACGCCCCACCGAATCGGCCTCCTGGCGCATCGCGCTGCCGCACACCACCGCGGCCGTGCCCGTGGCCCGTGCCCTGGTCCGGACGGCTCTGGCCGAGGTGGAGCATCCGGCCGACAGTGACACGGCCGAGCTGCTGACGGCGGAGCTGGTGGCCAACGCGGTGGAGCACACCGCCGGGCGCGGCCCGATAGAGCTGGTGGTGGAGCTGCTGCCGTCCGGCTGCCAGGTCGAGGTGCACGACCCGGACCCGGCGCCGCCCGGCCATCTGACCCGGCCGGTGATCGAGGAGCCCGACCCCTGGCAGGAGGGAGGGCGCGGACTGCTGCTGATCCGGACCCTCAGCTCCTCCTGCGGTCACCGCCCCACCCCGTCGGGCAAGGCGGTGTGGTTCAGACTGCCTGCAATTCCGGCTCAGCGGCGTCCGCTGTGACCTCGGGGGCGGTCCGGGCCAGCGTGGAGTGCCGGCGGCCGTAGGCGACGTAGACCAGCAGGCCCACCACGAGGAACACCGCGAACTGGATCCAGGTCCGCGGGCCGGTCTCGTACATCAGGTACAGGCAGAAGGCGACGCCGAGCAGCGGGCCCACGGGGTACAGCGGCGCGCGGAAGCTGCGGGTGAGGCCCGGTTCGCGGCGGCGCAGGGCGATCACCGCGATGTTGACGACGGCCATGATCGCGAGCGTGCCGATGGTGCACAGGTTCATCACCGCGTCGAGGGAGGCGAAGGCCGCCGGGACCGCGAAGACGACCGCGACGATCAGCGTGCCGGCCACCGGGGTGGAGGTGCGCGGCGAGACCTTCTCGAAGACGCGCGGGATCAATCCGTCCCGGGACATCGACATCAGGATGCGGGTCTGGCCGTACATCACCGCGAGCACGACCGAGGCGATCGCGACGACCGCGCCGAAGGCGATCACTCCGCCGCCGACGGTGGAGCCGGTGACCGCGTTGACGACGTAGGAGAGGGCCGCGGGGCGGCCGGCGACCTGCCTGCCGCCGATGGCACCGATCGCGGCCAGCGCGACCGCGCAGTACAGCAGGGTGACCAGGCCCATGCAGACCATGATCGCGACGGGGATGTCCCGGCGGGGGTTCTTCGCCTCCTCGCCGGCGGTGGTGATCGCGTCGAAGCCGATGTACGAGAAGAACGCGGCCGTGGTGCCCGCGCCGATGCCGCCGAGGCCGGCCGGGGAGAACGGGGTGAGGTTGCCGTGCCGGAAGGCGCTGAAGCCGATGGCGCAGAAGGCCAGCAGGATGACCAGCTTCACGGCGGCCATGGCGGCCGTCGCCCGGGCACTCTCCCGCACCCCGCGCACCAGCAGCACACTGGCCAGGGCGATGACGATCACGGCGGGCAGGTTGACGATCCCGCCGTCGCCGGGGCCCGCCGACAGCGCGGCCGGGAACTGGTGGCCGGTGAGGCTGTGCAGCAGTTCGTTGACGTACTGGCTCCAGCCGACGGCGACGGCCGAGATGGACACGCCGTACTCCAGCAGCAGGCACCAGCCGACCAGGAAGGCGGTGGATTCGCCGAGGCCGGCGTAGGCGAAGGAGTACGAGGAGCCGGAGACGGGGATCGCGCCGCCCAGCTCGGCGAAGGACAGGGCGGTGAAGATGCAGGTGACGGCCGCGAGGACGAAGGAGACGACGACGGCCGGGCCGGCCTGGGCGACGGAGTCGGAGAGGCCGACGAAGATGCCGGTGCCGACGATGGCGCCGACGCCGAAGCAGATGAGCTGGAAGAGGCCCATCGTGCGCCGGAGGCCGTGGCCTGCGCGGTCCGCGCCGGATTCGGCGACGAGCAGGTGGGGGGACTTGATGCGGGGAGCGGGCATGCGGGTGGTGCTCGATTCTGGTGGTGCGGGCGACCGTGATGGGGTCGCGGCGGCGGCACCGGAAGGGGTGGCTCCGGGCCGCCGGTCAGGATAAGGCCCGTCAGGCGAGTGTGGCGACCAGCACGGCCTTGATGGTGTGCAGGCGGTTCTCGGCCTCGTCGAAGACGACGGAGTGGGCGGACTCGAAGACCTCGTCCGTGACCTCCAGCGAGGTCAGGCCGTGGCTCTCGAAGATCTCCTGCCCGACCTTCGTGCCGAGGTCGTGGAAGGCGGGCAGGCAGTGCAGGAACTTCACGTCCGGGTTGCCGGTGGCCCGCAGGACGTCCATGGTCACGGCGTACGGCGCGAGCGCCTTGATCCGGTCGTCCCAGACCTCCTTCGGCTCGCCCATGGACACCCAGACGTCGGTGGCGACGAAGTCGGCGCCCGCGACGCCCTCGGCGAGGTCCTCGGTGAGGGTGATCCGGGCCCCGCTGGAGGCGGCGAGCTCCTGGGCGCGGTCCACGACCTCCTGGGCGGGCCAGTAGGACTTCGGGGCGGCGATCCGGACGTCCATGCCGAGCAGGGCGCCGGTGACGAGGTAGGAGTTGCCCATGTTGAAGCGGGCGTCGCCCAGGTAGGCGAAGGTGATCTCCTTCAGCGGCTTGCCGCTGTGCTCGGTCATGGTGAGCACGTCGGCGAGCATCTGGGTGGGGTGCCAGTCGTCGGTGAGGCCGTTGTAGACCGGCACGCCCGCGTGCGCGGCCAGCTCCTCGACCTTGGCCTGGCTGTCGCCCCGGTACTCGATGCCGTCGAACATCCGGCCGAGGACGCGGGCGGTGTCCTTCACGGACTCCTTGTGCCCGATCTGCGAGCCGGAGGGGTCGAGGTAGGTGGTGTGGGCGCCCTGGTCGGCGGCGGCGACCTCGAACGCGCAGCGGGTGCGCGTCGAGGTCTTCTCGAAGACCAGCGCGATGGTGCGTCCGTGCAGGTACTGCGTCTCGGTCCCGGCCTTCTTGGCGGCCTTCAGTTCGGCGGCCAGCTCGACCAGGCCGCGGAACTCCTCCTCGGTGAAGTCCAGCTCCTTGAGGAAGTGGCGGCCGGCGAGGGCGGTCGGGACTGTCGCCATGGGGGCGCTCCAGGGGTACGGGTGCACGGACTATGGAATTCTATACGACCTTCCACATTTCTATACAGCTCCGGGGAGTCCGCTCGGTCACACCGCGTCCCGCTCGACGGGACAGCTCATGCACCGCGGGCCGCCCCGGCCCCGGCCCAGCTCGCTGCCCGGGATCTCGATCACCTCGATACCCTGCTTGCGCAGATGCGTGTTGGTGGTGGAGTTGCGCTCGTAGGCGACGACGACTCCGGGCTCGACGGCGAGCACGTTGCAGCCGTCGTCCCACTGCTCGCGCTCGGCCGCGTGGACGTCCTGCGTGGCGGTCAGCACCCGGATCTCCCCGAGGCCGAGCGCGGCGGCGATCGCGCGGTGCATGTGCTCCGGCGGATGGTCGGTGACCTTCAGCTCCCGCTCGCCGACCCCCGGCTCGATGGTGTACGAGCGGAGCATGCCGAGCCCGGCGTACTGGGTGAAGGTGTCGCCGTCGACCATGGTCATCACCGTGTCGAGATGCATGAAGGCGCGCCGCTTGGGCATGTCGAGCGCCACGATGGTGCGCGCGGAGCCCGCCGCGAACAGCTTGTGGGCCAGCATCTCCACGGCCTGCGGGGTGGTGCGCTCGCTCATCCCGATGAGCACGGCGCCGTTGCCGATCACCAGCACGTCGCCGCCCTCGATGGTGGAGGGATGGTCGGCCTGCCCGCGGGACCAGACGCGGAACGTTTCGTCACGGAACACCGGGTGGTGCCGGTAGATCGCCTCGAAGTGCACCGTCTCCCGCTGCCGGGCGGGCAGCCGCATGGCGTTGATGGCGACGCCGTCGTAGATCCAGGCCGAGGTGTCACGGGTGAAGAGGTGGTTGGGCAGGGGCCGCAGCAGGAAGTCGTCCAGGTCCATCACATGGAACCGCACGGACGTCGGCTCCGCGTGCGCCTCGAGGAACTCCCGTTTGGTCATCCCGCCGACCAGCGCCTCGGCCAGCTCGCGCGCCGGCATGTCCTCGAAGGCCGCACGCAGATGGTCGGTGGCGAGGGGGCCGTACTCCTTCTCGTCGAAGACCCGGTCGAGGACCAGGGAGCGGGCCTCGGGGATCTCGAGGGTCTCGGTCAGCAGGTCGCCGAAGAGGTGGACGGCGACCCCGCGGTCGCGCAGGACGTCGGCGAACCCGTCGTGCTCGGCGCGCGCCCGGCGCACCCACAGCACGTCGTCGAAGAGGAGGGCGTCCTTGTTGCTGGGGGTGAGCCTTTTGAGCTCGAGGTCGGGCCGGTGCAGGATCACCCGGCGCAGCCGCCCGGCCTCGGAGTCGACGTGGTATGCCATGCCTCCATCCTGGCCGGAGCCGCCCGTCTTCACGCCCTTCTCGGCCGTTTCCGACGGTTCCTGTTTTCATCCCGGTGACGAGAACACAGGGGCGCCCCCGGTCAGATCGCCGTGCAGGGGACCGGCCAGCGGTTCAGGCGTGGCGGCAGGGCGACCGCGCGGCCTGCCTCCACGCGCACCAGCCGCTCGGCGGTGAGCAGGCGGACGGCCTCCCGCTGGACGGGGGTCAGGGCGCCGAGGGGGGTCGGCTCGGCGAGGAGGTCGAACGTGGCGAGGAGGTCGGGGTGGTCGAGGGTGAGCCGGACCGCCGTGCCGGGCTCCCTGCGGTCCATGACGGTGACGAATCCGGGACCGCGCCGGTGGTAGAGGACGCCGTCGGCCCCGTCCGGCAGGCGTTCCGGCTCGCCCCGGGTGGGCAGCGCGACGTATGTGGCGCCGTCGCGGAACAGCAGCCCCAGCGTCTGGGTGTGCCGTACCCACGCGCCCAGGGAACCGGCCGTCGTCGCGTGGCCGTCGGCGGTGAGCAGCCGGTGCAGGGCCGGCACCGTACGGCCGTCCTCCAGGAGGCGCAGGGCCGCCGCCCGCCAGCCGGTGAAGCGGTGGGTGGTCCGGGGCCAGCCGTGCCGGCGGTCGTGCACCAGCAGCGCCTCCCCCGCCTCCTCGAACAGCAGCCGGGACTTTGCGTGCCCGGCCCGCCACGCGGCGACGGCGTCCCGCAGCCGCTGCTCCGCGGCGCCCCCGATCCCCGCGTCGTCGGTGTCGAACAGGTACACCAGGTCGGCGAGTTCGCCCTCGGGCAGGTCGTAGACGTGCTGGTACATCTCGGCCGGGCTGCGCTTGGCGAAGCCCAGGCCCGGGTCGGTGAAGTGCGGGCTGAAGCGCTCCAGCTGGATGCGGTGGGCGCCGCTCGGCGGCTGGAGGTGGACGAGCGCGGGGAGCTGCTCGACGACGGGCGCGTAGTCCTGCGCCGTCTCGCCGGGGAAGCCGTAGAGGAGGTTCCAGGAGCAGGTCAGCGCGTGGTTCTCGCACTCGCGGAGCGTACGGACGTTACGGGCGCCGGTGACCCCCTTGTCCATGAGGTCCAGCACCCGGCTGCCCAGGCTCTCGATGCCGGGCTGGATGTGGACGGCGCCGGCGTCGGCGAGCAGCCGGAGCTGAGCGGAGGTGAGGTTGGACTTGACCTCGTAGTGCAGCCTGAGGTCCCAGCCGCTGGCGGCGGCGCGGGGCAGGAAGTCACGGAAGTAGGCCATGTCGAGGATGTTGTCGACGGTGACCACGTCGAGCAGCCGGTGCCGGCGGACCAGCCGGTCGACCTCCGCCCACAGCCGCTCCCCCGGCTTGGCCCGGAACGCCATGGCCGAGCCGTTGAGCCCGCAGAAGGTGCAGTGGTGCTTCTCGCCCCACCAGCAGCCCCGGGCGCCCTCGACCACCAGCTTCGGGTGGACGAACTCCCGCACCGGGGAGGCGTCCAGCGCCGCCTGCCACTGGTCGTAGTCGGGCGAGGGAATGTCGGCGGGGGCCACCGTCCGCCGGGTCTCGGTGTTGGCCCGCGACACCGGGCCGTCCCACCAGCACAGGCCGGGCACGTCCACCGGCGGGGTGCCCGCCTCCAGGTGCCGCAGCAGCGCCGGGAAGGCGTGCTCGGCCTCGCCGCGCACCACGTGGTCGACGAAGGGGTGGTTGCGGTGCAGGGCGTGGCCCATGGGCCCGTCGCAGTTGCTGCCGCCGAAGACCACCGTCAGCCCCGGCCTGCGCGCCTTGAGTTCGCGGGCGAGGGCGAGGGAGGAGACGTTCTGCATGAACGTGCTGGTGAACCCGACGACGTCCGGCTCGGCCGCCAGGATCTCCCCGGCGCACGCGGCGACGAACCCGGCGGCGTGGGGGCGCATGGCGACGGCGGTGTCGATGGGGACGTCCCGGTCCGCCGCGTAGGCGCGCAGCCGGGCCAGGCCCCAGCCGGGGTCGTCGTACAGGACGCCGGAGAAGACCCAGTCGCCGAGGCCGTGGAAGATCGCGTCGCTGCCGACCGCCACGTAGTCCCCCGGCCGGAGCCGGCCCCCGGAGCGCTCCAGCAGGTACTCCGCCCAGCGCAGGGAGCCGTGGAACTCGGTCACCTCGGCGCCGGGGCAGGCCGTGTGCACCAGCCGGTTCAGCAGGCCCAGTTGCAGGGACGGCAGGTCGATCGGCTGCCAGGGCATCGTGACCAGGTGAACGCGCATGCTCAGCGGGTCGGCCGCTTCTCCAGGATGGCCGGCCGGCGGCTGGTGCTGCGGTCCTCGCGGACCACGATCTTCTTGATCTCCATGTCCCGGCTCCCCTCAGGCCCGTGCGAACGCCCTTGCGCCGCACAGCCGTCCACCATATGGACGGATGTGTGTGCGACACAAGGGCGTTCTGTGACGGCCCGTCACTCTACAGACGCGGGTCGACCGGCTCCGACTCCAGGGCGAGCACCCCGAACACCGCTTCGTGGACCCGCCACAGCGGCTCCCCGTCCGCGAGCCGGTCCAGGGCCTCCAGGCCGAGGGCGTACTCGCGCAGCGCCAGCGACCGCTTGTGGTTGAGGAACCGCCGGCGCAGCTGGTCGAGGTTGTCCGGGCGGGTGTACTCGGGGCCGTAGATGATCCGCAGGTACTCGCGGCCGCGGCACTTGATGCCGGGCTGCACCAGCCGCCCCTGCTCGGAGCGGACCAGCGCGCCGAGCGGCTTGACGACCATGCCCTCGCCGCCCCGGCCGGTCATCTCCAGCCACCAGTCGACACCGGCCCGGACCGACTCGGGGTCGGCGGTGTCGACGTACAGCCGCCGGGTGGTCTGCAGCAGCCCGGTGCCGTCGTGCTCCACCATCCGGTCCAGCAGGGCCAGTTGCTCGTCGTGCGGCAGCGCGGCGAGGCTGCGGCCCTGGACGGCCAGGATCTGGAAGGGCGCCAGGCGGACCCCGTCCAGGCCGTCGGTCGTCCAGCAGTAGCGGCGGTAGGCACCGGTGAACGCGGCCGCGTCGGCGGCGCGTGCACGCTGCCGGTCCAGCAGATCGCCCAGGTCGGTGCCGCGGGCCGCCGCCGACTCCAGCGCGGCGAGCGCGGCCGGGAACACCGCACCGGACGCGGCGCCCACCGCCGCGTACTGGGTGCGCAGCAGACCCGAGGCCTTCAGCGACCACGGCATCAGCTCGGCGTCCAGCAGCAGCCAGTCGGTGGCGAGTTCCTCCCACAGACCGGCCGCCCCGACGGCCTCCCGCAGCCGGCCGAGAATCTCCTCGGTGACCCGCTCGTCGTCGAAGAACGGCCGGCCGGTACGGGTGTACAGCGCTCCGGTCGGCCCCTCGACGCCGAAGCGCCGCCGCGCCGCCTCCGCGTCCCGGCACACCAGTGCCACGGCCCGCGAGCCCATGTGCTTCTCCTCGCACACGACCCGCGCGACCCCGTCGGCCGCGTACTGCGCGAACGCCTCCGCCGGGTGCTCGAGATAGCCCTCCATCTGCGAGGTCGCCGTCGGCGCCATGGTCGGCGGCAGATACGGCAGCAGGCGCGGGTCGACGGCGAAGCGGCTCATGACCTCCAGGGCCGCCGCCGCGTTCTCCTCGCGGACGGAGACGCGTCCGGCGTGCCGGGTCTCGACGACCCTGCGTCCGTGCACGTCGGCGAGGTCCAGCGGCCGGCCGTCCTGCCCGCCGGGGGCCTCGGTGCGCAGCGGCTTCGCCGGCTCGTACCAGACCCGCTCGGCCGGTACGTCGACCAGCTCGCGCTCCGGCCAGCGCAGCGCCGTCAGCTTGCCGCCGAAGACCGCGCCGGTGTCCAGGCAGATGGTGTTGTTCAGCCAGGTGGCCTCCGGCACCGGGGTGTGGCCGTAGACGACCGCGGCCCGGCCCCGGTAGTCCTCCGCCCACGGGTAGCGCACCGGCAGCCCGAACTCGTCGGTCTCGCCGGTGGTGTCGCCGTACAGGGCGTGCGAGCGGACCCGGCCCGAGGTGCGGCCGTGGTACTTCTCCGGCAGACCGGCGTGGCAGACGACCAGCTTGCCGCCGTCGAGGACGTAGTGGCTGACCAGCCCGTCCAGGAACGTGCGGACCTCGGCCCGGAACTCCTCGCTCTCGCCCTCCATCTGCGCGATGGTCTCGGCGAGGCCGTGGGTGTGCTGGACGTTGCGTCCCCGGAGGTAACGGCCGTACTTGTTCTCGTGGTTGCCCGGCACGCACAGCGCGTTGCCCGACTTCACCATCGACATCACCCGGCGCAGCACGCCGGGGCTGTCCGGACCGCGGTCGACGAGGTCGCCGACGAAGACGGCCGTACGGCCCTCCGGGTGGACGCCGTCGGTGTAGCCCAGCTTGCCGAGCAGGGCCTCCAGTTCCCTCGCGCAGCCGTGGATGTCACCGATGATGTCGAACGGGCCGGTGAGGTGGGTCAGGTCGTTGAAGCGCTTCTCGGTGACGACGGTGGCGTGCTCGACCTCCTCGACGCCGCGCAGCACATGCACCTTGCGGAAGCCCTCGCGCTCCAGGTGGCGCAGGGAGCGCCGCAGTTCGCGGGTGTGCCGCTGGATGACCCGGCGGGGCATGGCGGCGCGGTCGACGCGGGCCGCGTTGCGCTCGGCGCACACCTCCTCGGGCACGTCCAGCACGATCGCGATGGGCAGCACGTCGTGCTTGCGGGCCAGTTCGATCAGCTGCCGCCGGGAGTCCTGCTGCACGCTGGTGGCGTCCACGACGGTGCGGCGGCCGGCGGCCAGCCGCTTGCCGGCGATGTAGTGCAGGACGTCGAAGGCGTCCGTGGTGGCGCTCTGGTCGTTCTCGTCGTCGGAGACGAGTCCGCGGCAGAAGTCGGACGAGATCACCTCGGTCGGCCTGAAGTGCCGGCGGGCGAAGGTGGACTTGCCGGAGCCGGAGGCGCCGACGAGGACGACGAGGGAGAGGTCGGTGACGGGGAGGACCCGTCCCGTGCGTGTCTCGGTCATGCTGCCTTCGCCTCCTTCTCGGTGTTCGGACCGGCCGTCTTCGGGCCGGCCGGGTGGATGTGGAACACGGCCATCTGGGTGGGCGGCCCGACCTCCGGGTCGTCCGGTCCGACCGGGGTGAACGTGACGTCGTAGCCGTGCCGTTCGGCGACCGCCGCGGCCCAGGTGCGGAACTCCTCGCGGGTCCACTCGAAGCGGTGGTCGCCGTGCCGGACGTGTCCGGCGGGCAGGGACTCCCAGCGGACGTTGTACTCGACGTTCGGGGTGGTCACGAGGACCGTGCGCGGGCGGGCGTGGCCGAACACGGCGTACTCCAGGGCGGGCAGCCGGGGCAGGTCCAGGTGCTCGACGACCTCGCTGAGCACGGCGGCGTCATAGCCCTTGAGTCGCTTGTCGGTGTAGGCGAGCGAACCCTGGAGGAGCCGCACACGGTCGGCCTGCCGCTCGCCCATGCGGTCCAGCTTGAGCCGGCGCGCGGCGATGGTGAGGGCCCGCACGGACACGTCGACGCCGACGATCTCGGTGAACCGCACGTCCTTGAGCAGTGCCTGCACGAGCTGGCCCTGCCCGCAGCCGAGGTCGAGGACCCGGGCGGCGCCGGACTCCCGCAGGGCGGCGAGGATCGCGTCCCGCCGCTGCTCCGCGAGCGGAGTCGGCTTCTCCTCCGCCTCCGTCTCCTCCCCGACCGCGTTGTCGATCTCCTCGACCTCGCTGTCGTCGGCCTCGGCCAGACGCACCAGCTCCAGGCGCTCCATCGCCTGCCGGGTCAGCGACCAGCGGCGGGAGAGGTAGCGGCTGGTGATCAGCTTCTGCTCCGGGTGCCCGGCCAGCCAGCCCTCGCCGGCGCGCAGCAGCTTGTCGACCTCGTCGGAGGAGACCCAGTAGTGCTTGGCGTCGTCGAGGACCGGGAGCAGGACGTACAGGTGGCGCAGCGCCTCGGCGAGGGTCAGCGTCTCGGACTCCAGCACCAGCCGCACGTACCGGGACTCGCCCCACTCGGGGAACTCGCTGTCGAGCGCGACCGGCTCGGCGGTCACCGCCCAGCCGAGCGGCTCGAAGAGCTTTCGTACGAGGTCCGCGCCGCCCCGGGCGGGGAGCGCGGGCACCTCGATGCGCAGCGGCAGCGGCGCGGCCGCCCGCTCCGGGCGGGCGTTGCACACACCGCGCAGGGCGCTGGAGAACACGGCGCTCAGCGCGACCGCGAGCAGCGAGGAGGCCGCGTAGGGGCGGTCGTTGACATACTGCGCGAGCGCCGCGTCGGCCGCCCCGCCACGGCCCTTGCCCCTGCCCCGGCGCACCAGCGCCAGCGGATCGACCTCCAGCAGCAGTGCGGCCGTGCAGCGCTCGGCGTCCGCCTCGGGATAGAAGACGTGCGCGACGCCGTAGGAGGTCGAGAACACTTGCGCCTTCTCGGGATGCTTGTGCAGCAGATACCCGAGGTCGGTGGCGGGAAGGGCGGCGGTGCCGCGCGTGGAAATCGTCAGGAACACACGTCCGAGTCTCCCGGCGAAACGGCCCGATGACCACCGGTTTTACGACTTCGGACGCGTTGTGGGGGCGGTGCGGCCCGCGAGCCCCTGGGACTCGGGGGCCGCTTCGCTCCTTGGTGCGCTGGTGCGCAGGTGCGGTGGCCCCTCAGTGCATCGGTGCGCTACGCCAGCTGTGCCTGGACCTGGGTGGAGATCAGTTCCAGGTGGGCCAGGTCGTGCAGGTCGAGGATCTGGAGGTAGACGCGGCTGCAGCCGACGGCGGCATAGCGGCCGAGCTTGTCGACCACCTCGGCCGGGGAGCCGGCCAGTCCGTTGGCCTTCAGCTCGTCCACCTCGCGGCCGATCGCCGCGGCACGCCGCGCGACCTCCTGATCGTCCTTGCCGACGCACACCACCAGCGCGTTGGAGTACGTCAGGGCGTCCGCGCCGCGGCCCGCCTCCTCGGCGGCGGCACGCACCCGGCCGAACTGCCGCTCGCTGTCCTCCACGGAGGCGAACGGCATGTTGAACTCGTCGGCGTACCGCGCCGCGAGGCGCGGGGTGCGGGTCGCGCCGTGACCGCCGATCAGCACCGGGATCTTCTCCTGGGCCGGCTTGGGCAGCGCGGGCGAGCCGGTCAGGTCGTAGTAGGTGCCGTGGAAGTCGAACGTCTCGCCGAGCTTGGTCGCCCACAGCCCGGTGACGATCTCCAGCTGCTCCTCCAGGCGGCCGAACTTCTCCTTGGGGAAGGGGATGCCGTACGCCTTGTGCTCCTCCTCGAACCAGCCCGCGCCGAGGCCCAGTTCGACCCGGCCGCCGGACATCTGGTCGACCTGCGCCACCTGGATGGCGAGCACGCCGGGCAGCCGAAAGGTACCGGCCGTCATCAGGGTGCCGAGGCGGATGCGGCGGGTCTCACGGGCCAGGCCGGCCAGGGTGATCCAGGCGTCCGTGGGACCGGGCAGGCCGTCCACGCTGCCCATCCGGAGGTAGTGGTCCGAGCGGAAGAAGGCGTCGAAGCCCAGGTCCTCGGTGGCCTTCGCCACGGTGAGCAGGGTGTCGTACGAGGCCCCCTGCTGGGGCTCGGTGAAGATTCGAAGGTCCATGCACCCATCCTGCACGCCTCCTGCCCCGCCGGCCGACCCGACCGGCGCTCTTTTCACACCCCCGACGTGCTGCCCTCCGCGCTCTCCGGCAACACCTCCTCCCGCGCCGCCAGCTTGCGCAGCATCTCCATGACCCGGTCCCGGGACTCGTCCGCCGCGTCGATGGCCTCCATGCACTGCCAGTACGTCGTCTCGTCGGCCGCCGCACTGGCCATGCCGACCAGGGCCATGCCGACCTCGCCCAGCAGGCCGCCCAGGCAGAGAAGGGCCTGCCGGGCGTCGTCCAGCTCGGTGAGCTGGGCCGCGCGTAAGTCACCCGGGTCGAGCACCGGAGGGTCCAGGACGCCGCAGCCCCGACCCGCCAGCTCGGTCAGGCCCAGCGCCTCGCCCCGCAGCTCCGGCGGCCCCGACACCGCGAGGCGGCTGCCTATCGCCTGGGCCAGCGCCTGCGCCTGCCACACCTCCGCCATCATCTCGGGCATGTCGGCGCCGCCCGCCAGCGCCCGCCTGCTCGTCGCAATGAGCCGCACCGCATCCATGCGCTGCCCCCGTTCCGTCCGCCGTGCGCCTTCGCACGTCCAGCCGAACTCCCCTGTCCACTACCCAGAGTGAAGGCGAGTGGGGCGAAAAGCCAGAGGAAGGCGGAAATCTGTGGACAACATTTCGGATTCGACGCAGACGTTAACTCCGGAGAGTGATAACGGATCCTGACACTCCGCACTCATCCACAAGCCGGCGCCGGTCAGGAGCCGCCCTCCGTCCCCGGAGCCGGGAAGCGGTGCTCGTTGCGGTCGATCTTGGCCGACAGGGCGGCGAGCGGATCGACGCCGAGGACCTCGCAGAACTGGAGGAGATAGGCGAGGACGTCGGCGACCTCGTCCCTGACCCGGTGTGCGGTATCGGGGTCGTCCATGACCCGGGCCGACTCCTCGGGGGTCAACCACTGGAAGATCTCGACGAGTTCGGACGCCTCCACACTGAGGGCGGTCACGAGGTTCTTGGGCGTGTGGTAGGGCTGCCAGTTGCGCGCGGCGGCGAACTCGGCCAGCCTGCGCTGGAGTCCGGCCAGGTCAGGGTGTTCCGTCACGGGTTCAGGTGTACCACTGTGACACCCTCGGCCCCCGTGGCCCACGAGGCGTCGCTCACCGCGCCGACGCAGCGGATGTGCCCCCGCTCGCCCATCCGGACCGCCGTCCGCAGCAGAGCGCCGCGCTGGCCGGGGTCGAGGCCCCGGTCGAAGCCGTCGGCGAGCACGGTGAGGGTGCGCAGGGCGTCGGGCACCTCCCCCGGCGTGTCCACGTCCAGCACACCGGGGCCGGTCAGCAGCACCAGGGCCAGTGCCACATAGCGCAGCTCGCCGTCGCCGAGCCGCGCCAGTTCGGTGCGCAGGCCGTCGCCGCGCTCCAGCAGCGCCCGTACCGTGCCGTCGGTCAGCGGCTCGGCGACCAGATCGGCCACCGGGCCCCAGCAGCCCTCGCGCAACGCCTCGACCAGCAGGGCGTGCCGGCGGCCGCACTCGTACCGGGTGCGCCAGACGACGTCGGCGAGGTTGCCGCAGTCGCGCAGCAGCCGTCCCGAGCCGGTCGGGACCGGGGCGCGCATGTGCTCGGGCCGGGGGTCGCAGGGGAAGACGGAGCGCAGCGCGACGACCATCTGCTCGGCGGCGGCGAGGACCTGCCGCTGTCCGTCCGTCTTGCCCGCCACCCGCAGCGGCAGCAGGGCGGTGCCGAGCCGGTCGTCGGGCAGCGGGGCGCGGGTCACCGGGGCGGAGCCCGCGGTGTGCCAGGCGGCCTGCACGGCCCGGCGGCCGGGGTCGCGCAGGGCGGTCTCCAGCAGCACCACGCCGCCGGCCGTCAGCCGCTCGCCCACGATGCGCAGCTGCGGCTCGGCCTGTACGGCGACGTCGAGCCGGACCGGACCCTCCGCGCCGTCGGCCGTACACCCGATCCGGAACCCCCGCCGGCCCTGCCCGTCGGGCCGCGCCCGCTCCGGCACACAGGCGTCCGGCTCCAGGAACACCTCCTCGAGCGCCGCCCCGCCGCCGAGCCGCGCCAGCGCCTCGTAGGCCGCCAGCGCGGTCGACTTGCCCACGCCGCTGGGCCCGGCGAACAACGTGACCGGCCCCAGCGGAAGCACCGCCCGCCGATGCCCGGCGAACGCGGACAGCCGCAGCTCGGTGGTCCGGGCCCGGACGTCGACAGCCCCGTCCGCCGGACCCGCTTGCCCGGTGGGTCCGTAGGCATCCCGGCCCGCCGGATGCGCGGGCGGCAACGACGGGGGCGCCGGGGCGGAGTCGGCGGACAAGGAAGGCACGGCCATAGGCGGACGCTAGGCCTCCGCGAAGACGCCGAACCGTTTAGTCGTCCGGCCCTTCCCACGAACGAGGGACCGGCCCCGCACGAGCTGACCGCCGGCCCGGGCGGCTCAGCCCTCCGAGACGCCCGCACCCTCCATCAGCCCGCTGACCTCCGTGCCCGGCGGGGTCAGGAGGAACACGTTGCGGTCCACCCGGTGCATCCCGCTGCCCAGCCCGAAGACGACCCCCGTGCTGAAGTCGAGCACCCGCTTGGCGACTTCGGTCTCCGCTCCCGAGAGGTCGAGGAGGACCGGCGCTCCGGCCATCAGCGTCTCGGCGACGTCGCGGGCGTCCGCGAAGACGTTGACACGCAGGACGACGAACCGGCGCCGGGTCTCGGTCTCGGCGTCCGGCAGCGAGCGGTGGTTCACCGCGGACGGCCACGCGTCCCGGCCCCGCAGCGGCACGACCTGGGCGAGCCCTTCCCACTGTTCATCGGTGACGTCGTAACGGCTCACCGGCTCCCCCTGCCCTGACTCGCACTCGATGCCTGCACCAGCCAATTCTTACGCCAAGTCACCCGTTCGGCCCAACAACGACACACTGCGCGACCGATCCGGCGCCGCATCCCCTGCGGCACATGTACGAATACGCCCGCTTCTTACCGCCCTCACACCGGACTCTTCACCTCCCGCCACACCCCGCTCACCGGCTGCCACTAGCGTCCGGTGCCGTGCACTTGGCAGAAACACAACAGGTGACACCCGGCCGGCGGACACAGTCGGCGGTGTCCGCCGGACCCGAAGCCGTCGCGCGAGCCACGCAGGCGCTCGCCGCCAAGGCCCTCGCGCGACCCCCGGAGGGCCCCGCGCAGTGGCACCGCGTCCTGACGCTCCTCGCGGACGTGAGCCTCTTCATCGGCACGCGCGCGGTGTGGACGCAGGCGGCGAGCCACCGGCTGGTCCTCGCCGGCGTCATCTGCGTCTGCTACGCCTCGATCCTGATCAGCGGTGTCCTGACGCTGACCGTCCGCCGGGCGCGCTCACTGGCCCGGCTCGACCTGGTCGTACTGCTGACCGCGATCGCGCTCGTGCTGTGCACCTGGGCGCTGAACCACGCCGGCGGCGACGAGGCGGTCCTGACCTCGCAGGCGGCGCGGGAGATGGTCGCCGGGCACCCGATGTACGCGCAGCCCTGGCCCTGGCTGTTCCACATCAAGGGCGTCGCCCTGACGGCGACCATAGACGGCGGGTACGACTTCACCTACGGCTATCCCCCGCTGGCCCCGCTGCTGACCGCACCGCTGCTGTGGCTCGGCGACGGCGGTGCCCCGGCGACGGCGGCGGCCACGCTCGCGCTGATCGCCGGCGCGGTGGTGCTGTGGCGGATGCTGCCGGTGCCGTGGCGCTCGGCGGCGACGATGGTCTGCTTGGGCTTCGGTTTCCTGCCCATGTACGCCCGCCAGGGCTACCCGGCGATCATGGCCCTGGCCCTGCTGCTCCCGGTGGTGGTGCGCTGGCCGCGGATCGGCGCCGGGGGCCGGCTGGGTGCGGCGGGGATCGCGCGGGCCGTGTGCCTGGGGGCCGCCTGCGCGACGCAGCAACTGCCGTGGTTCGTCACGCCGTTCCTGCTGGCCGGTCTCTACGCCGTGCGCCGGGGCGAGCTGGGCGGCCGGGCGGCCGCCGGGGCGGTGCTGCGGATGCTCGGCATCGCGGCGACGACCTGGCTGCTGGTCAACACGTACTTCATCGCGCACGAGCCGGGGCCCTGGCTCGAGGGGATCGCCCTGCCGCTCACCCAGGGCGCCGTGCTGCACGGCCAGGGCCTGGTGGACATTTCCCTGTACTTCACGCACGGCAGCGACCGGCTCGACTGGTACGGCCACGCCAGCATGCTGCTCGCCGCCGCCCTGTTCGGGCTCTTCGTGCTGTTCGTGCGGCGGCTGGGCCCGGCGGCGACCGTGCTGCCCTGGTGCGCGTTCTACCTGGCGACCCGTTCCCAGGACGGCTACTACCTGATGATGACGCCGCTGTGGCTGGCGGCGGCGGTCACCGCGCCCCTGTCGGACTTCGGCCGTGCCTGGCAGCCGCGCCCGCGGTGGCTGACCGGTCCGCGCCGCCGCCCGGTGCTCGCCGGGGCGGTGGTGCTGCTGGTGCTGCCCGCGCTGGTGAGCGCGACGCTGGCCGTGACGGGCCGGCCGCCGCTGCGGATGGACATCACGGCGGCGCGCCGGGCCTCGCCGCACGCGATGGCCGCGCTGACCCTGCGGGTGACCAACACCGGCAGCACCCCGCTCACTCCGCACTACATGCTCACCACCGGCCAGGGCATGGCCCGGTACTGGTCCGTGCGGCGCGGCCCGGCCACGATCCCCGCGCACAGCACGGCGAGCGTGGAACTCCGGGCGCCCTCCGGCAGGTTCCCGATGCGGGTCGGCGAGGGCGCCCAGATCCGGCTGCGCGCCTTCACGGCGACCCCGCAGACACTCTCCAGCCGGGACGTGCAGCCGGCCGAGCTGGGCCTGAAGGGCTGAGCGGGGCCGGTCCGGGCCCGCGCCGGGGCCGGACCGGCGTCAGGCCCCGGCGCGCGTGAACCGCAGCGTGGCCGTGACGGTGGTCAGGCCGCGCATCATGCCGAGCTGGTTCCAGCCCATGCCGAACTGGTCGCGGTCGACGGTGAACTCCGTCTCCAGGGCGAGCGCCTCGGCGGTCGCCGAGGCCAGACGCGCGGTGAGGGTCAGCGGCCTGCTGATGCCCCGCACGGTGAGCTGACCGGTGACCCGGACACTGTCGCCGT
This sequence comes from Streptomyces sp. NPDC030798, assembly GCF_055572275.1. Lineage (NCBI taxonomy): Bacteria > Bacillati > Actinomycetota > Actinomycetes > Kitasatosporales > Streptomycetaceae > Streptomyces > Streptomyces sp. NPDC030798. The sequence continues at coordinate 202,648 of NZ_JBVIDR010000004.1, read as the reverse complement.
CGAGGCGTTCGGCGGCGCGCACCGCGAAGGTGATCCGGGGGTGCTGTTCGGCGTCGAAGAAGTCCGCCGTGCGCAGGTGCGCGTCCCGCTTGGCGTGGCCGGTGTCCAGGGAGGCCGCCTCCAGGTCGAGCGTGCCGGTGGCCGTGCCGTCCTCCCGCACCTCGCCCCGGCCGGTGACGGCGGTGAAGGTGCCCTTGACGGTGACCAGACCCCAGAAGGTCTTGTGCCGTACGGCGACGACGGAGGCCGTCGGGTCGAGCTGCCAGAGGCCTGTTTCCACGGCGACGGTCATGGTCGTGACTCCTTCAACGGTTTCGACGATTCAACGATTTCGGCGACTTCGGCGACTCGGCGACTTCGGCGACTTCGGCGAACGGCGATGGTTCAAATTTGGATGACATCACGCTAGCCCATACTCCAAATTTGGACAACAGGTAGACTCGAACCCATGGCAGCCTCCGCCGAAGACCCCGCCGACCAGCCGCAATGCCCGTCCCTGACCGGCACCGGGCTGCTCCCGCCGGAGCTGCGCGCCTGGATGCTCCTGCTGGCCGCGACCGGCGCGGTGGAACAGCGCCTGCGCACCGCCGTGAAGGACACCCTCGACGTCTCCCACGACGAGTTCCTGATCCTCTGCCTGCTCGCCGAACAGCCCGGCGGTCTGCGCATGACGCAGGTGGCCGACCTGCTGGGCCGCCCGAAGACCCGGCTCACCTACCAGATCGCCTGCCTCCAGCACGCCGGCCTGGTCACCCGCAGGTCCGTCTGCGGCGACAAGCGCGGGGTCGAGGTCGCCCTCACCGACAAGGCCCGCCGACTGCTGGGCGAGGCGTCCGCCGCCCTCGCCGACACGGTCCGGCAGGGCCTCACCCAGGTCGTCGGCCCCGAGCAGCGCGAGGCGCTGTGCGCGCTGGTCCCGGACCTCGCCGAGGAGCCGTACCAACCGTAGGAAACCGGGCGCCTTCGGTGCCGGGAGGCGCAGGTCACAGGCACAGCGAGGGAAACGTCACAGCCCCCGCTCTGCTCTCACTTGAGCGGCCTGCCCTAGCATCCGAGCCATGACGGTCCTGCCTGACGACGGGCTCTCACTGGCCGCCGAGTTCCCTGACGCGACACACGAGCAGTGGCAACGCCTGGTCGAGGGTGTGCTGCGCAAGTCGGGCAAGGAAGTCTCGGGCGCGGCAGCTGAGGACGCCCTGTCCACGATGCTCGAGGACGGGCTGCGCACCCGGCCCCTGTACACCGCGCGCGACAGCGCGCCCGACCCCGGCCTGCCCGGCTTCGCCCCGTATGTGCGCGGCGGCCGCCCCGAGGGCAACACCGTGGCCGGCTGGGACGTACGGCAGCGGCACGCGGCGCTCGCCGAGGGTGCCGTGCTGGCGGACCTGGAGAACGGCGTCACCTCGCTGTGGCTGGCGCTGGGCGAGGGCGGCATCCCGGTCGACGGACTGGGCCGGGCGCTCGACGGCGTCCACCTCGACCTGGCGCCGGTCGTCCTGGACGCCGGCCGCGACACCGAGGCCGCCGCCGAGGCGCTGCTGCGCCGCTACGAGGAGCAGGGCGTCGACACCGGGGCGGTGCGCGGCAACCTGGGCGGCGACCCGCTCGGGTACGAGGCCCGCACCGGCACCCGGCTGGACTTCGCGCCGTTCGCCGCGCTGGCCGCGCGCTGCGCCGACGGCTATCCGGGACTGCGCGCGCTCACGGTGGACGCGCTGCCGTACCACGAGGCGGGCGGCTCGGCCGCACAGGAGCTGGGCGCCTCCCTCGCCACCGGCGTGGCCTACCTGCGGGAGCTGACGGAGGCCGGGCTCGGCGTCGACGCGGCCGCCGCCCAACTGGAGTTCCGTTACGCGGCCACCGCCGACCAGTTCCTCACCATCGCCAAGCTGCGCGCCGCGCGCCGGCTGTGGGCGCGGGTCGCGGAGGTCTGCGGGGCCGGCGGGGCTCAGGTGCAGCACGTGGTGACCTCGCCGGTGATGATGACCCGCCGCGACCCGTGGGTGAACATGCTCCGCACGACGGTCGCGACGCTGGCGGCCGGCGTCGGCGGGGCCGACTCGGTGACCGTGCTGCCGTTCGACCACGCCCTCGGCCTGCCGGACGCGTTCGCCCGCCGTATCGCGCGCAACACGTCCACCATCCTCGTCGAGGAGTCCCACCTGGCCCGGGTCATCGACCCGGCGGGCGGCTCCTGGTACGTGGAGCGACTCACCGACGAAATCGCGCGGGCCGCCTGGGAGTTCTTCCGCACCATCGAACGCGACGGCGGCCAGGCGGCCGTCCTGCGCTCCGGCCGGCTGCGCACCGACCTCGCGACCACCTGGGCGGAGCGCTCCAAGCGGCTCGCCAAGCGGCGCGAACCCGTCACCGGCGTCAGCGAGTTCCCGCTGCTCGCCGAGAAGCCTCTGGAGCGCGAGCCCGCGCCCGAGCCGCCGTCCGGCGGGCTGCCCCGGGTGCGCCGCGACGAGGCGTACGAGGAGCTGCGGGCCCGCTCGGACGCCCACCTCGCGGCGACCGGCTCCCGCCCCCGCATCTACCTCGCCGCGCTCGGCTCCGCCGCCGAGCACACCGCGCGCTCGACCTTCGCCGCCAACCTCTTCCAGGCGGGCGGCATCGAGCCGGTCACCGAGGGCCGATTCGAGGACAGCGGCGCCACCGAGGCCGTGCTGTGCTCCAGCGACGCCCGCTACGCCGAGCAGGCCGAGCAGGCGGCCGAGTCCCTGCGCGCCTCCGGCGCCCGGCACGTGTTCCTGGCGGGCCGCCCGGCCGACCACTCCGGCATCGACGGTTACGTCTTCGCGGGCTGCGACGCCGTCGACGTACTGTCCGCGACCCTCGACCGCATGGGAGTGTCCTGATGGGAATCCCCGACTTCACCGGCATCGAGCTGGGGACCCCGGTGGCCGACGGCAGTGACGCGGAGTGGCGTACGGCCGTCAAGCGGGCGACCGGCGCCGAGGAGCCGCTGTGGGAGACCCCGGAGGGCATCGGGGTCAAGCCGCTGTACACCGGGCGTGATCTGGAGGGCCTGGACTTCCTCGGGACGTACCCGGGCATCGCGCCGTATCTGCGCGGCCCGTACCCGACGATGTACGTCAACCAGCCCTGGACGATCCGCCAGTACGCGGGCTTCTCCACCGCCGAGGAGTCCAACGCGTTCTACCGGCGCAACCTGGCGGCGGGCCAGAAGGGCCTGTCGGTCGCCTTCGACCTGCCCACGCACCGGGGCTACGACAGCGACCACCCGCGGGTGACCGGCGACGTCGGCATGGCGGGCGTGGCCATCGACTCCATCTACGACATGCGCCAGCTGTTCGACGGCATCCCGCTGGACCGGATGACGGTGTCGATGACCATGAACGGCGCGGTGCTCCCCGTACTGGCGCTGTACATCGTGGCGGCGGAGGAGCAGGGCGTTCCGCCCGAGAAGCTGGCCGGGACCATTCAGAACGACATTCTGAAGGAGTTCATGGTCCGCAACACCTACATCTATCCGCCGAAGCCGTCGATGCGGATCATCTCCGACATCTTCGCGTACACCTCGCAGCGGATGCCCCGCTACAACTCCATCTCCATCTCCGGCTACCACATCCAGGAGGCCGGTGCGACGGCCGACCTGGAGCTGGCGTACACCCTCGCGGACGGCGTGGAGTACATCCGGGCGGGACGTGAAGCGGGCCTGGACGTCGACGCGTTCGCACCGCGCCTGTCCTTCTTCTGGGCAATCGGCATGAACTTCTTCATGGAGATCGCCAAGCTGCGCGCGGCCCGGCTGCTGTGGGCCAAGCTGGTCTCCCAGTTCGAGCCGAAGAACACCAAGTCGCTGTCCCTGCGCACGCATTCGCAGACCTCGGGCTGGTCGCTGACCGCGCAGGACGTGTTCAACAACGTCACCCGTACGGCCGTGGAGGCGATGGCGGCGACCCAGGGCCACACCCAGTCGCTGCACACCAACGCCCTGGACGAGGCCCTCGCCCTGCCGACGGACTTCTCGGCGCGCATCGCCCGCAACACCCAGCTGCTCATCCAGCAGGAGTCGGGCACCACCCGGGTCATCGACCCCTGGGGCGGCAGCGCCTACGTGGAGCGGCTGACGTACGACCTCGCGCGCAAGGCCTGGCAGCACATCCAGGAGGTCGAGCAGGCGGGCGGCATGGCCCAGGCCATCGACGCCGGCATCCCGAAGCTGCGCGTGGAGGAGGCGGCGGCCCGCACGCAGGCCCGCATCGACTCCGGGCGCCAGCCGGTGATCGGCGTCAACAAGTACCGCGTCGAGAACGACGAGCAGATCGAGGTCCTGAAGGTCGACAACTCCTCGGTGCGCGCCCAGCAGATCGAGAAGCTGCGGCGGCTGCGCGCGGAGCGCGACGAGCAGGCCTGCCGGGACGCGCTGGACGCGCTCACCCGGGCCGCCGCCGGCAACGGCAACCTGCTGGAGCTGGCCGTGCACGCGGCCCGCGCCAAGGCGACCGTCGGGGAGATCTCGGACGCCCTGGAGAAGGTGTACGGCCGGCACGCGAGCCAGATCCGTACGATCTCCGGCGTGTACCGCAACGAAGCAGGCCAGTCCCCGTCGGTGGACCGCACCCGCGCCCTGGTGGAGCAGTTCGAGGAGGCCGAGGGGCGCCGGCCGCGCATCCTGGTCGCCAAGATGGGCCAGGACGGCCACGACCGCGGCCAGAAGGTGATCGCGACCGGGTTCGCCGACCTCGGCTTCGACGTCGACGTCGGCCCGCTGTTCCAGACGCCGGAGGAGGTCGCCCGGCAGGCGGTCGAGGCGGACGTGCACGTGGTCGGCGTGTCCTCGCTGGCCGCCGGTCACCTGACCCTCGTACCGGCGCTGAAGGAGAAGCTGGCGGAGGAGGGCCGCGAGGACATCATGATCGTGGTCGGCGGGGTGATCCCGCCGCAGGACGTGCCGACGCTGCTGGAGATGGGCGCGGCGGAGGTGTTCCTGCCCGGGACGGTGATCCCGGACGCGGCCCACGACCTGGTGAAGCGGCTGTCGGCCGACCTCGGCCACGACCTGTAGCGCCGGCGATGGCACCGATCGATCTCGACACGTATGTGAAGGGTGTGCTCGACGGCAAGCGGGCCCTGGTGGCCCGCGCCATCACGCTCGTCGAGTCCACCCGGCCGCAGCACCGGGCGCTGGCACAGGAGTTGCTCACCGAGCTGCTCCCGCACAGCGGCCGGGCGCGGCGGATCGGCGTGAGCGGGGTGCCGGGGGTCGGCAAGTCGACGTTCATCGACGCGTTCGGCACGCTGCTGACCTCGCTGGGCCACCGGGTCGCGGTCCTGGCCGTGGACCCCTCCTCCACCCGTACGGGCGGCTCCATCCTGGGCGACAAGACGAGGATGGAACGCCTGGCGGTGGATCCGAACGCCTTCGTCCGCCCCTCCCCCAGCGCGGGCACGCTGGGCGGGGTGGCGAAGGCGACCAGGGAGTCGATCGTGGTCATGGAGGCCGCCGGCTACGACGTGATCCTCGTGGAAACCGTCGGCGTGGGCCAGTCCGAGACCGCGGTCGCGAACATGGTCGACTCCTTCCTGCTGCTCACCCTGGCCCGCACCGGCGACCAGCTCCAGGGCATCAAGAAGGGCGTCCTGGAACTGGCCGACGTGATCGCCGTCAACAAGGCCGACGGCCCCCACGAGCGGGACGCGCGGGCGGCGGCTCGTGAACTGTCCGGCGCGCTGCGGCTCATGCACGGCAAGGACGCGTTCTGGACCCCGCCGGTACTGCACTGCAGTGCCCGCGAGTCGACGGGTCTGGACACGGTCTGGGACCGGCTGGAGCAGCACCGCACGCTCCTCGACTCCACCGGCCGGCTCACCGCCAAGCGGCGCGACCAGCAGGTCGACTGGACATGGTCCATGGTCCGCGACGAACTCCTGGGCCGCCTGCACGCGAGCCCGGCGGTACGCGAGGCCGCTCCGGGCCTGGAACAGCAGGTCAGGGCAGGCACCTTGACGGCGACCCTGGCAGCGGAGGGCATCCTACGAGCCTTCGCCACGGGCCAGGAGCGAACACCGGGGCAGTGAGGCGACGCCGTGGGTGGTCGGACCGGCTCGGGGGGCCGGCTCCGGGGGTCGGGCCGGCTCCCGAGGCCCGCGGCGGGGCCGTGAGGCCGTACTGAGCCCGTGCCCGTCCCCTGGCTCCTGCCCGCCGCACCCTGTGGCCGTGAGGGCGTGCCCGCCCCTCGCACCTGCCCGCCCCCCGCGTCCGGGCCCGGGCCGGCGCCGAGCCGGTGATGGTGACCCCGGAACTGGACCTCGGCACCACCGGGGAACTGGGCGTCTACGCCTGGCACCGCGGCACGGCGCGGGGGTCAGGGCTTGAGCAGAGCCTTGATGGCGCGGCGTTCGTCCATGGCCTGGTAGCCCTCGGCGACCTGCTCCAGGGGCAGGGTGAGGTCGAAGACCTTGCCCGGATCGATCCGCCCCGACAGGACGCGGTCGATCAGGTCGGGCAGGTAGCGGCGCACGGGCGCGGGGCCGCCGCGCAGCCCGACGTGGGAGAAGAACAGTTCCTGGCCGTCGACGGCGACCTCGTGCGGGACGCCGACGAAGCCGACGTTCCCGCCGGGACGCGTGGAGTGCAGGGCCTGGCGCATGGCCTGGGCGGTGCCGACGCACTCCAGGACCGAGTCGGCCCCGATGCCGCCGGTCATCTCCTTGATCCGGGCGACGCCCTCGTCGCCGCGCTCGGTGACGATGTCGGTGGCGCCGAACTCCCGAGCGAGCCGCCGGCGCGACTCGTGACGGCTCATCGCGATGATCCGCTCCGCGCCCATCTCCTTCGCGGCGATCACCGCGCACAGGCCGACCGCGCCGTCGCCGACGACCACGGCGGTGGAGCCGGGCTTCACCTCGGCGGCTTCGGCGGCGTACCAGCCGGTGCCCATCACGTCGGAGACGGCCAGCAGGCCGGGCCAGAACTCCTCGCCCGGGACCTCGTCGGTGGCGACCAGGGTGCCCTGGGCGTTGGGGATGCGCACGTACTCGGCCTGGCAGGTGCTCATGAACTCGCGATTCAGGCAGTTGGACTGGAAGCCGTTGCGGCAGTTGGCGCAGGTGTTGTCCGAGGTCGCGAACGAGCCGACGACGAACTGCCCGGGCCTGACCGCGGTGACCTCGGCGCCGACCTCCTCGACGAAGCCGACGTACTCGTGACCCATGGGGTGGGCCTCGTCGGTCGCGTCCAGGCCGCGCCAGGGCCACAGGTCGGAGCCGCACACGCAGGTCACGGCCGTGCGGATGACGGCATCCGTCGGCGTCAGGATCTTCGGGTCGTCCAGGGCCTCGAAGCGCACATCGCCGGGGGCGTGGATCACTGCTCCGCGCATGGGGAAGTCCTTACGTTCGTTGGAGGGGCGGGGCCGGGGGGCGGCCCCTGGGCCGGACGCGCGAGGGCGGGCATGGGGGGAGCCCCTGGGCCGGGCGCGCAAGGGCGCCGTTGTCCTTCGCGCGCCGCCCGGCCGAGTACCCCTTCGATGCGGCGGCCCCGCTCGTGGAGTACCTCTGCTCCAGGTAACCGCGCATGGCGGCGGCGAGCGAGTCACCAGCGAAAGGTGTACCGGCAGTACATCCCTCCGGCGGCGGGCAGGCCGTACGGTCGGGACATGGACAACCGTGAGGAGGTCCGCGAGTTCCTCACCTCGCGGCGCGCGAAGATCACCCCAGAGCGGGCCGGCCTGCCGGCCGGTCCCCGACGGCGCGTGCCCGGCCTGCGCCGGAGCGAGGTCGCCGCGCTGGCCGACGTGAGCGTCGAGTACTACGCGAAACTCGAAGCTACGTCGTGGCCTCCTCCGGTGACAGGTAGGAGCAGAAGACGCCATCCGGGTCGTACCGCGTTCTCAGGTTCCGCAGGCGCTCCCAGTCGTCCGCGGTGAAGGAGCGGCGGGCACGGGACGATGCCGCGGTGAGATCCGCCTCGGCGATGTAGTGCCCCGTACCAAGGGGTTCCACCCTGCGCATCGCTTCCCGCAGCCAGCCGATGTTGGCGGCGTCCTGGCCGGGGTCGTCCCAGACGGCGTAGGGAACGACATAGCTCTCCCCGAGCACCGAAAAGGCCATGTCCGGCGGCGGCCGGCCGGCCGGCGAGAACGGCGCGAGGACCAGCGATCTGCTCGAAGGAGCCGAGTCCACGACGTCGGCGAGCTCGCTGAGCAGTGCGGGGAAGCCGGCGTCGGACCACAGGGTGTCCGCTGCGTACCGGAGCTGCTGGGGCCACAGCGCGGCGGCGGAGTCGTACAGGGCCTCGAACGTCGTCGGCTCGTCGAGTCGGTGGGAGAGGGAGCTGTGGCGCAGGGGACAGTCGCGCAGCGGCAGGAGGAACTCCCTCGCTTCCTGTTGCGACGCCGCGAAGGCGGTACCGGTGACGGTCACCGCTTTGGGGCCCGGCTCCGTCCCGGGGTCCACCGTGCCGAGGGAGAAGCTCAACTCCACGTCGGGGGCCAGCCCTACGGCCAGCTCGGTGGTCCAGTGCGCCACCTCGGTGACGTCCGCGAGGGAGAAGGTCCAGCTGGTGCTCGTGATCGCGCCGGGACGGGGATACAGCCTCAGGCGGAAGGCGGTGACCGCCGCGAAGAAGCCGGGACCCGCTCCCCGGGCCGCCCAGAACAGGTCCCTGTGCTCGCTCTCGCTGCAGATGACCGGCTCTCCGTCCGCGGTCACGGCCTCTATCTGCTCGACACTGGCGCACGCCGGCCCGCGGAGTCCGGAGTTCCAGCCGAGCCCTCCGCTGAGGAGGTATCCGCCGACGGCGACGGATCCGCAGTGGCCTGTGGGAAAGGCGAGTCCGTGACGGCCGAGTTCCGAGGTGAGCTGCGCGCCTGTGACGCCGGGTTGCACCGTCGCCGTCGCCGAGCCGGGGTCGACGGCGCAGCCACGCAGCCCGGACAGGTCGATGAGCATGCCCCCGTCGCGCAGCGGCGACCCGCACCAGCTGTGTCCCCCCGACCGTAGGGCGATCGGGAGGCGCTGGGACCGGGCCAGGCGCACCGCTTCCACGACGTCACGGGCCGACGCCGCGCGAACGATGACGTCCGGGAACCGCGCCGGTGTGAGCGTGTTCCACACGACGGCTCCGCGGATGTCTTCGTAACCGGTGTCGTTCCGCCGTACCGACAGGTCCCCGAGACCGCGCATCTGCGTGTAGCGGCTCATCCTGCACTCCTTGCCTCGGCACCCCGCGGTCCAGCGCCCTCGGACGGACCGGAGGGTTGCGGGGACCGTCGCGGTGCACGACGGTGAAAGGAGTTCGCTGTTTCAGTGACGAACCAGGGTAATTTGGACGCTTACAGCTTACCGCGCCACCTTCAGACGGTGAGACCGAAAACAGCGAGGAGCACGCCGTAACACACCACGACGACGGCCGCACCCAGCAGGTCGGTGCGGCGCGAACGTGGTCGGTCGGGTGCCAGCCAGAAGGCCAGGGTGCGATTGACGACCAGGGGCATCAGAAACCAGGTCAGAATCGAGACACTCAGCACGTTCGAGATGAAAAGGCCGAGGTAGCCGGCAACGCCGACCTGTGTGAGGGCGCGCCCCACGGTGAGGTTGAGCACGATGACGGTCGGATAGAGAGCGAGCAGAACGGACATGGCCTGCTTCCAGTTGGGCGGGACACCCGCCTGCTCCTCCTGACCGAAGGGGAACCATCCGCTGAACGCCGACGCGATTCTGCGCACGTCGTAGTCGGCGAAGTATGCGCGGCCCTCGTCCAGCAGTTTCCTGCGCGCGTCCGACTGCAGCCACTGGTCGAGGTGTTCGCGGGTGTCGAACCGGAACACCACCACCCAGCGGTCCTGGATGCCCTCGACGGGCCTGAAGAGTTCGGACCCCATGAAACCCCGGCACTTCTGCTGGGCCCTCAGCACCTTGTCCTGCCACCGCTCGAAGTCCTGCTCGCGACCTCGCCGCACCGTGTGGGAGATGACGGCGGTCACGGCTTCCTGAGCCGGTTGCCCTCCGCGCAGAACCTCCTGGGAGGGTTCCCCCTCGAACAAGTCGCCACTGCCGTCGAGGAGTTCTCGGCGGGTGGCCGATCCCAGCCAGGCACTCAACCGGTCGACGTCCGAGAAGCGGAACACCACGACCCATTGGTTGTCCTCGGCCGAGTCGGGCGGGTACAGCTCCGTTCCCTCGAAGCCGTCGAAGGCCCGTACCGCCCGGTTCACTCGTTCCTGCCAGCGCTTGTAGTCCTCCTCGCGACCGGGGACGACCTTCTGCGAGGTCACCACGGTCGCTCCGGCCGTGCCACGGCCGCGGTTTGCGCTGGCACCCATACGGAGTAGCGTAGACACAAAGGGACTTGTGGGACAAATGGGAAACTCAGCCCACGCGGAGTGGAGGTCGCCATGGGTCACAAGGAGTTCCTGGCGGAAGCGGTACGACTGGCCACGGAATCGGTGGAGCTCGGCTGGGGCGGCCCGTTCGGCGCCGTGCTCACCCGGGACGGCGAGATCATCGCCCGCGGCCAGAACCGCGTTCTCCTGACCGGTGACCCGACCGCGCATGCCGAGGTGGAGACCATCCGAAAGGCATCGCAGCTCCTCAACCCGGAGGCTCCCACCATCTCGGGAGAGCACCAGAACGAGGGCACCCTGGAATACGTGCCGCGCCCCGAAGGCTCCCCCGACCCGGTCCCGGAGCGGGCCCGGATGCTCAAGGGTTGTTCGATCTACATCAGTGGCGCGCCGTGCCCCATGTGCATGAGCGCCATCTACTGGTCGCGCATCGACAACGTCTACTTCAGCTGCGACCTGGACGCCACGCGGAAGATCGGCTTCGATGACGCCTTCCAGTACGAGGACTTCCAGAAGCCGCTGGACCAGCGCCGGATCCACATCGAGCAGATCCACCCGGAACTGGGCGCACGCGCGTACGAGGCCTGGGAGGCAAAGCCCGACCGGCACGCCTACTGAGCGTCAGGTCAGCGGCTCTTGCGGACCGGCCGCCCAAGGCTTCTCGCAGACGCACGCCGCACCGACGATGGCTGTCGCCGGCGGTCGAAGTCGGCCAGCAGCCCGTACGTGGTCAGTCCGTAGAACAGATGCGGCACCACGTCGGACGTCCAGTCCTTCGCCGACCAGCTCTTCGGATCAGTCACGCCCAGCCGTGCCATCGGAAGGTCGGTCGCCACCATGGCCAGCGCGCCGGTGACCACCCCGCCCAGCCACCAGGGCAGTCGGACACCCGCGCTGCGCGTGAACGAGACGGCCATGCCGATGCCGCAGCCGACGGCCATGCCCGACAGCGCGCCCAGTCCCGACAATCGGTTGTCCCGGGTCTCACCCGCACCGGGAACCGGATGCCCGGTGTCGCGAGCGATCTTGTCCACGGTCTGGGCCGGGGTCTGGCTCGACGGCCGGCCCCGCAGCGCCATGTCGGCATAGGTCACGGCGTTCAGTACCGTCGTCCCGGCGGCACCGGCGGCGCCACCGCGCACCATGCTCTCCATCATGCTCGACCGAGTCCCCCCTGCTCTTCAGCCGAACCGCGCGGGGAGGGCGCGTTCCTCGCGGTGAACCCTGCTCCGCCCTCGAACGCCGGCGCGCCGGAGCCGCGGGACCCTTGCGACACACCTTCGCCACCGCGCAGATCCTGTCGGACGTCGGCGCCCCGGTGCGGGTACGGACCGGCACGTGGAGCGAGGAACTCGGCCGTGCGGAGACGCTCCCGCTGCCCGCGGCGTGCGGTGACGTCGAGATCACCGGGCCGGCCGACGTCCTGATCGACTGCCTGCCCGACCTCGACCGGGAAGCGGGCCCAGCACCTGCCGGGGGAGGCAGCCCTCTCACCGGTGTCCCCCACGCACTCCACGTGATGCGTCATGGGGGCCGGCCAGGCCCAGACGACCTGCGGCTCCGGCCGGCCGGGAATCCGCTGCGGCCGGGGTTCATGCCGGAAGCGGTTGCAGGCTCCGTGCCGTCGATGGCGGCTGGGTCACTCGGCGCTGGCGAGGATCTCGGACAACGCCGTGACCGCCTGCTCGGCGTCGTGGCCTTCGGCGCGGACGGTCACGGTGCTTCCGGCGGTGGCACCCAGACCCATGACCGCGAGGACACCGGTCGGATTGACCGTCCGGTTGCCGTACTCCAGCTGTATGGCACTGGTGAAGGTCGCTGCGGCCCTGGCGAGCCGGCCCGCGGGACGGGCGTGGAGGTTGGCGGGCAGGACGACGGTCGCCTCGTGGCCGGACGCGGTCGACGCGGTCGTGGTGGTGGATTCAGAGCTTGTGAACATGGCGGGCCTCCTTGGCGGCGTCGGCGACGGTCTTGAGGTCGGCGCCGGATGCGGCGGTGACGACGGCTGCGACGGCTCCTTCGACGAAGGGCGCGTCGACGATCAGCACGTCGGGGCGGGGATGGTCTTCCAGGACGGTGCGGGCGGTCAGGACGGAGCTGCCGAGGTCCGGCAGGACGACGACACCCGCGCCCCGGTCGACGCTGCGGATGGCGTCGAGGACAAGGTCGTAGCTGGTGCCGATCCGGCCGTCGTCGGTGCCTCCGGCGGTGGCCAGGGGGACGGCGTCGGAGCCGATCTGCTGCACCAGCAGGCGAAGGCCCGCGGCGAGCTCGGCGCTGTGGGACACGAGTACGATGCCGACAGATGTGCTCATGAACAAGTACCGTAGATGTCGGAATGCTGTTCATCAATAGTGAACGAGGGTGGAATTTTCGATGGTGCAGGCGGTGCAGCGAGCGGTGCAGATCCTGCGGGAGCTCGCGTCCACCGGGCCCCGGCTCGGAGTGACCGAGCTGGCCGACCGCCTGGGCGTGGCGAAGCCGACCGTGCATGCGCTGCTGCGCACGTTGGAGCTCGAGGGGCTGGTGGTGCAGGACCGGGACAGTTCGAAGTACCAGCTCGGGCCCGACCTGGTGCAGCTGGGCAATGCCTACCTGGACACCCAGGAGCTGCGGACCCGCTCGCTGACCTGGGCGGACCAGCTCGCGAACCGGACGAACGAGGCGGTCTGGGTGGCCGTGCTCACCGGTGACCACGTCCTGGTGGTGCACCATGCCTTCCGGCCCGAGGGAGCGGTGCAGATCCTCGAGGTGGGCGCCAGCATCCCGTGGAGCACGTGCGCCCTGGGCAAGGCCATCGTCGCCTTCCTCCCCGCCACCGAGCGTGAGCGGCTGTCCGCCGGCGAGCCGGCGGTGCTCACCGGGGCCAGCATCACCGACCCGGAGGAGCTGGCGAGGCAGCTGAAGGAGGTCCTCAAGACGGGCTATGCGATCGAGGACCAGGAGTCCGCCATTGGTGACGCGGGTATCGCCTCTCCCGTCTTCGATCGCTCGGGCGAGGTGGTCGGCGCTCTCGGTATCGTCGGCCCCGTCGAGCGCCTGCTGGCTGAATCAGCTCGTCAGGAGCTTGCCGTCGCCGTTCGGGAGACCGCCCGCAATCTCTCCCGCGACCTTGGCGCCCCCCGCGGGACGGCCGCACGCGCCGCCATGACGTAACCCGTCCCCGCATCCACGCCGGCGGACAGCGGCCTCCCCGCCCGTGTCCTCTGATCCAAGCCCCTCGGCACGCCGCCGGGGGGCTTTTTCGTATCGGCTTAGCGTCGGCGGACGCGAGCATCTGCCGAACCTCTTGACAGGCCGGAAACGCAGGCCTAATTTCCGGAACAACGTTCATCCATGGTGAACAGAATGCCAGCCGGAGATGCTTGATCCGCCCGGCTTCCCCTGAGCGGCCGCCAGGTTGCCCCGACCCTGATGAACCTGGCGGCCCCCTCCCTTCACAGCCCGCTCCCCGCGGAGGAGGTGAGACGCCCGAGCCGCCGTTCGGCGCTGGGCGCCTTTCATGGAAGAAAACACCTACTCACAGAAGCTGCTCGCCGAGGTGCTGGGCACCGCGATGCTGGTGTTCATCGGCGTCGGTTCGGTCCCCGCCACGCTCATCGTCAACGGCAAGGCCCCGTTCACCTTCGCCGATCTGGGCATGATCTCGCTGGCGTTCGCCACGGTCGTCATCGCGATGATCTACGCGATCGGTCACATCTCCGGCTGTCAGATCAACCCGGCCATCACCCTCGCGCTCGCCGCGACGAAGAAGATGCCCTGGCGGGACGTCCCCGGCTACATGGCCGCCCAGGTCGTCGGCGCGGTCGTCGGCGCCCTCGCGATCATCGGGGTGCTCGGCCACCAGGCCGTCACAGTCGGTCTGGGCATCGCCAACTACGGCCCTCAGGTCAGTGCCGGCCAGGCCTTCTTCGCCGAAGCCGTCGGCACCGCCATCCTCGCCTTCGTCGTCTTCGGCGCCATCGACCGCCGTTCCGCCGGCGGCTTCGCCGGACTCGCCATCGGGCTGGCCGTGTTCGCCGTCATCATGGTGGTCGCACCCGCCACGAGCGCCTCCATCAACCCCGCCCGCACGATCGGCCCCATGCTGGTCGGCCAGGTCTTCAACGGCACGGTCCACTGGAACCAACTGCCCGTCTACCTGATCGCCGAGGTCGTGGGCGCGGTCACCGCCGGATTCCTCTACGCCGCCCTGAACGCCCGTCGCGGCATCGCCACCGCCACCGATGTGGCGGCCGAGCCGGTCGCCACCGCCGAAGGAGCCCTGTCGTGAAGAAGTTCATCAACGCCCCCGAAGCGGTACTTGCCGAGGCATTGTCCGGGATCGCCGCCGCCCACCCCGAGCTGAAGGTCGACGCGGAGAACAAGGTGATCGCCCGCGCCCTGGGCACCAAGCCGGGCAAGGTCTCCCTCGTCTCCGGCGGCGGTTCCGGGCACGAGCCGCTGCACGGCGGCTTCGTGGGCACGGGCATGCTGGACGCCGCATGCCCCGGCGAGGTGTTCACCTCTCCCGTGCCCGGTCAGATGCTGGCCGCGGCCCAGGCCGTCGACGGCGGCGCAGGCGTGCTGTTCATCGTGAAGAACTACACCGGTGACGTCCTCAACTTCCAGATGGCCGCCGAACTGGCCGCCGAGGAGGGCATCACGGTGGAGACCGTCCTGGTCGACGACGACGTCGCCGTCCAGGACTCCACCTGGACCGCCGGACGCCGAGGCACCGGGGCAACCGTCTTCGTCGAGAAGATCGCCGGCGCGCTCGCCGAGCAGGGCGCCGACCTCGCCGCCGTGGCGGAGATGGCCAAACGGGTCAACTCCGCCTCACGGTCCTTCGCCGTGGCGCTGACCGCCTGCACCACCCCTGCCTCCGGCAAGCCCGGCTTCGAGCTGCCCGAGGACGAGATGGAGGTCGGCGTCGGCATCCACGGCGAGCCCGGACGCAGCCGCGAGAAACTGCGCCCGGCCAAGGAGATCGTGGCCGCCGCACTGGACGCGATCCTCGCCGACCAGCCGCTGACGGCCGGCGACGAGACCATCGTCATGGTCAACGGCCTGGGCGGCACCCCGCTCATCGAGCTGTACCTGGTCTTCAACGAGGTCGCCGCCGCACTCACGGACAAAGGCGTGGTCATCGCCCGCAGCCTCGTCGGCAACTACGTGACCAGCCTTGACATGGCGGGCGTTTCCTTCACCGTGTGCCAGGCCGATACCGACATGCTGTCCCTGTGGGACGCGCCTGTGAACACCCCGGCGCTGCGCTGGGGAATCTGAACCGAGCCGGGGGCGGGGCCACGCGCGACGCGAGGGGCCGGGCCGGTGCCTTCCCGCTGCAGGCCCGCCCGGACCGCACCCCTCGCGTCTTCCCCCCGCCCCCGGCTCACCCAACGCCCGACCAGCCCCGTACCGACCATGAACGGAGACTCCGTGGACACCGACCTCGCCCGCACGTGGGTGCAGGCCATCGCCGCCGCCGTGGACCAGCACAAGGACCACCTCACCCAGCTCGACTCGGCCATCGGCGACGCCGACCACGGCACCAACATGCACCGCGGCTTCTCCGCCGCCGTGACAGCCCTGGCCGACTACGAGCCGGACACCGTCGGGGCCGTCCTGGTCAAGACCGGCACCACCCTCATCTCCACCGTCGGCGGCGCCTCCGGACCGCTCTACGGCGGCGCCTTCCGCGCCATCGGCAAGGCCCTGGACACCCCCGCCGCCGACGCCCAGCAGGTCGCCGCCGCACTGGCCGCCGGTCTCGCGAGCATCGAGAAGCTCGGTGCCGCCGCACCCGGCGACAAGACCATGATCGACGCCTTCGCCCCGGCACTTGCCGCCTTCCGGCAACAGGCCGACGGCGGAGCCGACTTGGCCGCAGCGGCCGTGGCCGCCGCCGACGCCGCCGAAGAGGGCATGCGCGCGACCACCCCGATGCAGGCCCGCAAGGGCCGCGCCTCCTACCTCGGCGCCCGCAGCATCGGCCACCAGGACCCGGGCGCCACCTCCACCGCCCTGGTCTTCCGCGCCCTCGCCGAGACGCTGAGGTCACGCGCCGAGTCGCTGGGGGCCCGATGAGCGACCGACGCACCTACACCGGGCAGGTCGCCGCACCCGGCACAGCCCTCGGTGCCGTCCACCGAACCGACCGGCCACCCACCAGGACGCAGCTGCCCCACCGGGCCGGCGGCGACCCCACGCAACTGATCACCGACGCCTTCGACGCCGTCGCCGCCCGCTTGCTGGACCTGTCGACCTCGCTGCGTGCACAGGGCAAGGACGAAGAGGCCGACATCATGGAGGTCAACAGCTACATCGCCCAGGACCAGGATCTGCGCGACCAGGCCGTCAAGAGGGCGAACGGCGGACAGCCGATACCCATTGCCGTGAGGCAGGCCGTCGACACCTACGCCGCAACCATCGCCGCCCTGGACGACCCCACCCTCGCCGAACGCGCCGCGGACGTACGACAGGTCGGCCGCCGCGTCCTGGCCCACCTCCACGGCGAGACAGGCCCCGCCGCCGACCAGCCCCTCGTCCTGATCGCCCACGAGATCGGCGCCGCCGACCTGCTGGAACCCGGCCTGACGGTGACAGCCGCCATCTCCGTGACGGGCGGCCCGAACTCCCACGCGGCGATCGTCGCCCGCTCGCAGGGCATCCCCTTCCTCCTGGCCGTCGACCCCCAGCTCCTCGAACTGCCCGACGGGCAGGAGATCCTGCTCGACGCCGACAACGGCAACGCGGTCGCCCACCCCGACGACGAGGAACGCACCAGAGCCCTGCACGCCATGGAGAGCGCCCGAGCGCGCAGACTCGCTCTCGCCGAAGAGCGCCACCTGCCCGCCGAGACACTCGACCGGCACCGCATCGTGCTGCGGGCCAACGTGGCCACCCCGGCCGAGGCCCGCGCCGCCATGACCACGGGCGCCGAAGGCGTCGGCCTCCTCCGCACCGAACTGCCCTTCCTCAACCATCCCGCCTGGCCCACCCGCGACCAGCACGCGGCCACCCTCGTCCCGGTCCTGCGCGCGCTCACCGGGCAGGTCGTCACGGCCCGCACACTCGACTTCGCCGACGACAAACTGCCCCCCTTCCTCGCCCGCGTCCAGGGCGCGCGAATCGGCCGCGGCCTCCCCCTCATGCTCGCCCGACCGGACGCCTTCGCCGAACAGTTCCGCAGCCTGCTCGGCGCCGGGGCCGACACCGACCTGCGCATCATGATCCCCATGGTCGCGAGCGTCGACGAACTCCGCGCCTGCCGACGCCTCCTTGAAGCCGCAGCCGCCGAAGCCGGCGTACCGATACCGCCCCTGGGCATCATGGTGGAACTTCCGGAAGCCGTCGCCGCGGCCGACGACCTCGCCCGCGAAGCCTCCTTCTTCTCCATCGGCAGCAACGACCTCACCTGCCAGATCCTGGGTCTGGACCGGCGCGACCCCACTGCCACCCCGGCCATGGCGGCACATCCCGCCGTACTCGACGCCATCGCCCGCGTCGTCACCGCCGCCCACCGCCACGACCGTCAGGTCTCCGTCTGCGGCGACGCCGCCGCACATCCCCTCGTGACACCCCTCCTCATCGGCCTCGGCTGCGACGGCCTCTCGGTCGGCCCTGCCGCCCTCGACGAGGTCCGCGCCCGCATCCGCCGCCTCCGCCACGACACCTGTGCCTCCCTGGCAGCCGTCGCCCGCACCCGCGAAACACCCGAAGAGGTCTGGCGACTCGTCGAGCAGTGCTGCGGGCCGTCGCTGCCCTGAGAGCAGGAAGGGTCGGCCTGGTCTCAGGCGGCGGATCCCCGTGGACGGCGGGGCCGGGCTCCTGCACATCGTGAAGTTGGCACTTCGTCACACTTCGCCAGGACCCGGCCGACATGTTTTTTGACGGTGGATTCCGTGAGGACCAGCCGCTCGGCGATCTCCGCGTTGGTTCAGCCTTTGGCGTCCGGGCGGTCAGGTGGTGCGCTTCTGGAACTGCTGGTTGCTGCCGGTGCCGCAGGGCCACTGGATGAGGCGGGCGCCGTCGGCGGTGGAGGCGTCCTTGACGTCCAGGCACTTGCCACTGTGCCGGGCGACGAGACGGTAGTAGCCGTTGCCCTGGTCCTGGAGCAGCCACTGCTGGTTGGTGCCGGTGGTGCAGCGGTACTGGTTCACGTACGCGCCGTCCCCTGTGGAAGCCCCCGAGACGTCCAGGCACTTGCCGCTGTGCTCGGCGATGACCTGCACGTAGCCGCCTCCGGCGTCGCTGAGCCGCCACTGCTGGTTGAGGCCGCCGTCGCAGTCCCACTGGAGGACGACCGCGCTGTCGGCGGCGGAGTTGTCCGAGACGTCGACGCACCTGCCGCTGTGCCGGGCGACGAGGTTGTAGTAGGGCCCGCCACCCACGCCGGTGACCGTCCCTGCCGCCGTGTCGACGGCGATCTGCGGGTACCACGGCAGGTCCATGGTCGTCCTGGTGGGGAAGGTCAGGGGCAGCCAGATGTACTGCGAGTCCTCGACCGTGCCGCCCATCGAGTTGCCCCAGCGGTCGCCCATGTACAGGTACGAGGTGCCCGAAGTGCCCTGGACGGGGAGGACGAAGGCGGTCTGCGAGCCGTAGGCCGTGTCGTTGCCGACGTCCGTCATGGCCGTCCACGGGCCGGCGGGGCTGGTGGCAGTGGCGTACCTCTGCTGGTTGGGCTTCCATCCGCTGTTGGCGGAGGTGAGCATGAAGTAGACGCCGCTTCGCTTGAACAGCGCCGGCGCCTCGCGGAAGGTGCCGGGCCACGGGTTGGCGACCAGGCTGTCGACCCCGGTGTAGTCGGCGGTCAGTCTGAAGATGTCGAGGTCGGCGTTCTCGTTGGCGGAGGAGACCAGGTAGGCCGTGCCGTCGTCGTCCTTGTACAGGGTCATGTCCCGCGAGGTGATGCCGAGCGGCCGGAAGCTGCCCAGATAGGTGTAGTTGCCGTCGATCGTGTCCGAGACCGCGACGGCGACGCGGGCCTGGGTGTAGTCGGTGGCCAGTTCCTTGTGCATCCACATGACGTACTTGCCGGTGGCGCTGTTGTAGATGACCTTGGGCCGCTCGATGTTGGCGGAGGCCAGTTCGGCGGCGCTGTTCCGCGTGAGGACGTTGTTGCGGAACTCCCAGGTCTTCAGGTCGGTCGACCGGTAGACCGAGACGTACTTGAAGGAGTTGTCGGGATTGCGGTTCTCGCCGAACCAGTAGTAGTACGAACCGGCTTTGATCACGCCACCACCGTGGGAGTGGACCACGGCTCCGGTGGTGTCGGTGAACTGGGTCGCGTTGGTCACGGTGACCGAAGCGGCCAGCGCGGGCGCACCGGTGGCCAGAAGCCCGAACGCGCCCATCAGGACGGCCGACAGAAGCAAGCAGACACGACGGAGCATGGGGATTCCTTCGTCGAGGGTTCGGCTCCACAGGGAGCGGCTCACCCACCCGGGACGTGGATAAATGTCAGAAGGTGTGCGTTTCTGATGGAGCACGGTAGGGCGCGACAGAACCATCGTCAACGGTTCGGACCGATCCGAGCTTGGCCCCTCACAGAGAATCGCCCACCATATACATCCCATGTTCACAGCAGCGACTGAGGCGCGTCGCTGGGCTGAGGCAGGAAACCCCGCCGCTACTCTAGACGGACATGGCCCACATGGTCGTTAATACATCCAATGAATCCGGGCGATGCGGGACGGACGCCGGGCCTGCACCGGCTCGCGGACCCGCCGGTCGGCCCCCGCTGTCGACGGTCGCCGACCCTGCGCTCGTTCCGACGATCGAACAGGAGGAACCACGTTGCCGGAATCCGTCTCACGCAGATCGGTTCTCGCCGGCATGGCGGCCATGACGGCAGTCGCCGCGGTCGGCTCCGTCGCGGTGGCGACGCCCGCGTACGCCGCGACGGCCGACCCCCTGCCCCTCCCGCCCCTGCGCATGCCCAAGGTCGACCTGGGCCTGGAGCAGCAACCCGACTCAAAGATCCAGTGGCTGCAGGACGCCAAGCTGGGCATGTTCATCCACTGGGGCGTGTACTCGGGCCCGGCCAAGGGCGAGTGGTGGATGCACAACGCCCCCATCACGCCTTCCGACTACCGCAAATACCTCACCGACGCCACCAGTGAGCAGTTCACCGCGGACGCCTACGACCCCACCACGTGGGCCCAGTTGGCCAAGGACTTCGGCGCGAAGTACGTCACGCTGACGACGCGTCACCACGATGGCTTCGCACTGTGGCCGTTGAACCATCCCAACGCCTGGAGCTCGGGGCAGGCCCCGCTGAACCGGGACTTCGTCAAGGACTACGTCGCGGCGGTGCGGGCGGCCGGGCTGAAGGTGGGCCTGTACTACTCGCCGATCGACTGGCGCTACCCCGGGTACTACGACGTCACCGGCACCAACTGCGCACCCAACCCGTGGAACTACACCACCGACCCCGCGCACAAGGAGAACGCGCGGGTCATGAAGACCGAGGTGTACGAGTCCGTCAAGGAGTTGGTCACCCAGTACGGCGTCATCGACGACCTGTGGTGGGACGGCGGCTGGCTGGCGGAGAAGGGCAGTGACGCCGACGCGGCGTTCTTCTGGGAGCCCGGCCAGTACCGGGACACCGCCAACCAGTGGCCGGTGGACGCCGCCTACGGCGAGACCGACGCCAGTGGCAAGCCGCTGGGGCTGATGGGCATGGTGCGCAAGCACCAGCCCGACATCGTCGCGAACCTGCGGTCCGGCTGGATGGGCGACTACCTCAACGACGAGGGTCCCGGGGTACCCACGGGGGCGATACGCACCGGCAACCTCGTCGAGAAGGTCTTCACCGTCGGCAGCTCCTGGGGCTACAACTCCGACAACAAGGTGATGAGTTACGGCACCGCGATGAACATCCTGGTCAACTGCTGGGTGCGGAACATGACCGCGATGGTCAACGTCGGCCCGGACCGGCACGGCACCGTCTCCTTGGGCCAGGCGAACCTGCTGCGCCAGATCGGCACCTTCATGACCGCCTGCGGCCAGTCCGTCTACGGAACCCGCGGCGGACCGTGGAACCCCGTCGACGGCCAGTACGGCTTCACCTACAAGGACAGCACCTTCTACGTCCACCTGCTGCCCGGCTACAGCGGCACCTCCTTCACCACCCCGCCGATCGGCGACGCCCAGGTCACCCGCGTCTTCGACGTACGCTCCGGCACCAACCTGTCGTACACGGTCGCCGGCGACGGCCGGGTCACGGTCAACGGCATCGACCGCACCACCCACCCCCAGGACAGCGTCGTCGGCGTCACCCTGGACCGGTCCGTGCAGCCGGCCGACATCGCCGTCGGCAAGACCGCCACCGCCGACAGCGAGGAGACCTCCAAGGGCAACTACGCCGCCAAGGCCGTCGACGGGTCCACCTCCACCCGCTGGTGCGCGAACAACGGCAACACCGGCCACTGGCTGAAGGTCGACCTCGGCTCCACCCGCTCCCTGACCGGCACCCGCATCGCCTGGGAGCTGGACAAGACCAACTACCAGTACAAGATCGAGGGTTCGACCGACAACACCACCTGGACCCTCCTCGCCGACCGTACCGCCACGACCAGCACCAGCCAGGTGCAGATCGCCCAGTTCCGGGCGCAGGCGCGCTATGTGCGTGTCACGGTCACCGGGCTGCCGACCGGCGTGTGGGCCTCCCTCCGCAACCTGGAGGTCTACGATCGGCCCTTCGCCGCGGACCTCGGCACCTTCAAGCTGGTCAACCGCAACAGCGGCAAGGTGATGGACGTCAAGGACGCCTCGACCGGCGACGGCGCCTTGATCATCCAGTATCCCTGGACCGGCGGCACCAACCAGCAGTGGAAGCTGCTGCCGAACGCGGACGGCTCCTACCGGCTGGTCAGCGCCAAGAGCGGCAAGGTCCTCGAAAGTCCCGACGGCTCCACCCGGGGCGCGATCCTCGACCAGTCGACCGACGACGGCGGCGACAACCAGTGGTGGAACCTGGTCCCCTCCAAGACCAGCGGCTACTACCGGCTCGTCAACGTGCACAACGGCTGGTGCGCCGACATCAAGGACGCCTCGACCCTCGACAGCGCCTACGTGATCCAGTGGCCCACCACCGACGGCGCCAACCAGGACTGGCAGCTCGTCGCCCTCTGAACGACGGACCGTGGTGCCGGGCCGCCCGTACGTCCCGGCCCCACGGCCCGCACCCGCGGGCAGCCGGGGCCCATGAAAGCAGCAGGTCAGACGCCCTTTGCTGCGGGCTCCAGAATCGCCACGCACTCCACGTGCGACGTCATCGGGAACAGGTCGAACGCCCGGAGCGTCCGCACCCGGTACCCCCCGTCCCGGAAGTACGCCAGGTCGCGGGCCAGGGCGGCGGGGTCGCAGGCGACGTAGGCGATGCGGCGGGCGCCGAGGGAGGCGAGGTGGGCCACCGTGGCGCGGCCGGCGCCGGCGCGGGGCGGGTCGAGGACGATCAGGTCGACCTCGGTGATGCCGGTGCGCGGGAGGACCGACTCGACCTTGCCCTGCTCGACGCGGACGCGCGGGAAGTCGGCCAGGTTGTGCCGCGCGTCCTCCACGGCCCGCTTGCCGGACTCGATGCCGAGGACCGCGCCCTTCTCGCCGAGGCGGTCGGCCAGGGCGCCGGCGAAGAGGCCGACGCCGCAGTAGAGGTCCAGCGCCGTCTCGCCCTTGCGCGGGAGCAGGCCCTGCATGACCGCCGTCACCAGGGTGTCCGCGGCCTTCGGGTGGACCTGCCAGAAGCCGCCGCCCCCGACACGGTGCGTGCGGCCGTCCGCGCGCTCGCGGACGAAGGGGCGGCCGTGGACGCGGTGGACGCCGCCCGTCTTCTCGTCGACCCGCAGGACGGAGACCGGCCGGTCGAGTTCGACGAGCGGGAGGCGGCCGCCCGGGCGCGGCGTCAGGATCACCTGGCGGTCCTGCGAACCGCTCGCCGCGATCGCCTCGACGGACTCCATGCCGGTCCAGTCCCGCTTCTCGATGCCCAGCTCGCTGACGCCCTCGGCCGCGATCATGCAGTGGTCGATGCGCTCGACGTCGTGCGAGCGGTGCCGGCGCAGGCCCGCGTGCCCTTCGGCGTCGACGGCGTACTGGACGCGGGTGCGCCACTGCGGGACCTGGCCGGCGGGCAGCTTGTCGCCCTCGGCCGGCATCACCGTGCCGTCCCAGCCGGCCTCCTCGGGGGTGAGCCCCGCGAGCCGCTGGAGCTGCTCGGCGATCACCTCGCCCTTCAGCCGGCGCTGGGCGCCCGGCTTGGCGTGCTGCCAGTCGCAGCCGCCGCAGCGGCCGGGGCCGGCGAAGGGGCAGGGGGCCTCGACGCGGTCCTTGGAGGCCTCCAGGATCCGCACCGCGTCCGCGCGCAGGAAGCGGGAGCCCTCCTCGCCCTCGGTCACCCGGGCCACCACCCGCTCACCCGGCAGCGCGTGCCGGACGAACAGCACCTGGCCCTCGGCGGTGCGGGCGATGCAGTGGCCACCGTGGGCGACGGAGCCGATCTCGACCTCGTACTCCTCGCCCACCAGAGACTTCGTCGGTTCTGCCTGCATGGTGGGGTGACTCCAGATCGGGAGAGGGGGGAAGGAACGAGGCCGTGACCGGTGGGCCCGGCAGCAGCCCACCAGTCTACGGCCTCCCCGCCGGGCCTCAGTCCTTGGCGGCCGAGGACTCCTTGGGCCGTTCCACCGCCGGGCCGCGCCGGACGGCACCGGGCGCGTTCCACTCCTGGCGCCTGCGGGCGCGGTTGCGGGCCGCCTCGGAGGAGGCCAGCTGGTAAGGGACGGAGGTGACCATGACGCCGGCCGTGAAGAGCAGGCGGCCCTTCAGGCGCAGGGCGCTCTGGTTGTGCAGCAGGTGCTCGTACCAGTGGCCGACCACGTACTCGGGGATGATCACCGAGACCGCGTCGCGCGGGGACTCCTTGCGCAGGCCCTTGACGTACTCGATGATCGGCCGGGTGATCTCGCGGTACGGCGAGTCCAGGACCTTCAGCGGCACGTCGATGCCGCGCCGCTCCCACTCCTCGCGCAGCGCCTTGGTCTCCGCCGGGTCGACGTTGACGGTGAGCGCCTCCAGGGTGTCCGAGCGCATCAGCTTGGCGTAGGCGAGGGCGCGCAGGGTGGGGCGGTGGATCTTGGAGATCAGGACCACCGAGTGCACCCGGGACGGCCGTACGCTGTCGTCGCTCGGGCCCTCGGGGGCGGCGATCTCCTCGGCGACGCGGTCGTAGTGCTTACGGATCGCGGTCATCGTCGCGTAGAAGATGCACATGCCCAGCAGGGCGACCCAGGCACCGTGCGTGAACTTGGTGACGAGGACGACGACCAGCACCAGGCCGGTGAAGAAGGCGCCGAAGGCGTTGATCGCGCGGGAGCGGATCATGTGGCTGCGCTTGGCCGGGTCCTTCTCCACGGCGAGGTGGCGGTTCCAGTGCCGGACCATGCCGGTCTGGCTGAGCGTGAAGGACACGAACACGCCGACGATGTAGAGCTGGATCAGGCGCGTGGAGTCGGCGCCGTAGATGAACACCAGCAGGGTGGCCGCGCCGGCCAGCAGCACGATGCCGTTGGAGAAGGCGAGGCGGTCGCCGCGGGTGTGCAGCTGGCGCGGCAGGTAGCGGTCCTGGGCGAGGATCGAGCCGAGCAGCGGGAAGCCGTTGTACGCCGTGTTCGCGGCCAGGAAGAGGACCAGGGCGGTGGCCGCGGCCAGCACGACGAACAGGAAGCTGCCCTTGCCGAACACCGCCTCGGCGACCTGGGAGATCACCGGGTTCTGGACATAGCCGGAGCCGAGCGGGGTCCCGTTGTGGAGCAGGTCGGTGGCCGGGTTCTCGGCCATGCGGACCTTGGTCGACATGGCCAGCGCGATGATGCCGCAGAACATGGTCACGGCCAGCAGGCCCATCATCGCCAGCGTGGTCGCCGCGTTCTTCGACTTGGGCTTGCGGAACGCGGGGACACCGTTGGAGATGGCCTCCACACCGGTCAGGGCCGCACAGCCGGAGGAGAAGGCGCGCAGCAGCAGGAAGACGAGGGCGAAGCCCGCGAGGCCCTGGTGCTCGGCCTTGATGTGGTACGCGGCGGTCGGCGCGCGCATGGTGTCGCCGAGGACCAGGCCGCGGAAGGCGCCCCACGCGATCATGATGAAGACGCCCGCGACGAAGACGTACGTCGGGATCGCGAACAGCGTGCCCGACTCCCTCACCCCGCGCAGGTTCATCAGCGTCAGCAGGACGATCACGGCGACGGCGCACAGCACCTTGTGCTGGACGACGAAGGGGATCGCGGAACCGAGGTTCTCGATGCCGGAGGCGATGGAGACGGCGACGGTCAGGACGTAGTCGACGAGCAGGGCGCTGGCCACCGTCAGGCCGGCCTTGGGCCCGAGGTTGGTGGTCGCCACCTCGTAGTCGCCGCCACCGCTCGGGTAGGCGTGCACGTTCTGCCGGTAGGAGGCGACGACGGTGAACATCAGCACGACGACCGCGACGGCGATCCAGGGGCTGAAGTGGTACGCCGACACGCCCGCGATGGACAGGACCAGCAGGACCTCCCCCGGCGCGTAGGCGACGGAGGACAGCGGGTCGGAGGCGAAGACGGGGAGGGCGATGCGCTTCGGCAGGAGGGTCTCGCCCAGCCGGTCACTGCGCAGTGCGCGCCCGATCAGAATCCGTTTGGGCACGTCGGTCAGTTTGGACACGACAGAGGATCGTATGCCTTCGAACACGCAGACGCCCACCCGGCACCCGGGTTCTGCCTCACGAGTGAAATCAGAGGCGCACTGAACTGCGGATTCCGTGGTCCGCGCGCTCCCCGTGCCTAGATGGCAAACCCCGCCCGTCACGGCGCCTCGGAGGTCCCATGCCCGCGACCGCAGAGCTGATCGGGGCCACGGTCGCCCTGGCCTGCCTCGGAATCCTGACCCTGTGCAGCGTGCGCAGCATCACGCGCCGCAAGGCCCCGCCGCTGGCCACCGAGGGCGACCGGCGCCCGTGACCGGCGAAACCCCGGGCAGGGGGGTGCCCACCCCGAACCGCTCCTGTGTAGCTTTGGGCGTCGGTCTGAGACCCTGATGCTGAGCAGTAACTTTTGGACACCGGAAGGACGGTCGTGCACATCGTCATCATGGGCTGCGGAAGAGTGGGATCCGCTCTTGCCCAGACCCTGGAGCAACAGGGACACACGGTCGCCGTGATCGACCAGGACCCCACCGCCTTCCGCCGGCTGGGCCCGGGCTTCGGGGGCCGCCGGGTCACCGGGGTCGGATTCGACCAGGACACCCTGCGCGAGGCGGGCATCGAGGAGGCCGGCGCCTTCGCCGCCGTTTCCAGCGGTGACAACTCCAACATCATCGCCGCGCGTGTGGCCCGCGAGATGTTCGGCGTGGAGAACGTGGCCGCCCGCATCTACGACCCCCGGCGCGCCGAGGTCTACCAGCGCCTCGGCATCCCCACCGTGGCCACGGTCCGCTGGACGGCCGACCAGATGCTGCGCCGCCTGCTGCCCTCGGGCGCCGAGCCGCTGTGGCGCGACCCCAGCGGCGCGGTGCAGCTCGCCGAGGTGCACGCCTCCGCCAAGTGGGTCGGCCACAAGATCAGCAAGCTGCACGAGGAGACGGGCGTCCGGGTCGCGTTCCTGACCCGCCTCGGCGAGGCCATCCTGCCCACCTCGCAGACGGTGCTGCAGGAGGGCGACCTGGTCCACGTGATGATGCGGACGGACGACGTCGAGAAGGTCGAGGCGGCGTTCGCTTCGGGCCCGGAAGAGGAGGCCGGTCACTGATGAGGGTCGCCATTGCCGGAGCCGGCGCCGTCGGCCGCTCGATCGCGGGCGAACTGCTGGAGAACGGCCACGAGGTCCTGCTGATCGACAAGGCCCCGACCGCCATCTCGGTGGAGCGGGTGCCCCAGGCGGAGTGGCTGCTGGCCGACGCCTGTGAGATCACGTCCCTGGACGAGGCGGCGCTCCAGCGCTGCAACGTCGTGATCGCCGCGACCGGCGACGACAAGGTCAACCTGGTCGTCTCGCTGCTGGCGAAGACGGAGTACGGCGTTCCGCGCGTCGTCGCCCGGGTGAACAACCCGAAGAACGAGTGGCTGTTCAACGAGGCCTGGGGCGTCGACGTCGCCGTCTCCACCCCGCGTCTGATGTCCGCCCTGGTGGAGGAGGCGGTGAGCGTCGGCGACCTGGTCCGGCTGCTCCGCTTCAGCCACGGCGACGCCAACCTCGTGGAGCTGACCCTGCCCGAGGAGTCGGCGCTGGCCGGCACCCAGGTCGGCGAGGTGCAGTGGCCGGAGGACACCTCCCTGGTCACGATCATCCGCGGCACGCGCGTGCTGACCCCGTCCAAGGAGGACTCCCTGGAGCCGGGCGACGAACTCCTCTTCGTGGCCGCGCAGGCCCGTGAGGAGCAGCTCGAGGAGCTGCTGTCGGTGCGGCGCGAAGAAGGCTGACGCCGACCGGAGGCCGGCCGGCAACGCGAAGGGCGCCCTTGTTGCCAAGGGCGCCCTTCGCGTCGTACGACGGCCGTCTACGCCTCGCGGCGGTGGCGGCCGGCCGTCGGCTCGCCGCTCTCGGCGGCCGGCGCGGCCTTGCGTTCCTTCTCGGCCTGCTCCTCGGCCTCCATCTCCGCGAACACGTCGATCGGCGCGGGTGCCTTCGCCAGGAAGACCCAGGTGAGCCACACCGCCAGCAGGAAGGGCGGGATCTTCAGGATGACGAGGACCCAGCCGAGCTGCGTGGTGTCGGCCCACCAGTACAGCGGGAAGAGGATCGCGCACTTGCCGAGCAGGATCAGGCCCCAGGCCCAGCTCGCCTTCGTGTACGCCTTCTTGCGGCCGGGGTTACGGGTGCGCCAGGAGAGGTTCTCCTTGAAGACCGGCCCGAGCATCAGGCCCATCAGGGGCACGCCGGCCACGGCCGTGACGATGTAGGCCACCGCCAGGCCCAGGGTGTAGAGCATGCCCGGCAGGTAGAAGTTCTTGGCGTTGCCGGTGAACATGGCGAACAGCACGCCGAACGCCACGCCGAAGACACCGCTGAAGGCGTGCTTGACGGTGTCCTTCCGCGCCAGCCGGACCACGACCAGGACCAGCGAGACGACGAGCGCGGCGATCGCCGACAGGTGCAGGTTCTTGTTGACCGTGAAGATCGCGACGAAGAGAAGGCCCGGCACGACCGTCTCGACCATGCCGCGGACCCCGCCGAACGCCTCGAACAGCGCGGCCTCGGTCACCGCCCGGGCGTCGTCGGTCCGGGTCTCTCCGGCGTGTTCGGTCGGCTTGTCGAGGGACGTCACCGGCTACTCCCGTCCGAGGGGTCGCAGTTCGTATTTCGGGTTGAACAGCACCCGGCGGCCCCGGCTCATCGAGATCCGGCCCGATGCGATCAGCTTGCGCCCCGGTTCTATGCCCACGATGGAGCGCCTGCCGAGCCACACCACGTCCAGCGCCGCGGAGCCGTCGAACAGCTCGGCCTCCAGGGCGGGGACTCCGGCGCGTGGGCGCAGGGTGACCGTGCGCAAGGTACCAGTTACGGTGACGATCTGCCGGTCCCGGCAGTCACCGATCTTGATACAGCCGGCCGTCTCGGCGTCCTCGCGCAGTTCCTCCGACTCCAGGTCCTCCTGCGACGAGGAGAGCCGGTCGAGCATGCGCCGGAACCGGCCGGCCGGCTTTTCGGAACGAGGAACAGCAGTCATATCTGAAGCGTACCGGGGGCCACCGCCAGGACCGGAAGTCACCTCACTGATACGGCAGACGCCCCTGAGAAGGCCCACTTCTCGAACCGGCCGACGGCTACTTCTCGAACCGGTAACCCATCCCGGGCTCCGTGATGAAGTGCTTCGGGTGCGAGGGGTCCGTCTCCAGTTTCCGGCGCAGCTGGGCCATGTACACGCGCAGGTAGTTCGTCTCCGTGCCGTACGACGGGCCCCAGACCTCCTGCAGCAGCTGCTTCTGACCGACCAGGCGGCCGGCGTTGCGCACCAGTACCTCCAGCAGGTGCCACTCGGTCGGGGTGAGCCGCACGTCCTTGCCGGCCCGGTTGACCTTCTTCGCGGCCAGGTCGACGGTGAACCCCGCCGTCTCCACGCTCGTCACGTCGTCCTCCCCGGGCCCGACCGGCTCGGCCCGGCGCACGGCGGCCCGCAGCCGCGCCAGCAGCTCGTCCATGCCGAACGGCTTGGTGACGTAGTCGTCGGCGCCCGCGTCCAGCGCCTGCACCTTCTCGTCGGAGGAGTGGCGGGCGGACAGCACCAGGATCGGCACCCGGGTCCAGCCGCGCAGCCCCCGGATCACCTCGACGCCGTCCATGTCCGGCAGGCCCAGGTCGAGGACGACGACGTCGGGGTGGCGGGACGCGGCGAGTTCGAGGGCGGTCCGGCCGTCGGCGGCGGCGTCGACCTCGTACTTGCGTGCCTTGAGGTTGATCACGAGAGCGCGCACGATCTGCGGCTCGTCGTCGACCACCAGCACCCGGGTCGTCATAGGGTCTGCCTTTCTGGTTCTGCGGAGTCCGCCGGCGCGTGCGCGTACTCGGGACGCGATCCTGCCGCGCGCAGGCTCAGCACCATGGTGAGCCCGCCGCCCGGCGTGTCCTCGGCGTCGAGGGTGCCGCCCATGGCCTCGGCGAAGCCGCGGGCCACCGCGAGCCCGAGTCCTACGCCGGCGCCGCGCGGGGCGTCCCCGTACCGCTGGAAGGGTTCGAAGATGCGGTCCTTCGCCTCGTCCGGCACCCCCGGCCCGCGGTCCACGACGCGGATCTCGACGCGGTCCACCAGGGCGCTGGCCGACACCAGGACGCGCCGCCCGTGCGGGCTGTACTTGACGGCGTTCTCCACCAGGTTGGCCACCGACCGCTCCAGCAGTCCGGGGTCGACGGCGACCATCGGCAGGGTCTCGGGCACGTCCAGCTCGACGCTGTCCTCGGGGACGCCGCCGAGCGCCATGGGGACGACCTCGTCGACGTCGATCTCGCGGATGAGCGGGGTGACCGTGCCGGTCTGCAGGCGGGACATGTCGAGCAGGTTGCCGACGAGGTGGTCGAGCCGGTCGGCGCCCTCCTCGATGCCCTCCAGCAGCTCCGCCCGGTCCTCCTGGGACCAGGCCACGTCGTCGGAGCGCAGCGAGGAGACGGCGGCCTTGATGCCGGCGAGCGGGGTGCGCAGGTCGTGGCTGACGGCGGCCAGCAGGGCGGTGCGGATGCGGTTGCCCTCGGCGAGGGCGCGGGCCTGGTCGGCCTCCTCCTGCAGGCGTCTGCGGTCCAGCACGACGGCTGCCTGCGCGGCGAAGGCGGCGAGCACCCGGCGGTCCTCGGCGGGCAGCACCCGGCCGGTGAGCGCCAGCGCCATGTGATCCCCTGCCGGCATGTCGACGTCGGCGTCCTCGGGCCGCTCCAGCGGCGGCCCGAACCCGGCGCGGCCGGCGCAGGTCCAGGGCTCGACGTCGCTCGCCCGTTCCAGCAGGGCCGCCGACTCCATGGCGAAGGTCTCCCGGACCCGCTCCAGCAGCTCCTCCAGGCCCGTCTCGCCGCGCAGTACGTTGCCGGCCAGGAAGGAGAGGATCTCGGACTCGGCGCGCAGCCGGGCGGCCTGGTGGGTGCGCCGGGCGGCGAGGTCCACCACCGAGGCGACCGACATGCCGACGCCGAAGAAGATCGCGATGGCGACGATGTTCCGGGGGTCGGCGATGGTCAGCCGGTGCAGGGGCGGGGTGTAGAAGTAGTTCAGCAGCAGCGAGCCGAAGGCCGCCGAGGCCAGGGCGGGCAGCAGACCGCCGAGCAGCGCCGCCGCGACGGTGACGGCCAGGAACAGCAGCATGTCGTTGGCGAGGCCGAGGTCGACGGTGTTCAGCAGCACCGCCAGGGCCGCCGGTCCGGCCAGCCCCACCAGCCAGCCCCAGACGATCCGCGCCCGGCCGAGGCGCGCGCCCCGGGCGACGGGCAGTCCGCGGCCCTTGGCGACCTCCTCGTGGGTGACGATGTGGACGTCGAGGTCGGGACCGGACTCGCGGGCGACCGTGGCGCCGACGCCGGGTCCGAAAACGTACTGCCAGGCCTTGCGGCGCGAGGAGCCCAGCACGATCTGGGTGGCGTTGACGCCGCGCGCGAAGGCGAGGAGGGCGGCCGGTATGTCGTCGCCGACCACGTGGTGGAAGGTGCCGCCGAGGTCCTCCACGAGGGTGCGCTGGACCGCCAGTTCCTTCGGGGACGCGGAGGTGAGGCCGTCGCTGCGGGCTATGTAGACGGCGAGCACCTCGCCGCCGGCGCCCTTCTCGGCGAGCCGGGCGGCACGCCGTATCAGGGTGCGCCCCTCGGGGCCTCCGGTCAGTCCGACCACGATCCGCTCGCGCGAGCCCCATATCTTCGAGACCCGGTGCTCGCTGCGGTACGCGTTCAGGTACTCGTCGACCCGGTCGGCCACCCACAGCAGCGCCAGTTCGCGCAGGGCGGTGAGGTTGCCGGGGCGGAAGTGGTTGGACAGGGCCGCGTCCACCTTGTCCGGCTGGTAGATGTTGCCGTGGGCCATGCGGCGGCGCAGTGCCTGCGGTGACATGTCGACCAGCTCGATCTGGTCGGCGCGGCGCACGACCTCGTCCGGCACGGTCTCCCGCTGCCGTACACCGGTGATCGACTCCACGACGTCGCCGAGGGACTCCAGGTGTTGGATGTTGACCGTCGAGACGACGTCGATCCCGGCGGCGAGCAGCTCCTCGACGTCCTGCCAGCGCTTGGCGTTGCGGGAGCCGGGGATGTTGGTGTGGGCGAGTTCGTCCACGAGGGCGACGGCGGGGTCCCGGCGCAGCACGGCGTCGACGTCCATCTCGCCGAAGGTGGCGCCCCGGTACTCCAGTTGCCGGCGGGGCACCTGCTCCAGGCCGTGCAGCATGACCTCGGTGCGCGGCCGCTCGTGATGCTCGACGACGGCCACGACGCAGTCGGTGCCCCGCTCGGTGCGGCGGTGGGCCTCGGACAGCATGGCGTACGTCTTGCCCACGCCCGGTGCCGCGCCGAGGTAGATCCGAAGCTTGCCGCGTGCCATGGCCCCATTGTCTTCCGGTGACTGCCGCCTACGCAGCGTCGACCCTACGTCCCGCGATGCGGACGAAGCGGACGAGAGGCCGGTCGACGGGGGCCTTTGACGCAACCCTGACGGGTCGGGCAGGGGGCAGGGGCCTGTCTTCCGGGGTCCTCGGCGAGGCCGGCCAGGGCGCGAGGCCGCCGGAGCCGCCCTGGCCGGAGGAACGGCCCAAGGGTGGGTCCGGCGGATCGTGCCGGCGTCGCGGGGCCTGGCACGACCATCCGCGGCGCTGTCGCAGGCTGCCGACTTCCCCTCGCGTCGCGGCCCCTCCGCCTTGAAGCTGCCCGCACCCCACACCGGCCCACCGGCGCCGACATGACGCCGTTGCCTGAAGCCGGTCCGGTCCGCCGGTCAGGGCCCTAGTGCTCGACGATCTCGCCGTCGCGCAGTTCCAGGACCCGGTCGGCCAGGTCGAGGAGGGTGGTGTCGTGGGTGGCGACCAGGGCGGTGGCCTGCTCGCTGCGGACGACGGCCCGGAGCAGCTCCATGACGGCGTGACCCGTCTCCGCGTCCAGCTGGCCGGTGGGCTCGTCGGCGACGATCAGCGCCGGGCTGTTGGCGAGGGCGCGGGCGATGGCGACGCGCTGCTGCTGGCCGCCGGACAGCTCGCCGGGCCGCTGCGCCGCGTGGTCGGCGAGCCCGACCAGGGAGAGCAGCAGGTCGACGCGCTCCTCGCGCTCGCGCGGCGCGGCCCGGCGCAGCCGCAGCGGTACGCCGACGTTCTCGGCGGCGGTGAGGATCGGGATGAGCCCGAACGACTGGAACACGAACCCGATCCGGTCCCGCCGCAGTTCCAGCAGCCCGCTCTCACCGAGCCCGGCCAGATCCCGCCCGTCGACCTCGACCCGCCCCTGGTCCGGGGTGTCGAGCCCGCCGACGATGTTCAGCAGCGTGGTCTTGCCGGACCCCGAGCGCCCCTTGAGGGCCACGAGCTCCCCGCGCGGCACCTCGAAGGACACCCCCCGCAGGGCATGGACGGCAGCGGCCCCCCGCCCGTACGACTTGTGGACGCCGTCGACCCTGACCATGGTGTCGGTCGTCACCTGCGTCATGCAGCCTCCCCCGTTTTCCGGCCGCCAGTATCACCGGCCGCCCGCGCACCCCGAAAGGGGCACGGGGCTGTGTCCGAGATGCGGCTGCCACCGCGCGGACGGTGGTGGTTGCTCGCGAGCCGCCCCCGGTGACGCACCGGCTCCCCCGCACCCCGCACCCCACACCCCGCACCGCGCACCGCGCACCGCGCACCGCGCACCGCGCACCCGCAGGAACGGGCCGCACCTCTGGGAGGTGCGGCCCGCACATCGACGGCTGAACCCGGCGGAGTGCCTAGCGCACCTCGGTGATCTCCGGCCCCCGCTGCAACTGCCCCATGCCGCCCGAGAACCGCGAGCCCTCCTCCTGGGAGATGCCCTCGGGGACCATCTGCGCGTCGTTGGGCAGCTTGAGGACGATCGGGTCGCGCGGGGCCATCGGGCCCTCGCCGCGGACCACGACCGTGTCCCGGAAGATCTGCTCCAGCAGCCCGGCCGCCTGCGGCTGCACCGCACCCTGGCCGGAGATCACACCGCGCAGGAACCAGCGCGGGCCGTCCACGCCGACGAACCGTACGACCTGGAAGCCGCCGGTGCCGTCGGGCAGCTGCACCGGCACCTGGGCGCGCAGCTCCCAGCCCAGCGGGCCCTCGACCTCGTCGACGATGCCGCCCTGCTGGGTGATGCCGGAGGCGATCTCCTCGCGGACCTCGCCCCAGATGCCCTCGCGCTTGGGCGCGGCGAACGCCTGGAGCTGGATGGCGCTGTCGCGCAGCACCACGGTGGCCGCGACGATCGCGTCCCCGGCGACCTCCACCCGCAGCTCCATGCCGTCGACGCCCGGCACGAAGAGACCGCCGAGGTCCACACGGCCCTCACCCGGGTCGCGCACCTCCTCGCTGTCCCACGGCCCGTCGGGCCGCGGCCCGGGCTCCAGCCGGACGCGCTCGCGCCCGGCCTCTGCTTCCTCGTCCGCCTCGGTGTCGACGCTGTCGACGACCTGCTCGGCCTCGCCGGCCGCGTCCTCGGCGGCACCCTTCTTCTTGCGACGTCCGAACACGTCACTGTCCTTCCCGGTCGGATACGACCGAAGCGTATCGATTCCCACCCGTCCGGCCGCCGTTGGCGGCCCGACCGCTTGTGCCGCTCCCGCCGCCCACCGCGGCATGGCCACCGGTGGACCCGAAGCCCCCCTCGGCCCGCGCCGAGCCGGGAAGTTCCGCGACCTCCTGGAAGCGGACCCTCTCGACCTGCTGGACGACCAGTTGGGCAATCCGGTCGAAGCGCTCGAACCGCACGGACTCGCGCGGGTCGAGATTCACCACGATCACCTTGATCTCCCCACGGTACCCGGCATCAACCGTCCCCGGGGCATTCACGAGGGCGACACCGCAGCGGGCGGCGAGCCCGGACCGGGGATGCACGAAGGCCGCGTACCCCTCGGGGAGCGCGATCGACACCCCGGTGGGCAGCACGGCCCGCTCACCGGGCCGCAGCTCGCACGCCTCGGTGGTGCGCAGATCGGCTCCGGCGTCCCCCGGGTGCTCGTACGCCGGAAGCGGTACGTCCGGATCGACACGCCGGATCAACACGTTCAGGGGACCGCGGCCGCCGGCCGGGGCGGGGGCGTTCACGGGTTCACCTCGAAGGCGCGGGCCCGGCGGACCTGGTCCGGGTCGCTCATGGCGGCCTGGATCTCTGCCGTGCGGCCGTGCTCGGTGAAGTGGTCGACCTTCACCTCGACGAAGAGCGCGTCGGCGCGGACCGCGACGGGCCCGTCGGGGCCGCCGATCCGCCCGGTGGCGGTGGAGTAGATCTTCCGTCCGGCCACGGCGGTGACCTCGGCCTGCAGATGCAGCGTGGTGCCGACCGGCACCGGCCGCACGAAGTCGGTCTCCAACCGGCCGGTGACGGCGATGGTCCGCAGCAGCCAGTTCAGCGAGCCGAGCGTCTCGTCGAGGGCGGAGGCGAGCACTCCCCCGTGCGCGAGGCCGGGAGCGCCCTGGTGGGCCGGCTGGACGGTGAACTCGGCGGTCAGCGAGACCCCCTCACCGGCGCGGGCCTCGAGGTGCAGTCCGTGCCGCTGCCCGGGGCCACATCCGAAACAGTGTTCGTAGTGGGCACCGAGCAGCTCGCCGGGTGCGGGAGCGTCGGGGTGCCGTACCGGTGTCACCGCGTCGGCGGGAGGCTGAAGAGCTGGGGAACTACCACTCACGACCGCAGACCTTACCCGCCCGCCGTCCCGCACCACCGCCCTGTCCGTCGGCGCTTCGCGCCGGCCGCCCCGACTCCGGCTCTCCCCCGCGACCGTGCCAAGCTTGGCTCCATGCAGATCTCCGCCACCCCCTACGAAGAACGCCTCACCGCCCCCCGCTCCTGGTGGCTGATCAGCTTCCTCGTGGGCGTCTCCTTCGCCCTGGTCCTGCTCCCCTTCGGCACCCTGCCGATGCTCGGCGGCCTGGTCGGCGGTACGGCCGCGGCCGCGGTGGTGGCCAGTGCCTACGGCTCGCAGCGCATCCGGATCGTGGGTGACTCCCTGATCGCGGGCGAGGCGAAGATCCCGGTGTCGGCGCTCGGGAAGTCGGAGGTGCTGGACCCGGAGGAGGCACGCGCCTGGCGGACGTACAAGGCCGACACCCGGGCGTTCCTGCTGCTGCGCGCGTACATCCCGACGGCTCTGCGGGTGGAGGTCACGGACCCCGAGGACCCCACGCCGTACCTGTACCTGTCGACGCGGGAGCCGGAGAAGCTGGCGGCGGCCATCGAGGCGGCGCGGGACGCGCAGGCCTGAGCGGCGTCAGTCGCCCCACTCGTCGTCCCCGGACTCCTCGGTGAGCTCTTCGGGGAGGTCGCTGAGCTTGAGGGGGTCCGCCGGCTTCTCCAGCGGCGGGAGCCCGGACAGCTCGTCCCAGGGCACCTGGACCTTGCGGAGGTCGGTTCTGATCCGCTCGGCGAGTTTCCTGGTGTCCCTGCGGTTGAGCGCCGCGCCGACCGCCGCGCCCACCATGAAGGGCATGAGGATGGGCAGGTCGCGGACCATGCGTTTCATGATCTGCTGACGCAGTTCGCGTTTCATCCGGCCGCCGAGGGCCGCGTCGACGGTGGCCGGCTTGAGCAGGTTGATGCCGCGCTGCCCCGACCAGGAGGACAGATACGCGGTGCTGCGGGCCTTGAGGTTCCCCGGCGGGCGTGCGCCGTACACCTCGTACAGCTCGGCGATGAGCTTCAGTTCGATCGCGGCGACGCCGACGATCTCGGCGGCCAGCTCGGTCGGCATGGCCGGGGGTACGGGCAGCATCGCCATCCCGCCGATGCCGGCCCCGACGGTGGAGGTCCCGGCCGCGGCGCCCGCGACGAGCTTGTCGGCGAGTTCTTCGCGCCCGAGTCCCGGGAACTGCGCGCGCAGCGTCGCGAGGTCGCGTACGGGGACACGGGGGGCGATCTCGATGATGCGGTCCGCGAGGTACCCCAGCCCCGCCCGGGCGTGGCTGCCGCCCTTGCGGGCGCCTTCCCGGGCCATCTCCCGGGCGCGCTCGCGGATCACCGCGGCCCGTCGCCGGGCGACGGGCGCGGGCTGCTGTGCCGGCGCCGGCCGGCCGCCCGGGCCGGACGCCGGTTCGAGCGGGGCTCCCGCGCCGGGGGAGCCCCGCTCGTCGTCACGCGCGCCGTGCGGGCCGTCGTGCGGCCCCTTGTCCGCTCCCGGCAGAGGGAAGCGGCGCTTCCGTGGAGGGGTCGAGCCAGTCACGGCCGACCCGTCCTCAGTCGCAGTCGCGGCAGATCGGCTGACCGTTCTTCTCCCGGGCCAGCTGGCTGCGGTGGTGCACCAGGAAGCAGCTCATGCAGGTGAACTCGTCCTGCTGCTTGGGCAGCACACGGACGGCCAGCTCCTCGTTCGAGAGGTCGGCGCCCGGGAGCTCCAGGCCCTCGGCGGCCTCGAACTCGTCGACGTCCACCGCGGAGGTGGACTTGTCGTTCCGGCGGGCCTTCAGCTCTTCAAGGCTGTCCGAGTCGACGTCGTCGTCGGTCTTGCGTGGAGTGTCGTAATCGGTTGCCATGTCGCTCTCCCCCTCTGGGTGTCTGCGGTGTCTCCAGCGCACGTAACGCGTGAGAGGCCGGACTTGTGCCCGACCTGAGGCGGAGATTTTGCCTCACATCAAGGTCTGTTACTCAATCGACACCCAACCCGACCTCTCAAGAGTGATCGGCTTGGATGGCGGTGAGGACCGTACACGGTTCGAATGCCGCACCTCAAAGGCGCCTCACCGTGTACTTCCCGTGATCAAGAGCCCTGAAAACAAGGATTTTCCCGGCTTTACGGCCCCTGTCATGATCACGGAGAGTACATGGCCGGAAATCCGCCCATGTGATTGATCACACAAGGCAAACCGCGAGGGGCGGTCAAAAAATTCCGCGCAAAGCGAACATCCCCCGCGTGTGTCGACCTCTGTCACAGCGGCAGGGTGACACGCATCACCAGGCCACCTCCCTCGCGGGGCTGGGCCACGATGTGGCCGCCGTGCGCGCGGGCCACGGACCGCACGATCGACAGGCCGAGACCCACCCCCTTGTCGCTGCCCGTACGGTCCGTACGAAGCCGTCTGAAGGGCTCGAAGAGATTGTCGATCTCGTACGCCGGCACCACCGGCCCGGTGTTCGTGACCGTCAGCACCGCCTGCCCGTGCTCCACCTCCGTACTCACCTCGACCCAGCCGTCCTCCGGCACGTTGTAGCGCACCGCGTTCTGGACCAGGTTCAGCGCGATCCGCTCCAGCAGCACGCCGTTGCCCTGCACCACGGCGGGCTTGCGCTCGCCGCGGATCTTCACGCCCCTGGCCTCGGCCTCGGCATGCACCTGGTCGATGGCCTGGGTGGCCACCTCCGCCAGGTCGACCGGCTTGCGCTCGACGATCTGGTTGTCGCTTCGGGCGAGCAGCAGCAGGCCCTCCACCAGCTGCTCGCTGCGCTCGTTGGTGGCCAGCAGGGTCTTGCCGAGCTGCTGCAGCTCCACGGGCGCCTGCGGATCGGACAGGTGGACCTCGAGCAGCGTCCTGTTGATCGCCAGCGGGGTGCGCAGCTCGTGGGAGGCATTGCCGACGAAACGCTGCTGGGCGGTGAAGGCCCGCTGCAGGCGCTCCAGCATGTC
The DNA here is from genome assembly GCF_055572275.1 of Streptomyces sp. NPDC030798. NCBI lineage: Bacteria > Bacillati > Actinomycetota > Actinomycetes > Kitasatosporales > Streptomycetaceae > Streptomyces > Streptomyces sp. NPDC030798. Next base: position 164,093 of record NZ_JBVIDR010000004.1, on the reverse strand, counting down.
GTCGAAGGTGTCCGCGAGCTCCTTGAGCTCGTCGTCCGGGCCGTCCAGCTCGATCCGGCGGGACAGGTCGGAGCCGGCGACCTGGCGGGCGGTGCGGGTGATCCGGCCGAGCGGGGAGAGCACGCGGCCGGCCATGGCGTAGCCGAACGCGAAGGCGATCACCGCGAGACCCAGCAGGGCCAGCAGGGAGCGGCTGAGGAGGTTGTCCAGGGCGGTCTGACGCTGCTGGTCCACGCAGTGCGCGATCGCGTCGTTGAAGTCCTGGAGCTGCACACTGGCCGCGTTGACCTCGGGGCAGTTGGGGCTGGCGACCTTGAGCAACGAGCCCTGCGAGAGGCTGACGATCTTGAACAGCGGCTGGTTGCCCGAGCTGATCGCCTGCGCGGCCAGCAGATAGATGATCGACAGCAGCAGGATGCCGGCGATCAGGAACATGCCGCCGTACAGCAGGGTGAGCCGTATCCGGATGGTGGGCCGCAGCCACGGGAACGGGGGCTGGGGCCGGCGGGGGTCCCAGGTGGGTTTCGGTGGCGCCTGGGGCGGCGTGGGAGTCGAGGCCACGGCGGATCAGATCCGGTAGCCGGAGCCGGGCACGGTCACGATCACGGGCGGCTCGCCCAGCTTGCGGCGCAGCGTCATGACCGTCACGCGCACCACGTTGGTGAACGGATCGGTGTTCTCGTCCCAGGCCTTCTCCAGCAACTGCTCCGCCGAGACGACCGCACCCTCGCTGCGCATCAGCACCTCCAGCACGGCGAACTCCTTCGGCGCCAGCTGGACCTCCTTGCCGTCGCGGAACACCTCGCGGCGGTTGGGGTCGAGCTTGATGCCGGCGCGCTCCAGGACGGGCGGCAGGGGCACGCTCGTACGGCGTCCGAGGGCGCGCACGCGCGCGATGAGCTCACTGAACGCGAAGGGCTTGGGGAGATAGTCGTCGGCACCGATCTCCAGACCCTCGACGCGGTCGCTGACGTCACCGGAGGCGGTGAGCATGAGCACGCGAGTGGGCATGCCCAGCTCGACGATCTTGCGGCAGACGTCGTCGCCGTGCACCAGCGGGAGGTCGCGGTCGAGGACGACCACGTCGTAGTCGTTGACGCCGATGCGCTCCAGGGCGGCCGCACCGTCGTACACGACGTCGACGGCCATGGCCTCCCGGCGCAGTCCGGTGGCCACCGCATCGGCGAGCAGTTGCTCGTCCTCGACGACGAGTACGCGCACGTCGCTTGTCCTTCCTGTGTCCACCCGCGTAGCGCCCCGTGGGCGCGCGCGGGCAGGGGTGTCCGTGGGATGTGACTCCATCCTGCCCTTTTCGACCATAAGTCGGCTGTAAGGCGGCCTCCGGGCCGGACAGGACGGGCTCCTGGGGCGGGAATACGAGATTTTCTCCGGCGGTTGAGGTTTCCGCGGGAGGGAGTGGGGGGAGGACGGCATGTACACCCCGCGATCACGCTCTGCATGTGCCGCAGCACCATGCGGTACCTCGCGATCCGCTTCCGCAGAGTGGGCGCGGGTGTCCGGCACCGTCGCCGCCCAGCAGGGCAGCGCTGGGCACCTGCGAGAGACGTGATCGCCCCTTCCGAACGGCACACCCCCGTGCCACCGACCCACCGACCCTGGACGAGGGGGCGCAGCATGGACGCTTTCACCGCAGGACTTCTGCAGCGCATAAGGGCGACCGAGTCCGACCTGTCGCGGGCTCGTGACGAGGGCGACGACTTCCTCGTCGAGGTGGAGCAGGGCGAGCTCGACGACCTGCGCCGCCTCGCCGCCGAACACGGTGTGGAAGTCGGCGCGTCACGCGTCTGACCGGCCCGAGGCCGCCAGAAGGGACCCCGGTGAATCCAGCACCGGGGTCCCTTCGCGTCCGGGGGCCGTCCCTCCCGGCGTGCTCGACCGGTCAGTCGTGCCAGGCGCCGAAGTCCTCCAGGAGCCGCTGGAGGGGTTCGAAGACTCCCGGGGTGCCGGCGACCGTCAGGTCGCGGGAGGGGCGCTCTCCGGGGCGGCCGCCGGTCAGGGCGCCCGCTTCACGGGCGATCAGGTCACCGGCGGCCACGTCCCACGCGTTGAGCCCCCGCTCGTAGTACCCGTCCAGCCGGCCGCAGGCCACATCGCACAGGTCGACCGCCGCCGACCCCCCGCGCCGGATGTCCCGCAAGCGCGGGATGAGCCGGCCGGCCACCTCCGCCTGGTGCGCCCGCACCTCGGCGACGTAGTTGAACCCGGTGGAGACCAGCGCCTCCTCCAGCGGCGGCGCGGGACGGCACGACAGCGCCCGCTCGCCCTCCCACGCCCCGGTGGCCCAGGCCCCGCCGCCCCGCACCGCGTGGTACGTCTCCCCGCGCATCGGCGCCGCGACGACACCCACGACGGTCTCCCCGTCCTGCTCGGCGGCGATGGACACCGCCCAGGTCGGCAGCCCGTAGAGATAGTTCACCGTGCCGTCGAGCGGGTCGATCACCCAGCGGATGCCGCTCGTGCCCGGGGAGGAGGCGCCCTCCTCGCCGAGGAACCCGTCCTCGGGACGCTGCCCGGAGATCAGGTCGGTGATCAGCTTCTCCGCCGCGATGTCCATCTCGGTGACGACGTCGATCGGGCTGGACTTGGTCCTCGCCACCGCCAGGTCGGCCGGACGGCCGTCCCGCAGCAGCTCTCCGGCACGGCGGGCGGCCTCCCGGGCCAGTCCCAGCAGGTCCCGGTGCAGGGCGTCGGTCACGGGGCTCCTCACGCGTAGGGGCTGTCGGCACCGGCGGCGGCCGGCCGGGGCGTACGGGACGGGCAGCAGCCGACCGGGCAGACGTCGTGGCTGGCCCCCAGCGCGCCCAGGGCGCAGGGCGTGACCTGCTGCCCGCGCTCCCCGGCGGCCCGCTCGAGGATCAGTTCGCGGATCGCCGCCGCGAACCGCGGGTCGGCGCCGACGGTGGCCGAGCGCCGCACCGGCAGCCCCAGCTCCCCGGCCTTGGCCGTGGCCTCGGTGTCGAGGTCGTAGAGCACCTCCATGTGGTCGGAGACGAAGCCGATGGGCGCCATGACGACCGCCGGGACGCCGGCGGCGTGCCGCTCCTCGAGGTGGTCGCAGATGTCCGGCTCCAGCCAGGGGATGTGCGGGGCGCCGGAGCGGGACTGGTAGACGAGCCGCCAGGGGTGGTCCACGCCGGTGCGCTCGCGGACGGCGTCGGCGATCAGCCGGGCCACGTCGAGGTGCTGCTCGACGTAGGCGCCGCCCTCCCCGTGGGCCTCGACGGGTCCGGAGGTGTCGGCGGCGGCCGTCGGGATGGAGTGGGTGGTGAAGGCGATGTGCGCGCCGTCGCGGACGTCCTCGGGCAGATCGGCCAGGGACCGCAGCACGCCGTCAATCATGGGTTCGACGAAGCCGGGGTGGTTGAAGTAGTGCCGCAGCTTGTCGACCCTCGGCGGCTCGAGGCCCTCGGCCTGCAGCGCGGCGAGCGCGTCGGCGAGGTTCTCGCGGTACTGGCGGCAGCCCGAGTAGGACGCGTAGGCGCTGGTGGCGAGCACCAGGACGCGGCGGCGGCCGTCGGCGGCCATCTCGCGCAGGGTGTCCGTCAGGTACGGCGCCCAGTTGCGGTTGCCCCAGTACACCGGCAGGTTCAGGCCATGGTCGGCGAAGTCCTTGCGCAGGGCGTCCAGCAGGGCGCGGTTCTGGTCGTTGATGGGGCTGACCCCGCCGAACAGGAAGTAGTGCTGCCCGACTTCCTTCAGGCGTTCCTTGGGGATGCCGCGCCCGCGCGTGACGTTCTCCAGGAACGGGACCACGTCGTCCGGGCCTTCGGGACCGCCGAAGGAGAGCAGGAGCAGGGCGTCGTAGGGGGTGGCATCGAGCGCGTCTGGCATGGCTCGATCCTCCCACCCGGCGCTGACAGCCGAACAACGACGGGGTGAAGAGTCGCTTTCGAGACGATTCAAACCGGTATCTCCCAGCCCACCCCACCACAGCGGACAGTCGCACACAGCCCCCACCGCAGCCGCGCGCAGCGCGCAGCGCGCAGCCCCGGGGGCGCCCCAGCCACCCACAGCGCACGCCGCAACCCCGGGCACGCCACAGCCACAGCGCGCGGGAGCCCGGGGCCCCCGCAAAGCGCCTGCGCGCGTTCGCCGCACGCGCCCGCTACAGCCCCGCCGCGGCGTCCGCGCACGCCGCAGCCCCGGCCAACCCCCACCCGCAGCCACCGCGCACGCGGCAGCTCCGGCGCGCTGCCGCGACAGCCCTACGCGCACGCCGCACGCCTCCCGGTGCACCCCGGCGCAGCCTCGGCGCGCACCCGACGCAGCCCCTCACGCCCGCCACGGCCCCGCGGTGCACCCCCGACGCAGCTTCAGCACACGCCCGCCACGGCCCCTCGCGGCCACCCCAGCCGTCGCGCTCACCTCAGCCCCTCCAGCCCGCAACGGCCCCCAGCCCCCCACGACCACCGCCGCCCCAAACCCTCGTAATCCCGGTGCGCGAGTCGGGCCCCGCTTCGTAAGCTGTATCGCCCCCGTCGCGCCTTACCGCACCCGCACCGGAGACCTCGTGCCCAGCCCCTACCGAGCCCTGTTCGCCGCGCCCGGCACCAAGGGTTTCTCCGCCGCGGGCTTCATCGGCCGCATGCCGCTGTCGATGATGGGCATCGGCGTCGTCACGATGGTCTCCCAGCTCACCGGGCGCTACGGCCTCGCGGGCGCGCTGTCGGCCACCATGGCGCTGTCCGCCGCCGTGCTCGGGCCGCAGGTCTCCCGCCTGGTGGACCAGTACGGTCAGCGCCGGATGCTGCGCCCGGCGACCCTGGTGGCCCTCGCGGCGGCCGGCGGGCTGCTGCTGACCGCGCATCTGCGGGGGCCGGACTGGGTGCTGTTCGTCTGCGCGGCGGGGGCCGGCTCGGTGCCGAGCCTCGGCGCGATGATCCGGGCCCGCTGGGCGGCGCTGTACCGGGGCACTCCTCAGCTGCACACCGCCTACTCGTTCGAGTCGGTGGTCGACGAGGTGTGCTTCATCGTCGGACCGATCGTCTCCATCGGCCTGTCCACGGCCTGGTTCCCCGAGGCCGGCCCGCTGCTCGCCGCCTGCTTCCTGGCCGCCGGTGTCCTCTGGCTGACCGCCCAGCGCGCCACGGAGCCGGAGCCGCATCCGGGCGAGCGCCGCGGCGGCGGTACGGCGCTGCGCTCGCGCGGGCTCCAGGTGCTGGTGGCGACGTTCGTGGCCACCGGCGCGATCTTCGGCGCGGTGGACGTGGTGACCGTCGCCTTCGCCGACGAGCGCGGCCACAAGGGCGCCGCGAGCGTGGTGCTCGCCGTGTACGCGGCCGGTTCCTGCCTGGCCGGGGTGATCTTCGGTCTGCTGCGGGTCTCCGGTGCGCCGGAACGTCGTTGGCTACTGGGCGTGGCAGCCATGGCCGTGAGTATGATCCCCCTCCTACTGGTCGGAAACTTGCCGCTTCTGGCCGTGTCGCTGTTCGTTGCGGGGCTGTCCGTCGCGCCGACGATGGTCACCACGATGTCCCTCATCGAAGAGCACGTACCTCGCGCGCGGCTCACCGAGGGCATGACCTGGGTGAGCACCGGCCTCGCGGTCGGGGTCGCGCTCGGCTCTTCCGTGGCCGGCTGGGTGATCGACGCAGCCGGGGCGCGGGCCGGGTACGGGGTTCCGGCCGTGTCCGGAGCCGTCGCGGTCGCGGTCGGTTTTCTCGGGTACCGCCGGCTCCGCAGGCCGGCCGCGGGTCGGGGAGGCACCGTTGAGCACCACAGCGAGCGCGAAGAACGGCACCTGGCGTAACTGGGGCGGCAATGTCTCCGCCCGCCCCGCCCGGCAGGTCGCCCCTGCCTCGGTGGAGGAGCTGGCCGCCGCGGTGCGCCGGGCCGCCGAGGACGGCCTGAAGGTGAAGGCGGTCGGCACGGGGCACTCCTTCACGTCCATAGCCGCCACCGACGGTGTGTTGATCCGCCCTCAGCTGCTGACCGGTATCCGCGGCATCGACCGGGACGCCATGACCGTCACGGTGGAGGCCGGCACCCCGCTCAAGAGACTCAACGCCGCCCTCGCGCGCGAGGGTCTGTCGCTCACCAACATGGGCGACATCATGGAGCAGACCGTCTCCGGGGCGACCAGCACGGGCACGCACGGCACGGGCCGGGAGTCGGGTTCGATCGCCGCCCAGATCAGGGGGCTCGAGCTGGTCACGGCGGACGGCTCGGTGCTCACCTGTTCGGAGAAGGAGAATCCGGAGGTCTTCGCGGCGGCGCGCATCGGCCTCGGCGCGCTCGGCATCGTCACCGCGATCACCTTCGCCGTGGAGCCGCTGTTCCTGCTCACCGCGCGGGAGGAGCCGATGCCCTTCGACCGGGTGCTGGCCGAGTTCGACCAACTCTGGGCGGAGAACGAGCACTTCGAGTTCTACTGGTTCCCGCACACCGGAAGCACCAACACCAAGCGCAACAACCGCAGCGCGGGCCCGGAGCAGCCGATCGGGCAGCTGGCCGGCTGGTTCGAGGACGAGTTCCTCTCCAACGGCGTCTTCCAGGTGGCCCAGTGGGTCGGGCGCGCGGTGCCCGCGACGATCCCCGCGATCGCCGGTGTCTCCAGCCGGGCCCTGTCCGCGCGGACGTACACGGACATCCCCTACAAGGTCTTCACCTCACCGCGCCGGGTGCGCTTCGTGGAGATGGAGTACGCCGTACCGCGCGCGGCGCTGACCGACACGCTGCGCGAACTCAAGGCCATGGTCGACCGCTCCGGACTGCGCGTCAGCTTCCCGGTGGAGGTGCGCACCGCGCCGGCCGACGACATCACCCTGTCCACCGCTTCCGGCCGGGACAGCGCCTACGTCGCCGTCCACATGTACCGGGGCACGCCGTACCACGCCTACTTCACCGCCGCCGAGCGCATCTTCACGGCCCACGAGGGCCGGCCGCACTGGGGCAAGGTGCACACCCGGGACGCGGAGTACTTCGCCGGGGTCTACCCGCGCTTCGGCGAGTTCACCGCCCTGCGCGACCGCCTCGACCCGGAACGCCTGTTCCAGAACGACTACTTGCGGAGGGTTCTGGGAGCGTAGGGGGGCGCAGAGTCTCGAAACCATTCGTTCCGTTTCTGGGGATTGCGTGAACTTCGCCACCTTCGCGATCACGGATTCCGCTTGCGGAGCGGCCAAGTCGCGACCCTTGCGAGAAGTTGGGCGGCGCGCCCATCCACGCACATGGTCCAAATGGAGTACTGTTGCGAGCCCTGGGTCCGGTCTCCCACCAGGGTGTCCGGGGCCTTGCAGGACCGCCGGGAGGGGGCTAGTTGCGCAGGGTGACGAAATTCGTCACTGAGAGTTGCGAACAGGTAACCGTGCCATAACGGCGGTCCAGGGCCCGCGCCCGACACGCCGGGCAACTCGGCAAGGTTGTGGCAGGCTGCACCCGGGCAGGCCACACTCGACTAGCGGAAGCAGCGACGCACGTGACGTCGGCAGGCACCACCCGGGAGGTCCCCATGCCCGAACTGCGTGTCGTGGCCGTCTCGAATGACGGCACACGGCTGGTGCTGAAGGCTGCCGACTCCACGGAGTACACGCTTCCGATCGACGAACGGCTGCGTGCCGCCGTGCGAGGCGACCGGCCCCGTCTCGGACAGATCGAGATCGAGGTGGAGAGCCATCTCCGCCCCCGTGACATCCAGGCGCGGATACGAGCCGGTGCCACCGCCGAGGAGGTCGCCCAGCTGGCCGGCATCCCGGTCGACCGGGTACGGCGCTTCGAGGGACCGGTGCTGGCCGAGCGTGCCTTCATGGCCGAGCGGGCCCGCAAGACCCCGGTCCGCCGCCCCGGCGAGAACTCCGGCCCGCTGCTCGGCGAGGCCGTCCAGGAACGGCTGCTGCTGCGCGGCGCCGAGAAGGACACCGTGCAGTGGGACTCCTGGCGCCGCGACGACGGCACCTGGGAGGTCATGCTCGTCTACCGGGTCGCGGGCGAACCGCACTCGGCGAGCTGGACCTACGACCCGCCCCGGCGGCTCGTCCAGGCGGTGGACGACGAGGCGCGCTCCCTGATCGGCGAGTCCGACGACCTCGCCGTGCCGGAGCCGAGTTTCCCGTTCGTGCCGCGCATCGCCCGGCTGCCGCGCGACCGTTCGATGGACCGCGCGCTGGACCGGGGCGACCGGGAGCGGCCGAGCCTGCCGGCGCAGTCGTCGGAGCCCGCCGAGGAGAGCACGGGCGAACGCGACTCGCTGACCAGCCTGCTGGAGGCGGTGCCGAGCTTCCGCGGCGACCTGGTGGTCCCGGAGCGCCCCTCGGAGAGCTCGGAGGAGCCCGCCGAGGAGCCGGCGGCGGAGGAGCCCCCGGCGCCCGCGGCATCGGCCGGCTCGGCGTACGCGGACGTCCTCATGCCGCGCTCGGTGGGCAGCCACCGCGACCGGCTGATCGGCGCCACCGACCGTCAGGCCGAGGCCGACGGTGTCCGTCCCGGCCGCCGCGCCGCGGTGCCGAGCTGGGACGAGATCGTGTTCGGAACCCGGCGCAAGAAGCAGGAGTAGAGGCAGCGGCAAACGGGCCGTACGGCCGTATGAGGCGGGGTCACACACGCGTGACCCCGCCTCTGGCGTCGCTGCCCGCCTACTGCGGGTCCGGCCCCACCGCGACCGGCCGGGACGGGTCCGAGGACCACTCCGACCACGAACCCACGTACAGGGCCGCAGGAATGCCCGCCACCGCCAGGGCGAGCACCTCGTGCGCCCCGGAGACGCCCGAACCGCAGTACACGCCCACCTCGTCCCCCTCGGACACCCCGAGGGCCTTGAAGCGGTCCCTCAGCTCCTCAGCGGGCAGGAACCGGCCGTCGGGACCCACGTTCTCGGTCGTCGGCGCCGACACCGCGCCCGGGATGTGCCCGCCGACCCGGTCGATCGGCTCGACCTCGCCGCGGTACCGCTCCCCCGCGCGCGCGTCCAGCAGTACACCCGAGCGGGCGAGGCCGGCGGCCGCGTCGGCGTCGAGCAACCCGGCCGCGGCGGGCGCCGGCTCGAAGTCGCCCTCGGCCGGGTCCGGCACGTCGGTCGTCAACGTGCCCTGCCACGACGGCAACCCGCCGTCGAGCACCCGCACGTCCGGGTGACCCGTCCAGCGCAGCAGCCACCACGCGCGCGCGGCCGCCCAGCCCTGCCCGCCGTCGTAGACGACGACCGGCCGGCCGGCCGACACGCCCGCGCGGCGCATGGCCGCGCCGAACTCCGCGAGGTCGGGCAGCGGGTGACGGCCGTGCTCCCCGGGGGCCGAGGCCAGCTCCCGGTCCAGGTCGACGAAGACCGCGCCGGGGACGTGCCCGGCCGCGTACTCGGCCCGGCCGTCGAAGGCCGGGGCGCCCGCCGCCTTGGCCACGCTCAGCTGCCAGCGCACGTCCAGCACGACGGGCGGGTGCTCGCCGGCCAGCTCGGCGGCGAGTTCGGATGCGGTGATGATGGCTGTCATGGCGTCCATCCTTACGCCAGGGGTGGCCGCGGAGTCCAGGTACGGCTACTCTGCCCGCCGGACAGGCTCGATCACGAGGTGTAGGGGATCGGGCACACCCTGTACAGCCGGCGGACACCCGCCGGCCATCGCCTGGAAGCGGCGCACGACGGCAGACCGGGCATTCTCCGGGAGACACCGCCGCGCGGCGGCGCGGGACCGCACAGGAGGGACCGCGCAGGATGCGGGGTACCGGCACGGGCGTGCACGCGCCGGCGGCACACCCCTTCCGGGGAGCGGAAGCGACACGGCCACCACGAGGGCCGGGGAGAGAGTGATCGATGACCGAGGCACGGGAGTCGGCCGGTCCACGCGCGCGGACCGCGCCCGGCACGCCCTGCTGGGTGAGCCTGATGGCGCACGGGCTGGCCGCGACGGAGGAGTTCTACGAGGCGCTGTTCGGCTGGGAGTTCCGGCCCGGCCCGCAGCAGCTCGGGCCCTATGTGCGGGCGCTGCTCGGCGGGCAGGAGGTCGCGGGCATGGGCCAGTTGCCGCCCGAGAACCGGCTGCCGATCGCCTGGACGCCCTACTTCGCCTCGGACGACGTGGACAGCACGGCCGACCAGGTGCGGCTGTGCGGCGGCACGGTGGCGGTGGGACCGCTGGACGCGGCCGACGCCGGGCGGCTGGCCATCGCCTCCGACCCCTCGGGAGCGGTGTTCGGCATCTGGCAGGGCGCGGCCCGCCTCGGCACCGCGGTCAGCGGCGTCCCGGGCACCCCGGCCTGGAACGAGCTGCTCACCTACGAGACCGAGAGCGTCGCCAAGTTCTACGAAACCGTGTTCGGCTACGACGAGGAACCGGTCGTCTCCGCCGACTTCGACTACGTCACCCTGACCCTCGACGGCCGCCCGGTGGCCGGACTGCACGGGGTGGGCCACGCGCTGCCCCTGGACCGGGGATCGCACTGGCTGACGTACTTCGAGGTCGCCGACGCGGACGAGACGCTGCGTCAGGTCGCCGGCCTCGGCGGCCAGGTGCTCAGGCCGGCCCACGACAGCCCGCACGGCCGTGTGGCGACGGTGGCGGACCCGGAGGGGGCGGTCTTCTCGGTGATCCAGAACCCGACCTGAGCCGCTCGCCGGGGCTCAGGCGGGTGACACCGGCAGCACGTCCGGGGACAGGGCCGCCGCGCGGGCCGTCGCGGCGGTCATGCGGCGACGGTGGTGGCGGCGGCACAGGACCTCGTAGCCGACCTCGCCCGCGGAGTGGTTGACGTCGCCGACGACCACCTGGGCGCCCTCGACCACCATCACGCCGCCTATCGTCCGGGCGTTGTGCGTGGCGCGGGCGCCGCACCAGCACAGCGCCTCGACCTGGAGCACCTCGATGCGGTCGGCCAGCTCCACCAGCCGCTGGGAGCCCGGGAAGAGCTTGGAGCGGAAGTCGGTGGTGATGCCGAAGGCGTAGACGTCCACCCCGAGGTCGTCCACCACGCGCGCGAGCTGGTCGATCTGCTCGGGCGCGAGGAACTGCGCCTCGTCGGCGATGACGTAGTCCGCGCGGCCGCCCTGGGAGAGGTGTTCGACGATGGAGGCGTACAGGTCCTGGCCGTCCTCGACCTCCACCGCGTCGGTGACCAGGCCCAGCCGGGAGGAGAGCTTGCCCTCGCCCGCGCGGTCGTCACGGGTGAAGATCATGCCGACGAGGCCGCGCGCGGAGCGGTTGTGCTCTATCTGCAGAGCCAGCGTGGACTTCCCGCAGTCCATCGTTCCGGAGAAGAACACCAGCTCGGGCATGAGGAGTCGAGCACCTTTCGGCAAGGATGGCAGGAGGCGGGGAGGCAGGGGGGCAGGGGTGTCAGGAGCGTACTTCGAGCAGCGGCACCAGCTGCTCGGCGGGGGTCATCGAGCCGTGGTTGCCGACCAGCGCGGACTCCTTGGGCTCCCGCTCGGAGGCGATGATCAGGACGTCGTCGTGCGCCGCCGCGATCACGTCTCCGAGGCGCGCGTACACGCGCTCGTCGCAGGCGCCGGGCCGCCCGAACCAGCCCGCCGCGAGCGCCTCCTCCCGCGAGGCCACCCAGAACTGCTCCCCGAGCACTTCCCGCCAGACGGTCAGCACGTCGTTCTCGGCGCCCGGCACCGCGTACACGTGCCGCGCCCGGCCCTCGCCGCCGAGCAGGGCGACGCCGGCGCGCAGCTCCCAGTCCTCGTCGAAGTCGATGCGGTGCTGCTCGTCGAACGGGATGTCGACCATGCCGTGGTCGGCGGTGACGTACAGCGCGCTGCGCGGCGGAAGCTGTTCGGCCAGGCGCTGGGCGAGCCGGTCGACGTGCATGAGCTGGCCGCGCCAGGTGTCGGAGGCGACGCCGTAGCGGTGCCCGGAGCCGTCCAGCTCGGCGTAGTACGTGTACACCAGGGAGCGGTCCCCGGCGGCGAGCTGCTCGGCCGCGAGGTCCATGCGCTCCTCGCCGGACAGCCGCCCGTGGAAGGTGCCGCCGCTGAGGGCGACCTTGGTCAGCGGGGTGTGCTCGAAGGCGGGCGAGGAGACCTGGGCGGTGTGCACCCCGGCGTCGTGGGCCAGCTGGAAGATCGTGGGGTACGGCTGCCAGGGCCGTGGTTCGGTGTACGGGTGCCAGCGGAGCTGGTTCATCAGTTCGCCGGTGGCCGGGTTGCGGACCGTGTAGCCGGGCAGACCGTGGGCGCCCGGGGGCAGGCCGGTGCCGACGGAGGCCAGGGAGGTCGCGGTGGTCGCCGGGTAGCCGGCGGTGAGCGGACGTCCGGTGCCGCCGCGGGAGCTGCCGAGCAGCGAGGTCAGGAAGGGGGCCTCGTCGGGGTGGGCGCGCAGCTGATCCCAGCCGAGCCCGTCGACCAGGAAGACGCAGACCCGGTCGGCGGGGGTCAGCTCCGTGATCGCCGGCGTCGTGCCGGGGACGCCGAGGCCGGCCGCGAGGGTGGGCAGCAGGTCGGCGAGGGAGCCGGTGCCGTACTCGGGCAGCGGCGCGGTGCCGAGGGCGAGGGGTTCCGGGTGGTCCCAGGACGTGGGCTGGGCCATCAGCGCGTGGCGTCCGCGGTCGCCTCGGAGATGGCCTGCGCGAAGGCGAGCGCCTGGCGCACCGTCTCCGGACCGTCCCCGGCCTCGCTGACGCGGAGGCTGAGATCGTCCGCCGTGGAGTTGCCCGTGTAGCCGTGGTCGGCGTCGCAGTTGGGGTCGCCGCAGGCGGCGGGCTCGAGGTCGATGCGGTTGACCGCGCCCCAGCCGATGGTCAGCACGACCTCGCGGGGCGGCGTGCCCGGCACGTACTGCTCCGGGTTCGCGACGACCCGGCTGACCACCACGGAGGAGATCCGGCCGAGCTTGACGGACTCCGTGGACGTCGTGGCGTACGGCGTCGGGGAGGTGCTGTCGGCGGCCTGCTCGTCGGTGTGGCTGACGATGAAGCGGTTGCCGGTGAGGACCAGGACGGTGACGTGCCGGCGCACCTCGTTCTGGTCGAACGTCGTCTCCTGGTGGACCAGGTACGACCGGATGGGCTCGCCGCCCACAGCGGCCTCCACCGCCTCGGCCACGAGGGCCGGGTAGTAGCCACTGCGCTCGATCGCCGTGCGCAGCCCCTGGGTCGTCGTACTGGTCTTGGCCATGGCGTCCATCCTAATCCGTGGGCAAGGGGGGTCCGGGCCAGTCGAAAGCACCGAAAACCGCCTCCGCAGGGGGATGCGGGTGTTCGGGGAGCAGGTCGCCGCCCCACAGCTCCGCGGCGTTCCGGGCGCGGATCTCCCCGTCGCGCCAGGCGCCCTCGGGCAGCTGATGGCCGGCGATCTTCATGTCGTCCCCCCCTCGCCGCTCAGTAGGCCGGCATCGTGCGCGGGCCGAGGTCGTCGCGGGCCGGCGGGGGCGCGAGCCGTACCGTGGCGCCGAGGACGCTCACGCCCTTGGGGGCGACGACGACCGGCTCCAGGGTGACGGCGACGACCTCGGGATGGTCGTCCACCAGCCGGGACACCCGCAGCAGCAACTCCTCCAGCGCCGGGGTGTCCACGGGCGTGGACCCGCGCCAGCCGAACAGCAGCGGCGCCGTCCGGATGGACCGCACCAGCGAGGCCGCCTCCCGGTCGGTGACCGGGACCAGCCGGTGCGCCGTGTCCTCCAGCAGTTGCGAGGCGGCCCCGGCGAGGCCGAAGGACAGCACGGCCCCGGCCGCCGGGTCGATCACCGCCCGTACGACCGTGTCGACCCCGCGCGGCGCCATGCCCTGCACCACCGGCCGCAGTTCCTCCGGCGGCCCGAACAGCTCGCTCAACTCGGCGTACGCCCGGCGCAGTTGCTCCTCGTCGGCGAGGTCCAGCCGTACGCCGCCCAGGTCGGCTCGGTGCCTGAGGTGCGGGGCGGTGGCCTTGAGGGCGACCGGGTAGCCGAGGGTGTGGGCGGCCTCGGCGGCGGCGTCGGGGGTGGGCGCGGGGAGGGCCCGCCGCGCCTGGATGCCGTACTTGCCGAGCAGCTCGCAGGTCTCCGCGTCCGAGATCGTGAGCCCTTCCCCGCGCGCGAGCAGCTCCCCGATCAGCCGCGCGGCCCCCTTCTCGTCGATGTCGTCGTACTCCGGCACCTTCCCGGGATCGACGGCCTCCCGGCGCCACTGCGCGTACTTCACGGCTTCGGCGAGGGCCCGGACGGCGCGCTCGGCGGCGGGGTAGGCGGGGATGAGGTAGGTGCCTTCGGGTGGGGCCACGACCGCGGTGGGCGGCTGTTCCACAGGGTGGGCAGCACCTTGTCCGCCAGGTGCCCTGTCGGCCGCCTGCGGTGCTGTGCTCGCCGCCGCCGACAGCGCCCGGGCCAGTCCCCCGAGCTCCACATGCACCACCAGCACCGGCTTGCCCGGCACGGCGGCCGCCGCCGAGCGCAGCGCCTCCGCCAGTTCCGCGTCCCCCGGCGACCCTTCCCCGATCGCCGGGATCGCCGTAACGACGACCGCGTCGTTCGTCTCCTCCGCCAGCGCCGCGCGCAGCGCCCGGTGGAAGTCCTCCGCCGTCGCCCCCGTCGTCAGGTCCAGCGGACGGGACGGCCGCAGCCCCTCCGCGAGGCAGCGGTCGTACGTCAGCATCCCCAGCGACTCGGAGTTGCCGAGGATCGCCACCCGAGGCCCCGCCGGCAGCGGCTGCCGGGCGAGCAGGAGGCCCGCGTCGACGAGTTCGGTGATGGTGTCGACCCGGATCACCCCGGCCTGCCGGAGCAGCGCGGACACGGTCGCGTGGGGCAGCCGCGTCGCCCGTACGGTGTGCCCCTGGGGTGCCGATCCGGCGCCCTGCACCACCACCAGCGGCTTGGCGGCGGCCGTGCGGCGCGCCAGCCGGGTGAACTTGCGCGGGTTGCCGATGGACTCGAGGTACATGAGGACGACGTCGGTCTCCGGGTCGTCGTACCAGTACTGGATGACGTCGTTGCCGGAGACGTCGGCCCGGTTCCCGGAGGAGACGAAGGTGGACACGCCCGTGACGCCGGTGACCCCTCCCCCGCGCCGGTGCAGCCGGGACAGCAGGGCGATGCCGATGGCCCCGGACTGGGCGAAGATCCCGATGCGGCCGGGGCGGGGCATCTCCGGGGCCAGGGAGGCGTTGAGCCGGACGCCGGGCGCGGTGTTGATGACGCCGAAGGCGTTCGGGCCGATGATCCGCATGCCGTACGCGCGTGCCTGCCGCACGAGGGCCCGCTGCCGCTCGCGCCCCTCGGGCCCGCTCTCGGCGTACCCGGCGGACAGCACGACGAGCCCCTGGACCCCGTGCTCGCCGCACTCCGCGACCACCGCGGGCACGTGCTCGGCCGGTACGGCGACGACGGCGAGGTCCACCGGGCCGTCGATGTCGCGCACCGAGCGGTGCGCCGGCACCCCGTCGACCTCCGTCAGACCCTCGGGGAAGGCCCTGTTCACGGCGTGCAGCCCGCCGGGGTAGCCGGCGTCCCGGATGTTGCCGAGGACGCTGCGGCCGACTCCGCCGCTCGCGCGGCCGACACCGACGACCGCGACCGAGCCGGGGACCAGCAGTCGCCGTACCGAACGGGCCTCGGCGCGCTGCTCCCGCGCGCGCTGGACGGCGAGCGAGCGGTCGGTGGGCTCGAGGTCGAACTCCAGGCGGACGACTCCGTCCTCGAAGCTGCGCTTCTGGGTGTACCCGGCGTCCGTGAACACCTTGATCATCTTGGTGTTGGCGGGCAGCACCTCGGCGGCGAAACGGCGGATGCCCCGCTCGCGCGCGACGGCCGCGATGTGTTCCAGGAGGGCGGAGGCGACTCCGCGGCCCTGGTGGGCGTCCTGGACGAGGAAGGCGACCTCCGCCTCGTCGGCCGGAGCGGAGGCGGGCATGCCGTCGGCGCCGATGCGGTCGTAGCGTACGGTGGCGATGAACTCGCCGCCGATCGTGGCCGCGAGCCCCACCCGGTCCACAAAGTCGTGGTGCGTGAAGCGGTGGACGTCCTTGGCGGACAGGCGCGGGTACGGCGCGAAGAAGCGGTAGTACTTCGACTCGTCCGAGACCTGCTCGTAGAAGCTGACCAGGCGGTCGGCGTCATCAACGGTGATGGGCCGGATGCGCGCGGTGCCCCCGTCGCGCAGCACCACGTCCGCCTCCCAGTGGGCGGGGTACTCGTGCCGGTCCTGCCGGTCCGCCGGGCTCTGCATGGGGCCCAGAGTACGGCTAGCGTCCGACAACGGCGCAGGGCAGTCTGTGGAGGACGGCGTCGGGCCGAGGCCGCGGTCCGACGACACACCGGGGCGGGACGAGAGGACCGCTCCGGGCACGCTTCACGGTATGGGAAACTGGTCTAGACAACCCTGAACACCGAAGGGCAGCAACACATGGCTGAGCGCCGCGTCAACGTCGGCTGGGCCGAGGGCCTCCACGCCCGCCCCGCCTCCATCTTCGTCCGAGCCGCCACGGCCGCAGGCGTCCCGGTGACGATCGCCAAGGCCGGGGGCAACCCCGTCAACGCGGCCTCCATGCTGGCTGTCCTGGGCCTGGGTGCCCAGGGTGGCGAGGAGATCGTCCTCGCCTCCGACGCCGAGGGCGCGGACGCCGCCCTGGACCGGCTGGCCAAGCTGGTCTCCGAGGGCCTCGAGGAACTGCCCGAGACGGTCTGAGAGCCGGTTCGAAGCAGCGCGAAGGACAGGAGCCGCGTCGCCCTTTCGGGGGCGGCGCGGCTCCGCCGTTCTCTCGGTAATTCCGGGTGCCCGGAAATCCGGGCAGCAGAAATACCCCTCCCCGAATTACTCTTCTTTGTATACGGCGCCCGTGTTAATGGCGCCGGCCCAAGATGTTTACAGCATGTTGCGAAGTTCTCACACGGTCCGCCCGGTCCCGGCCGCCGGAAAAGCGCAACCGGTGCGCGGCCGTCGCGCGCTCGCCGTGCAGCGCCGTGAGCGCCCGCGCACGCTCCCCGTCGCCGCGCGCCACCGCGTCCACGATCGCCCCGTGCTCCGCCCAGGACTCCACCGGACTCGGCGGCGCCTCCACCGCGTACATCCAGGCGATCTTGTGCCGCAACTGGGTGAGCATCGAGGTCAGCGAGGGACTGCCGCAGGCCTGGGCGAGCGTCTCGTGGAACCAGCCGCCCAGCGAGCGCAGATCCTCGCTGCCGCCCCGGCGGGCCCGCTCCTGGCCCAGCCTGACCAGGCCGCGCAGCACCTTCAGATGGGCCTCGGTGCGCCGCTGTGCGGCCCGGGAGGCGCCGAGCGGCTCCAGCAGCATGCGCATCTCCAGCAGGTCGGCGGCCTCCTGCTCGGTCGGCTCGGCCACGCACGCGCCCGCGTGCCGCCGGGTCACCACGAAGCCCTCCGCCTCCAGGGTGCGCAGGGCCTCGCGGACGGGGACGCGCGAGACGCCGTAGCGGCGGGCGAGGACTTCCTCGGTGAGGCGGCTGCCGCGCTCGTGGACACCGGCCACGATGTCGTCCCGGATCGCCGTGCACACCGAGTGCGCCGGAATACGCATGACCGACCTCCGCCTTAATCCCCGTGAAACGTCGACGATGGACGCGTGTTCCGTGACTCTATTGCAATGAGCCGGAATTTCCGACGGCGGGCCGGAATCCATGGATATTTTTTGGACAGCGGATGCGGCAGGCGGCGCGAAAAACGGCGAAAGCCCCGGCTCGGTGAGCCGGGGCTTTCGATGTCGCGGGGCGCGGCGTCAGACGTCCACGCCGTGCTTGCGGAGGTAGGCGACGGGGTCGACGTCCGAGCCGTAGTCCGGGGACGTACGGGCCTCGAAGTGCAGATGCGGGCCGGTGACGTTGCCGGTCGCGCCGGACAGGCCGATCTGCTGGCCCGGGGTGACCTTCTGGCCCACGGTGACGCCGATCGACGACAGGTGGCCGTACTGCGTGTACATGCCGTCGGCCATCCGGATCACGATCTGGTTGCCGTACGCGCCGCCCCAGCCGGTGGAGACGACCGTCCCGGAGCCGACCGCGTGGACCGGGGTCCCGCTGGCGGCGTGGAAGTCGATGCCGGTGTGCGAGCCGGAGGACCACAGGGAACTGCTGGCCATGTAGCCCGTGGAGACGTACGAGTGCGCGATCGGGGCGACGAAGGCGTTCAGGCGCTTGCGCTCGGCCTCCCGGGCGGCGCGCGCCTTGGCCTGGCGCGCCTGCTCGGCCCGCTCGGCGGCCGCCTTGGCCGCGGCCTCCTCGGCCGCCTTCTGCTCGGCGGCTTCCCGCTGGACGGCGGCCTGCGCGTCGATCTGGGCCGCGACGTCGTCGCTCACGGTGATGACCGGGGTGAGGCCGGTCTGCTCGACGGGGCTCTCCGCGGCGAGCGCCGGGGTGGCCGCGAGGGTGCCGAGGACACCGGTGGTGGTGAGGGCCGCGACACCGGCCGCCTGAGCGGTGGTGCGCTTGACCCGGCCGGGCCTGCGGTGCTTCCCGGTGGCGCACATGAACGCCATGTAGTGGCTCGTCCTTTCCTTCCCTCTCGCCTACCGGGTTAGCTGACGGGTTCGGAGCAGGAAGGTCTCCTACGGACCCCCTCGCTCGCGCGCGGGCGTCCGATTCACCCCAGGGACTGCGTTGGGTCCCCGGCTCCCCTGGCTCGCGCCGTACGGGGACTCGGCGATGGCTGTCCGGTGCCGCGGGTGCGGCGCACTGCCTGACGAACAGCCCGGAAGACGCTAAGCGGCCCGGCTTTCGATCCTCAAACGGAACCGGGGTTTTGTAGCGCATCCCACAGGCCAGACAGGCAGCCTCCGCCCCAATCCGGACATCTTGGAGGTGCCGTTCACCGGCCGCCTCCACCCGCTGCCGGGCAACGCAAGGGGCCCTGACGGTCCGTCGGACGTCAGGGCCCCACGCGCGTGCGGCTCTCCTCGGGTGCTACTCGGCGGCCACCACGGTGACTTCGCCGATGCCGAGCGCCTCGACGGGTGCCTTGATCTGGGCCGCGTCGCCGACGAGGACGGTCACCAGGCGGTCCACCGGGAAGGCGTTGATGACCGCCGCGGTGGCCTCCACCGTGCCCGTGGCGGCGAGCTGCTGATACAGCGTCGCCTGGAAGTCGTCGGGCAGGTGCTGCTCGACCTGTTCGGCCAGGGTGCTCGCGACGGCCGCCGCGGTCTCGTACTTCAGCGGCGCCACCCCGACGAGGTTCTGCACGGCGACGTCCCGCTCGGCGTCCGTCAGGCCGTCCGCCGCCAGCGTGCGCAGCACCGTCCACAGGTCCTCGAGCGCGGGGCCGGTGTTCGGGGTGTCCACGGAGCCGCTGATGGCGAGCATCGCGGCGCCGGTGCCCTCCGGGGAGGAGCGCAGGACCTGCCCGAAGGAGCGCACGCCGTAGGTGTAGCCCTTCTCCTCGCGCAGGACGCGGTCCAGGCGGGAGGTGAGGGTGCCGCCGAGGCAGTAGGTGCCGAGCACCTGCGCGGGCCACACACGGTCGTGCCGGTCGGGACCGATGCGACCGATGAGCAGCTGCGTCTGCACCGCGCCGGGCCGGTCGACGATGACCACGCGCCCGGTGTCGTCGGCGGTCACCGGCGGCACCGGCCGCGGCCGGCCCGGGGTGCCGGTCCAGGCGCCCAGGGTGTCGCCGAGCAGCGCGTCCAGGTCGGTGCCGGTGAGGTCGCCGACGACGACCACGGTGGCGGTGGCGGGCCGCACATGGCGGTCGTAGAAGGCCCGTACGGCGGCCGCGTCGATCTTCTCGACCGTCTCCTCGGTGCCCTGGCGCGGGCGCGACATGCGCGCGGTCGCCGGGAACAGCTCCTTGGAGAGTTCCTTGGCGGCCCGGCGGGAGGGGTTGGCCAGCTCGTGCGGGATCTCGTCCAGGCGGTTGCGGACCAGCCGCTCGACCTCGCTCTCGGCGAAGGCGGGCGCGCGCAGCGCGTCGGCGAGCAGGCCGAGGCCCTTGGCCAGGCGCGAGGCGGGCACCTCCAGGCTGAGGCGGACGCCGGGGTGGTCGGCGTGCGCGTCGAGCGTGGCGCCGGCCCGCTCCAGCTCGGCGGCGAACTCCTCGGCGGAGTGCTTGTCGGTGCCCTCGGAGAAGGCCCGCGCCATGATCGTGGCGACGCCGTCCAGGCCGGCCGGCTCGGCGTCCAGGGGGGCGTCCAGCAGCACCTCGACGGCGACGACCTGCTGGCCGGGGCGGTGGCAGCGCAGCACGGTCAGACCGTTGTCCAGCGTGCCGCGCTCGGGGGCCGGGAACGCCCACGGCCTGGCCTCGCCGGGCTGCGGCTGGGGGTGGAAGTCCATGGTGGCGAGCTCGGTCACTTGGCCGTCTCCTCGTTCTCGTTACCGGCCTCTACGGTCGCTTCCTGCTCGGGGTCCTCGGGCACGTCGGCGTCCTGCGCGGTCTCCGGGGACTTCGGCTCGTAGACGAGGACCGCGCGGTTGTCGGGGCGCAGGCGGGCCTGGGCGACCGCCTGGACCTCCTCCGGGGTCACCTCCAGGACGCGCTGGACGGCGGTGAGGGCGAGCTGGGGGTCGCCGAACAGCACGGCGTACCGGCACAGTTCGTCGGCGCGGCCGGCGACCGTGCCGAGCCGGTCCAGCCATTCGCGCTCCAACTGGGCCTGGGCGCGCTCCATCTCCTCGGGCGTGGGGCCCTCCTCGGCGAACCGGGCCAGCTCCTCGTCGATCGCGGTCTCGATGACCGGCACCTCGACGTCCCCGGAGGTCTTCACGTCCAGCCAGCCGAGCGAGGGCGCGCCGGCCAGCCGCAGCAGGCCGAAGCCGGCCGTGACGGCCGTACGGTCGCGGCGCACCAGCCGGTTGTACAGCCGGGAGGACTCGCCGCCGCCGAGGACCGTCAGGGCCAGGTCGGCCGCGTCGCACGCGCGCGTGCCGTCGTGCGGCAGCCGGTAGGCGGCCATCAGGGCGCGCGCCGGGACCTCCTCGACGACGACCTCGCGCAGCTGCTCGCCGATGGTCTCCGGCAGCGAGCCGTCGCGGGGCGTGGGCTTGCCGTCGTGGGACGGGATCGAACCGAAGTACTTCTCGACCCAGGCGAGGGTCTGGGCCGGGTCGATGTCGCCGACCACGGAGAGCACCGCGTTGTTGGGCGCGTAGTAGGTGCGGAAGAACTGGCGGGCGTCCTCCAGGGTGGCCGCGTCCAGGTCCGTCATCGAGCCGATCGGCGTGTGGTGGTAGGGGTGGCCCTCCGGGTAGGCGAGGGCGGTCAGCTTCTCGAAGGCGGTGCCGTAGGGCACGTTGTCGTAGCGCTGGCGGCGCTCGTTCTTCACCACGTCCCGCTGGTTCTCCATGGACTCGTCGTCCAGGGCGGCCAGCAGCGAGCCCATCCGGTCGGCCTCCAGCCAGAGGGCGAGCTCCAGCTGGTGGGCGGGCATGGTCTCGAAGTAGTTGGTGCGTTCGAAGCTGGTCGTGCCGTTGAGCGAGCCGCCGGCGCCCTGCACCAGCTCGAAGTGGCCGTTGCCCTTCACCTGGCCCGAGCCCTGGAACATCAAGTGCTCGAAAAGGTGAGCCAGACCGGTACGCCCCTTGACTTCGTGGCGGGAGCCGACGTCGTACCAGAGGCAGACCGCCGCCACCGGGGTCAGGTGGTCCTCGGAGAGCACCACGCGCAGACCGTTGGCCAGGCGGTGCTCGGTCGCTGTCAGGCCCCCGGAGCCTGCCTCGGCTGTGGTCGTGTGACCCATGGGCATGTACGTCCCTTCGCGAGCGCACGCGGTCGAGAGAAACCGCGGTCTTCCTGCCGTTCCTGCCACTGTATGCACAGCGTGCGGGGGCTCGGCGAAGTTCCCGCCGGACGTACGCCCACAGCGGATCGCGTAGCCTGCGTCAGGCGTACCCCGAGGACGTCCTCCGGCGACCGGGGCGGCCCGCGGACACCGGGTCGCGGCCAGGTTGTCAGTGCCGCGGTCCACAATGGTCCGCGACAGATCCGTCAACCGCTTCAGCGAGAGCGAGCCCGAGGGTGCGCGCCCCCTCGGCGAGCGACCAGATCAGAAGGAGCCGGCAGCGATGGCCCGCCGCAGCACGAAGACCCCGCCGCCCGACGATCCGTACGAGGAGAGGATCCTCGACATCGACGTCGTGGACGAGATGCGTGGCTCCTACCTCGAGTACGCGTACTCGGTCATCTACTCGCGCGCCCTGCCGGACGCCCGCGACGGCCTCAAGCCGGTGCACCGCCGGATCGTCTACCAGATGAACGAGATGGGCCTGCGTCCCGACCGCAGCTATGTGAAGTGCGCCCGGGTCGTCGGCGAGGTCATGGGCAAGCTGCACCCGCACGGCGACGCGTCGATCTACGACGCGCTGGTGCGCATGGCCCAGCCCTTCTCCATGCGCGTGCCGCTCGTCGACGGCCACGGCAACTTCGGCTCGCTGGGCAACGACGACCCGCCGGCCGCCATGCGGTACACCGAGTGCCGGATGGCCGAGGCGACGAGCCTGATGACCGAGTCCATCGAAGAGGACACGGTCGACTTCGCGCCCAACTACGACGGCCAGGAGCAGGAGCCGGTGGCGCTGCCCGCCGCGTTCCCGAACCTGCTGGTGAACGGCTCCTCGGGCATCGCGGTCGGTATGGCGACGAACATGCCGCCGCACAATTTGCGCGAGGTCGTCGCCGCCGCCCGCCATCTGATCCGGTACCCGAACGCGGACCTGGACGCGCTGATGAAGCACGTCCCGGGTCCGGACCTGCCCACCGGCGGCCGGATCGTCGGCCTCGACGGCATCCGCGACGCGTACGCGACGGGTCGCGGCACGTTCAAGATGCGCGCCACGGTCGCGATCGAGACGGTGACCGCCCGCCGCAAGGGCCTCATCGTCACCGAACTGCCGTTCACGGTCGGTCCGGAGAAGGTGATCGCCAAGATCAAGGACCTGGTCAACGCGAAGAAGATCCAGGGCATCGCCGACGTCAAGGACCTCACCGACCGCGAGCACGGCCTGCGCCTGGTCGTCGAGATCAAGAACGGCTTCGTGCCGGAGGCGATCCTGGAGCAGCTCTACAAGCTGACGCCCATGGAGGAGTCCTTCGGCATCAACAACGTGGCCCTGGTCGACGGCCAGCCGCTCACGCTGGGCCTGAAGGAGCTGCTGGAGGTCTACCTCGACCACCGCTTCGACGTGGTCCGGCGCCGCAGCGAGTTCCGCCGCGGCAAGAGGCGGGACCGGCTGCACCTGGTGGAGGGCCTGCTCACCGCGCTGGTCGACATCGACGAGGTCATCCGGCTGATCCGGTCCAGCGAGAACTCCGCGCAGGCCAAGGAGCACCTGATGCGGCGGTTCTCGCTGAGCGAGATCCAGACGCAGTACATCCTCGACACGCCGCTGCGCCGGCTCACCAAGTACGACCGCATCGAGCTGGAGGCGGAGAAGGACAGGCTCACCGCGGAGATCGCGGAGCTGACCCGGATCCTGGAGTCCGACGCGGAGCTGCGCAAGCTGGTCTCGGCGGAACTGGCGGCGGTCGCGAAGAAGTTCGGCACCGACCGGCGCACCGTCCTGCTGGAGTCCGGGGGCGCCCCGGTGGCCGCCGTGCCGCTGCAGGTGGCGGACGACCCGTGCCGGGTGCTGCTGTCCTCGACGGGGCTGCTGGCCCGTACGGCGACCGACGAGCCGCTGCCGCAGGAGGCGGGCGGCAAGCGCGTCAAGCACGACGTGATCGTCTCGGCGGTCCCGGCGACCGCGCGGGGCGTGATCGGCGCGGTGACCTCGGCCGGCCGGCTGCTCAGGATCAACGTGGTCGATCTGCCGCAGCTGCCGGAGACGGCCGCCGCTCCCAACCTCTCCGGAGGGGCGCCGCTGGCGGAGTTCGTCTCCCTGGAGGACGACGAGACGGTGGTCTGCCTGACCACGCTGGACGAATCGTCC
Organism: Streptomyces sp. NPDC030798; assembly: GCF_055572275.1. Classification (NCBI taxonomy): domain Bacteria; kingdom Bacillati; phylum Actinomycetota; class Actinomycetes; order Kitasatosporales; family Streptomycetaceae; genus Streptomyces; species Streptomyces sp. NPDC030798. Next base: position 140,349 of record NZ_JBVIDR010000004.1, on the reverse strand, counting down.
CCCGGCCTGGCGCTCGGCACCGAGCAGGGCGTCGTCAAGCGCGTGGTGCCCGACTACCCGTCCAACAAGGAGGAGTTGGAGGTCATCACCCTCAAGGAGGGCGACCGGATCGTCGGCGCGGTGGAGCTGCGCACCGGCGAGGAGGACCTGGTGTTCATCACGGACGACGCGCAGCTGCTGCGCTTCCAGGCCTCGATCGTCCGCCCGCAGGGCCGTCCGGCGGGCGGCATGGCGGGCATCAAGCTCGCCGAGGGCGCGAAGGTCATCTCCTTCACGGCGGTCGACCCTGCCGTCGACGCGGTCGTCTTCACGGTGGCCGGCTCGCGCGGCACGCTGGACGACTCCGTGCAGACGACGGCCAAGGTGACACCGTTCGACCAGTACCCGCGCAAGGGCCGCGCCACCGGCGGCGTGCGCTGCCAGCGGTTCCTGAAGGGCGAGGACTGCCTGTCGCTGGCCTGGGCGGGTCCCGTCCCGGCCCGGGCGGCGCAGAAGAACGGCACCCCGGTGGAGCTCCCGGAGCCCGACCCGCGCCGCGACGGCTCGGGCACGTCACTGCCGAAGACGGTGGCGGTGGTCGCGGGACCGGTGCTCTAGGGCTGGTACGAACCCGGGGCGCCGGGGCAGCACCGGTCCCTCAGGGCCGGTACGCCCCGGCGCTCCAGGCCTCGTCCGCCTCGGGTTCCTCCTCCGTGCCCTGGACGTAGCGCAGGACGCCCCACATGCCGTGCTCGTCGGCGTGCGGGGCGTCGTTCCCGCACGCCCGGAGCTCCTCGGCGAGGCCGTCCGCGTCAATGCCGGAGCCGATCAGCACGAGCTGGGTGCGGCGGGGGCCGGCGGGCGGCCAGGGCTCGGGGTAGAAGCGCAGGAACCGGCCGACGGCATGGACGGCGTACCGGTTGCGGGTGTCGTACGGCCCGAAGTCGACGTACCCCTTGATCCGGTACAGCCCCTCGGGCCGGCTGTCCAGGAACCGCATCAGCCGGCGGGGGTCCAGGGGCAGCTCGGCGGTGAAGGAGAGGCTGTCGTAGCCGGTGTGCAGGTGCCCGGCGTGCTCCCTCTCGTCGCCGTGCTCGTGCAGGTCGTCGAAGGACAGCTGTCCGAGGCGCTCCTCGCTCGGCCGGCAGTCGAAGAGGAATCCGGGGTCGATGCGGCCGTAGGTGGCGGGGACGACGGCCGCGCGGTCGGTGAGCGAGCGGACGAGCGCGAGGACGCGCCCGGCGTCGGCCGCCCGGTCGAGCTTGTTGACCACGACCAGGTCGGCGAGCGCCAGATGGCGGTCGATCTCGGGGTGCCGGGCGCGGGTGTCGTCGATCTCGGCGGCGTCGACGACCTCGACGAGGCCGCCGTAGACGATCCCCGGATGCTCGCTGGCCAGCACCATCCGCACCAGCTCCTGCGGCTCGGCGAGCCCGCTGGCCTCGATGACGATGACGTCGATGCCGGCCTCGGGCGCGGCGAGCCGGTCCAGGTACAGGTCCAGTTCGCTCGTGTCCACGGCGCAGCACAGACAGCCGTTGCCGAGGGAGACCGTCGAGTCGCCGAGAGCTCCGGCGACGGCCATCGCGTCGATCTCGATGGCCCCGAAGTCGTTGACGACGGCTCCGATGCGGCTGCCTCTGCTGTGGTGCAGGAGGTGGTTGAGGAGCGTGGTCTTCCCGGAGCCGAGGAATCCGGCCAGGACGACGACCGGGATCTGGTGCGGGGTACGGGTGTTGCCCAAGGGGCGGCCCTCTCGTGCGCGGCTGACTGCGGGCACCAGGATAGGAACCCGGTGATCCTCCGGCCGACCGCCCTGCGCACTACGCCGGTACCGGCGCCGGCGCCTCGGGTCCGACGTACCGGGCCGCCGGGCGGATGATCTTCGAGTCCTGCGCCTGCTCCAGGATGTTGGCGCTCCAGCCCACCACGCGCGCCGCCGCGAAGGTGGGGGTGAACATCTCGCGGGGCAGGCCGCAGAGTTCCATGACCACGCCCGCGTAGTACTCGACGTTGGTGTGCAGTTCACGGCCGGGCTTGAGCTCCGCGAGGATCGCCTCGACCTGGCGTTCCACCTGCACGGCGAGGTCGACGCGCGGGCCGCCGAAGCTCTGCGCGATCTCGCGCAGCATGCGTGAACGGGGGTCCTCGGTGCGGTAGACGGCGTGCCCGAAGCCCATGATGCGGTCGCCGGCGAGCACCCGCTCACGGATCCAGGCGTCGGTCCGGTCGGGGGTTCCGATCGCGTCCAGGGTGTCGAGGGCGCGGCTGGGCGCCCCGCCGTGCAGCGGTCCGGACAGGGCGCCGACGGCCCCGGTCAGGCAGGCGGCGACGTCGGCGCCGGTGGACGCCACGACCCGTGCGGTGAAGGTTGACGCATTGAATCCGTGGTCAATGGTTGAGATCAGGTACTGCTCGACCGCACGGGCCCGCCGCGGATCGGGTTCCTCCCCGGTCAGCATGTACAGGTAGTTGGCCGCGTAGGAGAGGTCCTCGCGCGGCTCCACCGGGTCGAGTCCCCGCCCGAGCCGGTGCAGGGCGGTGAGCAGGGTCGGTACGGCGGCGCAGGCGGCGACCGTGTCCGCGCGGCGCCGGCCGGCGTCGATGTCGTACACCGGCCGGAAGCCCTTCGCCGCGCCCAGCAGCGAGAGCGCGGTGCGCAGCCCGGCCAGCGGGCCGGAGTCGCGGCTCGCCGCGGCGACGGCGGGCAGGACCGCGCGGACCTCCTCGGGCAGCCGGCGCAGCGCCGCCGTCTCGGCGGCGAAGGCGGCGCTGCGGTCCGGGCCGGGGAGCGTGCCGTGGACGAGGAGGTGCCAGACGTCCTCGAAGCCGCGGGTCCGCGCGAGTTCGACGGCCGAGTACTGGCGGTAGTGGTAGAAGCCCTCGAGCCCGCGGACGTCTCCTATCTCGGTGTCGGTGACGACGACTCCCGCGAGGCCACGCGGTACGTCGACGAGGGGTGCGGTCCTGTTGCTGACCATGACGAGCTCCTCGCTGGACTTGATCCAACCTGTTGTAACTTGATCCGACTGTCGATGATGGACTCAAGTCATGTCAATATTGATTGATCAATGTAGGCTCATCAACATGTCCGGAGGCCGCTACGGTGACCCCATGCGCGCCCACGAACCCGCTTCCGACACGCCCGGACACCGGCTGACCACCAAGGAGACCGCCGAGATTCTCGGCGTGAAGCCGGAGACGGTGTACGCCTACGTGAGCCGCGGCCTGCTGACCAGCCGACGGGACCCCGGCGGCCGCGCCAGCACCTTCGACGCGACGGAGGTCGCCGCCCTCGCCCGGCGCAACCGGCGGGAGGCCGCCGGGACTCCTGGCTCCGGCGGGGACCTGTCCGTGCGGACCCGGCTCACGCTGATCGACGACGACCGGTACTACTTCCGGGGCGTCGACGCCACCGAGCTGGCCACCCGCCACTCCTACGAGGAGGTCGCGGAGTGGCTGTGGACCGGCCGCCTCGCCCCGGGCGTGACCTTCACCGCGCCGGAGGCCGCCGTCGCGGTCGCCCGGCGGGCCGTGGACGCCCTGCCCGAGCACACCACCCCCACCGACCGGCTGCGGGTGGCCGCGATCGCCGCGGCGGCCGAGGACCCGCTGCGCTTCGACCTGTCCGAGGAGGCCGTGCTCGGCACGGGGCGCACCCTCGTCCCCACGCTCGTCGCCGCGCTCCCTCCGGCCCGGCCCACCCGCGAGGACGGCGGCCCGCTGGCCCACCGCCTGTGGGCCCGGCTGACCGGGCGCCCCGCCGACGAGGCCTCGCTGCGGGTCCTGGACACCGCCCTCGCCCTGCTCGTCGACCACGACCTGGCCGCCTCCACGCTCGCCGTCCGGGTCGCCGCCTCCGCCCGCGCGCACGCCTACGCGGCCGTCTCGGCCGGGCTCGGCGTCCTGGAGGGCCCGCTGCACGGCGCCGCGAGCGGCCTCGCCCACCGGATGCTGCTCGAGGTGCTCGACCAGGGCACCGCGGTCCCGGTGATCGCGGACGAGTTGCGCGCGGGACGCCGCATCCCCGGCCTCGGCCACCGGCTCTACACCGGCGAGGACCCCCGCGCGCGCGTGCTGTTCGGCCTCCTGGAGCAGGTGCCACGCGCGGAGCCCGCACTGCTCGCGGCCCGCGACATCGTGGCCACCACGGCCCGGCACGCCCCCTTGCACGCCAACGTCGACCTGGCCCTGGCCGTGTTCACCGCCTCCAGCGGCATGCCCGCCACTGCCGGCGAGACGATCTTCGCCGTCGCCCGGACGGCTGGCTGGATCGCCCACGCCCTGGAGGAGTACGGCGAGCGCCCGCTGCGCATGCGCCCCAGCGGTCACTACGTCGGTCCACGTCCGCCCCGGCCCCTCCCCGAGTAGGACACGGGCACGGCCGGAAGTCGCCCCCGGGAGAGTCAGGTTAGGCTCACCTCTGTGAGTAGGTGCGCGACCGTCTCCCGGAGCCTCGACGAGCCCGTTTCCGGTACGGCTGCCACGGCGACGACGTGGCTGCTGCTGGAACAGCCCGGCCCCTGGGGTGCCAGGGCGCTCACTTCCAGTCATCTCGACCCCGCCCTCGGTCGGGCTCTGGAGGCCGCCGCCGAGGGCACCGGCGTCCGCGTCGCGCTCATCCGGCGCCCCGGGCGCCACGCCGACCCCGGACGGCCCGAGCTCCGGCAGGTGTACGCGGCCCACACGGTTCCCGGCGCCGTGTGGCTGCACAGCGCCGCCGTCCGCGATCCGCGCCGGCTGCTCGGCCTCGACTTCGCCGCTCTCGGCGCGGGCGACCACCGGTCCTTCGGCGCGGCGCTCGACGGCCGGCCGCACACGGGCGACCCGCTCGCGCTCGTGTGCACCAACGGCAAGCGCGACCGCTGCTGCGCCCTCCTGGGCCGGCCCCTCGCCACCGAGCTGGCCGCGTCCGGGGTGCGCGGCGTCTGGGAGGTCACCCATCTGGGCGGCCATCGCTTCTCGCCGACGGTCCTTGTCCTGCCGTACGGCTACGCGTACGGCCGCGCCGAGGCACACACCGTCAAGGAGGCCCTGCACGGAGTCCAGGAGGGACGTGTGGTGGTCGAGGGCTGCCGCGGGTGCTCGGCCTGGGAACGACCCGGCCAGGCGGCCGAGCTGGCTGTGCGCGAGGCGGCCGGCGAGTACCGGGCGGGCGTGCTGAGCGTCGTACGGACCGAGGGCCGCGCGTCCCGCTGGGAGGTGACCGTCGCGCATGCCGACGGGCGCCGCTGGCGCGTCACGGTGGCGCAGGGCGCCTCGCTGCCACCACGCCCGGAGAGCTGCGGCGCGACGGTGCTCGGGGCTCCGGCGCGGATGGACGTGGTCGCCCTCCGCGCACTCGGGACGCCCGCGCTGGCGAGCTGAGCGGAACCGCGCTCACCCCGGTTTCTTCAAGAACCGGTCAAGAGATCCACGCCACACCCCTACGGCGACGACCGACGGCCCACGTACCGTCGTGGGTATGAGCCCCACTCCCCCCGCACGCCGTCTGCACCTGGGTATGCCGCGGCGGATGTTCTCGCAGGTGCTGCTCATGCAGGTGGCGATCGCCGCGGGGGTGGCGGTGCTCGCGACCGGGCTGTTCCTGGCGCCGCTGAGCAAACAGCTGGACCAGGAGGCGGAGCGCCGCGCGCTGGCGATCGCGCAGACGACGGCACAGGACCCGCAGATCGCCGAGGGGGTCCTGACCACCCCGCCGACTCGGAACGGCCCGGTGCAGAAGGAGGCCGAGCGGATCCGGCACGCCACGAACGCCGAGTACATCGTGGTGCTGAACCGGCAGGGCATCCGCTGGTCGCACCCCACCCTCGGCGAGATCGGCCACGTCGTCTCCACCAGCCCCCGTGACGCCCTGCGGGGCAAGGAGGTCATGGAGATAGACAAGGGCACCCTGGGCCGCTCCGCACGCGGCAAGGTGCCGCTCTACGACGCCCGTCACCGGATCGTCGGCGCGGTGTCGGTCGGTATCGCCTACGACAGTGTGCGCGCCCGGCTGATCAGCGCGATCCCGGGGCTGTTCGCCTACGCGGGCGGTGCGCTCGCGGTGGGCGCGCTGGCCGCCTGGCTGATCTCCCGCCGGGTGCAGCGGCAGACGCGGGACCTGGCGTTCTCCGACATCTCGGCGCTGCTCGCCGAGCGCGAGGCGATGCTGCACGGCATCCGTGAGGGCGTGGTGGCCCTCGACCGCGCAGGCCGCATCCGGCTGCTGAACGACGAGGCGCGGCGGCTGCTGGGCATCGGCGACGAGGCGGTCGGCCGGCCGCCGGACGAGGCGCTCGGCGAGGGCCGTACGACGGACGTCCTGGCCGGCCGGGTGACCGGTACCGACCTGCTGACCGTGCGCGGCCACCGCGTGCTGGTCGCCAACCGCATGCCCACGGACGACGGCGGCGCCGTGGCCACCCTGCGCGACCGCACGGAGCTGGAGCAACTGGGCCGCGAACTCGACTCCACCCGGGGCCTGATCGACGCCCTGCGCGCCCAGGACCACGAACACGCCAACCGCATGCACACCCTGCTCGGCCTGCTGGAGCTGGAGATGTACGACGACGCCGTGGAGTTCGTCGGCGAGGTCGTCGGGGACCACCGGGTCACCGCCGAGCAGGTCACCGAGAAGATCCAGGACCCGTTGCTGGCCGCCCTGCTGGTCGGCAAGGCGACCGTGGCGGCGGAACGCGGAGTCGCCCTGTGGGTGTCGGAGCGCACGCGGCTGCCGGACCGGCTGGTCGACCCCCGGGGTCTGGTCACGGTCGTGGGCAACCTGGTGGACAACGCGCTGGACGCGGTCGGCGGCACCCCGCACGCGCGCGTGGAGGTCGAGTTGCGCACCGAGGGCCGTACGGTCGTACTGCGAGTCCGCGACACCGGGCCCGGAATCCCCGAGGACCAACGGGAGTTGATCTTCACGGACGGCTGGTCCACCAAGGAGCCTCCCGCGCACGGCAAACGGGGCCTGGGGCTGTCCCTGGTGCGGCGGCTGGCCGAACGGCAGGGCGGCAGCGCGTCGGTCGGCGCGGCGGACGGCGGGGGCGCAGAGTTCACCGTCGTCCTGCCCGAGGCGCTGGCGGAGGCGGAGCCGGAGCCGGTGGTGCCCGAGGCGTCCGTGGACACCGCCGCCGTCGCCGAGGAGGAGGCACGATGATCGAGGTGCTGGTCGTGGACGACGACGCCCGGGTCGCCCGGGTCAACGCCGCCTACGTGGCGAAGGTGCCCGGCTTCCATGTGGCCGGCGAGGCGCACAACGCGGCCGAGGCGCTGCGCCGGATGGAGACGCTGCCACGGCTCGACCTGGTGCTCATGGACCACTACCTGCCCGACGACACCGGGCTCGCGGTCGTGCGGGAAATGCGCCGGCGCGGCCACCGGACCGACGTGATCATGGTGACGGCGGCGCGGGACGTGTCGACCGTGCAGGAGGCCATGCGGCACGGCGCCCTGCAGTACCTGGTGAAGCCGTTCGCCTTCGCCGGGCTGCGGGCGAAACTGGAGGCGTACGCCGAGCTGCGCCGTACGCTCGACGGCGGCGGCGAGGCCGAACAGGCCGAGGTGGACCGCATCTTCGGCGCCCTGTCGGCGGCGTCGGAACCGGGGCTGCCCAAGGGGCACTCCCCCACCACCGCCGAACTGGTGCGCCAGGCCCTGATGAGCGCCGAGGGACCGCTGTCCGCTCAGGAGATCGCCGAGCGGACGGGCGTGAGCCGGCAGACCGCCCAGCGCTACCTGAAGCTGCTGGAACGCACCGGGCGGGCGCGGCTGACCCTCAAGTACGGCGACGCGGGCCGCCCGGAACACCGTTACGTGTGGGCGACCCGCGTCTGACCGGGGCTGTGCTTCTGCTTGGCGGCCTCCTACTTGGCGGCCTTCACGAACTCGGTCGTGTACGTCTTGCTCAGGTCGACCTTGGCGTTCTTGATGTTCGGGTTGAACGCCTTGAGGACCTTCTCGACGGTCTCCGGGCCGCTCGCGGGCATCACGCCGTCCTTGGTGAACATCGGCAGCGTGCTCTTGATCGCCTGGGCGTAGAGCGTCTTGCTGCCCTGGGAGTAGTCGGCGGGCATCTTGGCGGCGATCTCGGAGGCGCTGTGGGTGGACATCCACTTGAGCGTCTTGACGAATGCATTGGCCAACTTCTGGACGGTGTCCTTGTGTCCGTTCACCCAGTCCGTCTGCATGTACAGACTGGACGACGGGTAAGGGCCACCGAACGCCTCCTGCGAGCCCTCGGGCGTCCGCATGTCGAGGAGGACCTTCCCGGCCTTCTTGTCCAGGATCGTGGCGACGGTCGGATCCGTCGTCATACCGGCGTCGATCGAGCCCTGCTGCAGCGCGGAGATGAAGGTCGGGCCGGCGCCGACGGCGACGGGGGTGACATCGCTGACCTTCAGACCGTTCTTGACCGCGAGGTACTTGGTGAGGAAGTCGGTCGAGGAACCGAGGCCGGTGATACCGAGCTTCTTGCCCTTGAAGTCCTTCGGCGAGGTGATGTCCTTCGCCTGCTTGGCGGAGACGACCTCCACCTCGCCGGGCGCCTGCGAGAACTGCACGACGGACTCCACCGACTTGCCCTTGGTCTGCAGGTCGAGGGTGTGGTCGTAGAAGCCGACGGCGCCCTGGACCTGGCCGGAGACGAGCGCTGTCTCGGCCTGGACACCGGCGGGCTCACTGAGCAGTTCCACGTCGAGGCCCTCGGCGTCGAAGTAGCCGAGCCGCTGGGTCAGCATCGCCGGCAGATAGATGACCTTGTCCAGGCCACCGACCATGATCTTGACCTTCGTGCCCTTGCCGTCGCCCTTGCTGCCGGCGGCGGCCGAAGTGCTGCTCGCCGCGTCATTGGCGCAGGCGGTGAGCGAGGAGAGGGCGAGCAGGCCGGCGGCGGCCACGGAGGCGTATCTGGCGGTCTTGCGCATGGCGGTTCACGTCCTTGTGAGAGGGCGGTACGGGGAAGGTGGGGGTCGTGGAGCGCCGGGCCTCACGGCGGCGCTCGGTGGGCCGGGCTCAGCCGGAGTTGGCCGGCTTCCACCGGAAGATGCGGCGCTCGGCGAAGGTCAGCAGGCCCTCGGCGCCGAGCGCGACGACCGCGAGGATGACCATCGCGGCGTAGACACCGGCGGCGTTGAAGGTGCCCTGGGACGCGGCGACGAGCAGGCCGATGCCCTTGGTGGCGCCGATGTACTCGCCGACGATGGCGCCGATGAGGGCGAAGCCGAAGCTGACGTGGAGGCTGGTGAAGATCCAGGAGGTCGCCGACGGGATGACCACCTGAAGCGTCACCCGGCGATTGCTCGCGCCGAGGATCCGGGCGTTGGCGACCAGGTTGCGATCGACCTCGCGGGCGCCCTGGAAGGCGTTGAAGAACACCGGGAAGAAGACCAGCACCACGGCCGACGCCACCTTGGAGGCGGGGCCCAGGCCGAACCAGATCAGGAAGATCGGGGCCAGCACGATCCTGGGGATGGAGTTGAGCACCTTGACGTAGGGACCGAGGACGTCGGCGAGGAAGGCGATCCGCCCCAGGGCGATGCCGAAGAGCACACCGGCGACGACACCGAGGATCCAGCCGAGCAGCGCTTCCTGCAGCGTGGCCCAGATCTGCTCGCCCAACGAGCCCTGTGCCGTTCCGTGCATCACCCAGGTCCAGATCTGGTCCCAGATCTGCGAGGGCATCGAGAAGTTGAACGGGTCGATGATCTTGGCCCGGGACAGCCCTTCCCACAGGCCGAGCACGGCTATCAGAAGCAGCACCCGCGCCGCGGAGACGACCAGCTTGCGTCTGCGGGCGGCCTGGGCGCGGGTCTGCGCGCGGTTCGTCTTGGTGACGGGCTCCGTCATGGTCGGTGCGATCCGGGCCTCGGGCATGACGTCAGGCGACATGAGCGGCACCCCTCTCACGGGTGATGCGGACCTCTTCGCCGAGGGACTCCCAGATCTCGCGGTAGATCTCGATGAACCGCGGCTCCAGGCGCACCGACTCGACCTTGCGCGGCCGGGGCAGGTCGATGTCGAAGACCTGCTTCACGGTGGCGGGGCCGGCGGTCATCACGACGACCTTGTCGGCCAGCGCGATGGACTCCTCCAGGTCGTGGGTGACGAAGACGACGGAGGCGCCGGTGCCCTCCCACAGCTCCAGCAGCTCGTCCGACATCAGCGCCCGGGTCTGCACGTCGAGCGCCGAGAACGGCTCGTCCATGAGGAGGATCTCGGGGTCGTTGACGAACGTGGCGGCGAGGGCGACGCGCTTGCGCTGGCCACCGGAGAGCTGGTGCGGGTAGCGGTCCTCGAAGGCGGCGAGACCGACGCGGGCCAGCCACTCGCGGGCCTTCTCCTTGGCCTCGGCCTTGGGCATGCCCCGGAAGCGCGGGCCGGCCATGACGTTGGACAGGACCGTCCGCCAGGGAAAGGTGGCGTCCTGCTGGAAGACGAAACCGACCTTGTCACCGACGCCGGCGACCGGCTCCCCGGCCACCAGCACCTCGCCCTCGGTGGGCTCCTCCAGGCCGCTGACCAGCGTCAGCGTGGTGGACTTCCCGCAGCCGGTCGGCCCGACGACGGCGACGAACTCGCCGCGTCCCACGGTGAGGTCCAGATCACGTACGGCCGTGTGCAGACCCCCCGACGGGGTCCTGAAGGTCTTGCTCGCGCCCCGTAGCTCGATGGCGGGGCTGGTGTCTGCGCTCATGGGCCGGGACGGTAGGTGTGGCCCCGGCCACGGCAGGAGTCTTGTGAGCACATGCCGTTCTTTTGCTCGCAAGCACCTGTTGTGCTCATTTAGCTCGCGTTAGAACTGCGGAGCCGAAACACGGGCTCAACGCTCGTCGGCCTTGAAGGAGAGGCCTGATGATTGACGTCCTGGTCGTGGACGACGACTTCCGCGTCGCAGAGATAAACGCCAAGTACGTGGGAAAGGTTCCCGGCTTCCGGGTGGCTGCCCGCGCGCACAGCGCCGCGCAGGCCCTGGCCGCCGTGGAACGCGGCGCCATCGACCTGGTGCTGCTCGACCACTACCTGCCGGACCAGACCGGCCTTGACCTCGTGCACCGCATGCGGGAGCAGGGCCACGGCACCGACGTCATCATGATCACAGCGGCCGGTGATGTGGCGACCGTCCAGAAGGCCATGCGCCTGGGCGCCCTGCACTACCTGGTCAAGCCCTTCACCTTCACGGCCCTGCGTACCCGCCTGGACTCCTACGCCGCGCTGCGCCGCACCGTCGACCGGGTGGGCGGCCGGGGGCTGACCGGCCAGGAGCAGGTCGACCGGATCTTCGGCGCGCTGCGCACCACCCCGGCACCGTCCTCGCCGGGCCTGCCCAGCGGCCACTCCGAGCCCACCACCGACCTGATCTGCGGCGTCCTGCACCGCGCCGACCACCCGCTGTCGGCCCACGAGGTGGCGGCACGGACCGGCCTGAGCCGCTCCACCGCCCAGCGCTACCTCCGCCACCTGGAACAGGCGGGCCGCCTCCGCCTGTCCCTGAAGTACGGCGACACCGGCCGCCCGGAGCACCGCTACGCCTGGGTGGCGCCCTAGGCGCGGCACGCACGCCGCCCCGCGGGCGCCGCCGCCCGGCTAGACGGCTCCGGCCCCGGTCAGGGACCGCACCTCGGTCTCGGCGTACTTGGCCTCGTCGGCGACCTCCTCCGAGGTGACCGTGCCCAGCCAGCCGGCGAGGAAGCCCAGTGGAATGGAGACGAGGCCCGGGTTCTGCAGCGGGAAGTACTGGAAGTCGACGCCCGGGAAGAGCGAACCCGGGCTGCCGGACACCACCGGGGAGAGCAGCACCAGGCCGAGCGCCGGGACGAGCCCGCCGTAGACGGCCCAGACCGCACCGCGCGTGGTGAAGGCGCGCCAGAACAGCGAGTACAGCAGCACCGGCAGGTTCGCCGACGCGGCCACGGCGAAGGCGAGGCCCACCAGGAAGGCCACGTTCAGATCGCGGGCCAGCAGCCCCAGCGCGATCGCGGCCGCGCCGATGCCGGCCGCTGCGACGCGCGCCACCGCCACCTCGCTGCGCCCCCTGCCGCGCGAGCGCCGCAGCGAGGCGTACAGGTCGTGGGCGACGGACGCCGAGGAGGCGAGCGTAATGCCGGCGACGACCGCGAGGATCGTGGCGAAGGCGACGGCGGCGACCACCGCGAAGAGAACCGTTCCCCCTGTGGAACCGGCGCCGCCGCCCAGGTCCAGCGCCAGCAGCGGCACGGCCGTGTTCCCGGCAGCGTTGGACCGGCGCAGCGCCTCGGGGCCCACCACGGCGGCAGCCCCGAACCCGAGGACGATCGTCATCAGGTAGAAACCGCCGATGAGCCCGATCGACCAGACCGCCGACCGGCGTGCGGCCCGGGCGGTCGGCACCGTGTAGAAGCGGGACAGGATGTGCGGCAGCCCCGCCGTGCCCAGCACCAGCGCCAGACCCAGGCTCATGAAGTCGAGGCGGGCGGTCCAGCTCCCGCCGTACTTCAGTCCCGGCGCGAGAAACGCCTCCCCGTGGCCGCTGCGCTCGGCGGCCGTGATCAGCAGCCGGTCGACGTCCCCGTGGAACCGCACCATGACCAGCACCGTCAGCGCGACCGTCCCGCCGAGCAGCAGGACCGCCTTGACGATCTGGATCCAGGTGGTGGCCCGCATCCCGCCCAGCGTCACATAGATCACCATCAGGGCGCCCACCCCGATGACCGTCCAGGCCTGCGCAGCACCGCTCGTCCGCCCCAGCAGCAGCGCCACCAGGCTGCCCGCGCCCACCATCTGCGCCACCAGGTACAGCAACGACACGGTGACCGAGGACGTCCCCGCGGCGATGCGCACCGGCCGCTCGCTCATCCGCGCGGCCACCACGTCCGCCAGGGTGAACCGCCCGCAGTTGCGCACCAGTTCGGCCACCAGGAACAGCACGACCAGCCAGGCCACGAGAAAGCCCACCACGTACAGCAGCCCGTCGTAGCCGTAGAGCGCGATGAGCCCGGTGACGCCGAGGAAGGAGGCGGCCGACACGTAGTCACCCGCGACGGCAAAACCATTCTCCATCGGGGAGAACAGCCGCCCTCCGGCGTAGAACTCCTCCGCCGAGCCCCGCCGCCTGCGGCTCACCCACGTCGTGATGCCCAGGGTGACGGCCACGAATCCACTGAACAGCAGCAAGGCCAGCGTCTGGTGAGCACCGGTCACGCAGCGCCTCCCCGGGCTTCGCGCGTCAGTTCCTGGGTGTCCCAGCGCAGTTCCAGTGCGGCCCGGTCCCGGCGCAGCCGCGCATGCCGGGCGTAGGCCCAGGTGAGAAGGAAGGTGGTGAGGAACTGCCCGAGCCCCGCCAGCATCGCCACGTTCACCGCGCCCACCACGGGCCGGGCCATGAGCGTCGGCGCGGCCGTGGCGGCGACCACGTACGCCACGTACCAGGCGAGGAAGGCGGCGACGCCCGGCACCACGAACCTCCGGTACCGGTTGCGCACCTCCTGGAAGGCCGCGCTGCGCTGCACCTCGAGGTACACGTCACGCGCGCGCACGCCCGCCGCGTCCCGCTCCTCGCGCGCGGCCGGTACGCCCCCTGCCGGCAGGCCCGCGCCGGCCGGGCCGCCCCATCCGGAGGCCAACGCGTCGTACCAGGGATCCTCATACCTCACGTCGCGGGAGGCCGCGCCGTGCTCTTCCTGGTGGCCGGCCGGACTCTCGGGACCGTCCCCGGGCTCCCGGGAACGACCATCGCTTGACTGCATGCCCAAGGATGGACAGACCGGGAAGATCCCTGACTCTTCTTCCCCGCGCTCTTCACCCCATCAGGTGACTCACTCCGCGGGTGGCAGGGCCAGGCCCTTCCCGTAGGCGTACCGCACCGCCTGCGCCCGGTCCTTGAGTCCCGTCTTGGCGAAGAGGTTGTTGATGTGGGTCTTCACGGTCGCCGTGGAGACATGCAGCCTGCGGGCGATCTCCTGGTTGGTCAGTCCCTCGGCGATCAGCACCAGGACCTCGGTCTCCCGTGCGGTCAGCCCGTCCGGCGGCTCGGCGGGAGCCGGTCTGGGCTCGGGCTCCGACAGCCTCTCCAGCAGCCGGCGCTGGACGCTCGGCGACAGCCCCGCATCGCCCGAGAGAACGCTCTCCACGGCACGCACGATCTCCTCGCCGCCCGCGTCCTTGGTGAGGTAGCCGCGGGCTCCCGCGTGCAGCGCGGGGAACAGCGACTCGTCGTCCGCGTACGTGGTGAGCACCACCACCTGGGTCCCCGGGTACGCGGCCCGGATCCGCCGGGTGGCCTCCACCCCGTCGCAGCGCGGCATCCGCAGATCCATCAGAACCACGTCCGGCGCGAGTTCCCCGACCAGCCGCACCGCCTCCTCGCCGTCCCCGGCGGAGCCCACGACCTCCACACCGGGCAGCAGCCCGAGCAGCATCACGATCCCTTCCCGCACCACGGTCTGGTCGTCGGCGACCACCACCCGCGCGGGCTTCCTCTCCCCCTCCGCCTCGGTCATACCGGCACCTTCAGCGTCACCACGAACCCCTCCTCGTCCGGCCGGGCGTCCAGCGAGCCGCCCAGCAGTTCGGCGCGCTCGCGCATCCCGAGCAGACCGTACCCGCCGCCGGATCCCGTGAGTTCGCCCGGCCGACCGCCCGAGTCCCGCACACCCAGCGTCACTTCGCGCTCTCCGTAGTCGAGGCGGATCCGGACCTTGGCACCCTGGGCGTGCTTGCGGACGTTGGTCAGGGCCTCCTGCGCCACCCGACGTACGGCCTGCGACGCCTCGGCCGGCAGGGGCCTGCGCTCACCCGTGACGGTGACCTCTGCACCGTCGGCCGCGCTGACGAGTTCGGTCAGGAACTCCTCCAGCGGCGTCAGCTCACCGCGCAGCGCGGACAGCGCCTGCCGGGTCTCCGCGAGGCCGTCGCGGGCCATGCCCCGGGCGGCCACCACTCGCTCCAGGATCTGGTCCCGCTCGGCGCCGCGCTCGATCAGCAGCCGGGCCGCCTCCAGGTGCACCAGCTGTGCCGAGAGGCTGTGCGCCAGCACGTCGTGGATCTCCCGGGCGATTCTCGCCCGCTCGGCCAGCGCCGCCGACTCCGCCTCGGCGGCCCGCGCGGCCCGCTCCTGGGCGAGCAGCCGCTGGGCACTGCCCCGGGCCTCCGCGTCCAGCCGCAGGACGTAGCCGGCGAGGGCCATGCCCGCCACCGTCGCGGCCGTGGTCAGCCACACGTCCTTGTTGAAGGCCGAGTACGAGGACAGGGCCACCGAGGTCACGGGCAGGGCGGCTCCGAGGGGCAGCCGCTCGAGGGCGGAGATCCCGCAGCCGCACCAGAGGACCAGCGCCGGCACTCTGAACCCGGTGGCCTGGGCGAGGACCGCTAGGCCCAGCAGTGCGCCGATGAGCGCCAGGGAGGGCACCAGCCGATGCTCGTAGGTCGTGCGGAAGAAGGCCCAGGCGGCCGCGCCGGCCAGCAGGACTCCCCCCGCGGCCGCGAGTGTGCCCCAGACTCCGGCGTGCCTCTCGGCGAGGGTGCTCCACAGAAGCATGGCGAGCACCAGCACCCTGACGGCCCAGGCGAGCAGACGCCGCGGCCGGGAGATCCCCGCACGGCCGAGCGCCTCGCGCGACGGCCAGCGCGTCCAGGCGTTGTCCTTCACACGCGCTCCTTCCACGCCGACCGCACCCCGTCACGGTACGCCGGGGCGGGGCTGCTCACGGAGCCCAGGGACTGCGCCCGCCAGGCCAGGACACCGGCACGGACCAGCAGGGTGGCGGCGAGGCCCAGGAGCAGGGCCGAGCTGTGCTGATGCACCCCGCACACGGCGCCGAGAGCGAAGACGCCGATCCGCAGGACGATGCCGACGAGCCATACGGCGGCGCTCGCCTTCGTGCTCTTGGCCCACACGACACCGTCCGGTGCCGTCCAGACGCGGCTGGTCCAGGCCCAGCCGGCGCCCAGCCCCAGCCCGAGGAGTATCTCCGTGGCGACCAGCAGGGCGGATCCGGTGGGGTGGTGGGGGTCGAGTATGCGGGACTGGCCGATCGCCACCACGGCGAGGACGGCGGGCACCAGCCACCAGCGCCGGCCGGTGTCGATGGCGCGGGCCCGGAACTGGCGCACGATCACGATGACGACCAGCGCCATGATCAGCAGCGTATGGACGAGCCCGGACATCGCAGCCTCCGTGAGCGAGAAGGTGGTGTCGGAGCGAGCGCTGCCGACGCCTTCGAAGTTACGGAAACTCGCTGGTCAGGAGATCGGAGCTGGGGTGGATCACGGGTGGAATCCGGTGGCCTGCCGGTCTCCACCCCCGGGTGGAGACCCCTGCCGGACGAGGCCGGAGGCGGCGTCCGCGGCGGTGGTGGAGCCGGCGGTGACCTGCGGCCGCGGTCGCTGCGGTGACCACGGCGGGCGGAACGGCCCCGCGGTGTCGGCCGCACCGCCGGCCCGGCGGCGGCCCTCCTCGCCCGGCCGGCGCCGGAACACGCCCTCACGTCGGCCGACCGGCCCGCTCACAGCGCGAGCAGTACGGTCGGCCGAGCCGGCCGCGGCGGCTACGCGTCGATGCGCGACCGGTCGAGGGTCGCCGCCGAGCTGGAGATGAACTCCTTGCGCGGCGCCACGTCGTTGCCCATGAGCAGGTCGAAGACCTGCTCGGCGGCCTCCAGGTCGGACAGGTTGATCCGGCGCAGGGTGCGGTGGCGCGGATCCATGGTGGTCTCGGCCAGCTGGTCGGCGTCCATCTCGCCCAGACCCTTGTACCGCTGGATCGAGTCCTTGTAGCGGATGCCCTTGCTCTGGAACTCCATGAGCTTGTCGCGCAGCTCCCGGTCCGAGTACGTGTAGACGTACTTGTCCTGGCCCTTCTTCGGCTGGATCAGCTCGATGCGGTGCAGCGGCGGCACCGCGGCGAAGACGCGCCCGGCTTCGACCATGGGCCGCATGTAGCGCTGGAACAGCGTCAGCAGCAGGCAGCGGATGTGGGAGCCGTCCACATCGGCGTCGGTCATCATGATGATCTTGCCGTAGCGGGCCTGGTCGATGTCGAAGGTGCGGCCCGAGCCCGCTCCTATGACCTGGATGATCGCGCCGCACTCGGCGTTCTTGAGCATGTCGGTCACGGACGAGCGCTGCACGTTGAGGATCTTGCCCCGGATCGGCAGCAGCGCCTGGAACTCGGAGTTGCGCGCCAGCTTCGCCGTGCCCAGCGCGGAGTCGCCCTCGACGATGAACAGCTCGCTGCGGTCGACGTCGTCGCTGCGGCAGTCGGCCAGCTTGGCCGGCAGGGAGGAGGACTCCAGGGCCGTCTTGCGCCGCTGGGCGTCCTTGTGCTGGCGGGCCGCGACGCGCGTACGGGCGGCGGCGACCACCTTCTCCATGACGACGCGCGCCTGCGCCGCGGCGTCGCGCTTGGTGCTGGTCAGAAACGCCTTGAGTTCCTTGCTGACCACGTTGAACACGATGCGGCGGGCCGCCGAGGTGCCGAGCACCTCCTTCGTCTGGCCTTCGAACTGCGGCTCGGCCAGGCGCACGGTGACGACTGCGGTCAGGCCCTCGAGGGCGTCGTCCTTCGCGATGTCGTCCTCGGCCACGCGGAGCAGCTTCTTGGCGCGCACGGCCTCGAGCAGGGTCTTGGTGACCGCCTGTTCGAAGCCGGCGACGTGGGAGCCGCCCTTGGGCGTGGCGATGATGTTGACGAAGGAGCGCAGGGTGGTGTCGTAGCCGGTGCCCCAGCGCAGGGCGACGTCCACCCCCAGCTCACGCGTGACCTCGGTGGGGGTCATCTGACCGTGCTCGTCGAGGACCGGGACGGTCTCCTTGAAGGTGCCCTGTCCCGAGAAGCGGAGGATGTCGCAGACCGGCTTGTCGTTCGCCAGGTACTCGCAGAACTCGCTGATGCCGCCGTCGAAGCGGAAGGACTCCTCCCCCTTGCTGCCGCCCTCGCCGAGTCCGAATTCGTCACGGACGACGATGGTCAGGCCGGGCACCAGGAAGGCGGTCTGCCGGGCGCGCTGGTGCAGCGTCTCCAGGTTGAGCTTGGCGTCCTTCAGGAAGATCTGCCGGTCGGCCCAGTACCGCACGCGCGTGCCGGTGCGGGTCTTGGGGATCTTCCTGGCCTTGGCCAGCCCGCTCTTCGCCTCGAACTTCGCCTCCGGGCCCTCGCCCCGGAAGGCGCCCGGCACACCGCGCCGGAAGCTGATGGCGTGGGTGTGGCCGCCGCGGTCCACCTCGACGTCGAGACGGGCGGAGAGCGCGTTGACCACGGAGGCGCCCACGCCGTGCAGGCCGCCGGAGGCGGCGTAGGAGCCGCCGCCGAACTTGCCGCCGGCGTGCAGCTTGGTCATGACGACCTCGACGCCGGACAGGCCGGTCTTGGGCTCCACGTCCACGGGGATGCCGCGGCCGTTGTCCCGCACCTCGACGGAGCCGTCGTCGTGGAGGATCACGTCGATGTGGTCGCAGTAGCCGCCGAGGGCCTCGTCCACGGAGTTGTCGATGATCTCCCAGAGGCAGTGCATCAGACCGCGGCTGTCGGTCGAGCCGATGTACATGCCCGGGCGCTTGCGCACGGCTTCGAGGCCCTCGAGGACGAGCAGGTGCCGCGCGGTGTAGTTGGAACCGTCCCGGTCTGCTCCTGCCAGCAGCGCTGTGGACGGCACGGACGTATCGGCGGTCACGCGGTTCGCTCCTCGCTGAATTTCAGGTGACCCCCTCGCGGACGAGGGGGCGGCTTCGGTCGCCGCTCAGAGGGTACCGAGGCCTGGTAGAGCCGGTGTAACGCCACCCTCGGCGGGCAACTCAGACTAGTCCACGCTCGCATAGATGTTCGATCCCTCGTTGGAGTGAAGTACATATCACGTTCCCTTGGAGGCATGAACCATTTAGGCTCCGGGCACGTCCTCCTGAACAAACCGGCAACCCAGCCGGGAGGACCGAGACACAAGACAGCGCGAAACCGTAAGTACACAAAAGACGCACTACGGCACATTCGCCGCCAACCGGCAGCAGGCAGCCGACCCGGAAAGATTTTTTCGAGGAGAAGCCCCGAGCGGGAACGTTTTCGGGCTGGTTGGATGTTGACCCTGGTACGACAGCTCGTCGAGCTAGAGAAGAGGCGACGTGACTACTGTTCTGACCCCCGCGAGCCCGTTGACGGCCGCCGATCGCTGCGACCGCTGCGGCGCCCAGGCATACCTGCGCGTCGTCCTGCTCAGCGGCGGAGAACTGCTCTTCTGCGCCCACCACGGTCGCAAGTTCGAGCCGGAACTCAAGAAGATCGCCGCTGAGATACAGGACGAGACGGAGCGGCTGACGTCCGTTCCGAACACCGCTTCCGACGAAGAGCGCTGAATCTCGCACCCACGACGAGCCAGCCCCGGCACAGGCCGGTGAACGGGCGGCCGTTCCCCTGGAGGAGCGGCCGCCCGTGCTCATACCCCGACGCAGAGCCTCAGGAGCTCGCGCCGGGCCCTTACAGACGCTGCGCGCCCCGCCCCAGGCTGCGAAGAACGTCGGACACGCGCGTGTACACGCCTGGGCTGCCAGGGCGCCCGCAGCCGCTCCCCCAGGAGACGAGGCCGATCAGCCGCCCGGAGGCCACCAGAGGGCCTCCGCTGTCGCCCTGACAGGCGTCGGGGCCGCCCGCGGCCTCTCCGGCGCACAGCATCGAGCCGGCCTGGTAGGTGCCGTCAGGGCCGCCCGGGTAGGCCAGGGTGCACTGATCATCACTCAGTACGCGCAGGCGTGCGGCGTGGAGATGGCGCGCATAGGCGCCTTCGCCGGTGGTGTCCCCCCAGCCGGAGACCAGGGCCTGCGTACCCGGCGTGTACGCCGGGTCTCCCGCGGGTGCCATGGGCACGACAGCGCTCTGCGGCAGCGGCGCCTCGAGGGTGAGCACGGCGTAGTCCCCGGTGTTGGCCTCGGCGTCGTACTGCGGATTGATCCGGACGTCCCGTACGGCGATCTCCTCGCCCTCGTCCGAGAGCAGGTCCGTACGCCCCGCTATGACCCGCAGGTCGGGCATGAGGTTGGGCGGCGCGCCGAGGACGTCCTCGGCCATGCAGTGGGCCGCGGTGAGCACGGTGGTCCGGGTGACGGCCACCCCTCCGCAGAACTGGCCCGCCCGCGTACCCCCGAACCGGTCACGGCTGGACAGCGCCACGGTCCACGGGGCCTGGGAGACGTCTATCGGAAAACCCCCGACGACCACGCTTCCGGCCGCCGCAGGGGCCGCGCTCGCCAGGGGTATGACGGTCAGGGTGGCCGCCATGACCAGCGGCCGGATCAGTGCCCGGGCAATGGAACGGCGCATACAGGCTCCTCACTCTGGGGTCCTCCTGGGACACCCAGAGTCATGCACCGCCCGCCCGCGCGCAGCACGAAGGCCCGGCTCCCGCGGGGGAACCGGGCCTTCGCCGTGGTACGAGCGGGACCTAGTCGAGGTAGTCGCGCAGCACCTGCGAACGCGACGGGTGGCGCAGCTTCGACATGGTCTTGGACTCGATCTGGCGGATCCGCTCACGCGTCACGCC
The DNA here is from genome assembly GCF_055572275.1 of Streptomyces sp. NPDC030798. NCBI lineage: Bacteria > Bacillati > Actinomycetota > Actinomycetes > Kitasatosporales > Streptomycetaceae > Streptomyces > Streptomyces sp. NPDC030798. The sequence continues at coordinate 119,887 of NZ_JBVIDR010000004.1, read as the reverse complement.
GTACACCTTGCCGATCTCGTCGAGGGTCTTCGGCTGACCGTCGGTGAGACCGAAACGCATGGAGACGACGCCTGCCTCGCGCTCGGACAGGGTGTCCAGGACGGAGTGCAGCTGCTCCTGCAGAAGCGTGAAGCTGACGGCGTCGGCGGGAACGACGGCCTCGGAGTCCTCGATGAGGTCACCGAACTCGCTGTCGCCGTCCTCGCCCAGCGGGGTGTGCAGGGAGATGGGCTCGCGGCCGTACTTCTGGACCTCGATGACCTTCTCCGGGGTCATGTCGAGTTCCTTGGCCAGCTCCTCCGGGGTGGGCTCGCGGCCCAGGTCCTGGAGCATCTGGCGCTGCACGCGCGCGAGCTTGTTGATGACCTCGACCATGTGCACCGGGATGCGGATGGTGCGGGCCTGGTCGGCCATCGCGCGGGTGATGGCCTGACGGATCCACCAGGTGGCGTACGTGGAGAACTTGTAGCCCTTGGTGTAGTCGAACTTCTCGACGGCGCGGATCAGACCGAGGTTGCCCTCCTGGATCAGGTCCAGGAAGAGCATGCCGCGGCCGGTGTAGCGCTTGGCCAGGGAGACCACCAGACGGAGGTTGGCCTCCAGGAGGTGGTTCTTGGCGCGGCGGCCGTCCTCGGCGATGATCTCCAGCTCGCGCTTGAGCTTCGGGGCGAGCTTGTCGGCGTTCGCCAGCTTGTCCTCGGCGAACAGGCCCGCCTCGATGCGCTTGGCCAGCTCGACCTCCTGCTCGGCGTTGAGCAGGGGGACCTTGCCGATCTGCTTGAGATAGTCCTTCACCGGGTCGGCGGTGGCGCCGGCCGCGGCGACCTGCTGGGCGGGAGCGTCGTCCTCGTCCTCGTCGGACAGGACGAAGCCCGCGCTCTCGGCGCCCTCGGGCTCGTCGGTGACCTTGGTGTCCTCGAGGACCTCATCCTCGGTCAGCTCGACGTCGTCCTTCTTGGCCGTGGTCTTCTTCGCGGGCGCCTTCTTGGCCACGGTCTTCTTCGCCGCTGCCTTCTTGGCGGTCGTCTTCTTGGCTACGGCCTTCTTGGCGGGTGCGGCTTCCTCGGCGGGATCGTCGGCGACCGGGGCGGGGGGCACGGCCGGCGCAGCCGTGGTGGCGGTGGCCTTCCTGGTGGTCACCGTCTTCGCCGCGACCGTCTTGGTGGCGGTGCGCTTCGCCGGGCTCTTGGCAGCGACGCTCTTTCGGGTGCGCTTGGGCTCTGCTGCACTGACCATCAGCGTCACACCCTCTTCCTCAAGGATCTGGTTGAGGCTGCGCAGTACGTTCTTCCACTGAGTGGCCGGAATCTGGTCAGCTTCGAAGGCCCGACGCACATCGTCGCCGGCGATCTGCCCCTCAGCCTTTCCCCGCTCAATGAGCGCCATGACAGAGACGGACTCGGCGATCTCCGGCGGGAGCGTACGGGATGTGCTGGCCGACACGAACAACCTCTCGGAACGTTGGAAAACGGCTTCCGGCCCCGTCCACAGCGGACGGTGGCCGACCACCGGCCTGGGGATGGGCCGACGGAGCGGGCGGGGGCCGGGGAAGATGCACAGCGCCGTGTATGGCGTCCGTATTCCCTCCGCGGCTGTCACCTCTTAGGTCATCGCACGGCTCCCGGGAGCGTTACGCCCAATCTGCGTGGCCCGAGTCACACCCCGTAAGCGGTCAAAAGCTGTCAGATGTGGACAGATGAGATCATCGGTGCGCCGAACGGAACCGCTCCGCCGGCCGCGGCAGCCCGTCGCACCGCCGGGCCCCGCCGGACTCCGAGGGGTCCGGCGGGGCCCGGCGACGGCCGGTCAGCGAGGACCGGCGCCGCCATGAGGACCACGAGAACGCGGCACACTGGCGACCGCACCGCCTTGTGCGGTCAGTGCTCGCGCGGGGCGGGAACCACGCGCTCCACCTCGGGGTGGACGGTGAGCAGTTGGCGCATGGCCGCCTCCGCGGCCGTGCCGTCCCCGGTGCCGAGGGCGTCGACGATGCGCGCGTGCTGCGCGAGGGAGCCCTCGTTCGGCCGTTCACAGCCGGTGACCGGGCCGCCGGAGACCTGAAGTGCCGCCGAGACGATCCCGGACAGGTGCTCCAGCATGCGGTTGCCCGCGATCTGGATGAGCAGGGCGTGGAACTCGGTGTCGGCACGCGAGAAGGTCAGCGCGTCGCCCTGCGCCATGGAGTGGCTCATGATCTCCACCATGTCGGACAGGCGCTGCTGCACGTCCTCGCGCCCGTGCCCGGCGGCGAGGCGGGCGGCGAGCGGCTCGATCGTCCAGCGTAGCTCGCTCAGCTCGCGGCGCTGATCGTCGCGCTGCGGCCCGAAGGCCCGCCATTCGATGATGTCCGGGTCCAGGAGGTTCCAGTCGCTGACGGGACGCACGCGCGTGCCGACGTTCGGGCGGGCGCTGACGAGGCCTTTGGCCTCCAGCACGCGGAGGGACTCACGGACGACGGTGCGGGAGACCTCGAAGCGCTGGCCGATCTCCTCCGGCACCAGCGGGCGGTCCGCCCCGAGGTCGCCCGAGACGATCATCTGACCCAGCTGCTGGACGAGTTGGCCGTGCAGTCCGCGTCCGCGGCTGCCTGCGGCGCGCCGGCCCACGCGGCCCAGCTCGGGGTCCGCCCCTTCCCAGGCCGGCGCTCCGACACGGTCGGCCACCGGGGCCTCGGTGTAGGGGTAGCGGTCGAGTTCGCCCGGGCCGGCCAGACCTGAGTCGGCGGAGCGGGCGGCGGTCATCATGGTGTGCGCAAGGGTACTCACGGATCCTTTGTCGGCGTCGCCTCCAACTGCCTTGAGGGCTTTGGTGAAAAGCACACGAAAGGGTGATCGCTCACGCCATCGCAATTGACGCCTTATCGGAAAGAAACGGGCGCTCTCCGGGGAGTTGTGCACATTGCGGGACCGGAAACGTACGCACGTCTGTCACCGGACTCTGGTACGCAGCGTCATGTACAGGTACGCGCACAGCAGCGTGGCCAGGGACAACGTCATTGCGCCGCCGACGGGTTGGGCGACGACGCGGGCCAGGGCGGCCACGTACCGCTCCCCTCCGAAGGGCCACTGCAGCAGGAAGACCTCCCGCACCCGTACCGGGAAGCCGGCCGCCGTCCGCGGACCCGGCCCCTGCAGCACCCTGTGCACCACGGGGACGACGAGGACGGGCACGGCGAGAACGGCGGCCAGACCCGCCGTCGTGGAGCGGAACAGGCCGGCCGCCAGGACCCCGGCCCAGGCGCACCCGACCAGTAGCCCGAACCAACTCGCCGTGAGCGAGAGCCAGTCCGCGGGAACTTCCGTGAGCTCCCGGCCGTAGAGGAGATAGAGCACTTCGGCGTCGCAACCCATGGTGAGGAAGGCCAGCATCAGGGCGGTGGCCCCGGAGACGAGGAGCTTGGCGGTGAGCAGCCCCAGCCGGCGGGGCACGGCGCCACGGTCCGTCGCCAGCGTGGGGTGGCGGAACTCGTCTCCGAACGCCAGCGCGCCGAGCAGCCCCGCGGCGAGCGCCGCCGGCGGCAGCGGCAGCTCCCGCGGCCACGCGGCGAACAACCGCGCCTGCGGGGTGTGACCGATGGCGGCCAGGAGTACGGCGATGAGCGCGGACACCACCAGGGCGACCCCGCAGACGAGAAAGCCGGTGCCGATCCCGGCGGCGCGCCGCACCTCGTAGCGCAGCGGGCGAAGGGGGCTGGGAGCGGGACGGACGGTGATGGGCGGCGGGAGAGAGGACGGAGCGTCGAGCGCAGTGGCCACCTGGGTACGCGCAGGCGTGGGCCGGTCGGCCTGGCGCGAGCGGCTGCCGGGGGCCGGAGCGCCGGGGGTACGGGCGCCGGGGACGGTCACACCGGACGCGGGAGCGCCGCCGAGGGGAGCGCTGCCGTCGGCGGCGGCCGGAGCGTCGGCCCGGGCTCCGGCCGCGGGAGTGCTGCCGTCCGTGGTGTCCGGTCCGCCGGCCCGCGCGCGCGCTTCGGCCGCGGCCTCCGGGTCGGGCTGGGATGTGGTTTCGTCGGGGGCGGTCACGGGGTCGGCGCCGGAAGCAGGCCCGTCCGACGCACCGTCCACGTCGGAGGCCGGACCAAGGGAGGCGGTGGCCGCTTCGGCGGCGGCGCCCGGGAGCGTGTGGTCGGGTTCCGCGGCGACCTCGGCCTGTGCTGTGCCGTCGGCCGCGGTGGCTTTGACGATCGTCGTGTGCCCCGGCGTGGAACCGTGGACCTGGGTTTCGTCGGCCCGTGGCCACTCGCCGGCGGCGCCCTGCTGCGGTTCGGCGTCCGGCGCCGCAACGGTGGATACGGCGCGCTCCTGTTCCCCGCGCGGGATCTCGGAGGCCGCCTGCGCACACCCGGCGGCGGCCTTCTCCGGCGCCGCACCGGGTACGGCATGTGCCCGCGCCTGCGGCGAGTGGTCCAAGGCGGCCTGTGCACCGCCTACCGCCAGGGGCTTCTCGGCGGCACGCACCTTGTCACCGGCCCCCATGTCACCCACCTCGTCGGCCAGTTGGTGAACGAGGATGCCGTGCCGGAAGGCGGTCTCGCCGATGTCGGCGGTCGTACTGCCGTACACGGACAGGCGGTTGCCGCCCTCGCGGACGACCTCGACCGACCGCCGGTCGCTGCGGGCCTCCTTGGTGAGCAGGGCGGCGAGGCGGGCGGCGTGCGGGCTGCGTACGGCCACGCGGGGACGCAGCCGGGTGCGGGCGAACTCCTTGCCCGCCTGGTCCGCGACGAGTCTGCCGCCGTCGAGCGTGACGACCCGGTCGGCCACGCGTGCGGCCTCCTTGGGGTCGGCCGTCGTGAACAGCACCGTGCCGCCCTGGGCCGCGTGAGCGCGCAGCATGCCGTGCAGCCAGCGCGCCTCCCGGGTGGAGAGCCCCTCGGTGGGCTCGTCCAGCACGAGCGTGTGGGGCTCGGGCAGCAGGGCGCAGGCCAGCCCGAGTCTGCGGTCCATGCCGTGGGACAGGGTGCCGAGGCGTTCCTCGCGGAGGCTGACGAGGCCGACCACCTCCAGGACCTCGTCCGCGCGCCGGACGGGAACCCCCGCCGCCGCGCACAGCATGCGCAGGTGGCCGCGGACCGAGCGGGCCGGATGACCGGACACGTCACCGAGCAGCACACCGACTTCGTGAGACGGATGGGGGATCCGGTGCAGGGGCCTGTCCCTGAAGTAGGTGATGCCGCGACCCTGCTGGAGTTCGAGCATGAGTCGCAGCGCCGTCGTCTTGCCGGCGCCCGCAGCTCCGTGGAGCGCGGTGACATGGCCGGCGCGCGCCTCGAAGGTGACGTCGTCGACGGCCGGCGGGTGCGCCTTGCGGGGGTTGCTGGTCAGTCCGAAGGCCTGGATCACCTGCAGCAAGATAGCGCGGGATGTCCGGTTTTTCGGGTATCCCCCTATCTGTTCTTCGGTGGCGCGCAAGTCGAGGGCGGACTCGTGTCCTCCGTTCGAGGGACAGGCCGCCCCCGGCACATCCCACGCACCCGCCCACTCGGCCCGGCACCAGGCGGCGCAGGCGTCAGACCTCGGGACGGAGCATCGGCGGGTTGAGCAGGGTGGCTCCGCCGGCCCGGAAGAGCTGGGCCGGGCGGCCGCCCTGGCGGGTGGTCGTCCCACCCGTCGGAACCAGGAAGCCGGGCGTTCCGGTGACCTTGCGGTGGAAGTTGCGCGGGTCGAGCGCCACGCCCCACACCGCCTCGTACACCCGGCGCAGCTCGCCGACGGTGAACTCGGGCGGACAGAAGGCGGTGGCCAACGACGAGTACTCGATCTTGGAGCGGGCCCGCTCCACCCCGTCGGCGAGGATCTGGGCGTGGTCGAAGGCGAGCGGTGCCACGGGCTCGCCGTCCCGGCCGTATCCGCCCTGCTGGAGCAGTTCCTCGACCGGCGCCCAGCGCGCGTTGCTCGCGTCGCCGCCCGCCCGGGGAGGGGGCAGGTCCGGGGCGAGAGCGAGGTGCGCGACGCTGACGACCCGCATCCGGGGGTCCCGCTTCGGATCGCCGTAGGTGGCGAGCTGCTCCAAGTGGGCGCCGTTGTCCTGGACCGGGACCGAGGGGTCGTGCGCACGCAGCCCGGTCTCCTCCGCCAGCTCGCGCGCCGCCGCCTGGGACAGGTCCTCGTCGGCCCGTACGAAGCCGCCGGGCAGCGCCCAGCGCCCCTGGAACGGCGGCTCGCCCCTGCGTACCGCCAGCGCGCACAGGGCATGGCGGCGCACGGTCAGCACGACCAGGTCCACGGTGACGGCGAAGGGCGGAAAGGCTGACGGGTCGTAGGGCATGCCGCGATCATAGTCGTCTTCCTGACGATAAACACTCCCTTCCCGGGCCGCGCAGAGGGCGGATCCGGTTCGTTCCGGTATGGGGCTCAGGGCGGTCTCCCGTTCGTCGTGCCGTCGCGTCGTGCGAGGTCACACTCCCAATTGCAGGCCGTCCTCCGCCTCCTCGACCATCGCGAGTCCCAGTCGGCCGACCCGGACGGCGAAGGGGGCGCCCGCGACGCGGAGCCCGGTCAGGCAGATCTCGCCGAGGGGCGCGCTCCGCACCGGGCACAGGGTGACGGTGCGGGCGGGGGCGTCGGGCCGGATGCCGGCGAGCGCGGTGAGGAGCAGGACCACGGAGGCCGCGGCGGTGGCCGCCGGGCGGCAGGCCGCCGGGTGCGGGAGAGGAGCACTCCCGGCGGTGCGCTGCTCGCCGGCGAACATCTCCGGCAGCCGGTGCCCGAAGTGTTCCGCAGCGGCCAGCAGCCCCTTGAGCAGGCCGCTCGCCTCCTTCTCGTATCCGGCGGCGGCCAGTCCGGCGACGGCGACCGCGGTCTCGTGGACCCGCACGGCTCCGGTCCGGTGTCCGAACGGATTGCGTCCCGCCTCCTTGGCGCCGAGGCCGCGCAGGCCCCAGCCCGAGTCCATCGCGGGGCTGCCGAGCAGCCGGGCGAGGAGGTCCGTCCGCACTTTGTCGAGCAGGCCGGGGGCGAGGCTGCCGGAACCGAGCAGTCCGGTGTCGAGGAGGTGCACGATGGCGGAGCCGAGGTGCGGGACGGGACGGCCGTCCGGTGCCAGGGCCGCCGCCGGGCGGCCACCGCCGCGGTCCTCGATCCAGAAGTCCGACAGGAACGCGTGCCGCGCGGCCCGGGCCCACTGCCGCAATGCCGTACCCCCGGGTCTGCCGTACGCGTCGAGGAGATCGGCTCCGAGGACCGCCGCGCGATGGGCATGGGCCTGGGTCTCGCAGCGGACGGGGCCGCCCGGCTGCGGGTCGGGGAGGCGGATGCCGTCGCCGACGGTGGTCATCAGCCAGTTCAGGCAGCGCTCGGCCGCGGGCAGCAGTTCCTGTGTCTCCGAGGAGCGTGGCCTCCGTGCCGGTACAGGCGGGCGGAAGGAGCGGGCCGGTGTCGCGTCTCGGACCGGGGATCATTCCGGCCCGGGGGCCGGGGCCCGGGAGTTGGGTGCGGGCGAGGGTGCGCAGCGTACCGGCGGCGAGCCGGGTGCCGAGGGGCAGCGCCATGCGGGCGGCGGCGAGTGCGTCGGCCGGTGCCAGGCCGCAGCGCCAGGGTGCGCCCGCCGCCAGATGGACGTCGGCGGGGTGGGCCGGGTCGCGGAGCAGCAGGGACTGGAGATCGTCGAGGGTGACCCGCAGCAGGGTGGCCACCCGCGGGTCGTCGCCTGCCGCCCGGGCGGGTGCGAGGGGGCTGGTCGCGGCCTGGCCCACGGCACGCAGCGGTGCCGCTCCGTCCGCCCGAACGCGGAGTTCCAGGCCTGCGGATCCGCCCGGTGGCAGGTCCAGTTCCCAGCGCAGCAGTCCGGCGGTGGCCAGTGCGTCGGCGGGCGGCGGGTGCGCGGTGACGCAGGCGCCGCCGACCGCCGAGGTCCAGCGCAGGCCCGATCCGTGGACATCGGCCGGGAGCTCGGGGCCGGCCGTGCCCGCCGCGATGGCACCGAGGTCGGCGAGGTCCGTGCCGAGGGCGATCTCCACCGGGAGGCGCAGGGGTCGCGGGGCCGCGTTGTGGAGGGTGAGGCGCTCGGTTCCGTCGGCGTCCCGGATCCGCTCGACGACGACATCGGGGTCGGGGCCTGCCGCCGTGGTGACGCGCAGTGTCCCGACGAACCGGGCCCGGTCGGCCCCCGTCATCCTGGCCTGCACCGGGAGCGGTTCGCGCCCGGCCACGCGGACCTGGCACCGCGAGAGCAGCCGCCGCCCACCCCGGTAGAACCCCTCCAGCCCCCGGCCGGTCAACTGCCCCTGCTCCCCGGAGACGGCGAGATGCGGCAGGGCGACGCAGATCAGGACGATGTGCGTGGGGGGCAGGTCGGAGGCGGGTTGGGGCGTCGGCCAGGGCGTGCCCAGAGTGGTGCCGGGCGACACCGCGCCGATGGGGCGGCGCGGCCTGCTTGTGGAGGGCCGGGCCGAGGGTCGGGCCCGAGCGTCGGCGGCCGGGGGTGCCGGTGGCGCGCTGAGGGCCGCCGGCGGACTGGCAGTGCCACCGGCCTTGACGGCGGTCGTGCCCGCCTCGGCCCGCTGGAACAGCGCGCGTCCGGCCCCGGGGAGGCGTTCGTCGTCGGTGGTGGAGGACCGAGTCGGCTGCTGGTGCATGTGGTGGCTTCTTCCGCGCTCGGTGGGCCTCGGACGCGCAGGGCGCGGGCGGAGGCGCCGGAGCCGCGTCCGAGGTGCGGCCCCTGCACGCGCTCCGCCACTCAGGTGAACGGAGATCCACTCGTCCGGGTCACGCCCCGCCCGCCGGATGCCCACTGAAGGGCGGCCTCGCCAGGTGCGGGCGGGGCAGGGCCGGCGCCGGTCGCCGCCCCCCCGGGGCGCTGGTCATCGGTCCCCCTCGGTCTCCCGCCGGCCGGTCGCCGCCGCAGCGCCGCCGCTCATGCCGTCGCCCGCGCGCGTCCGCATGCCGCCTTTCGGCGCGCTGCCGGGACGCGTGGTTCCGGTCGCCGACGACTGAGGGTGGGATCCGGCCGCGCGGCGCCGGCTGTCGTCGCCTCGCCCCGGACGGGAGCCGGTGTCGCCGTCCTGCGCAGCCCGCGTCCGGCGTCGGCGTCGGCCACCGGTCCCCGAAGGACGACCGGCAGGGTGTGCCTCGGGCAGGGCCGCTGCTCCGGGATCTTCGTCAGCTGTCTTCGAGGGCTGGCCCAAGGCCTCTTCCTCCGCCGAGTCCGCCTTCTCCGCCGAGTCCTCCGTCTCCGCTGTCTCCGCCGAGTTCGCCATCTCCGCCGTTTCGGCCGTCTCGGCCGTCTCCGCCGGGGCGCGTACCTCGCGTTCCGCGCGCAGGCAGCGGCGGATCGACTCGGGGTCGAGCCCTTCGTTGCAGGCCTGGTGCAGCAGGCGGGCGAAGAGGTAGTCGGGGTCTGCGCCCAGGGCCATGGCGAAGGCCTCACGGGCCTCCAGTTCGTCGCCGGTGGACCAGGCGACCCAGCCCGCGAGGGTCAGTGGGGCGGCGGCGTGCTCGCTGTAGGGCCCGACGCAGCGACGGGCCAGCGCGCGCCAGAGCCGTAGCGCCGGAGCGGCCTCGTCGCCCTCCATCCAGGCCGCCGCGCGGTCGCGGGTCGTGCGGTCCTGGAGCCCGAGGATCAGCGTGGCCGCCTCGTCGTGGCCGAGCAGTTCGTCGTCGCGGAGGTCCGCCGGGTGGGTGCCGGCCACGGGCGGCGCCGCGGCGAACCTGCGGATGATCCGCCCGGCGAGCTCGACGGTCTCCTCGGCCACACTCACGCGGGCCGTGCCGTCCAGGATGCGGGGCACCAGTGTCATACCGGCCGCGTCCAGAGCGACCTCCTGCTCGAGGGCCGCACCGGTCTCCCAGGGCAGCAGCCTGGCCCGCAACTCGCGCAGCGTGCCGCGCACCTGGATACCGGCGTAGGTGGCCGCGGCGGCCAGGACCGAGGTGCCGGGCAGGCCCATGGGCGTACCGGCGTCGGGGCAGCAGCCCTCGGACCGGCAGCTGTAGGACCAGAATCGGCCCTCCGAGATGCACAGTGACTCGATCACCGGAATGTCGAGGTCGCTGCATTTCGCTCGCACCGCTTCGGCGAGCGGTGCGAGCCGGAGCATGACGTCCCGGCCCGTGTCGCCCCGGGCGGGTTCCTGACAGAAGAAGGCGACCAGACGCTCGGGCCGGGCGCCGCGTCGCTCGCTGGTGGCCACGAAGCCCTGGGTCAGCTGCCGGGCGGCCTCGCCCCAGTCCTCGCTGCTCGCCGGGATGCCCAGCCGGGCCCGTCCGCCGAACCTGCCGCGGCCTCCCCGGTCGTGCAGGGCGACCAGCACGATGCTGTCCTCGGGCCGGTAACCGAGCAGGTAGGGCAGGGCGTCGGCCAGTTCGGCAGGGGTGCGCAGGGTGACCTGGGTGTCGTGCGCGGACGGCTCGTCCAGGGGCTCTCGTCCGGCGATGTCGCCGTTTTCGAAGGATCCGGTCGTTTCGCTGTGGTTCGTCATGCGCAGACGATCTCGCGGACCCCAGGATTCCGCTTGAGCCTGTGGACAACTCGAATCAGGGACACGACAAGGCAGGCAGCCGTCGCCGGCGGTTCGTCCACAGCCGGGCCTCGTAGGCGTCCGCTCGCCGCCGGGGTCCCGGCCGGTTGTCAGTGGCGTCCTGTTGTATGGGATGCATGGAGCACACGAGCAACACGGACCTCCGGGCGCAGGCCGACGCCGTCCTCGCCCGGCTCGTCGGGGACGCCACGGGCACGGCCCGGCTGCGCGAGGACCAGTGGCGGGCGATCGAGGCGCTGGTCGCCGACCGGCGCCGGGCCCTGGTCGTGCAGCGCACGGGCTGGGGCAAGTCCGCGGTGTACTTCGTGGCGACCTCGCTGCTGCGGGCCAGAGGCAGCGGACCCACGGTGATCGTCTCCCCGCTGCTCGCGCTCATGCGCAACCAGGTGGAGGCAGCGGCCCGGGCCGGCATCCACGCCCGGACCATCAACTCGGCCAACACCGAGGAGTGGGAGGACGTCCAGGCCGGGATCGCGGCCGGCGAGGTCGACGTGCTGCTCGTCAGCCCCGAGCGGCTGAACAATCCCGATTTCCGTGACCAGGTCCTGCCCAAGCTCTCCGCGGCGACCGGACTGCTCGTCGTGGACGAGGCCCACTGCATCTCCGACTGGGGCCACGACTTCCGCCCGGACTACCGGCGGCTGCGCACCATGCTCGGCGATCTCCCGCCGGGCGTCCCGGTGCTGGCCACCACCGCCACCGCGAACGCCCGCGTGACCGCCGACGTCGCCGAGCAGCTCGGCACCGGCGGCACCTCGGACGCCCTGGTGCTGCGCGGGCCGCTGGACCGGGAGAGCCTGAGCCTCGGCGTGCTGCGGCTGCCGGACGCGGCGCACCGGATGGCCTGGCTCGCGGACCACCTCGACGAGTTGCCGGGCTCGGGCATCGTGTACACGCTGACCGTGGCCGCGGCCGAGGAGGTCACGGCGTTCCTGCGGCAGCGCGGGCACGCGGTCGCCTCGTACACGGGCAGGACGGAGAACGCGGACCGCCAGCAGGCCGAGGACGATCTGCTCGGCAACCGGGTCAAGGCGCTGATCGCCACTTCCGCGCTCGGCATGGGCTTCGACAAGCCGGACCTCGGGTTCGTCGTGCACCTCGGCTCGCCCTCGTCGCCCATCGCCTACTACCAGCAGGTCGGACGGGCCGGGCGCGGCGTCGAGCACGCCGAGGTGCTGCTGCTGCCGGGCGCGGAGGACGAGGCGATCTGGGCGTACTTCGCCTCCCTCGCCTTCCCCTCCGAGGACCTGGTGCGCCGCACCCTGGACGTTCTCGCCCGGGCCGAGGGTCCCGTGTCGCTGCCGGCGCTGGAGCCGCTGGTGGAGCTGCGCCGCTCCCGGCTGGAGACGATGCTGAAGGTCCTCGACGTGGACGGAGCGGTGCGGCGCGTCAAGGGCGGTTGGGTAGCGACGGGGCAGCCGTGGTCGTACGACGCCGAGCGCTACGACTGGGTGGCCCGCCAGCGCAAGGCGGAACAAGAGGCCATGCGCGCCTACGCGTCCACCGATCAGTGCCGGATGGAGTTCCTCCAGCGCCAGTTGGACGACGAGGGCGCCAAGCCCTGCGGCCGCTGCGACAACTGCGCGGGCCCGCGCTTCACCGTCGGCGCCTCCACGGCGGCCCTGGACGCGGCGCGTGCCGACCTCGGCCGTGCCGGGGTCGAGGTGGAGCCGCGCCGCATGTGGCCGACGGGTCTCCCGGCCATCGGAATCGACCTGAAGGGACGCATCCCGGCGGGTGAACAGGCCTCCCCCGGAAGGGCTCTGGGCCGACTGTCGGACATCGGCTGGGGCAACCGGCTGCGCCCCCTGCTGGCTCCCCAGGCACCGGACGCGCCTGTGCCGGACGACGTGGCGCGAGCCGTGGTGGAGGTGCTGGCCGACTGGGCGAAGGGACCCGGCGGCTGGGCTTCCGGTGCGGCCGCCGGGGCCCGGCCCGTGGGTGTGGTCACCGTGGCCTCGCGCACCCGGCCGGCCCTGATCGGCTCCCTGGGTGCCCGCATCGCCGAGATCGGGCGGCTGCCGCTGCTCGGATCCGTGGAGTACGCCGGTGACGTGCCTCGGGTGCCGCGCAGCAACAGCGCCCAGCGCCTCAAGGCCCTGACCGGGGCGCTGACGGTGCCGCCCGCCCTCACCGCCGCGCTCGCGGAGGCGGGCGGCCCGGTCCTGCTAGTGGACGACTTCACGGAGACCGGCTGGACGCTCGCCGTCGCGGCACGCCTGCTCAGACGGGCCGGCGCCGGCGGAGTGCTGCCTCTGGTACTGGCCGTGCAGGGCTGACCGCCCGCTGTAATCCTCCGTGCCGACCACGGCGCACGCACGTGCCGTGGTCGAACGCCCCAGGGATCAGCGGCTCCTCCTGTGGGTAGGGATATAAGCCACGCACCACCAGATAACCGTCGGTGGCCCCAATTGCTCGTTGCCGCATCCAAGTTCGACAGGAAGAATTGAAGTCCGCTCCCCGCACGGCTCGCTCTGATCGGTTGGGCTTTGCTGTGGTGCGCGCTCCCCCGAATCCGACCTCGCCCTCAGTGTGGGCGCGTAGCCGAAGGGAGGAACGTGACCTTCGGATTCGCCTCGACCTCGGCGGCCTCGCTGTCGCCGTCCGCGTCCGCCGCGTCCGCCAGTCGCCTGCTCGAGCCCGCGGAGTGGGCTGCTGCCGGAATTCCCCTGCTGCGCAACCCTCGTGAGGTCGTCAGCGGGTTGCACGCCCGGCATCGTCCCCAGCCGTCCACGGCGATCGTGGCCGTGCTGGATCCCGAGGAACGGCTGTGCGCCAGCGCCTCGTTCGTCCGCCGTCCGGCCCCTGCCGACGGCTGGATGTTCCGCAACGCGCTGCTCGCCCAACTGCGCCGGGTGATCCCGCACGATCTGCGCCGCCGCACCCCGGTACGCACCGCCGTGCTGCTCTACTGCCGTGACGGCGAAGCACGTTGGACGGAGGAGGACGGCGCCTGGATGTGGGGGCTGCGCGACGCCTGCACGCTGCACGGGCTGCGCTGCGGGGCATACATCACGCTGACCGGAGACGGCTGGCAGGTGCTCGGCGAGGGCCGCGGCGGGCGCCGCCCGAACGCCCACTCGGAGCCGGAGCCCTTCGCTCTGTCGGAAGCGCTTCCCCTGCCGCCGCGCACCGGCGGCCCGGTCTCCGAGGTCCTGCGCCGCGCGGCCGCCCGCTGAGGCGGTCGTCGGCACCCGGGACCACGGGGCAGGGCCGTCCGGGAAGCGCCGCCGCCGGCTTGCCCCGGCGGCGAGCGCTCAGGCACGCGCCCGTCCGGGCTCGCACCAGGGCTCCTGCGCGGAGCGGCGCCGGCCGAGCGCCCCTAGCGTGCCGGACAACGTCGGCACACGCGCTCCTGCGTCCCTGACGACACAGGCCGATCACAGGCTCGCCCCGACGACGGCTACGACGGCTTCGTCCCGGTCCGCTCGGGCTCGGCCGGGCACGGCTCCAGGCACCGGCCGACGGCCGTCCCGGCGGTGGACGGCCAGGGCCGGTCATCCGGGCATGCCGAACGCCGCACCGTGCGACGTGCTCCGGGCCACCTCTTCGTCACGCCGATGCCCCGAGGGGCCGGGCGTGACTCAGACGCCCGCGCCCAGCACCGAGTTGATCTGCTGCGGGTCGCCGCAGACGATCAGCAGGGCACCGGCCCGGGAGTGGGCCAGCGGGAGGACGGTGGCGGCAGCGGTGGAAGGGCCGCCGTTGACTGCCACTACGACGACGGGCCGGGACGCGGCACGGGAGGCCAGGACGGCGTCCGTGTAGAAGACGTCGTCGCCGGCGTCGTGCTGCGCCCAGTAGGCCGCTTCACCGAAGGACAGTTCGTGCTCGGCCCACGGGTGCTGGGCACCGGTGGTGATCACCAGCACCTCTCCGGGGGCGCGGCCCGACTCCAGGAGCAGGTCCACCGCCTCCTCGGCGGCGTCGAGCGCACCCTCGGCCGAGGCCGGGATCAGCTGGATCTGCGGAGTCGCCGCCGTGGCGGCGGGAGCGGCCGGACCGGACGGGCCCGGCTTGGCCGGAGCCACGTCACGCGGCGTGCGCTGCACCGGCGGCGTGGGCCGCGGAGGGCCGGGACGACCGGGGCGGGACGGAGCCGCGGGGCGGGGGCCGGGTACGGGGCGGGGGGTCGGCGCGGTACGGCCGCTGGCCGGCGTGGCGCGGGGACCCTGGGCACTCTCGTGAATCTGAGGCTCCTCGGGAATGAGAGGCATGAGCTGATATTTATCAAACGTTGGTGCGGCACGGATGACCGGGTGGCACATCAGTGCGAGCGGAACCGTCAGAAATCGAAGCCGAGCTGACCCTCGATTTCCGGAACGCTTCCGTCCGCCCAGCTGCGGACCTTCTTGAGATGCCGCCACTGGGGCAGCGCATCAAGATACGCCCACGACAGGCGGTGGTACGGGGTGGGGCCCCGCTCCTCCAGAGCGGCCTTGTGCACGGGCGACGGATACCCGGCGTTGTCCGCAAATCCGAAGTCTGCATGGTCGATACCCAGTTCGGCCATCATTTTGTCGCGCTGAACCTTGGCGATCACCGACGCCGCCGCGACGGCCACGCACGACCGGTCGCCCTTGATCACCGTGCGGACCTTCCACGGGGCACCGAGATAGTCGTGCTTCCCGTCGAGGATCACGGCGTCGGGACGGATCGGCAGGGCGTCCAGGGCACGGACGGCGGCGAGCCGCAGCGCGGCGGTCATCCCCCGGTCGTCGATCTCCTCGGGGGAAGCATGCCCCAGGGCATAGGCCGTCACCCAGGACTGCAGTATCCCGGCCAGTTCCGTACGCCGCTTGATGGTCAGCAGCTTGGAGTCGGTCAGGCCCTCGGGCGGCCGGCGCAGTCCGGTGATCGCCGCGCAGACGGTGACGGGGCCGGCCCAGGCGCCCCGCCCCACCTCGTCGACACCGGCAATGACCTTCGCTCCGGTCGTGGCGCGCAGGGAGCGCTCGACGGTGTGAGTGGGTGGTTCGTACGGCATGGCGCCCTTAGGTTACGCCGCCGGGATCGTCGTGCGACACCCCGGTTCGCCGGCCGGAGTCGAGATCGCCGGCGGCCGGGCTCAGGCTCCGTGCGGCCGCAGCAGCGGAAGCATCAACTGGTCGATCATCTCCTCGAGATCCTGGTCGTTCCATTCGCTTGCGCACATCTTCGATCGGTACATCATCATGGCCGGAACAGCATCGAAGACATACCCGTTCGCCGCGTCGGAGCGGACGTCACCCCGCTCTATTCCGCGAGTGATGACCTCACGCAGCAGCTTGATGGTCGGCTCCACCACCCCTTCGAAGATCACACCATGGAAGCGTTCGACCTGGGCGGGATCGCACTCGTGAATCACGGCACGCAGCGCGAAGCCGGGTCGCGAGAACATGGCGTCCCGGGCACGCCGACACAGGAACAGCAGATCCTCGCGCACGCTGCCGAGGTCCGGCACCTCCTCGATGCGGGGCAGTCCGGCCTCGAGGGCGTCGGCGACCAGGTCCTCCTTGGAGGGCCAGCGCCGGTAGACCGCGGCCTTTCCGGTCTGGGCGCCGGCGGCGACACCCTCCATCGTCAGGCCGTTCCAGCCGACCGTGCCGAGCTGATCCAGAGCGGCGTCCAGGATCGCGCGCTCGAGCACGGCACCGCGCCGCCGAGGGGAAGCCGTCCGAGCAGGGGCGGCCGTCCAGCGCGAGGTAACCATCTGTGTTTCTCCAGCATGCAAGGGAAGCGGGGATTCGGGGGCGGGGCCGCGTCGTGTCGCCACAGAGGGGGACGGCATCGACGACGCGGAATTAAGTGAACGCTTGCGTTCACTACTGGGGACTCACTACCTTTGACGCGACAGTGAACGCGAGCGTTCACTAACGCCTTTGTGGGGGACCCATCGTGACAACCTCTCAGCTGCTTCAGGAACAGAAACCGGGTGCGGCCCGCCGGGAGGGGCATCCCGGCATCGCTCTCACCGTCATCGCGGCCTGCCAACTCATGGTGGTCCTCGACGCGACGATTGTGAACATCGCACTCCCGCACATTCAAGACGCGCTCAAGTTCAGCACCACGGACCTCACGTGGGTGGTCAGCGCCTACACGCTCACCTTCGGCGGTCTGCTCCTCCTCGGCGCTCGGGCCGGGGACATCCTCGGCCGGCGCCGGGTGTTCATCACCGGCATCCTGCTGTTCACCTTCGCCTCGTTGTTGGGCGGACTCGCCCAGGAGCCCTGGCAACTGCTGGCCGCCCGCTCGCTGCAGGGTGTGGGAGGCGCGATCGCTTCGCCCACCTCTCTTGCGTTGATCACCACCACCTTCCCCGAGGGTCCCGAGCGCAACAGGGCGTTCGGTGTGTTCGCCGCCGTGTCGGCGGGCGGCGGTGCCATCGGCCTTCTCGCGGGCGGCATGCTGACCGACTGGCTCGACTGGCGGTGGGTCCTCTTCGTCAACGTGCCCATCGGGGTGCTGATCGCCGTCCTCACGCCGCTGTACATCAGCGAGTCGCAGCGGCACCCGGGGCGGTTCGACATCGCGGGCGCACTGACGTCGACGGCGGGCATGGCCTCGCTGGTGTACGGGTTCATCCGTGCCTCGGAGGACGGCTGGCGCGACGGGCTCACCCTCGGCTCGTTCGGCGCGGCGGTGGTACTCCTGCTGGCCTTCGTCCTCATCGAGCTGCGGGCGAAGGAACCGATCACCCCGCTCAGGATGTTCGCGGACCGCAACCGCTCCGGCACGTACGCGATCATGCTGAGCCTGGCAGCCGCCATGTTCGGGATGTTCTTCTACATCGTGCTGTTCGTGCAGAACGTACTCGGCTACAGCCCGATCAAGGCCGGCTTGGCCTTCCTGCCGGTGACGGCCGCGATCGCCGTCGGGGCGGGTCTGTCGCAGCGGTTCCTGCCCACGCTCGGCCCCAAGCCGTTCATGATGGCCGGCTCGACGCTCGTGGCGATCGGGCTCGTCTGGCAGACGTTCATCCGCCCTGACAGCTCCTACCTCGGCGGGGTACTGGGACCGATGCTGGTGTTCGGGTTCGGTATGGGCCTGAACTTCGTGACGGCCACCGTCACGGCGGTCTCGGGCGTCGCCCAGCACGAAGCGGGAGCGGCGTCCGGGCTGCTCAACGCCACGCAGCAGGTGGGCGGTTCGCTGGGCCTGTCGATCCTCACCACGGTCTTCGGGTCCGCCAGCACGGACGAGGCGAAGAAGCAGTTGCCGAAGTTCCTCGCCGAAGGGACGCCGGAGCAGAAGGCGCAGTTCGCCAAGACGCATCAGCTCCCCGCTCCGTGGGGGCACGAGGTGCTCGCGCACGGCATCTCTGCGGCCTTCGTCCCGGCCGCGGCGATGGCCGGGCTCGCATTCGTCGCCGCCTGGCTGGTGATCAAGGTCCGCAAGAGCGACCTCGAAGCCCTCGCCGGAACGGCCGGCCCGGGCATCGGCTGACCCGCCCGGCCCGGCGCAGAGCCGCGGCCGGCCGGACCGCTGCCGGGGGACAGCCGGCACAGAGCACGGTCCGGCCGGCCGCACCACCCTCGCGGCCATGACCGTGCGGACCACTCGCAGGACCAGCACCAGCGTCAGCGACCCAAGCCCGACGACCAGCACGGCGCGCACCCCCTTCACCCCGTGTCTCCCACCCGTCCTCACCGGTCCACCGACCGGCTCGAACGAGCAGCGGACATCAGGGAAACGGGCGGCGGTCACACAGAGTTCCTGCCGAGCACGAAGAGTTGCCGGACAGAGGAGTGCCGGGGCGTTCAGAGCACCGTGGGCACCCAGTCCGGCAGCGCCTCGGTTCGCTCTGCCCACTCCGCAGGGGGCGCCCCCGCCTTGCCCGACGCGAGCACGCCGCCCACGATCGCGCAGGTGGTGTCCACGTCCCCGCCCACCTGGGCGGTCGTCCAGAAGGCCGTCTCGAAGTCGGTCAGGGCCCGGGCGGCGGACCAGAGGGCGAACGGCACGGTGTCGTGGGCGGACGTACGGCGTCCGCAGCCCAGCACGGCGGCGACGGTAGCCGCGTCGCCGTAGTCGAGCATGTCCCGGGCCCGGCGGAGCCCCGCGCCGACGGCGCTCTTCGGCACGAGTGCGATGACCCCGTCGAGGAGTGCCTCGGGGCTCGGCGGGCCGTCCGGCGAGGCGACCAGGGCGGCGGCCGCCGCGACGGCCATGGCGCCGACCACGGCCTCCCGGTGCTGGTGCGTGGGGTATGCGGAGATCTCCGCCTGGTGCGTCGCCTGCTCCGGATCGTCCGCGTACCAGGCGCCCAGGGGTGCGATGCGCATGGCCGCGCCGTTGCCCCAGGAGCCCTGTCCGTTGAAGAGGCCGGCGGCCAGCTCACGCCAGTCCCGACCCTCCCGGACGAGGCGGAGGAGACGGTTGACGGCGGGGCCGTAACCCCGGTCGAAGTCGTGGTGCTCGGCGAAGGAGCGGGCCAGCGCGTCCTGGTCGAGGCGCCGGTGGGTGGCCAGGACGGCCACCACGGAACAGGCCATCTCCGTGTCGTCCGTCCACTGCCAGGGGCCCGCCGGCAGCTCGCGGCGCTTGAGCAGGGGGTAGTTCACCGGAACGAAGAACTGCGAGCCCAGTGCGTCCCCCACCGCCAGTCCGCGCAGGCTGGCGAGAGCGCGGTCCAGGCGCCAGGGAGAAGAGGAGTCAGCGGTCATCGCTCTGCCACTCTATCCGGTGACCCAGTGCGGCACCGGATCCCGCCAGCGCTCGAAGGGCCGGTCCAGGGTGTACTTGCCGTTCTCCCCGAGAACGAGCATCCGCATCTCGGCGTTCCCGGGGTTCGACAGCGACTCGAATTCCGCCACCGTCCAGTGGAACCAGCGCATGCAGAACAGCCGCATCGCCAGTCCGTGCGTCACCAGGAGAACGTTCGGCGGATGGTCGGGGGCCTCGAAGCTGCGGAACAGGCTCTCCAGGAATCCGCCGACCCGGTCGTAGACATCGGCACCGGACTCCCCCTGCGGGAAGCGGAAGAAGAAGTGGCCGTAGGCGTCCCGGTACGCCTTCTGCAGGCGCACGTCGTCGCGGTCCTGCCAGTTTCCCCAGTCCTGCTCCCGCAGCCTCGGCTCCTCCCGCACCCGTATGAGGTCCGGGTCGAGGTGGAAGGCGCGCAGGGTCTCGTGCGTGCGGCGGTACGGGGAGACGTACACGCTCACCCGTTCCCGGCCGAAGAGTTCCCGCAAGGTCTCACCGGTCTCCTCGGCCTGCTGCCGGCCGCGTTCGGTGAGTGCGAGAGCGTGGTCGGGCTCCCGCTCGTACACGGAGTCATCAACATTGCCCGTTGACTCGCCGTGCCGGACAAGGACGATGCGCCGTGGTCGTGCCATGCCAAAACCCTAGATCGAACAGGGGGCGGTGGAGCACTCCTACGGGCCCCATACGGCGTAGGTCACACGAATCCTGCGCCTCGGGGCGTTGTAGGACCCCGATCCGTGCGTTTGCTTTTCAAATCGTCCCGGTGTCGTCCACGAGCCCGGACGCCGTCCATGAGCTCGCTCAGACAGTCCAGGACGGCTCCAGTTCCACAATGTCACCCGAGAGGGCCGCGACGTCCGCTTCGGTCTGGGCGCGCAGAGCCAGGCGTTCCACCCGCTCGGTGCGGTACTTGCCGTGCTCGGCCGCCGAGCGCCACATGGACAGCACCAGGAACTCCTGCTCGGGTGCCTCGGCGAACATGCCCCGGATCATGCCCGGGGAACCGGCCATCGCGGGGTTCCAGACCTTCTCCTGCATGAGGGTGAAGTGCTCGACGCGCTCCTCGTGGATCTGGCAGAGGGCCACCCGGATCAGGTCGGCGTCCGTGAAACGGGGCTCGAAGCCGGTCTTCACGTCGAAGCGGTACTCGAACAGCTTGACCCGGGAATTCTTGAACGTGCCGGACTGGGCTGCCGCGAGCCGGTCGTGGGAGCGGGCCATGAACGAGTCGTAGAAGGCACGGCTCTCCCAGAAGGCGAAGATGTGCGCCACACCGGGCCGCTGCCGGCTCCAGCCTCCGCCCTGTCCCCGGAATCCCGGCTCCCCCAGAAGCCCCGCCCATTTCCGCTGCCCCCGCTCGAAGCCGCGGCGGTCCACCACGGTGCAGCGAATCCACTTGACCAGCACCGCGCCATCGTAAGGCCAGCGGACGTGGCGTCGGTCACGCTCTGGCGGAGATCACCCGCGCATGCGCCCCCGCGCGCGTGGCACGATGAGGAACGAGCCTCGGCTCCTAGGGAGTTGGGGAAAGGATCTTTCAAGGGGGGAAGGGGAGCCCGGTGACCGGCTTCAGCAAGGGAATCGGCAAGGTGGAGGTCTCCCTCAGGTGGGACCCCAGTCCGGCGGGCCGGCCGCCCACCGACCTCGACATCGTCGCGGCGACCTTCGGATCCGGGGACCCCTACGGAATTCCGGCCTATCTGGTGCACTTCGACAGCCGCTCGCCGGACGGCACGATCTTCCTCAACCGCGACAGCACGGACGGCAAGGGGTTCGGCTGGGACGAGGTCATGACGCTCGAACTCGACCGGCTCGACGGCCGGTACGCGCGCGTGGTGGTCGGTGTCGTCATCCAGCAGCGGCCCGGGCCCAAGACGTTCGCCGACGTGCTCGGTCCGGCCATGCGCATCCGCGAGGGCTACACCGTGCTCGCCGAAGGCGACTTCGCAGCGATTCCCGGGGCCACTGCGGCCACGATCGCCGAGTTCGTGCGGGACGCGTCCGGCGGGTGGACCTTCCACGCCGGCGTCCACGGCTTCGACGAGGATCCGGCTGCGTTTACCCGGGTCATGGGCCGGCGCGGCGGGCCGGGCCCTCAGGCCGTCTAGGCAGTCACGGGCGCGGATGCCCGCATGTTCCCGGGTGGCCGCGTCGGGCAGAACGGTAAGGGGCGCCGGCAATGGCCGACGCCCCTTACCTCAGATACCGCGTGTCACATCAGCTGCAGCCGCTGGTCGAGCCGCAGCCCTCGCAGATGTAGCAGGAACCGGCCCGCTGCATCTTCGTACCGCAGGAGAAGCACAGCGGAGCGTCCGCCTGGATGCCCAGCTGCATCTCCACCAGCTCGGCGCTGGTGTGCGCCTGCTTCGGGGTGGGCTTGGCCTCCTCGACCTCGACCTTCGGCGTGGCGACGGCCTTCAGCTCCTGGGCGCGCGGCGCCGACTGAGCCAGACCCTCGACGTCGACCTCGTCGTCGGCCGGCTCGTAGGAACCGGTCTCCAGGTGCCGCTGGCGCTCCTCGGCGGAGTGGATGCCGAGTGCGGAGCGGGTCTCGAAGGGCAGGAAGTCCAGCGCCAGGCGGCGGAAGATGTAGTCGACGATCGACTGCGCCATCCGCACGTCCGGGTCGTCCGTCATACCGGCCGGCTCGAAGCGCATGTTGGTGAACTTCGAGACGTACGTCTCCAGCGGCACGCCGTACTGCAGGCCGACGGAGACGGCGATGGAGAAGGCGTCCATCATGCCGGCGAGGGTCGAGCCCTGCTTGGACATCTTCAGGAAGACCTCGCCGAGACCGTCGTCCGGGTAGGAGTTGGCGGTCATGTAGCCCTCGGCGCCGCCGACCGTGAAGGACGTGGTGATGCCGGGCCGGCCCTTGGGGAGGCGCTTGCGGACCGGGCGGTACTCGACGACCTTCTCGACCTTGGTCTCGACGACCGTGGGCTCCTCGGCCTTCTTCTCGTCCGCGGAGTCCTTCTTCTTGGCGGACAGCGGCTGGCCGACCTTGCAGTTGTCGCGGTAGATCGCGAGCGCCTTGACGCCGAGCTTCCAGGCCTCGTAGTAGATCTCCTCGACCTCCTCGACGGTCGCCGTCTCCGGCATGTTGACCGTCTTGGAGATGGCACCGGAGATCCACGGCTGGATCGCGGCCATCATGCGGACGTGGCCCATGGGGGAGATGGCCCGCTCACCCATGGCGCAGTCGAACACCTCGTAGTGCTCGTGCTTGAGGCCGGGGGCGTCGATCACGTTGCCGTGCTCGGCGATGTGGGCGACGATCGCCTCGATCTGCTCCTCCTGGTAGCCCAGGCGGCGCAGGGCCTGCGGGACGGTGCCGTTGACGATCTGCATCGAGCCGCCGCCGACCAGCTTCTTGAACTTCACGAGCGCGAGGTCGGGCTCGACGCCGGTGGTGTCGCAGGACATCGCCAGACCGATGGTGCCGGTCGGGGCGAGGACGGACGCCTGGGAGTTACGGAAGCCGTTCTTCTCACCGAGACGGACGACGTCCTGCCAGGCCTCCGTGGCGGCGGCCCACACCGGGGTGTCCAGGTCGTCCATGCGGACGGCCGTGCCGTTGGCGTCGGCGTGCTGCTTCATGACGCGGTTGTGGGCGTCGGCGTTGCGGGCGTAGCCGTCGTACGGGCCGACGACGGCGGCAAGTTCGGCGGAGCGGCGGTAGGCCGTACCCGTCATCAGGGAGGTGATGGCGCCGGCCAGGGCGCGGCCGCCGTCGGAGTCGTAGGCGTGGCCCGTGGCCATCAGCAGGGCGCCGAGGTTGGCGTAGCCGATGCCGAGCTGGCGGAACGCGCGGGTGTTCTCGCCGATCTTCTGGGTCGGGAAGTCCGCGAAGCAGATCGAGATGTCCATCGCGGTGATGACCAGCTCGACGACCTTCTGGAAGCGCTCGGTCTCGAAGGACTGGCTGCCCTTGCCGTCGTCCTTGAGGAACTTCATCAGGTTCAGCGAGGCGAGGTTGCAGGACGTGTTGTCCAGGTGCATGTACTCGCTGCACGGGTTCGACGCGGTGATCCGGCCGGACTCGGGGCAGGTGTGCCAGTTGTTGATGGTGTCGTCGTACTGGATGCCCGGGTCGGCGCACGCCCAGGCGGCCTCCGCGATCTTGCGGAAGAGCGCCTTGGCGTCGACCTCCTCGATGACCTCGCCGGTCATGCGGGCGCGCAGGCCGAACCGGCCGCCCGCCTCGACGGCCTTCATGAACTCGTCGTTGACGCGGACCGAGTTGTTGGCGTTCTGGTACTGGACGGACGTGATGTCGTCGCCGCCCAGGTCCATGTCGAAGCCCGCGTCGCGCAGGACGCGGATCTTCTCCTCCTCCTTGACCTTGGTCTCGATGAAGTCCTCGATGTCGGGGTGGTCGACGTCGAGCACGACCATCTTGGCGGCGCGGCGGGTGGCACCACCGGACTTGATGGTGCCGGCGGAGGCGTCGGCGCCGCGCATGAAGGAGACGGGACCGGAGGCGTTGCCGCCGGAGGAGAGCAGCTCCTTGGAGGAGCGGATGCGGGAGAGGTTCAGGCCGGCGCCGGAGCCGCCCTTGAAGATCATGCCCTCTTCCTTGTACCAGTCGAGGATCGACTCCATGGAGTCGTCGACGGACAGGATGAAGCAGGCGGAGACCTGCTGGGGCTGCGGGGTGCCGACGTTGAACCAGACGGGGCTGTTGAAGCTGAAGATCTGGTGCAGGAGGGCGTACGCCAGCTCGTGCTCGAAGATCTCGGCGTCGGCGGGCGAGGCGAAGTACTTGTGGTCCTCGCCGGCCTTCCGGTACGTCTTCACGATGCGGTCGATGAGCTGCTTCAGGCTCACCTCGCGCTGCGGGGTGCCGACGGCACCGCGGAAGTACTTGCTGGTGACGATGTTGACCGCGTTCACCGACCAGAAGTCGGGGAACTCGACGCCACGCTGCTCGAAGTTGACCGAGCCGTCGCGCCAGTTGGTCATGACGACGTCACGGCGCTCCCACGCGACCTCGTCGTACGGGTGCACGCCGGGGGTGGTGTGGATGCGCTCGATACGCAGCCCCTTGGTGGCCTTGGCACCCTTGGCTCGGGAACCTCGTGCCGGACCGCTCGCCGTCTCTGTCATGCCGCCTCCCTGTACGGGCAAAAACGCCCTGAAGTGCCACGATGTTCCCGTGGCACGGTGGTGTGTCGTGTGTTGCGGGCACCCTCACGCTGCCGCCCGCAACTGGTCCTGGGTCGCCGCCCCCGGCCGGAACCCGGGTCTCCGTCCGGTTTCCGGCCCGCCGGTCTCAGTCGGCGGCGTGGGCGGGCACGGGAACCTGTGTGGTCCCTCCGGGCCCGCGTTCGTCTTCCTGGCTCCCCGCTCCCGCGTCTTCATCGTCCGCGGCGGGGCCTGGCGTCGCCTGCCTCAGCTCCGCGATGGCCGCCTCGAAGTCCTCGAGCGAGTCGAACGCCCGATAGACGGAGGCGAATCGCAGATAGGCGACGAGGTCGAGCTCCTGCAACGGGCCGAGTATGGCCAGACCCACGTCGTGGGTGGTCAGCTCGGCGCTTCCGGTGGCCCGCACCGCTTCCTCGACCCGCTGGCCGAGGAGAGCGAGGGCGTCCTCGGTGACAGGCCGTCCCTGGCATGCCTTGCGCACACCATTGATGATCTTGGTACGGCTGAACGGCTCGGTGACTCCGGACCGCTTGACCACCATGAGCGAGCACGTCTCCACGGTCGTGAAGCGACGGGAGCAGTCGGGGCACTGGCGGCGCCTGCGGATCGAGGTGCCGTCGTCGGTCGTACGACTGTCGACCACACGGCTGTCGGGGTGCCTGCAGAAGGGGCAGTGCATGATCTCCAACCCTCCTCACAGCAGACTCAATAGCCTCGCTGGGCCTCATGGGCCCCTCGAAGCAGCCCCAAGCATAGGCGATCGCGAAGGTCCGGAAGACCCCGGGGGCACCGCGAAAACACAACTTGTGGGCTGCTGTAGCCATCCAAGCACTACATGTGGGGATTGGCTCATACATCGAGGCGGCAACGCGTGTCGTCACCGTGGGCCACGTCCCGGCTACCCGCGGACGCCCCACGCGAACACGCGGGCGCACGAACGTATCCCTGCCGCACTTACGGAGATACCGTGGTCGCCGCACGGAGGGCGCGTAGCACTCCGGCGCAGATGCCACCCGGGCCCCGGTTGACAGGGTTCCGGATGGCAGACTGAGGAGGTCACCCACGAGGTGATCCATCCCGGCGGTGAAGAGTACAACAATGGGCGCTTTTGTCCGCCACGGGCCGCGTCAGCCATACACCCGGACACACGGTCACGTCAGGTGAATCGCACTTTTTCACTCGAACGTGTGTTTGGCGCAACCTTTCGAAAGCAACTACCGTTGTCCAGCAGGGAGACCATCGAGAGGGGCCGAGACGTGACCACCACCGCAGACAGTGCCACCATCACTGCCCAGGACCGCCTCCAGGGCCGAGTCGAGCCGGTGCATGCGATGAACGAAGCCACGAATCCCGAGGGGCACAAGCGCTCCCTGCCGGGCCGACCTCCAGGCATCCGGGCGGACAGCTCCGGGCTCACCGACCGGCAGCGCCGGGTGATCGAGGTCATCAGGGACTCGGTGCAGCGGCGCGGTTACCCGCCGTCGATGCGTGAGATCGGCCAGGCCGTCGGCCTCTCCAGCACGTCCTCGGTCGCGCACCAGCTGATGGCACTGGAGCGCAAGGGCTTCCTGCGCCGCGACCCGCACCGCCCGCGCGCGTACGAGGTGCGCGGCTCCGACCAGGCCGTGACCGTGCAGCCCACGGACACCGCCGGCAAGCCGGCCGCGTCGTACGTCCCCCTGGTCGGCCGTATCGCCGCCGGTGGACCGATCCTCGCGGAGGAGTCGGTCGAGGATGTGTTCCCCCTCCCCCGGCAGCTCGTGGGCGACGGTGAGCTGTTCGTCCTCAAGGTCGTCGGTGACTCGATGATCGAGGCCGCGATCTGTGACGGCGACTGGGTCACCGTCCGCCGTCAGCCCGTCGCCGAGAACGGCGACATCGTGGCGGCCATGCTCGACGGCGAGGCCACCGTCAAGCGCTTCAAGCGCGAGGACGGCCACGTCTGGCTCCTCCCGCACAACGCCGCCTACGAGCCGATCCCCGGTGACGACGCGACCATCCTGGGCAAGGTCGTCGCCGTGCTGCGGCGCGTGTGACGCCGCGGCGGACGGGCCGGATGCGGCCCGCTCCCTGACCGGGCCCCGGGACCCCTGCGCCGGTCCCGGGGCCCTGCGCTGTCCCTCGAGTGCGGGAGCGGGGGGGGGGGGCCGACCACGCTCCCCCCCCCCCTCCCCTCTCCCCTCTCCCCTTTCCTCCTTCTAACAACTCTTCCCCCGCGGCCCGGGGATTTCAGAGGAAAGAGGTGGCCCAAATCTTCT
>NZ_JBVIDR010000004.1:0-93309 GCF_055572275.1 Streptomyces sp. NPDC030798 | reverse complement strand
GAGAAGGGCTGTTTGGTCAGGGGGGGGGTCGGAGAGCACCCCCCCAGGGGGGGGGGGGGGGTCGACCCCCCCCCCCCGCTCCCGCTTCATTGCGCCTCTGCCTGCTTCGCCGCCGCGTCGATCGCCGCCAGCGACTTGCGGACCTGGTTGCGGTCCGTGGTGTACCAGAAGTCGGGGAGCGAGGCCTTCAGGTATCCGCCGTACCGGGCGGTGGCGAGCCGCTGGTCCAGGACGGCGACCACACCGCGGTCCCCCGAGGCCCGGACGAGACGGCCGGCGCCCTGGGCCATGAGCAGGGCCGCGTGCGTCGCGGCCACGGCCATGAAACCGTTGCCGCCCGCGTCCTCCACCGCCTTCTGGCGCGCGCTCATCAGCGGGTCGTCGGGACGCGGGAACGGGATCTTGTCCATGACGACCAGCTGACAGCTGGGCCCCGGGACGTCGACCCCCTGCCAGAGCGACAGCGTCCCGAAGAGGCAGGTCCTGGGATCGGCCGCGAAGTTCTTGATCAACTCACCGAGCGTCTCCTCGCCCTGGAGCAGGATCGGGAACTCGGGAATCCGGGAGCGCAGCTCCTCCGCGGCGAGCTGGGCGGCCCGCATGGACGAGAACAGCCCGAGGGTGCGGCCCCCGGCGGCCTGGATCAGCTCGGTCAGCTCGTCGAGCATGTCGGCGCGCTCGCCGTCCCGCGCCGGGCGGGCGAGGTGCTTCGCGACGTACAGGATGCCCTGCCTGCGGTAGTCGAACGGCGAGCCGACATCGGTCCCCTTCCAGCGCGGCAGGTCGTCTCCCTCCACGCCCTCGGGACCGAGGCCGAGAGAGGCTCCGACGCCGTTGAAGTCTCCGCCCAGTTTGAGGGTCGCCGAGGTGAGGACGACGCTGCGGTCCGCGAAGAGCTTCTCCCTGAGCAGCCCGGAGACCGACATGGGGGCGACGCGCAACGAGGCGCCGAAGCGGTCGTGGCGCTCGTACCAGACGACGTCCCACTCCGAGCCGTTCACGACCCGCTCCGCCACGTCGTGCACGGATTCCACCGAGGCCAGCGCCTGCTTGCGGACCGCGTCCTCGTCCTGGACGGACTTGTCGCGGGTCGTGCCGAGTGCGGTGATGACGGTCCGGGCGGCGTCACGCAGGGCCATCAGGGCGTAGGCGAGGTCTTCCGGGATCTCCTCCAGGCGACCCGGCAGGGCCAGTTCCATCAGCCGCTCGAAGCCCTCGGCGGCGGTCTGGAGCTGGTCGGCGGCCTTCTCGTTGACGAGCTTGGCGGCCCGCCGCACGGCACGGTTGACCTGGCCGGGCGTGAGTTCGCCGGTGGCGACGCCAGTGACCCGGGAGACGAGTTCATGGGCCTCGTCCACGATCAGGACCTCGTGCTGCGGCAGCACCGGCGCGCCCTCGATGGCGTCGATGGCCAGGAGCGCGTGGTTGGTGACGACGACCTCGGCGAGCTTGGCCCGCTCCCGGGCCATCTCCGCGAAGCACTCCGCTCCGTACGCGCACTTCGAGGCGCCGAGGCACTCCCGGGAGGACACCGACACCTGGGCCCAGGCGCGGTCGGAGACGCCCGGCGTGAGGTCGTCGCGGTCGCCGGTCTCGGTCTCGTCGGACCAGTCGCGCAGGCGCAGCAGGTCCTGGCCCAGCTTGCTCGTGGGCGCCGCGGCCTCGAACTGGTCGAAGAGTCCGTCCTCCTCGTCCTGCGGCATGCCTTCGTGCAGACGGTGCAGGCACAGGTAGTTCGACCGGCCCTTGAGCATCGCGAACTCCGGGCGGCGGCGCAGCAGCGGGTGCAGGGCCTCGACCGTGCGCGGCAGGTCGCGCTCCACGAGCTGGCGCTGCAGCGCGAGCGTGGCCGTGGCGACGACCACCCGCTCCCCATGGGCGAGTGCGGGCACGAGATAGCCGAGCGACTTTCCGGTGCCGGTGCCGGCCTGGACCAGCAGGTGGGATCCGTCGTCGATCGCCTCGGCGACCGCTTCGGCCATGGTGACCTGGCCAGGGCGCTCCGTGCCGCCGACGGCTGCGACGGCGGCATGCAGGAGTTCGGGGAGTGAGGGCTTCGTCATAGCCCGACCACCCTACGGCCCGGCAGTGACAAACGGGTGGTCGAGGCGGAGACGAGGGCTGGGATCACGGCCAAGCTCCTGAGAGTGGAGAGGGGTCGCTGGTTCGCGGCAGTCTGCGGGCTGGTGGGGCGGTCCACGGTGGTTCCGGCACGGCGTCGAATTTCTTTCCGCGGGCGGGAACCGGCGCGGCCCGAGCCGCGTTCCTCTTGTGAACGCGTCGTCACGCAGCGTCACATCAGATCGCGCAGGACTCGGTCCCGGATCACGAGGGCGGCCCGCTTGCCGGGCAGGTCGACCTCCGCGGCGAACCGGAATCCGGCGCTCAGGAAGGCCGCGACGGAGGGAGTGTTATGAAGATCGGGTTCGGCCACGACACGGGTGCAGGCCGGGCGGCGGTCCAGGACCAGGTCCGCCACGGCTCTGAGCAGGGCGGATCCCAATCCCTTTCGCCGGTCGGCGGCCTCACCGATCAGCAGGTGGATCCCGGTGTCATGCGGGCGGGCCGGATAGTGCAGCGCCAGCGGGTCCAGGTCCGCCCGGTAGATCTCCCAGTAGCTCATGGGGTTGCCGTCCAACAGGCCCAGGCACGGGACGCTGCGCCCGTCGCCGGTGAGTTGGGCCCGCAGGTGACTCTCCGTCGCGCTCGGGGGCCCGGCCAGGTCCCAGAACGCGGCGACGGCGGGGTCGTTCATCCAGCGGTGAACGCGCGGGAGATCACGCTCGACCTGGACCGGCACCAGCTGGAAGGACCCGACCGGGGTGGCGGTGGGCCCCCAGCCCGGCACATGGTCGAGCAGGTCGTCCCCGGCACGGGTGAGGCGTTCCCGCCCTCGGCCGAGCCGCAGGGCGGTTGCAGTGCACCCGCCCCCTCCTTCCCGGCCACCGCGTTCCGCGTCGGACGTCCCCCCGGCGAGGAGAGCGGCGAACTCGCGCGGCAGGCGCAGGTCCAGGGTGTCCTCACCGCGGGCCAAGGCTCCGGTGCCCGCCGGGCCCTCGCGGTCTCGGGGGTCGCGGCAGTCCGGGCGGACGGGGACGGCGCCGGGCCCGCTGCCGGCGCTCGCATCGGTGGACGGCACAGTGCTCTCCTCTCAGGAGACGAAAGGGGTGAGGGTTCTCGCAGGTGAAGGACGGCGGTTCTGTTCGTTCACGACGGTTGGGTTCGAGTCGTTCGCTTCACGCGTGAAGGGGGTTCGCGATGGTGACGTAGACGGACTGGGTGTCGACCGGGCCGACGAGTTCGTCGAGGCCGTGCAGCCGGGTCAGCAGGTTGGCCTTGCAGCGCAGGGTGGGTGAGTCGAGCAGGAGGCCGGGCAGCGGGGTGCGCAGGGCGTCGGACCCCGAGGCGACGCCGGTGAGGAAGCGGCGGAACGCCGCCAGGAGCAGCCGCTCGTCGGCGATGCGCTGGGAGCCGAACGCGCCGATCAGGCCGAGCACGTTGTTGAGAGCGAGGTAGTACGCGAAGCGTTCGTCGGTGACGTCGTCGGAGACGAAGGTGTCGCTGTGCTCGCCGATGCCGGGCAGCCGGGCGTCGAGCTCGGCCCGGCGGGACTCTCGGAAGTAGTAGCCCTGGTTGTCGCGGTAACGGCCGCCGGCGGGCCAGCCGTCGTCGTCGAGCAGGAGCAGGGTGTTCTGCTGATGGGCCTCGAGGGCGACTCCGGCCTCGCTGTCCAGCCACAGCACGGGACGCACGACCTGCTCGAGGTAGCGCAGGAACCACTCCGCCGCCACGGCTCCCACGGGCCGCCCGGTGCGTACGGCGAGTCGCGCGACGATCTGGGCCAGGCGGGACCGGAGCGGCCAGGTGCCCTGCGCCGGCGGGGCCTGGGGGCTCGGTTCGATGAGCGGGCGCGGCGAGACGAGACCGGCGACGCAGCTGACGTCGTCGGCCGGGGAGAACGGGTTGTGCCGGATCACGACGTCGAGGCCGGGCACGGGCCGGCCCTCCGGATCGTCGACGGCCAGCCACGCCGGGTCGCGGACGATGTCGAAGCCGGGGTGGACGGCCTGCCAGTCCTTGGACAGGCCGCCGCGCAGCAGCCGGTGCACCTCGACGCCGCGGTGGAGTTCCTTGCGGAGGTTCTCGCGACGGGAGTTGGTGATGCGCAGGCCCAGCGACAGCTTGACCATCGCGGGGGCACCGGACCGGTGGACGGTGCGTACGGAGGAGGTGGGGTGCCAGGGAGGACCGAGCGGACCCAGGTCGCGGAGCGCTCCGGCCTCGAGCAGGGAGGCGACCGTCTCGCGGTGACGGACCTCGCGCGCCTGCCAGGGATGCAGGGGCAGGGCGGCGAATCCGTCGGGCAGGCGCAGCGCGGATCCCGCGAGTCGCTGGGTGAGGTGGTCCGCGGGGACGGGGCGGCCGCGTTCGGTCCAGGCCGAGTCGGTGGCGAGCAGAGAGGGGGCGACAGCCAGCCAGTGCAGGGGGAAGGAGCCGCGCACCTCCGGTGAGTACCGGCGGGCCTCGGCTTCGGTCAGGCCTTCCCTGCTCTTCGGGGTCGGGTGCAGGGGGTGTCCGAGGAGGAGGGCCTGCTCGGCGCTGAGGAAGAGGTCGGGGCCGTCGGCCGGGTGCGCCCGCCGATCCCGGAGGAAGACCGCGGTGCGGCGCACCGAGTCGGCCACCCGTGCGACAAGGTCGGCGCCGGTGGCTGTGACCCCGGGAGGGCCGGTGGTGGGCTCAGGAGTGCCGGTGGTGCCCGCAGCTCCGGCGGCCGTGGACTCAGGGGTGTAGGGGAGGTCTGCAGCGCCGGTGACCGTCGGCTCAGGAGTGCCGGTGGTGGCTGCAGCGCCGGTGGCTGTGGGTCCGGGGGTGTCGGCGGTGGTGTCGGGACTGCCGACGGTGCCCGCGGCGTCGGCGGGGGTTTCCCTGGCGAGCAGGGCTGCGAGGGTGACCGCGTCGACCGGTGGGGCCGTTTCGGCGGCTCCGGTGAGGCGGGGTGGGCCGAAGCGGTGCCAGCCCGTCGCGGACCAGTGGCGCACCGGTGCGGTGAGGGTGGTGCCGCTGGCGGGCAGCGGAATGCGCAGGGTGGCGCCGGCCGGCTCGGCGAGGTTCGTCTCCCGGGCCCAGCAGCGCAGGAGGTTGTCCACCGTCGCGGCCTGGGCGGCGGTGTACGGGTCGGGGTCCTCCAGCGGGTCGGTACCGGTGGCGCCGGGACGCGGGGCAGCCGGAGTGCGCCGCTTCTGCGGGGGCACCGACTCGGCGAGCGGCACGGACGCGGGCGGGGTGCCGGGGTCTGCCTGTTCGTCGGGGTTGCCGGAGCGGCCGTCGGGTGTGGGGGTGGCGTTCAAGACGGCTCCTCGGGGCTGGGTCGGGGTCGTGCTGGGTGGTTCTCGTGCGGTCGGGCGACCGGTCGTCCGGCCCGCGTCGGGGCGTCGGGCGGAGTCGGCCGGCGTACACGGCCGGGATGGGCGGGTGCCGGGTGGTCGAAGGGACGAGGGCGTGGACGTGCTGGTGGGAGGTGCGGGTGACATGGGGTGCTGCGCGGGCCGTGACGTGGTCTCGGGGCGTGGCGGCAGGGCGGCCGGTCTACGGCAGTCGGCCGGTGCGTGGGGCAGGGCCGTCGTGCTGTCGGTGGCGGCGACGGCGGCCCTGGTGCTGCTGATGGCGGGCCGCGGCGGCGATCGCGTCGGAGAGGCGGTCCAGTACGGCCGCCGCCTGCTCGTCGCTGATGGTCAACGGAGGAAGGATCCGTACGACGGCGGCGTGGCGGCCGCCGAGTTCCACGATCAGGCCGCGGTTCAGGCACTCCCGCTGGACGGCCGCGGCGAGTTCGGGGTCGGCGGGGCGAGGGGTGCGGGTGGGCGGGAGTCCGTCTGGGGGCGGTACGTGCCCACCGGGAGGGGCCTCGCCTTGTCCCGGCGCGGTGCCGGCGCCCTCGGGGTCCACCAGCTCGACGCCGATCATCAGCCCTCGTCCGCGGACGTCTCCCACGCAGGGCAGCTCCGCCTGGAGCCGGCGCAGTTGGGTGAGCATCCGGGAGCCGAGCGCGGCGGCTCGTTCGGCGAGGCCGTTCTCGCGGACGTGGGCCAGGGTGGCGGCGCCGGCGGCCATGGCGAGCTGGTTGCCGCGGAAGGTGCCCGCGTGGGCGCCGGGCTGCCAGACGTCGAGGTCGTCGCGGTAGACGACCACGGCCAGCGGAAGGCTGCCGCCGATGGCCTTGGACAGGACCATGACGTCGGGCGTGATCCCGCTGTGCTCGACGGCCCAGAAGGCGCCGGTCCGGCCGACGCCGGTCTGGATCTCGTCGGCGATCAGGGGGATGGACCGGTCGGCGGTGATGCTCCGCAGGCGGCGCAGCCAGTCGTCCGGTGCGGGGATCACCCCGCCCTCGCCCTGGACGGGTTCGAGGATCATCCCCGCGGGCAGCGGGACACCCGACTTGGGGTCGTCGAGCAGGGACTCGGTCCAGCGGGCGGCGAGTTCCGCGCCGCGGGGACCGCCGATTCCGAACGGGCAGCGGTAGTCCTGCGGGTACGGCAGCCGGGCGACCCGTACGTCGCCGGCGCCGCCGGACGCGGCCAGGGCACCCGCGGTCATGCCGTGGTAGGCGCCGGTGAAGGCGAGCATCCCGGTGCGCCCGGTGGCGGCGCGGACCAGTGTGAAGGCGGCTTCGACCGCGTCGGTGCCGGCCGGCCCGCAGAACTGGACGCGGGCGCGGTCGGCGAGCCCCGGCGGCAGAGTGGCGAACAGTTCGGTGATGAAGGCGTCCTTGACCGGGGTGGCCAGGTCCAGGACGGAGAGCGGGGCGCCGGAGTCGAGGACGCGGCGGACGGCCTCCAGCACGACCGGGTGGTTGTGACCGAGGGCGAGGGCGCCGGCGCCGGAGAGGCAGTCGAGATAGCGGCGGCCGTCGGCGCCCTCGATGGTCAGCCCCCGCGCCCGCACGGGGACGATGGGCAGCGCCCGGGCGTAGGTGCGCGCTGCGGACTCGCGCGCCGACTGGCGCCCGAGGATCCCCTCGTGCGCAGTGCGCGCGCCCCCGTACGCCCCTTCAGCCACCGACTCGGTCACGGCCACGGCTCGTTGTCCTCCCCGCTGTTCAGAGGCGAGTTGATCCGCGGGGACCGGACACAGGCAGCAGTCCCCCCACCGCTACCAACCGCGGACCGGCCCTCGGGTTACGGGTTGCCCCAAGATCCTTGCTGTGACGGAACCGTTGCCGTTCCATCGGAAGTCCCCCACAGCGACCGCATAGTGTGTGGTCCCGTTCCCACAGGGTCATGAGACCGGCGTGAACTCCCCATGAGTTCGGCGCCGGTGCCGGGCCCCGAGCGCCGAGTTCCTTTATCCCAGGGGGAGTCAAGAGCATGCGATCCATACGACCGTCGTTCACCGTTCGCCGAGGGAGGGGCGTGTTCCGCAGGTCCTCCCCCGTGCTGGCGACGGTCGCCCTCGTTTCCACGCTGGCGATGACCGCCACCGGCTGCAACGGCGACGACAAGGCCGACGCGAAGCCGAGCGTGAGCGCGACCGCGGCCACCGGCGACGGAAAGATCAAGATCCCGGACGACATCAGGAACAAGCTCAAAGAGCACGGGATCGACATCGACAAGTGGAAGCACGGCGCCTGGAAGAACTGGAATCGGGACGACTGGCTGCGCGAGGCCAACGACTTCATCAACCCGATCATCAAGGGCCTGTGGGACCCGGACCGGATGCGGCGCGCCGACGACCCGGACAAGGGCGTCGACGACAACGACATCTCCGGTGACCAGGGCGTGACGGACCCGACGCCGGCGCCGGTGAAGGCCCAGCAGGTCAGGCCGCCTTACCACACCAACGCGGCGACCTCGGGCAAGGTGTTCTTCGACTCCCCCGAGGGCACCATGGTCTGCTCGGCCACGGTGGTCGAGGACCCGGCGCACCCGGGCAAGTCCAACCTGATCTGGACGGCCGGGCACTGTGTGCACGCCGGCAAGAACGGCGGTTGGTACCGCAACATCGCCTTCGTGCCGTCGTACAACAACCAGGGCGAGTCGGAGGAGCAGCTGCAGAACGCGTCCAGGGCCGAGGTCGCGCCCTACGGCGTGTGGTGGGCCGATGCCGCGAAGACCTCGCAGCAGTGGATCGACCAGGGCGGCCACTCCGGCGGGAACGGGGCGTCGTACGACTTCGCCGTCATTCATGTGACGCCGGAGCAGGGCAACGCCGGCAAGTCGCTCGAGGAGACGGTCGGCGGGGCGCTGCCCGTCAACTTCAACGCGCCGGCGGTGCCGAAGGTGCAGAGCATCACGGCGAGCGGGTACCCGGCGGCGGCTCCGTACGACGGTCAGCTGCTGTACCAGTGCCAGGACAGGCCGGGGCGGCTGTCGATCAGCAAGTCGGACCCGACGATGTACCGGATCGGCTGCACGATGACCGGTGGCTCCTCCGGCGGCGGCTGGGTGGAGACAGGTGCCGACGGCAGGCCGGCGCTGGTGTCCAACACGTCGATCGGCCCGGTGAGTTCGGGCTGGCTGGCCGGTCCCCGACTGGGTGATGTGGCCAAGGGTGTCTACCAGGCGGTCAGCAAGAAGTTCGCCGGCCGGTAGGCGGACGGCACCCGGGCGCGGGCGGCGGGAGGTCCGACAGGCCTGCACGGCCTCGCCGCCGTCCGTCCGTCCGCGACCGAGGTGGCGGCATGGGCGCCTGGTGCTGTCCGGTGGCGCCGCCCTGCAACGGACGGACGGTGCTGGTGTCGAACACGTCCATCGGCCCGGTCACTCACACCTGGCTCGTGGGACCGCACTGGGCACGGAAGCAAAGGCGCTGTACCGGAACATGAGCGGGACGTACCGCGGCCGGTGGGACTCCCGGCACGCGAAAGGCCCGCCCCGGCCGGGGCGGGCCTTTCGCGTGTGTGACGGTCAGGCGGCGGAGGCCGGCGTGTACGGCGCCAGCTCGGCGGCCAGTTCCTCGTGCACCCGGGCCTTGAGGAGGGTGCCCTCGGCGGTGTGCTCCTCGGAGAGCACCTCGCCCTCGGTGTGGGCGCGGGCGACCAGCTTGCCGTGCGTGTACGGCACGAGCGCCTCGATCTCGACGGACGGCCGCGGCAGCTCGTTGTCGATCAGCGCGAGCAGTTCCTCGATGCCCTGGCCGGTACGGGCCGAGACCGCCATGGAGCGGGGCTCGATCCGCAGCAGCCGCTGGAGCACCAGGGGGTCGGCCGCGTCCGCCTTGTTGATCACGACGATCTCGGGCACGTCGGTGGCGCCGACGTCCCGGATGACCTCGCGCACGGCTGCCAGCTGCTCCTCCGGGGTCGGGTGCGAGCCGTCCACCACGTGCAGGATCAGGTCGGAGTCGCCGACCTCCTCCATGGTGGAGCGGAACGCCTCGACCAGGTGGTGCGGCAGGTGCCGGACGAAGCCGACGGTGTCCGCCAGGGTGTACACCCGGCCGCTCGGGGTCTCGGCACGGCGCACGGTCGGGTCCAGGGTCGCGAACAGCGCGTTCTCGACCAGGACGCCGGCGCCGGTGAGGCGGTTGAGCAGGGAGGACTTGCCGGCGTTGGTGTAGCCCGCGATGGCGACGGACGGCACCTTGTGGCGTCGGCGCTCCTGGCGCTTCACCTCGCGGCCGGTCTTCATGTCCGCGATCTCCCGGCGCATCTTCGCCATCTTCTCGCGGATCCGCCGCCGGTCCGTCTCGATCTTGGTCTCACCGGGGCCACGGGTGGCGAGGCCACCGCGACCGCCGCCCATCTGCCGGGACAGCGACTGACCCCAGCCGCGGAGCCTCGGCAGCATGTACTGCATCTGCGCGAGCGCGACCTGCGCCTTGCCCTCGCGGGACTTGGCGTGCTGGGCGAAGATGTCGAGGATCAGGGCCGTACGGTCGATGACCTTGACCTTGACGACGTCCTCCAGCTGGATCAGCTGGCCGGGGCTCAGCTCACCGTCGCAGATGACGGTGTCCGCGCCCGTCTCGAGGACGATGTCGCGCAGCTCGGCGGCCTTGCCGGAACCGATGTAGGTGGCGGCGTCGGGCTTGTCCCGGCGCTGGATCACGCCGTCGAGCACGAGCGCACCCGCCGTCTCCGCGAGGGCGGCCAGCTCCGCGAGGGAGTTGTCCGCGTCCTGGGCGGTGCCGGTGGTCCACACGCCGACGAGCACGACGCGCTCCAGGCGGAGCTGCCGGTACTCGACCTCGGTGACGTCCTCCAGCTCGGTGGACAGACCCGCCACGCGGCGCAGGGCCGCGCGCTCGGAGCGGTCGAACTGGTCACCGTCCCGCTCGCCGTCGATCTCGAAGCTCCAGGCGACGTCCTCTTCCATCAGGGCATCGGCCCGAAGACCTTCGGGATAGTCGTGCGCGAGGCGCTTGGTGTCCTGGGAAGGGGAAGAAGAGGAGGTCATTGGATCCTTACGTCGATGGGAGTGCCGATTCGGTGTGCCGACTCGGCGCTGGCGAGTCCGGCTGTCACCAGGGACAACGCACGGGCACCCCGGGAGATTCCCGTGTCCCGTGCCGCGCCGGCCCGAAAATGGTCGCACGGCACGGGTGGTCTCGTCACCGCCTTATTCCCGGGCGAGCATCCAGGCATTCCCGGGCATCCAGGCATTCCCGGGTGAGGATCCCACGTCTCATGTGCGGGCCGGGGTCTTGCCCGCCTTGGTCGCGTCCGCGCTCTTCCAGTCCGGGTGGCCCGGCATGGGCGGGGTCTTCTCGCCGTACAGCCAGCCGTGGAGGAAGCCGCTCAGGTCACGCCCGGCGACGGCGGACGCGAGGCGCACGAAGTCGGCGGTGCCGGCGGAGGAGTCCCGGTGCTCCTGGACCCACATGCGCTCCAGGCGCTCGAAGGCCGGCCGGCCGATCTCCTGGCGCAGGGCGTACAGCGCGAGCGCGGCGCCGTCGTAGATGTTCGGGCGGAAGATGCTGATCTTCTCACCGGGCGCGGGAGCCTTGGGCAGGGCGGGCGGGCCGCCGGCGGCGCGCCAGCGGTCGGAGGCGCCGTAGGCGGCCTTCATGCGCTCGTCCAGCGGCTTGTGCGCCGTCTCGTCCGCGTACAGGGCCTCGTACCAGGTGGCGTGCCCCTCGTTCAGCCAGACGTCGGACCAGGTGCGGGGGCTGACGCTGTCGCCGAACCACTGGTGGGACAGCTCGTGCACCATGATCGACTCGATGTACCACTTCGGGTAGGCCGGCTCGGTGAACAGCTCCTTCTCGAAGAGCGAGAGGGTCTGCGTCTCGAGTTCGAACCCGGTGGAGGCCTGTGCCATGAGCACGCCGTACCGCTCGAACGGGAAGCGGCCGACCTTGCTCTCCATCCAGGCGATCTGGCCGGGCGTCTTCGCGAGCCAGGGTTCGAGCGCCGTGCGGTCGGCGCTGGGCACGACGTCCCGGACGGGCAGCCCGTGCGGTCCCTCGCGGTGCACGACGGTGGAGCGGCCGATGGACACCTGGGCGAGCTCGGTGGCCATGGGATGCCGGGTGCGGTACGTCCACGTCGTCGCCCCGCCGGCCCGGACCGCACCGGTGGGCACGCCGTTGGCCACGGCCGTGTAGCCGTCCGGTGCGGTGACCCGGATGGTGAACATCGCCTTGTCGGAGGGATGGTCGTTGCACGGGAAGACCAGGTGGGCGGCGTCGGCCTGGTTCGCCATGGCGAGACCGTCGGCGGTGCGCACCCAGCCGCCGTCCTGGTCCTTGCCGGGGACGGGGTCGCTGGTGTGCTTGACGGTGATCCGCGTCCAGCTGCCCGCGCGCAGCGGCCGGTCGGGCGTGACGACCAGGTCCTCGCCGGAGCTGGTGAAGCCGGCCGGGCGCCCGTCGACGCGGACGGACTCGACGGTGCCGTGCGCGAAGTCGAGGTTGACGCGGTTCAGGTCGGCGGTGGCCCGGGCGTCGATCGTGGTGACGGCCTGGAGGGGCTTGTCGTTGGTGCCGGGATAGGTGAAGGAGAGGTCGTACGACGCCACGTCGTACCCCGGGTTGCCCAGGTAGGGGTAGAGCCGGTCGCCGACGCCGAGCGGCTCGGCCGGGGCGGCTGCGGAGAGGAGGCAGAGGGAGACGGCGGCGGCGAGCAGGGCCGCCGTGCGGCGGCGGGCGTGCGGGCGCGGGCGGGAGGTGAGCGGCATGCACCACCGCTACCAGCGCGCGCCTGTGCCACGGCGGCGACGCGCGCCCGGCCCACCCGAACGGGTCGGCCGGGGGAGCCTTCTTCCGGACAGCCCCCGTCTGTTCGAGTCTTTTCGGAACGTCCTTCGAACTGCCCTTCGGTGACTTCTCGGCGCGCGGGGGCCGCCCTCAGGGAGCCGGCGCCTGGTGCTGGGCGCGGCTGACGTCGTACACCCCGGGGACGTTCCGCATCGCGCGCATCAGGGCGGGGAGGTGGGCCGCGTCGGGGAGCTGGAGGGTGTAGGTGTGGCGCACCCGTTGCTGGGTGGGCGGTTCCACGGTGGCGGAGACGATCTCGGCGCCCTCCAGGGCGATCGCCTCGGTGAGGTCGGCGAGCAGATGCGGGCGGCCGAACGATTCAGCGACCAGCGTGACCCGGCACTCGGTCGCGTCCCCCCAGCGCACGCCGATCTCCGCACGCCCCCGGCTCTTCATGTGCGCCACCGCCGCGCACTCCTCACGGTGCACGGTCACCACTCCCCCGCGTACGGCGAAGCCGGTGATCGCGTCGGGCGGTACGGGCGTACAGCAGCCGGCGAGCCGTACGGTGGCCCCCGGCCGGTCGGCGAGGACGTCGGCGCCGCGGGGGCGGCCGACGGAGCCGGCGCCCGCTGCCTCGGCGGGGCGGGCGGCCGGTCCGGTGCGCGGCCCCGGCCGCTCGGCGTCGGCGGCCCGTACTGCGGGGTCACTGCTTCCGTGGCTGCCGCGTGTGTGGTGCGGTCCGGCATCGGTGGGCCCGGCCGCCGTGCCGCTTCTCGCGCTTCCGGCACCCAGGACATCGCCGAGGTGCCCCTCCGCCGCCTCCGCCCCGCTGTCGCTCTCGCCGCCCGGATGCGCCGCCAGCCAGCGCTGGATGGCGATGCGGGCAGCCGGGGTGTGGGCGTGCTCCAGCCACTCGCGGGAGGGCTCGGAGGCGGGGTCCTGGCCCATGAGGAGCTGGACCGAGTCCCCGTCCCGCAGGACGGTGCTGAGGGTCGCCAGGCGGCCGTTGACGCGGGCGCCGATGCAGGCGTGCGCGTCCTCGCCGTACTGCGCGTAGGCGGCGTCCACGCAGGTGGCGCCCTCGGGCAGGCCCAGGGTGCCGCCGTCGGGGCGGAAGACGGTGATCTCCCGGTCCTGGGCGAGGTCCTCGCGCAGCGTGGACCAGAAGGTGTCGGGGTCGGGGGCGGCCTGCTGCCAGTCGAGGAGGCGGGAGAGCCAGCCGGGGCGGGTGGGGTCGGCTCGCTCGCCGTCGGCGGGGTCGTCGGCCCCGGGGGCGTACGGGTTGCCGAGCGCGATGACCCCGGCCTCGGCGACCTTGTGCATCTGGTGGGTGCGGATGAGGACTTCGACGACCTGGCCGTCCGCGCGGGCGACGGCGGTGTGCAGCGACTGGTAGAGGTTGAACTTCGGTACGGCGATGAAGTCCTTGAACTCCGAGACGACCGGCGTCATACAGGTGTGCAGCTCGCCCAGCACGCCGTAGCAGTCGGCGTCCTCGCCCACGAGGACCAGCAGCCGGCCGAAGTCCGCGCCGCGCAGCTGTCCGCGCTTGCGGGAGACGCGGTGGACGGAGACGAAGTGGCGGGGGCGGATGAGGACTTCGGCGGTGATGCCGGCCTCGCGCAGCACCGCGCGCACCTCGTCGGCGACCTCGGTGAGGGTGTCGTCGGGGCGGCCCGCGTTCTCCGCGATCAGCTCTCTGGTGCGGTCGTACTCCTCGGGGTGCAGGATGGCGAAGACCAGGTCCTCCAGCTCGGTCTTCAGGGCCTGCACGCCCAGACGTTCGGCGAGCGGGATGAGGACGTCGCGGGTGACCTTGGCGATCCGCGCCTGTTTCTCGGGGCGCATCACGCCGAGCGTGCGCATGTTGTGCAGGCGGTCGGCGAGTTTGATCGACATCACGCGCACGTCGCTGCCCGTGGCCACGAGCATCTTGCGGAAGGTCTCGGGCTCGGCGGCCGCGCCGTAGTCGACCTTCTCCAGTTTCGTGACCCCGTCGACCAGATAACGCACTTCCTCGCCGAACTGTTCCCGCACCTGGTCCAGCGTCACGTCCGTGTCCTCGACGGTGTCGTGCAGCAGAGAGGCCGTCAGGGTGGTGGTCTCGGCGCCCAGTTCGGCGAGGATGAGGGTCACGGCCAGGGGATGCGTGATGTACGGCTCGCCGCTCTTGCGCATCTGGCCGCGGTGCGAGGACTCGGCCAGGACGTAGGCGCGGCGCAGGGGTTCGAGGTCGGCGTCGGGGTGGTGGGCGCGATGGGCCTCGACGACATGGCTGATGGCATCGGGCAGTCTGCCGCGGGCGGCGGGGCCGAGCAGCGCGGCCCGGCCGAGGCGGCGCAGGTCGATCCGGGCCCGGGACTTCTTGCGGGTCGCCGCGGGCACGGTGGCCGCTGTGGCTGCCGCGGGCGCAGTGGGCGCAGTGGGCGCTACCGGGCCAGGGGTCGCAGGGTTCGTGGCCTCCGCACTCATGGGCACCTCCGGCTCGTGGACCGGCGGACGGGGCCCCCAGGGCGTACGCGGCTCAGGGATGGCGACGTTCCCCCGTCCGTGCCGGTGCTTGATGCTACCGAGCCCATCACGCGCGACTGACCGCCTCTGGCCGAGCGTGAAACGGATCACCCCATCGAGGGATGTGTAAAAGGTTTAAGAGTTTGCGCCACCTGTCCTGCACTCGGCCGCGGTTTCGAACGGCCCCGGCCGCCGGGACACGCGGATCCGGTCGTCCGGGGCCTCGGTGGCCACGGTTTCGTTCAGCTGCCGGGTCGTCAGCGAGCGGCGCTTTCCAGCCACTCGGCGTCGATCTCGCCCTCGGCGACGATCACCGCGGGGCCGGTCATCTCGACCTCGCCGTCGGGCCGCTCGGTGATGACCAGGCGTCCGCCGGGCACGTCCACGGTGTACGTCACCGGGGTGCCGGTGACGCCCGGGTCGACGCCGTCGCGGCGGGCGGTGGCCACGGCGACGGCGCACGCGCCCGTGCCGCACGAGCGGGTCTCGCCGGAGCCGCGCTCGTGCACGCGCATCGCGACGTGCCGGGGGCCGCGGTCGACGACGAACTCCACGTTGACCCCGTCGGGGTAGGCGGCGGCCGGGCTGAACGGCGGCGGGGCGAGCAGATCACCGGCGTGCGCGAGGTCGTCGACGAAGGCGACGGCGTGCGGGTTGCCCATGTTCACGTTCCGCGCGGGCCAGCTTCGCTCGCCGACGCTCACCGTGACGTCCCCCTCGGGGAGGCGGGCGCGGCCCATACCGACGGTGACGTCACCGTCCTTCGCGATGTGGATGCTCTTGACTCCCGCACGCGTGGCGATCGCGATGTCGCCCTCGGCCACATGTCCCGCGCGCTGGAGGTAGCGGGCGAACACACGGGTGCCGTTGCCGCACATCTCGGCGATCGAGCCGTCACCGTTGCGGTAGTCCATGAACCACTCCGCCTCGGCCGCCATGTGCCGGGCCTCCGGATGCGCGGCGGACCGCACGACGTGCAGCACCCCGTCACCGCCGATGCCGGCGCGGCGGTCGCACAGGGCGGCGACGGCGGCCGGGGTCAGGTCGAGGGCGTTCTCGGGGTCCGGGACGATCACGAAGTCGTTCTCGGTGCCGTGCCCCTTGAGGAAGGCGATCCGCGTGCTCATGCCTCGATCGTACGGGGTCGGTACGACAGTCCCCGCGTCAGCGTCACCGGGCAGCCGCCCCCTCCCGCCGGCTCGCGACGAGCCCGCCTAGCGGAGCCGGGCCACGCGCCACACGGCGAGGACGGCCACCACGGCCAGCACCAGGACGTAGGCGATCACGACCCGCCAGTCCGGCCGGCGTCCGGAGCCGCGCGGCGGCAGGCCGGGCCAGGTGTAGCCGACGCGGCGGGCGGCCATCATGCCCCAGCCGGCGGCGCAGCAGCAGATCAGCAGGCCCAGCATGGCGATGACCGCGCCGCTGTCACCGAAGTCGAAGGCGAGCGGGAAGGCGAACATCAGGGAGCCGCCCGCGGCCAGCCCGACGATGGGCGCGAGCTGCCACAGGCGCAGCCGACGCTGCGGGCGCAGCTCGACCTCGACCTCCGGACCCCCGGCGTACATCTCCTCCGGCTCCGGCCCGTCGTCGGTCACCTCGCCCACGGTCTCGTCGGGGCCGTCGTCGGCGAGGGGGCCACCGTCCTCCACCAGGGCGTCCGGGCCGGCGGCGAAACGGCCGCCGTCCTCGGCCACGGGGTCGGGGCCGGCGTCCAGAAAGGGGTCGTCCAGAAGGGCGTCGTC
This sequence comes from Streptomyces sp. NPDC030798, assembly GCF_055572275.1. Classification (NCBI taxonomy): domain Bacteria; kingdom Bacillati; phylum Actinomycetota; class Actinomycetes; order Kitasatosporales; family Streptomycetaceae; genus Streptomyces; species Streptomyces sp. NPDC030798. The sequence goes on along the minus strand of NZ_JBVIDR010000004.1, from coordinate 76,912 downwards.
CTCGGCCAGAAGATCGTCGCCTTCGGCCAGGCCGTCACGCCCGCCCGCAAGACCGTCGTCCTGCGGCAGGACGTCCCGACCGACCGGCAGACCGTCGCCGTCCTCCGGCAGGAGATCCCGGCCGCCGCCCCACGGACCGTCGCCGTCCTGCGGCAGGCGGTCCCGGTCGGCGTCGAGGCGGTCGGTGTCGTCCGGACGGCCGTCCCGGCCGCCGGTGAAACGGTCGCTGTCCGCAGGCAGGCGGTCCTTGCCGCCGCCGTTCGGACGGGCCTCGCACTGTTCCGGTTCGCCGCTGTCGGCGCCGACGTGCTCGGCGGTTTGTGCGGTGTCACGAGGGCCGGCCTCCATCGCCACGCGCCCTCCCAACTAGGACTCCACTTGGTCGATCGAAGCTCGATGATGGCACGGCGTCAGAGGCCGGGATGACCGGCGGCGCATCCCGATGCCATGACGTGATCAGGCTGTGACCGGTCGTTCGACCAACGCCAGAGCCAGCCTCGGAAGTTCCGCGCGGTCCGCCGCCGCCCCGCTCAGCCAGTGCACCCGGGGATCGCGGCGGAACCACGAGTCCTGGCGGCGCGCGAAGCGCTTGGTGGCGCGTACGGTCTCCGTCCGCGCCTCCGCTTCCGTGCACTCCCCGGCGAGCGCCGCGAGCACCTGCTGGTAGCCCAGCGCGCGGGACGCCGTGCGCCCCTCGCGCAGCCCCTCCGCCTCCAGGGCGCGCACCTCGTCCACGAGCCCCGCCTCCCACATCCGGTCGACGCGGCGCGCGATGCGCTCGTCGAGTTCGGGGCGGGCGACGTCGACGCCGATCTGGACGGTGTCGTAGACGGAGTCGTGGCCGGGCAGGTTGGCGGTGAACGGCTGCCCGGTGATCTCGATCACTTCCAGCGCGCGGACGATACGGCGGCCGTTGCTGGGCAGGATCGCCCGCGCGGCCTCGGGGTCGGCGGCGGCCAGGCGCGCGTGCAGCGCACCGGAGCCGCGCAGGGTGAGCTCCTCCTCCAGCCGGGCCCGCACCTCGGGGTCGGTGCCGGGGAACTCCAGGTTGTCCACGGCCCCGCGGACGTACAGTCCGGAGCCGCCGACCAGGATCGGCCAGCGGCCCTCGGCGAGCAGCGCGTCGATCCGCGCGCGGGCCAGTTTCTGGTACTCGGCGACGGACGCGGTGACCGTGACGTCCCAGATGTCCAGCAGATGGTGGGGGACGCCGGCGCGTTCCTCCGGCGTCAGCTTGGCGGTGCCGATGTCCATCCCCCGGTAGAGCTGCATGGAGTCGGCGTTGACGACCTCGCCGCCGAGTCGCTGCGCCAGGAAGACGCCGAGATCGGACTTTCCGGCCGCGGTGGGTCCGACGACGGCGATGACACGAGGAGTGGAGGGTGCGCTGCTCACCGCACCAGTCTCCCAAACCTCCCGGCCACGCCTCGAACGAGTTACGTGACGCCACGCATCCAACGTCGTTGCACCGAGGTGCCGCCCACCGGTCACCGGAGGCGGTGAACCGGGCGGCGCAAACGGACGCACCGTTTGACGCGGGATTTCGCTCGCACGAGTAACGTATGGAGTGGATATGGGCGTTTTTGCACGGCTTCTCGGCAGGTCGAAGGCGGCGCAGCAGGCGACGGCCGCCGAGGCGGAGCCCGGCACCGGGCCGGAAGAGGCCGAGGCGGAGGAAGCGGCTCAGGCAGCGGAGGCGAAGGGGTCGGCCGAGGACGGCCACGAGGGCGGCCACGAGGACGGGCACGAGGCCGTGGCAACGGAGTCCGGGACGGCCGAGGCCGCCGAGGCCGCGGAGATCCCCAAGCAGCAGTCCGCGGACGAGGCCGCCGACCGCGAGGCCGGTGACGGCGCCCGCACGTGACTGTTCCGTGAGGGAAGGTGGACCATGGGTCTTTTGGACAATATGAAGGCCAGGCTCGGCCCTGCCAAGGAAAAGGTGTCGGACCTCGCGCGCGAGCACGGGGGCAAGGTTCAGCACGGCATCGACAAGGCCGCGCGAGCCGTGGACGAGCGGACCAAGGGCAAGTACAGCGACAAGATCCACGCGGGTACGGGCAAGGCCAAGCAGGCCATGGACCGGCTCGCGCACAAGGGTGGACCGGGTACCGACGCCGCCATGCCCCCCACGCGGCCGGAGGGCCCGCCCCCCACTTCCTGAACAGCACACACATCGGCGGACGGCCGTGGAGCAGCAAGGCTCCCGGCCGTCCGCCGTTTGACGCACAGGGGCTACGACCAGGCGGCGACCAGGTAGCCCACGCCGTACGGCGCGTCGTCGTACAGCAGTGATCCGCTCAGACCCGCGCCCTCGGCGGCGCCGGCGAGGACCTGCCAGGGGGCGCGGCCGGAGACCCGCAGCTCGCGGGCCAGGCCGGGGTCCAGTGCCGCGACGGCGGCCAGGTCCGCCGTGCCCAGCGCGCGGGCGGCCTCGGCGTCGAAGGGTGCCGCCCGCTCGTCGAGGTAGCCCGGCGCCTTGACCGTGCGGCAGGCGCTGGCATCGCCCATCACCAGCAGGGCCACGCGCCCGGCCCGGGCGGCGAGGTCCCGGCCGGTCCCGGCGCACTGCTCGGGCGGCAGCGCGTCCGCGACCGCGAGCCCCTCCACGGGTGCGTCCGCCCAGCCGGTGCGCTCCAGCAGCCAGGCGCCGACGGCCAGCGACGTCGGCAGCGCGGGCCCGGGTACGGCGGCCGCGGCGTCTCCCGGGGGGCCGAGCCGTACGTCGACGCCGACGCCGAAGCCCCGGAAGGAGCCCGGGGTGCCCTGCGGGTACCGGCCGGCCCCGGCCTGTCCGGCGGCGCCGACGACCACCAGCAGATCGGGACGGGCGGCGGCGAGGACACCGAGCGCGTCGGTGCAGGCAGCGCGCCCGGGGTCCAGTTCCGGTGCGGCACCCGCCGCGACCTCCGGGACGAGCAGCGGCGGGCAGGGGCAGACGGCGGCGGCGACAAGCATGATCGGCAGGGTAACGCCGTGCGGGGACGGAGTGTTACCCCACGCCGGCCGGCGCCGGAGTCGCTCAGTCGCAGCCGCAGCCGCCGGCCGCGACCGGCAGCGGCGCGGGGACGCCGACCTTGGGCAGGCCGAGCAGCACGCCCGCCGGCTTGGCGGCCTCGGCGGCGTTGCGCTTCTCCCACGCGTCGCCCGCGCGCGTGCGGCGCACCTCGCGGACGGGGCCCTCGGCGAGGAGGTGGTGCGGGGCGGCGTACGTCACCTCGACGGTGACCACGTCGCCGGGGCGCACCTCCTGCTCCGGCTTGGTGAAGTGGACCAGGCGGTTGTCGGCGGCGCGGCCGGAGAGGCGGTGGGTGGCGCCGTCCTTGCGACCCTCGCCCTCGGCGACCATCAGCTCGAGGGTGCGGCCGACCTGCTTCTTGTTCTCCTCCCAGGAGATCTCCTCCTGGAGCGCGACGAGCCGCTCGTAGCGCGCCTGGACGACCTCCTTGGGGATCTGGTCGTCCATGGTCGCGGCAGGGGTGCCGGGCCGCTTGGAGTACTGGAAGGTGAACGCCTGCGCGAAGCGGGCCTCGCGCACCACGTGCAGCGTCTGCTCGAAGTCCTCCTCGGTCTCGCCGGGGAAGCCGACGATGATGTCGGTGGTGATCGCGGCGTGCGGGATGGCGGCGCGGACCTTCTCGATGATCCCGAGGTAGCGCTCCTGCCGGTAGGAGCGGCGCATCGCCTTCAGGACCGTGTCCGAGCCGGACTGCAGCGGCATGTGGAGCTGCGGCATGACGTTGGGCGTCTCGGCCATGGCGGCGATGACGTCGTCGGTGAAGTCGCGCGGGTGCGGGGAGGTGAAGCGGACGCGCTCCAGGCCCTCGATGGTGCCGCAGGCGCGCAGCAGCTTGCTGAACGCCTCGCGGTCGCCGATGTCGGAGCCGTAGGCGTTGACGTTCTGGCCGAGCAGCGTGATCTCGGAGACGCCCTCGGCGACCAGCGCCTCGACCTCGGCGAGGATGTCGCCGGGGCGGCGGTCCTTCTCCTTGCCGCGCAGGGCCGGGACGATGCAGAAGGTGCAGGTGTTGTTGCAGCCGACGGAGATCGACACCCAGGCCGCGTAGGCGCTCTCGCGCCGGGTCGGCAGCGTGGAGGGGAACGCCTCCAGGGACTCGGCGATCTCGACCTGCGCCTCCTCCTGCACGCGGGCGCGCTCCAGCAGGACGGGCAGCTTGCCGATGTTGTGGGTGCCGAAGACGACGTCCACCCAGGGCGCCTTCTTCACGATGGTGTCGCGGTCCTTCTGGGCCAGGCAGCCGCCGACCGCGATCTGCATCCCGGGCCTGCTCGCCTTCTTCGGCGCCAGCCGGCCGAGATTGCCGTAGAGCCGGTTGTCGGCGTTCTCGCGCACGGCGCAGGTGTTGAAGACGACGACGTCCGCGTCCCCGTCCGAGCCCTCGGGGGCCCTGACGTACCCGGCGTCCTCCAGCAGGCCGGCCAGTCGCTCCGAGTCGTGGACGTTCATCTGGCATCCGTACGTGCGGATCTCGTAGCTCTTGGGTGCGGGCACGTCCACTGCGGGGCTCCGGTCGCTGCTGCTGGTCATGGGTCAAGGGTAGGCGCTGTCGGGGGGAGCCCCGTCCCGCTCCTCGGAGGCGAGGATTCCGGGGCGGCGGTCCCCTACGCTCCCGGCATGAAGTCCGTCGTCACGGCCATCGACCAGGTCTCCCCGGACAACGACCGGACGTGCAGCATGCACACCTCGCCGAGCCCGCACTGCAGCGGTCCGGTGGTGGCCGTCGTGACGTTCGACGACGCCGGCGGCCGGGACAACCACTGGAACGTCTGTCACTGGTGGCTGACCCACCACCCCGCCGCGCGGGCGTTCCGGAGAGGCCGCACGCCCGCCGTGTTCTCACGCCCCGCGGCCGCGCCCGTACGGCTGTCGCGGCCGCCGGTCCTGGAGAGCTGGGACGCGAGCACGCACCCGAGCCGGCAACTGCTGCGCGCCCATCTCGACTCCGTCGCGGCGCTCGTCGGGCCGGCCCTCGCGGAGGACACCGCGCGGCGGGCCCTGGCGCTGGACGTCGGTCTCCCCGACCACATCGCGCTCACCCGTGGCGGACACGACCTCGACAACTACCTCTTCCCGCTGGCGCGCAGGTTCGGCGCGGACGGCTTCGATGCCGTGTTCGCCCGCAAGCGGCACGCCGCGGACTCCACGATCGCCGTCGGACCGACGACTCCGCAGGTCCCTGAGCCGCCCCTGATGTCCGTACGCACCAGCATGTCCGCCACCTCGGCCGCGTGGAAGGGAGCCGTCCACCGGGCCTGCCGTGCGGTGCGGCCGGAGCCCGCGCCCGACGGGCCGCTGAGCGTCGCCCTCTGCTTCGGCGTCTCCTCCGCGCGCAACTGGTCCACGCTCTGGAAGCCGGCGATCGACGCCCTGGGACCGCTGCTCGGCATGCCCGACCCGAGCCGCCCGTACCGGCCGAACGACGACCGCATCGTCGACCTCGCCCTGCATCGCCACGTGGACGACACGCTGGTCCACGATGTCGTGGTCACCGTGTGGTGGGCACCCGCCGAGCCGCTGGGCGAGGGTCGGGCCCGCTCGTAGACGGACCGGTCGGGGTCGGTCCTGACGATCAGTCCGCTCCCGGCCGGCAGGCGCAGGGTCCTGCGCGCCTCCTTCTCCGCGGCCCGCCGGTCCGCCGGTTCGTGTCCGGCGCACGCCTCAGGCGAGCGGTGCTCCCAAGGTCGCCGGTGCGGGGCCGTCGGGGCGGACGGTGATGCCGTGGACCGCCTTGGTGGGGGTGGAGCGGAAGACGGGGATGTACGGCGGCAGCAGGTGTTCGAGCAGGGTGGTGGACTCGCGGAGCGCGAACTGCATGCCGAGGCAGGCGCGGGGGCCGATGCCGAAGGGGTAGTAGGCGCCCGGCCGGCCGGGCCGGCCGTCCGGGGTGAGGAAGCGCCGGGGGGTGAAGTGGTCCGGGTCCGGCCACAGGGCGGGGTCACGGTGGGTGAGGTAGGGGCAGACCAGGAGGTCGGTGCCCGCCTCGATGCGGTAGCCGGCGAGGGTGTCGTCCTCGGCGGCGTGGCGGGGCAGGAGCCAGGCGGACGGGTAGAGCCGGAGTGTCTCGTGGACCAGTGCCTGGAGGGCCTGGCGCCGCCCCGGTGAGCCGTCGGGGCCGGCGGCGAGAGCTTCCTCACGGGCGGCGGGGTGCCGGTCGAGAAGCAGATACAGCCAGGTCAGGGTGGTGGCCGTGGTCTCGTGCCCGGCCACGAGCAGCGTGACCAGCTCGTCGCGGATCAGCCGGTCGGTGTACTCGGGGTGCTCGGTGGCGGCGTCGAGCAGGACGTGCAGCAGGCCCGGGCCGTCGGGGCCGGCCTGCCCGCGGCGGACGGCCTCGACGGCGCGCCGGGCGACCGCGTCGATCCGGGCCAGATCGGCGGCTACGGCCTTGCGCGCCTCGGTGTCGTCGGCGGGCAGCGTCGGCAGCGCGGCGCCCACGGCGGTGACGGCGGCCAGTTCGCGTTCCGTCGCCTCGTCGAGCGGGTGCCCGGTGAGCGAGCGCCAGATGGCGTCCAGTGCGAAGCGGCGCATCTCCTGCCCGACGTCGAAGGTCTGCCCGGTACGGGCGTACCCGGCCCATCGTCCGGCGGTGGTCCGGGCGGCCGCGGTGATCCGCCCTTCGTGACGACGCATCCCGGTACCGGTGAACTGGGCCTGCAGCAGGCGGCGTTGTCGCTTCCAGGCGTCGCCCGTGGCGGCGAGGACACCGTCGCCGATCAGCAGCCGGGCCCGGTGGGAGCGTTTGACGTAACGCTCCGGGTGCCGGGCGAGGACGTGCTGGACGGCCTCCGGGTCGGTGACGAGAACGGTGGGCTCCGGCCCGAGGCGGAAGGCGGCGACGCCACCCGACCGCACGCGCACCAGGGAGAGCAGGTCGACCAGTTCGCCCCCGTCCGCACGCCACCGCTCGACGAGTGCGGGCTCGGCCTCGGGGACCGGCAGCCCCCGTCCGGGAATGTCCGGCAGGGAGCCGGTACCGGTTTTGCGGTCCATGTTTGTGCCTCCTGGCCAGCACGGCGCCGCCCCCGCGCCGGAGCATGGTCGGCGCGGGGGCGGCGGCGGTCAGCGCACCTTGCGGGGATGTCGCTCCGCCCATGCTCCGGTCTCTTCCCGCAGATAGGCCGGGACGCACCAGCGGGGCCGGTTGAACCATGCCACCGAGAGCTGGAGAACGATGCCCGCCAGGAAGACGACGAACAGCAGGGCGGCCACGACGAGTGCCGCGGAGGGACCCTCGTTCGGGCGCTGGCCGACGCCGGCGGCGATGAACATCAGCATCGCCGCCAGCAAGGCCACCAGCCCGACCGAGAAGGGGGCCCAGCCGCGGACCAGTCCGCGGCTGACGTCGTCCCTGAACCGGAACACCCGTTGGTTCACGACTCGCCGGTAGTAGTCCGGGTCCTTCCACAACCGCTGGGCACGCCAGGCGGAGAAGCAGGCGCTGCCGCCCCAGAAGATCAGAAGAAAGATCCCCACAACTATCACTCCGAACTAGAACCAGCTGGCGATGTCGGTGATGGCATGGTTGACGTAGCTGCTGGAGAACACAGCGACGGCACCACCGACCACCCCTCCCACAGCCCCTCCGACGAGAGTGCCTCCGCCTGGCTCGATCGCCGTACCGATCGAAGCGCCCCAGGCGGCACCCGTCTCTGCGGCGCCCCAGCCTATCGCCGTGTCGGCGACGCCCTCCGAGGCCCCGACCGCGACGGACTTGCGGACGGACATGCCGTCGTCGCGCGCGGTGTCGTAGCCGCCCACCGCCGCCGTGACGGCGCCGGCGCCCAGCAGTGCCTTTCCTGCCACGTTCCAGGCCCCGCTTCTGCCGAGGGCGGCGAGCTGCCGGGTGCCGGGGTTGTTGCGCAGGACGTTGAGGGTCTTGGCACCGTTCGAGCGGATCTCGGGCGTCGCGCCGGTGCGCATGTTCTTGCCCGCCTCGCTGGAGAGGTCGCCTATCGTGCCGATGCCTCCTTGGACGGCACCGACTCCGGTGACGGCCGCTCCGCTGCCCGCGCAGGCGATCTCCGCCGTTCCACGACCGTTTCCGCACCAGAGGTTGCCCATGTTCTGGGAAGCGACCGGATTGAAGATGAGCGGTGACAGGTAGTTGATCTTCTGCGACTGGACCGTGCGGTGCACGGGGGTGGCAGGAGCGCTGCCGCAGGGGTTCAGCAGGACGTAGTAGCAGCCGGTGTGGCCGCTGCCCGAGCTGCCGGAACCACCGCCGCCGCCACCACCGCCGCCACCGCCGCCACCGCCCTGCTGGTACAGCGGCCCGCCCGTGGGATCGGCCGTGCCGTCCGGCTTCTCGGCGCTGCAGTAGATGTCGGGGTCGCTGCACTTGTCACCCGCGTGCCCGCACTTGAGGCCGCCGCACGGGTCGGTTCCGGCGGGGTCGGAGAAGGTGACGGGATTGTCGTTGGCGTAGGTGTAGCCGCCGAGCGACTGGGGCTCGGCCGTGTTGAGCAGGGGGTCGGCGCTGATGAAGCGACCCAGCTCCGGGGCGTACTTGCGGGCGCCGACGTCGGTGTATCCGGTGGAGGTGTCCTTCGGCTTGCCCAGATAGCTGTGTGTGGGGTCGGGCCATGCGGCGCTGTTGGCGCTGGCCCGCTGTTGGCCGAAGGGCGTGTACTGCTGACGCGCGACCTGCTGGGTGGTGGCGTCCATCGCCAGTGTCGCGGTGCCGTGCGGGTCGTTGAACAGGTACTTCAGGCCTCCGCCGGTGAGGCTGGAGCGTACCGCCACGGGTGATCCGCTGCCGCCGTGGGCGTAGGTGCGGACAGCGCCGAGGAGGACGTTCGGAGTCACCGAGGTGTTGACCACGATCTCGGTGTCGCCGGCGAAGAGGGTGGTCTGGCCGGGGTCGCGGCGGATGAGCTGGCTGCCGTCGGCGTCGTAGAGGTACTTGGTGGTCGACGGGTGGGCGCCGGTCGTGTCGACCTGGGCCAGGTTGCCCTCGTCGTCCCAGATCAGGCTCTGTCCCGGGGCGGTGGTGGGGGTGCGGGTGAGCAGGTTGCCGTCGACGTCGTAGACGAGTTTGGTGGGGTCGGCTCCTCCGGTGGTGGCGGTCAGGGTGTGCGGCTGGGCACCCGTGGCATTGCAGTTGGCGGTGCAGCCGTTGGTGTAGCCGGTCGTGGTCGTGGCGCCGGTGGATCCGATGCCGTGGTCCACGCTCTGCAGGCGGTCACCGACCGCGTCGTAGGTGAAGGACTGCCAGTACGCGCCCGGCGTGGTGGCCAGCGATGCGCTGGTGGGCGGGTTGGCCGCGCAGTTGTCGGTGGCCGTCCAGGCGTCCGTCAGCCGGTCCAGCGTGTCGTAGTTGTAGCACTGCTGGTCGGTGGCGGTGTTGCCGGTCTCGGACTGCTGGTCGGTGGTGGAGGTGGGGTTGCCCGAGGCGTCGTAGGTGTACTTGGTGTCGTCGACCGTGGGGCCGGGGGCCTGGGTCCGCTCGATGAGGCGGTCGGTGAGCCGGCGGGTCTGGTCGTCGTAGCTGTAGGTGATCCAGGCCGGGTTGGTCGAGGCGCCCAGGGTGACCCGGGACGGCTCGTTGTAGTTCGTGTAGACGGTCGCGCCGACGTAGGTGAAGATGCTGCTGCCCGTGGTGGTCGGGGCGCCGAGCGCGTCGTGGCCGTAGGTGATGACCTCACTGTTCAGGCCCTGGGTGCGCGGATCGGTCTGGGTCGCCAGCGTCTGGGTGTTCAGCGTGTAGGTGTAGGTGGTGGTGTACGTCGACGGCAGGGGCGTCTCCGACGAGGGCAGGGTGATCCTGGTGCCGGTGGGCCTGCCGAGGCTGGTGTAGCCGGTGGTGGCCACCGTGTAGCCGCCGGACACCCCCTGGACGTAGCGGGTGGAGCTGGTCGGCTTGCCGATCTTCAGGGTGTCGTACGTCCAGGAAGCGAACTGGAAGCCCGCCTTGGACTTGTCGGTGCCCGCGAGCTTGCGGCCGAGCAGGTCGTACGTGTAGTCGAGCTCGATCTTGCGGGCGTCCTCGGTCGAGATCATGTTGCCGGCGTCGTCGTAGCCGTAGTCGGTCTCACCGGCGTCCGGGTCGGTCGTGGAGGTCTTGCGCCCGAGCAGGTCGTAGCCGAACTTCCACACCGCCTTGTCGGGCCCCGTCACCTGACGCTGCTGACCCGCGGGGTAGTAGGCGTACGTGGTGGCCGACGTGGTGCCGCCGGTGGCGGTGAAGCCGTCGGACGCGTTGCCCGACAGCGTGGGCGCGGCGGTGTACTGGTCGAGTTCCGTGGTCTGGCCGCGGGCGTCGACCACGGTGCGGGTCGCCACGCCGCCCTTCGGAGGAACGACAGTGGTCCTGTCCCCCGTGTACGCGGTGGTCGTGGTCCAGGCCCTGGCGCCGTCGTGCTCCTCGGTGACCAGGCCGGCCCGGCCGAGTCCGTCGTAGTCGGTGACGGTGGTGTCGGGGATCGAGACCTGCGAGACCGAGATCAGGCTGCTGCCGGGGTTGCCGCCGACGCTGTAGGCGTTGTTGCTGACGACCTTCCAGCCGTGCGAGTCGTACTGCGTGTCGGACACCGTGGTGGTGCTGTTCTCCCCTGTGTCCTGCGTCTGCAAGGTGCGCAGCATGCCGTCGTACAGCGTCTCGTTCGTCCGGTAGCTCCCGTTGTCGAGGAGGGAGTTCTCGGTGACGACGGAGGGGCTGGTCTGGGACAGGCGATAGCTGTAGGTCGTGTTCGCCGGCGCGCTGTTGGCCTTGCTCTCGTTGGGCAGCCAGACCGCCGTCAGCCGGCCGAGCGCGTCGTACGTGAGGGACGTGAGCAGTCCCGCCGCGTCCGTCTTGGCGGTCGGCAGAGCGCGGGCCGGGTCCTCGGTGCTGCTCGTGAGCTCGCAGTCCTTCGACGACGTGGTGACGGCGGAGCAGTCGGTACCGGGCGTGACCTGGGTGACTGTCGTCAGGGACGTCGGCAGCGCGCCACTGGCGGGTGTGTACGCGGTGAAGACCGACTGGCTCAGGCTCTTGCCGTCGGGTGAGGTGGACTTGGGGGTGCGGGTGACCTTCGTCGGGCGGCCGTAGGAGTCATAGGTCGTGGCACTCTCGTCGACGAACGTCGTCGCGTTCGCACCGCTGGCGTCCGAGGCCCGCTGGACCAGGGTGGCGTCGCCGTGGTCGGGCAGTGCCGGGTTCTGCTGGCCGTCGCCGTCGTAGGCGAAGGGGTTCTTGTCGTACGAGGTACGGGTGTCGGAGATCAGCGTCCCGCTGGGCGTGGCACCCGCGGCGGAGCAGTCCTGGGCCGTGGTGATGACCTCGGCGGGCACCACCAGGGTGTCCACCCCACCGGTGAGGTAGCGGGTGTAGGTGCACTTGGCGACGTTGTCGCTGTCGGCGGTCTCGCCACGGTCGTCGACCTGCACCGGCATACCGGTGGTCGGCTTGCCCAGGGTGGTGGTGTAGAAGGTGTCGGTCTCGGTCTTGCGCCAGCCGTAGGACACCGCCTGCCGGGTCAGCGACTTCGCCGTGCGGACCATCTGGGCCGTCAGGTCCGGCAGGCCGCTGCGCGTGCGGGTGGCCGTCGGACCGATGATCTTGGGCACGGTGACCACGGCCTTGTCCAGGCTGCCGCCGGAAGCCGTGTAAGTGTCGGCCTCGAAGACCTGTCCGGCCAGCGCGTTGTCGTCGGCGACCGTGGTCGCGCCGTCCTGGCTGGTCAGGTCGGGCACCGAGCGGGTCTTGCCGCCGGGCAGCGTGTCGCCGTTCATGCCCAGGAAGTAGTACTTCTTCGACAGGGTCTTCCGGTCGTAGACCTTGGCGCCGTTGGTGTAGTGGAAGACGCTCGGGTCTCCGGTGGTGATGTCCACCTCGGGGTAGCCGCGGAACTGGCCCCAGGTGCGGTTCTTGGCCTTGACGACCTCGTTGTCGTCGTAGTGCCAGCCCGGGTTGCCCTTGTAGGCGTAGTCCGTCTCCAGCTTGGGCTGGGTGCCGTCCTGGTAGGAGTTGTGCGGGTCCTCGGTGACCACCGAGGTGACCTTGTACTTGTAGAACCAGTCCATCCACGGCGCCGGCTGCCCTGTCGGGGTCCAGTACACGGGGAAGCAGGACAGGGTGTTGGTGGAGGCGAAGGTCTTCGCGGCCGCGTCCGTGGGATCGTTGGGGTCGCTGGCCGGGGCGCTGGAGCAGTCCGGGCGGTCGTAGGTGACCGAGGTCTGGGCGCCGGTCTCACTGGTGACCGTCTGGATGCGGTCGTGGTACATCAGGGGCATCTGCGGGATGGTGCCGACGCGGTTGGGCAGCTGCAGCGGCGGGTCGAAGCTGACGGCCGGTGTCGAGGTGCTGCCGGAGGCGCCGCCGAGCGTGTCGAGGCCGGTGCGCTGTACCGAGTCCAGCCACAGCGTGGGGGCGTGGTCGCCGCCGTCGGGGAAGGACTGGGTGAAGGTGTACTTGTCGACCTGCTTGGTCGCCCCGCCGGTCTGGATCTGCGTGGTGATGGCGGTCAGCCGCTTGCGGGACCAGAAGCTCGGGCCGTGGTTGGTGCAACTGGAGCCGGAGGTGCAGTTCAGGTCGACCGGCACGTCGGGCCAGTAGGCGGCGTTGGCGGCGGTGAACTGGCTGTCGGCGCAGGTGTTGCCCGACGGGGTGCCCGCGATGCAGCGCTCGGCGGTCTCGAAGAGGATCTGCTCCGGCGCGGTGCCCGAGTAGATCGTCGAGGACGTCATTCCGTAGTCGATGCGCGCGAGCGTGCCGCCGCGGGTGTAGGAGACCGCGGTGTCCTTCATGTCCGCGCCGTAGTAGCCGGTCTCCGGCTTGTAGTACCACGCGGTGGCGTTGCCGTGCAGGTCCACGGCGTAGTCGAGGTTGAAACGGTAGCCCAGCGTGCAGGAGGTGGAGGCGAAGTCCGTGCTGTCCGGGCAGGCCGACACCCCGTCGTGCGCGTGGTAGACGGGCATCGTCCAGACGGACTTCGTCTCTTCCTGGCCCGACGACCAGCCCGGCAGCCGGTTGAGGCCGAAGAAGTACTGCGTCCCGCCCTCGGTGACCTTGAAGTACTCCTTGTTGTCGGTCCCGTTCGTCGTGTCCTTCAGGTTCTCGATCTTGATCGTGGAGTCGTCGTCGGCGGCGTGGAACGTCTTGGTGGCGTCGTCGTAGACGATCTCGGTGGATTTGCCGTTCAGCGACAGGGTCAGGATCTGCCCCGCCCAGCACTCGTCCCCGTCGTCCTTCGGCGCACCGGAGGAGGAGTCGTCCTTGCACGGCTTGTAGGTGCGCTCGACGTAGTTGTCCGTCGAGGACCAGCCGTCGCCGAGCCAGGAGGACTGGTTGTTCGTGCCCTCGGTGCGGGCGTCCTGGCTGGAGGAGTCGTAGGACAGGTCCACCTTCGGCGCCGCTCCGCCGACGGCCGCGGGCACGTTGATGGGGTACGTGTACGTGAACGACCCGGTGTTGCCCGAGGTCGACCACGTCCCCGCGGGCGACAGGCTCGTCGCCGAGTAGTCACCCGACGAACCCGACGTGTCCGAGGTCGCGGCCATGACCACCATGGCGCCGGACGACGCGGTCGCCTCACTCGTGCGGAAGGTGCTGCCGGGCGCCGCGCCCGGCACACCGACCTGTCCCGACAGCGGCGCCCCGGGGGCGGTGCGCACCGGCGCCTGGACCTGGCACTTGCGCAGCTTCGGCGTGGTCAGGGCGCACGCGGGCAGCTGCACCAGGTGCAGACGCGAGGCGAAGTCACCGCCGAAGGCGTAGCGGAAGGAGGAGTCGTCCACCCGCACGGCGACCTTGCCGCCGCCCGGGCCGGTGCGCCGCAGGGTGAAGAGCACACCGTGGACACCGGCGGCACGCGCCGCCTTCTGGCCCAGCACGTTCACCCGCACACGCTGCGCACCGGTCACGGCACCGCCCTGGGGCCGGGTGGTGGCGGCGGCGCCGAGCAGGACGGGGGTGTTCCCGGCCCGCACCTGCGTCGCCTTGGCGCTCAGCCTCGTCGAGGCGGGCGCGACCGGCAGGGTCACCACGGCACTGCCCGCCGCCGGGAGCTTGGCGTGTACGGCGGGATCGAAGTGCTTGAACCCCTTGTGCGAGGGGACGTGCCGGGGAGTGGCGTGCGTGAAGGGGATCCGCTTGTCGTGCGGCACGGCGGGAGCCGACACATGCCGCGTCGTCCTCGTCCCGGAGTCCGCCGCGGCCACACCGGCGGGCAGCAGGCCCGACACCAGCAGGGTGCCGGCCGTGACGAACGCCGTACGCCGAAGTCTTCGGGTGCGTGAGGCCGACCGCCCCCGTCTCCACCCCGTTGTTCGCACCATGGTGTGCGATCCCCTCCCTGAGGCAAGAGCACACAGGTCACCCGGCGGGCGTCTGAGTGCACGTCAAACGGAGGGCACACACAGCTGTCACACCCCCGTGGTGGATCACGCTAGGACCTCACATGATCTGCACAGGCAAAGAATTTCCTGTGAAAGCCCCAAGGGATCATCCAAATTGAAACTCAAGCCGTCTCGCATCCGTCAAAAGCGGACCATCCAGGGAGAGTTGCCGATCAGTTCGTGATGGACCCCGATCACCGGTGCCCGCAGAATGCACTGCGGCGCGGGCCCACGGGGGGACCGCCTTAGATCTGCGAAGGATCCCAACCTCGATGCCTTCCCATGGCACACCCATGCGTGCGTCCAGACGTCCCGCGTCCAGACCCATCGCCGTCGCCGTCGTCGCAGCACTGGCCACGGGCTCGCTGACCGCGACGGTGTCGGCCCACGCGGCGCCTGCCGCCCCGTCACCCCACGCGAAGCCGCACAGCACGCATCCACATCCCGCCACCAGGCGTCTCAACCCGACACAGGCGGCGTCCGCGCGGGCGAAGGCCACCGGCAAGCCGGTGACGATCGACCAACTCACCGACACCGGAACGGTGGTGGTCGCCAACCCGAACGGGACCTTCACCCGCACCGACTCCTCGATGCCGCAGCGCACCCTGCAGCACGGCCGGTGGGTGCCGATCGACACGACGCTGGTGCGGCGGGCCGACGGCACCTGGGCGCCCAGGGCCGCCGTCACCGACGTGACGTTCTCCGGCGGCGGTCCAGGCACGCTGGTCATGATGCGCGACGGCAGTGACAGGCTGGGCTTCTCCTGGCCGGGCAAGCTGCCCCGGCCGGTGATCTCCGGGGACACCGCCACCTACCCGAACGTGCTGCCCCAGGTCGATTTGCAGCTGACCGCGGACGCCTCCGGTTACTCCTCGATCCTGGTGGTCAAGTCCCGCAAGGCGGCGGCCGATCCGCGGCTGCGCACCCTCGCGCTGAACACCACCTCGGCCCATGTCGAGGTGACACCCACACGTGACGGCGGTGCGCAGGCCACCGACCGGCGCACCGGCCGGACGGTGTTCCACAGTGACACCGCGCTGATGTGGGACAGCGCCGGCAAGAAGGCCTCCGGTGTGTCCCCGGCCGGCACGGCGACCGTCGCCTCCGCCCGCGCCGAGCACAAGGCGGCGGTCAAGGCCGGCAGACACCGCGCCCAGGTGAAGGTGAGCCTGAAGTCCGGCAAGCAACTGCTGGGCCTGGACCGCAAGTTGCTGTCCGCGAAGAGCACCACCTACCCGGTCTACGTGGACCCGGAGTGGAGCGGCAGGCCGTCCCAGCTGGACTGGGCGCGGATCTCCGACAACGGGTGGAACGTCTACAACTCGACCTCCACGTCGGGTGAGACCAATGCCCGCGAGGGGTGGGACAACTCCTACCCCGGCAACGGTGAGCGGGCGCGCACCTACTACCAGATGAACACCAGCGGCATCAAAGGCGCTGTGGTCACGCACGCCTCGCTGTATGTGAAGCAGCTTTCGGCCGCTTCCTGCGCGGACACCCCGGCTGCCGTCTACGGCACCGACCGGCCCGCCGGATGGTCGTCGTCCTCGCTGTACTGGGGGCACGAGCCCGGCGGCCGTACCGGCTCCCTCGGCACCAACCCCAAGAGCCACGAGGCGGGCACCTGCCCGGTCACCAGCGGTTCCAACTCCTGGGTGAGCCCGCCGTCGCTGGAGTTCGACGTGACCTCCCGCGCGCAGAGCGCGGCGGCAGGCGGCTGGAAGAGCATGACGCTGATGGTCCAGTCGCCGGACATGAACGACGCCACCCAGTGGAAGCAGCTCGCGTTCGGCGGCGGCGCCACGATGTCGGTCACCTACAGCTACCGCCCGAAGCTGAAGAACGGCACCGGCACCCCGGCGATCAAGCCGTCCATCGTCAGCTCGGGCAAGACGATGACCACCACGCACACCCCGACCCTGTCGGCGCGGGCGGTCGACCCGGACCTGGCCGGCGGCAGTGAGCTGGTGCGCATCGACTACAACGTCTTCAACTCCTCCGGCACCCTGATCCACCAGGGATTCGGCCCCAATCTGGATTCCAAGAAGCGCGCCCGGTACAACACCAACGGCAGTGACTGGACCACGCCGAGCCTGCCCGACGGCACCTACACCTGGAAGGCCACCGCGCAGAACGCGGCCGGTTACTGGGTCGGGTCCGGCTCGGGCATCTGGACCAAGACGCAGACGTTCACCGTCGACACCAGCGCGCCGCCGGCGCCCACGGTGACCTCCAGTCAGTTCCCGTCGAAGCAGATCGGCTCCGCCTTCGGCGACAAGGGCACCTTCACGCTGAGCAACAACCGCACCAACAACGTCACCGGCTATCTGTTCTCGCTGGACGGCACGCTCGGCAACACGGTGTACAGCAGCAGCGTCACCCACTGGACCACCACCACGAAGATCACGCCGGGCAAGGTGTACTACGTCACCTCCGACAACGGTTCCGGCACCGGCACCGCGGTGATCAACGGCAGCGCCTCCCCCGCCTTCGCCCCCGGCACCGCGGGGCCGCACACCCTGTACGCCAAGGCCGTGGACCAGGCCGGCTCGACGTCGATCACCCAGACGTCCTACGCCTTCTACGCCGGCACCAGCACGCCGACCTACGCCTACGGCGACAAGATGGTCGCCGGGTGGACGGCGACCAATGCCGACGGCACGACCACGGCCGTGCCCAAGGCGACCCTCACCTCCAAGGGCGGTCAGCTGATCAGCCAGGCCGCCGGCAGCGGCTACGAGTTCGCCGACGGCTACCAGGCCTTCCTCGCCAACAAGAGCACGACGAAGGTCGTCTCCGGTGACAGCGCGACGTTCGGCTTCGACGTGCCCAAGGACGGTCCCTGGAGCTTCGGCGTCAACCTGACCAAGGCCAAGGACTACGGCATCTACCGCCTCGTCCTGGACGCGGGCAAGCCCACCGAGGCCACCCTGATCAACGGGTTCGACGCCTACAACTCCTATGTGACCACCCGGTTCGTGAATCTGGGCATTCCGAAGGACTCCAGTGGTCAGCTGCTCAGCCTCAAGCAGGGTGCGCACACCCTGACCCTCACCCTGACCGGGAAGAACCCCAGCTCGACCGGTTACCAGGCGGGCATCGACGTGCTGCGCCTCGCGCCCGCGCTGACCTGCGCGGTCAACAGCACCTCGAGCTGCCTGAACAACACCGCGACCAGCACCTTCACCACCACGACCAGCACGGCCGACGCCGACGGCTCGGGCAACAGCATCAACTCCGCCGACCTGACCGGCACGGCGGGCTGGCAGAGCGGCAAGTCGGTGACCGTGGACGGCGCCGCCGTCACCCTGCCCAAGTTCGGCACCGGCACCTACGACAACATGCTGGCCTCCGGGCAGACCCTCACCGTGCCGGGCAGCGGCGTGGTGAACACCGGTGGAGCGGTGGTCTTCCTGGCCTTCGCCACCGGCGGAGCGGCCAAGGGCGCCACCGGCACCATCACCTACGGCAAGAACAACTGCCTCGACCCCGACGGCAACCCCGCCGACCAGACGTACACGCTGGACACCGTGCCGGACTGGATGAGCGGTCCGGCCTCCGCGGCCACGCTGACCCTGGTCCACCAGAACCACAGCAACAACACGCAGACCAGCCCCAGCCCCGGCCCGAAGATCTACGCGATCAGCGTGCCGCTGGCCTGCCCGGGCTCGGTCGTCAGCAGCATCTCCCTGCCGCTGTTCACCAACGGTGTGCAGGCCGGCCAGCCCACCCTGCACGTCCTCGGCGTCGGTGTGCGGCCCCTCACGGGCAGCAGCGCCCAGCACTGGGTCGGCACCTGGTCCTCCGTCCAGGACACCGCCAAGGTCCAGCAGTCCGGCGGCACCACCGCCACCGTGAGCGGGCAGACGCTGCGCATCCCGGCGCACGTCAGCATCGGCACCGACGAGGGCAACGGGGTCCGCATCCACCTGTCCAACGCGATGGGCAGCAGCCCGGTGACCTTCGACGCGGCCTCCGTCGCGCTGCAGGACGCCACCGCGGGCGGCGCCACGGCGGCCGCGGCACCGGTGCCGCTCGCCTTCAACAACGGCTCCGCATCCGTCACCGTCCCGGCCGGCGGGGACGTCACCAGCGACCCGGTGACGCTGGCCGTGGGGCAGCAGGCGACCGTGCTGGTCAGCCTGCAGGTGCACGGCTCGGTGTCCGCCATGCCCGGCCACGGCCTGGCCCAGACCCCGGTGTGGGTCAGCGACGCGGCCAACCGCACCGGTGACACCGCGGCCACCAAGTACACGCAGACGACCTACACCGGTCTGCCGTACCTGGCCGGCATCGACGTCACCACTCCCACCTCCGCGCCCACCGGCTCGCTGGTCCTCTACGGCGACCAGAGCGTCAACGCGGACACCGCGAGCGGCGACGGCCGGCACCACCTCAGCGACGCCATCACCAGCGCCGTCGTCGACGACCCCAACGGGGACGACACCATCGACTACGGCATCCTCAACGCCGGCACCAACAGCGCGTCCCTGAACAACAACCTGCTGCCGCAGGTCACCAACAGCGACACCCCGACCAACGCGCTCAACCCGCTGGACCGCAACGTACTGGCCCAGGGCAACGTGCGCACCGTGCTCGTCTCCACCGGCGCCGCCGACCTGCTCAACTGCACCAGCGACGCCAACACCTGCGCCACGAAGGTCGAGAACGGACTGGCCGCGCTGAACAGCGAGCTCAGCTCGTACTACACCGACGACGGGCAGACGTACATCAACGGGCAGCCGGTCACGCAGAACTCCAACATCACCGTCTACCTCACCACCATCGCCCCGTTCACCGCCGCCCACCCGGGCACGGCGACGCAGGAGTCCGCGCGCGAGCAGGTCAACAGCTATCTGCTGGACAACTTCCCGACGCAGGTCATCGACTTCGCGGCGGCGGTCTCCACGGACGGCACGGCCACCTCGTCGACCGTCAAGGCGGCCGACCTCTCCGGCGGCAACCCGTCCAACGCGTACTACGACGATCTCGCCGCCCGGTACCTGAACGACACGAACACCCAGGTCGTCGCCATCGCGCCGAACCTGATCGTTCCGGAGGCCACCGGCAGCGACACTCCCGACAACGAGTGGGACCTGTCCGCCGACGGAAGTGACCAGCGCGGGGACAACCCGTTCACCGCGGTCGGCGGGGCCACCTTCAACGCGGCCGGGCCCGACGCGGTCAACGCCCCCGCCGGCGCCACGTCCTTCGACGGCAGCACCGGGTTCCTGGAGAGCGACCACACGGCGGTCAACACCCTCGCCGACTACACCGTCTCGGCATGGGTGAAGCTCGACTCGGCGGACAATCCCGCCACCGCCATCTGCGAGGGAACCAGCCAGCACCAGGCGTTCTACATCGGCTACGACAGAGGCAACCAGGGCTGGATGTTCCAGACCACGACGACCAACGACGACAGCGCGGACTTCCCGACCGCGGAAGGAGACACCGGCACCGGGGCCCTGGGCACCTGGACCCACCTGCTGGTCACCTACACCGCTCCGGTGGACGGTGACTCGGGCACCGGCGTGATGTCGATCTACCAGAACGGCACGCTGATGGGGACGGCCACCAACCCCACCCCGCAGTACGACTCGTCCATGCCGCTGACCATCGGCGGCTGCATCAACAGCCCCGACGCGACGTCGCCGTACAACGCCTTCCCCGGCTCCGTCTCCGACGTGCAGGTCTACCCGTACGCGATGACGGCGAGCGACGCCGGCGCGAACAGCGTGATCGTCCCGTCCGGCTGGGACAAGGGCATGCCCGAGGACGAGTGGAAGCTCGGCTCCGACGGCAGCGACAGCGCCTCCCTCAACGCGCTCACCCCGTCCGGCAGTGTCAGCTTCGGCACCGACGCGCCGAGCGGGCTGTCCGGCAGCGCGGCCTTCGACGGCAGCACCGGCTTCCTCAAGAGCAAGCAGAGCGCGGTGAACACGCTCGGCGACTACACGGTCTCGGCCTGGGTGAAGATCAACTCGGCGCTCGGCACCACCGCGGTCTGCCAGGGCACCACGGAGCACCAGTCCTTCTATCTCTCCTACGACAAACCCAGTGGCGCCTGGATGTTCCAGACCACGACCACCAACGACGACAACGCCGACTTCCCCACCGCGGAGGGAGACAACAACACCGGTCCGGTCGGCACCTGGACCCACCTGGTGGCCACCTACCGGGCACCGGTCGCCGGGGACTCCAGCACCGGCACCATGACCCTGTACCAGAACGGCACCCTGATGGGGACGGCCAAGAACCTCAGCCCGCAGTACGACTCGTCCCTGCCCCTGACCGTCGGCGGCTGCGTCAACAGCGCCTCCGCCACGACTCCCTACATGGCGTTCCCCGGCTCCGTCGCGGACGTCCACGTCTATCCGCGCACACTGTCGGCGACCGAGGTCAGTGCCCTGCACTGAGCCACGGCCGGCACCGGCACAGCGGGCCCCCGCCACTCCCAGCAGGAGCGGCGGGGGCCCGCCCGCGTTCCCGGCCGCTCAACTCCGGGCCGACGGGGCGTGCGTGCGCCGGAACCGGCCGGCGTAGAACAGCAGCGCCGCCTCCTCGTCGGCCGTGCTGGTGGAGGAGAGCACCTCGCCGAGGAACAGCGAGTGGTCCCCGGCGGTGTACGACTCCACGAGCTTGCACTCCAGCCACGCCAGCGCGCCGGTGAGCAGGGGCGCGCCGGTCAGCGGGCCGGGGTTCCAGTCGACGCCGTCGAACTGGGCGGGCCCCAGCGGGCGCAGCTTGTCGGCGAAGTGCCGGGCGGTCGCCTCCTGGTCCGCGCCCAGGATCGAGACGCCGAAGCTGCGGGAGCGGGTGAGGTGGCCGTGCATGACCGCCGTGTGCGCGATGCAGCAGTGCACCAGCGGAGGGTCGAGCGAGACCGAGCCGAAGGCGTTCGCCGTCATCGCGTGGAGGTGGGGTTCGCCGACGGACAGCACGACGACACCGGAGGCGAATCTGGACATCGTCTGCCGGAACGAGGCCGGTGCGGACCGCCCGCCGGATTCGGACACCGTCGCTCCCTTCTGTACGGCGGTACGCGGGTACGGCTGTACGGCTGTACGGCCGCTCAGTCGGACGTGAGCCTGCCGGGCAGCCGCTCCCCCACCTGGCTGCGGACGGCGAGGGCGGTCAGTTCCCGCACCCGGGCCGCCGTGACCGGGACCAGGGGCGTCTCGCGGAACCAGCGGTGCAGTTCCTCCTCGCGCGCCCCCCAGGGCGGCTGCCCCGGGAAGTACGGCCGGACGTAGACGGGTGTGCCCGGTTCGCTGCGCCAGCTGTCGGCCAGGGTGCCGAGGTCCACGGTGTCGTAGCCGAGGACGTCCAGCAGGTCCGCCACCTCGGCCTTGGCGGCCGGGTCGTCGCCGGCCAGGGGCAGCGCGCTGCGCCCGGGCGAGCCGGCGGGCCGGGCGGCGGTGAGCAGGCTCAGGAAGAAGAGGTTGTTGCACGCCTTGACCACGCGCGAGCCGGGCAGCCGGCGCTGCACCAGGGCGCTGGAGGTCAGCTCGCCCCGGACCAACGGAGCGATGCGGCCGTCGCGCTCGGGGTAGTAGTTCATGGTGTCGATCACGGTCTTGCCGGTCAGGGCGTCGGCGGGCAGGCGGTCGTGGGCGTGCAGCGGGACGGTCGCCACCACCACGTCACCGGCCCGGGCGGCCTCGGCGGGGGTGGCCGCCCGGGCTTGGTCCCCGAGGTCGGCGACGAGGCCGGTGAGGGTCTCGGGGCCGCGGGAGTTGCTCAGCACGACCTGGAGACCGGCGGCCACGGCGAGGCGGGCCAGCACGCCGCCGATCATGCCGCTGCCGATCAGCCCGAGCGTCTTCGTCACGGTACGGTCTCTCCGTTTCTGTGGAGGGGTGTCGGGTCGGGTGAGAAGGTCCGGTCGCGTCACACGAACGGGCTCACGGTGTTGTCCGCGCCCACCAGCGCGGCGCCGTAGACCTCCAGGTTGACCTGCGGGATGAGCATGCCGTGGCGCGCCGCGACGCTCGCGTCGCGCCAGATCCGCTGCAGCGGGCTGGCGTCGGCGAGACCGCTGGAGCCATGGGCGGTCATGAGGGTGTCCAGGGCGCGGCCGATGTGGCGTACGGCCACGGCGGCATCGGCGCGGTAGCGGGCGCGCAGGAGTTCGGCGGGGTACACCGCCTCGGCGGCGTGCCGGTCGAGGGCGTCGGCGGCGCGGTGGATGTGCAGGTCGGCGGTGTCGAGGGCGGTGGCGGCCTCGGCCACCTGGAGCTGGAAGGCCACGGAGTCGCGTTGCCGGGCGAAGCCGGTGAAGGCGATGCCCTTGTGCCCGGAGGCGTCGATGACGTGCTCCAGGGCGGCGCGGCCGAGGCCGAGTTGGGGACCGGCGACCATCAGGACCAGAGTGGGGACGATGGCGGTGCGGTAGGCGGGCGCGACGCTGTAGGTGACGTTCGAGCCCTGGACGAGCGGGCCGAGGCGCAGCACGCGGTGGTCGGGCACGAAGGCGTCCTCGATCACGTACCGGTTGCTGCCGGTCGACCGCATGCCGGCCATGTGCCACTCGTCCACGATCTCGTAGTCGCCGCGCGGTATCAGCATGGCCGCCGGGCCGTCCTCCAGCACGGTGGAGGCGATCACCCAGGAGGCGTGCCAGATGCCGGAGGCGTAGCTCCAGCCACCGCTGAGCCGGTAGCCGCCGGGCACCCGGCGGACCGGCCCGCTGGGCTTGAGGGTGCCACTGACCAGGGCGTCGGGGTTCTCGCCCCATATGTCGTCCTGCGCCTGTTCGGGAAAGAGGGCCACGCACCAGCTGTTGCCGTTCCACAGCGAGGTCAGCCAGCCCGCGCCGCCGTCGACGGCGGCCACGGCGGCGGCCATCTCCAGATGCGTGCGCAGCGACGCCTCGCCGCCGCCGTAGCGCTTGGGCGTGGCGATGCGGAACACGCCCGCGTCCCGCATCGCGGCCACGGTGTCGTCGGACAGCCGGCGCTCGGCGTCGGCGCGGGGGGCGGCCGCGGTCAGTCGGGGCGCCAGGGCGGCGATGGCGGTGAGTGCGTCGGAGCTCATGGCGAACCCCTTCCGGGTCGGGCCGCGTCCGCCGGGCGGAGCGACGGTTCGGGTGTCTCGTGGGTGACGGTCCTGTCGTGCGTCGGTGGCGGTCAGTGCGTGCCGTCGCCGCGTTCGACGGGGACGCCCACCAGGGAGCCGTACTCGCCCCAGGAGCCGTCGTAGTTCTGCACGGCGGGCCAGTCGAGCAGCTCGCTGAGGACGAACCAGGAGTGCGCCGAGCGCGCGCCCACCCAGCAGTAGGTGATGGTGGTGCGGGCCGGGTCCAGGCCGCCGTAGAGGTGTTCCAGTTCCTCCCGGGATTTGAAGGAACCGTCCTCGCGCAGTGCGCGGTCCCACTCCAGGTTGACCGCGCCGGGCACGTGGCCCGCCCGCTGCGCCACCTCGTGCGGGTTGTTGCCCGGCGCGAACGCCTCGCCGGCGAACCCGGGGGCGAAGATGCGGCCCGCGTACTCGTCCGGGGTGCGGACGTCGATCAGATTGCCGGTGCCGAGGGCGGCGAGCACGTCGTCCCGGGTGGCCCGGATCGAGGTGTCGGGTTTCTCGGCGTGGTAGGCGGTGGCCGGGCGGACCGTCTCGGCGGGAGTGAGCGGGCGGCCCTCGCGCTCCCACTTCTCCCGGCCGCCGTCGAGCAGTTTCACCGACCGGTGCCCGTAGAGCCGGAAGTACCACAGCGCCAGGGCCGCGAGGAGGCCCGAGTTCACCGAGTAGAGGACGACGGTGTCGTCGTTGCCGATGCCCTTGGCGCTCAGCAGCTTCTCGAACGCGCCGCGTTCCACGACTCCGAGCCGTAGGTCGTCCTGGAACTCCTCCCAGCCGATCCACACGGCACCGGGTACATGGCCGGCGCGGTAGGGGGCGGCGCTGTTGCCCGTCTCGACGAACACCGTTGCGGGGTCGCCGAGACAGGCGGCCGCCCACTCCCCGTCGACCAGGGCGGATGCACGAGCCATGAGGTGCGCTCCTTCGCGTTGGAGAAGCACGCGGCCGGCGGCGCCGGGGCGTGTCAGGCCACCGAGACCTCGGCGTCCGGGCCGGGGTCCGCGGCCACGGCCGTACGGCGGTCCCGGTGCCAGGCGAGCAGGCTCGCCAGGATGCCGAGGAAGGTGATGCCGGCGGCGACGGGGTAGATGCCGCGCAGCCCGAGGTCGGCGTCGATGATGCGGCCGCCGATCCAGGACGCGAACGCCGCCGCGAGCTGATAGGCGGAGGCGTTCACCGCGAGGGCCAGGGTGGGCGCCTGTGCGGCGGTGCCCAGCACCCGCGCCTGCATGCCGGGGACGATGGCGAAGCCCAGCGCGCCGAGCAGGAAGACCATGATCGCGGAACCGACGAGGCTGGAGCCGACCGCCCACATCGCGAGCACGGCCACGGTCAGCGCGGCGAGCAGCCCGACCAGGGCCGGCATCGGCGCCCGGTCGGAGAGCCGCCCGCCCAGCAGGTTGCCGCCGGTGGCGCCGACGCCGTAGACGAGCAGCAGGACGGGCACCGCGGAGTCGCTGAAACCGGAGACGTCCGTCAGCAGCGGCGCGAAGTAGGTGAAGACGATGAGCAGGCCCGCGTTGCCGACGACGGTGACCAGGATGGCCAACTGGACGGGGGTCTTGCGCAGCACCCGCAGTTCACCGAAGGCCGAGGTGGAGGTGCCGCCCGCGACGGCCGGCACGAACCGCATCACCATGAGCAGGCCGACGGCGCAGGTCACCGCGATGGCGACGAACGTCGCGCGCCAGCCGAGGCTGTTGCCGATGAAGGTGCCGAGCGGGGCACCGAGGATCATCGCGAGGTTCATGCCGAGGATCAGCTTCGAGACGGTGGAGGCCGCCTTCTCCGGCGGCACCGTCGAGGTGGCGATGACGATCGCGTTGGCGAAGAACGTCGAGGTCACCAGGGCGGTGACGACGCGTGCCGCGAACGCCACGCCGTAGACGGGCGCGAGCGCGGAGGCGAGGTTGCCGACGACGGCGATCACGAGCAGGGCGAGGATCAGCGGTTTGCGCTGGTACCGGGCGGTGAGCGCGGTGACCACCGGGCCGCCGAAGATCATGCCGATGGCGTACGCCGTGACGAGCAGACCGGCCGCCGGAATGGAGACGTCGAGGCCGTCGGCGACGTCCGGCAGGATGCCGGCGACCACGAACTCGCCGGTGGTGATGCCGAACACGCACAGCATCAGGGACAGGATACTGATGGGCATTTTCCCTCTCGCATCGAAATAGGGGGTGGTGCGCGGGCGCGCAGGGGGTGCGGGGGTCAGGGACGTCCGGCGTCGACCGTGGGCCGGCCGTCCTCGGTGCGGCTCTTGAGGAAGGCGTCCACGCCGTCGGGGCTGGACAGCACGGCCCATTGCGCCACCGGGTCGTGGAAGCCGCTGACGAACGCGTCGGCGATCCGGCGGTCCTCGGCCGCGTGGCCGAGCAGCCGCCGGACGTGCGGCGGGGGCGGCGCGAGGAAGGCGTTGGTCCACTCCACGACGTGGCGGGCGTGGTCCCACAGCCGCTCGGAGGCCGCGCGGCAGAAGTCGGGGTCGAGCGGGCCGGTCGCCGTGGCGATGAGCTCGGCGAGGGCGAACGCGGTGCGCGAGCCGAGGTTGGCGCCCTGGGCGGTGAGCGGGTCGTTGGTGATCCAGGCGTCCCCGATGGCCAGCGCGCCGGTGCCGTCGGCCAGCCGCGCCCAGCCCCGGCGGACCACCGGTGTGATCGCGCCCTGCGCCAGCTCGCCTGGGGCGATGAGCGCGAACCGGTCGATGTCGACGCGTGCGCGCAGACCGGGCGCGAACTCGGCCACCAGGCGCAGCACTTCCCGGTGGAAGCCGGCCGGGTCGGCGTCGGCGTCCAGGTGGGCGGGTGGCTCCAGCGGACCGCCCGGCACGGCCTCGAACGCCAGCACATGGGCCGGGCCGAGCCGGGACAGGAACGGTATCCGCAGGATCTCCCCGACGCCGGGCATGAAGTGGATGTCCAGGGTGTGCGGCGCGTCCTCCCGGATGCCGTGGTAGAAGCCGCTGCACAGGACGCGCTGCGGGGTGCTGTACGGCGAGCGGGCGGGGTCGGCCGGGAACAGCTCCCGCATCGACCGGTCGCCGTTGGCCACCACCACCAGGTCGTGCCGCCGGGCGACCTCCTCCACCGGCGCGTCCCCGGTCACGATCTCCCCGCCGCGCCGGCCGAACTCGGTGAGCAGGTGCGGCAGGTAGAGACGGAAGTCGACCACGCTGGACGGCGGGGTGAGCGCCGCGGTGAACTCCAGTGGCGCGCCCTCGCCGTGCAGGCTGACCGCCCACCGGTGCACCCGGGCTTCGTCGGACTGCCACGCGTGCACGCCGAGCGTCTCCTCGCGTTCCTGCGTGGGCCCGAACCGGGCCGGGAAGTTGCGCGGCCGTGCCGAGCCGAGCTGCTGGGCGGTCTGCGCCGAGTACAGCGTCGCGGGCACGCCGAGCTGCTGCAGACGCAGGGCCAGGTGCAGCCCGGAGATCCCGGAGCCGATGATGCCGATGCGGGTCATGCCGTCACCCGCCCGCTCTCCGCGCGGAGTTCGGCGGCCAGCCAGGCCACGCTCTCCACGGTGTACAGGGCGGCCTCCGGGGAGGCCAGCGCCGAGACGGGGATCAGCACGGGCAGGCGCAGGCCGGCGTCGGCGAGTTCGCCGATCCGGTCGAGCACCGTGCGCCGGCTGCCCACGATCGCCAGGTCGGTGACCAGCTCGTCCGGCACGACGGCCAGGGCCTCCTCGACCTCCTCGCGCGTCAGCCGGTGCGGCAGCAGCTCCGACAGCCCCTGGTAGCCGTCGCCGAACGGGTGCTCGACGCCGTACGCGCGCCACTGCGCCGCCCCGGCGTGCAGGGCCAGATAGCGGATCGCCCGGGCCGTGCACAGCTCCCGGGCCGCCTCGTCGGTCTCGGCCACCACGATCGGCACACCGCCCGCGGGGACGACCCGGTCCGGGTCCCGCCCCGCGGCGACGGCCGCCTCCCGGACGACGGCCAGCCTGCGCGCGTACGCGTCCGGCGTCATCAGGTCCGAGGGGAGCCAGCCGTCCCCGTACCGGCCGGCGAGCGCGGTCATCCGGGGTCCGCTGCCGCCGACCCAGATCTCCGGGACGCTCCCGTCGGGTGCGCGCAGGTCCATGACCGCCTGGTCGAGGGTGAAGAACTCGCCCCGGAAGTCGTAGGGCCCCTTGGAGTCGAAGAGCATCCGCAGGATCCGCAGCGCCTCCTCCACCCGGGCCGCCTTGCGGTCGGGGTGGATGCCGTAGGGCTGGAGGTTCTCCCGGGCACCGGCGCCGATGCCGAGGACCGGCGGGCGGTCGGTGAACTGGGCCAGGGTCAGCGCGGTCTGGGCGAGCACCGCGGGGTGCCTGCGGTGCGGATCGGTGACGCCGACCGCAAGCCTGACGGGACCGGCGTGCGACGCGAAGTTGCCGAGTACGGTGGCGAACTCCAGCGACAGGTCGGGGCTCGGCAGGGCCGCGGCCAGGTGGCCGAAGCCGGTGCCCCACGCCTGGCGCGGAAACACGTTGATCAAGTGGTCGAACACCAGGAACGTGTCCACGCCGGCCGTGCGCGCCAGCTCGAGCAGACCCCGCCCGCCCTCCACCGGTCCGACGGCGTCCCACGCCAGTCCCACCTTCATACCCGCTCCTCACAGCCAGTGCTTGCGCGATGAACTCGTCGGCGCCGCCGGGCAGCGGCCGCTGCCCGGGACCGGATGTGCGCTCAGATCACCTCGACCCGCTGCAGGTGGCGCGCGGTCGGGCCGGTGAACGCGTTGCGCCCGTGGATGAGCGAGAAGTTGTCCGCGATCAGGATGTCGCCGGCCTGCCAGTCGTGGGCGTAGCAGTACTCCGGGCGGTGCACGCGCTCGGCGAGCCCGGTGAGGAAGGCGTCTACGTCCGCCTCGCCGATGCCGTTCGCCTTCACGTACACCGGGTTCTTGTACGTCTCCGGCGCCAGCGGCTCGGCGAAGCGCAGGACCGGCAGCCCGGTGGCCGGGTGCTGGGTGACCAGCCGCTCGGTGACCTCGCCGCCGTAGTGCACGACCTTGTCGGTCGCGTACGTCAGGCTGATCCGGCTCCAGCGCTCGCGGGTCTCGTCGTCGGCGTCCCGGTAGACCCGTGAGGTGTCGCAGAAGACGGTCTCGCCGCCGACGCCCGGAGTGACGTCCAGGCACTGGAAGAAGAAGTAGCGCGGGTCGGCGTCGGCGAAGGCGCCGTCCCAGTGGAAGGGCACGTCGCCGCTGTCGAAGAGGTAGTTCTTCGGGTTCTCCTCGACGACGAGGTCGACCACCTCCCCCGCGTCCCACTTCAGGACCTCGCCCCAGCGGCGGCAGTAGTCGGCGAACTCCTGCTTGGCCAGTGACTGGAAGCCGCGCAGCACCAGGACCCGGGACTCCTCGGTCCAGCGGGCGAGCTTTTCGACCGGGATGTCCTCGATCCGGGCGCCGCCGCCGGCCGCCGTCACGACACGGCCGAAGGGGCGCAGCGGGGTGTGGGTCAGCTTGGTGGTCTCCGTGGAACCGCAGGGAAAGTCGCGGCCCGCGGACTGTGACACCGAAGAGGGCACGGGATTGCCTTTCTAGGAGGTGAGCGCGGAGCGGGGTTCGACGAAGTGGCTGGGGCGGCCGCCCCGCCAGACGAGGGAGGCGTCGAGTTTCTCCGCGTCCCATTTCTTGACCAGCGACAGCGAGGTGCCGTCGTCGAGGACGACGCCGTGCCAGGGCGTCAGCCAGGCGTCCTGGGCCCGCAGCAGGCGCACGCCGATCTTCCGGGAGTGCGGGGACTGCGGATGGATCGACAGCCGGACGGCCCGGGGAAAGCGTTCGGCCACCACGCCGCTCCAGGCATTGCTGCGGCTGATGGTCCGGTACGCCCGCTCCTTGGACTCGTTGCGCAGCGCCGTCCGCGACATCGTGTCGCCGCCCACGCCCACGGCGTCCTCGAACATGAAGCGGTGGATTCCGTTGAAGAGCGCCCGGGTGCCGCTGTCGGTACGCACGCTTTCCTTCAACTCGTCGAGGGGCGGCGCGTAGTGGTCCTCGAGCACCTTGCGCAGGGTCGGGTAGTCGGCGCCGCCGAAGGCGTCGTCGAGGCCGTACAGGTCCAGCGACGGCCAGTTGGCCCGCTCGATCATCCGTGCCAGGTGGGTGCGGTAGGCGGTGACCACCTCGTCGCTCACGCCGACCACGTCACCGAAGACGTGACCGTCCGAGCAGATCGTGATCCGCGCGCCCGAGGCGTGGTAGTGGCTTATGTAGTCGCACAGCGCCTGGAGGGACGCCAGCCCCAGGTACTCGCCCAGGTCGGGCAGGTCCCCCAGCACCTTGGTGCGGTTGGGCGACTTGGCCGGGAACGCCGGCAGGACCAGGTGGATCGGCTGCGCCCGGCGGATGAAGTAGTCCAGTTTGGCGCGGTGTTCCTCCAGGCAGGCCGGGCAGGGCGCGGAAACGCACTCCTGATCACCGGCGTCCTTTCCGACCGATGCCAGCCAGGTTCGCTGGGACCGGTACAGCAGTTTCACGATCTTGTCCGATAACTCCGTACAGCCGGCCTCTGTCAGGCTAGTACTCACTTTTACTCCCCCGTGGAACACAGACGTGGACATGGAATGGGCTGATGACGCACCGACCATGCCGAACTCGAGACGCCGCACACACCTCACCGATCTTCGGGATTCAGGTGGTGCGACCTGACGAGAGAAAGCGCCTGGCGCTGAAATCGGGAATTCCCGCTGCCGATCTCTGCTTCGGCTTCGTTCATCCCCAAGGCGCTGCCAGGTTTACACAGCCCCGAGCGGGGCCGCAATAGCCGACCGATTAGATACGAACGCCGATCCATAGAGGGAAGGTTATGGATCAGGTCAGGGCAGAAGTTCGGGGATGGGGCGGGGGTCGGGGGCCGGGGTCCAGCCCTCGGCGCAGTGGCGGTAGGTCCAGCGGGGGCCGCGCCGCACGAGGGCGGCCAGGGCTCCCAGGAACCGTTCGACGTGCTCGGCGGTGGTACCGAGGCCGACACTGGCCCGCAGGGCGCCGTCCGGGCCGCCCGCCAGACGGTGCACCGCCTGGTGGGCGCAGAAGGCGCCGTGGCGGATGCCGACGCCGTGCTCGGCGGCCAGCGCGGTGGCGATCAGCTGCTGGTCGGCCGGTTCTCCGGAGCGGTCCAGGACGGTGAACGACACGACACCGATCCTCGGATGGTCCGAACCCCACATCCCGAGCAGCCGCACACCGGGTATCCCGGACAGGCCACGCCGCAACCGGCCCGCCAGGGCCCGCTCGTGGGCCGTGATCGCGTCCCAGCCCGCGCCCGCCAGAGTCTCGCAGGCGATGGCCAGCGCATGCGCACCCACCACGTTCGGCGACCCCGCCTCATGCCGGTGCGGCAGATCCGCCCAGGTCACGGCCTCCTTGCCCGCCTCTACGGCCACGAGTGCGCTCGCCCCGCCCCCGGCCAGGTAGGGCTCGGCCCGGGCGAGCCAGTCGGCCGCCCCCACCAGGGCGCCGGCGCCGAACGGGGCGTACAGCTTGTGCCCGGACAGCGCCACCCAGTCCACGTCCAGCGCGGTCATGTCCAGGGGCCGGTGCGGCACCAACTGGGCGGCGTCGAGCACCACCCGTGCGCCGTGCCGGCGGGCCACCCCGGCCAGTCCGGCCACCGGCCACACCTCACCGGTGACGTTGGAGACGCTGGTGATCACCACCAGCCGGGGCCCCTTCGGCGCGCCGGCCAGTGCCTGGTCGAGCAGGCGCAGCGCCTCCTCCGGCCGCTTCGGCCAGCCGAGCCGCCGCACCCGGGCCTCGCCCCAGGGCAGCAGCGCCGCGTGATGGTCGGTCGGGAACCGGAACACGGTGGTGTCCGGCGGCACCGCGCGCGCCAGGAGGTTCAGCGCGTCGGTGGTGTTGCGGGTGAACAGCACGGTGGCACCGGGCGGCGCGCCCACGAAGGTCCGCACCGAGTCCCGGGCCCGCTCGTAGACCCGGGTGGAGACCTGGGAGGGGAAACCGGAACCCCGGTGCACGCTGCTGTACCACGGCAGCAGCCGGTTCACGCCCCGCTGGACGGCGGTGAGGCAGGGCGCGCTCGCCGCGTGGTCGAGGTTGGCCGGTGACACCCGTCGTCCGTCGACCAGCGGCACCAGGAGATCCGCGCCCACGACAGCAGGAATGCGGTTGATTCCGGCGGGCGCAAATGACTCCATCAGCATACGGACCCTCCATTGCCATTTACCTGCGCGGCCACGGGAATGGGTGAGCTGGGACGGGCGGGGGGACCGCATCGCGGCGATGCCCGGCCGAATCCCGACCGGGCTGCACCAGAATCAGCTATTCCGACCCGTCCCGGCCTGCGGATCGATCAGGGGTCCGATCCGGGGAGGTGTCGTCGCGCGGAGGCCCTAATTCCAGGCAGAACAGACCGAAAACGGATGGTTGACCCACTCGGCCGCACGCTAGAGTGGGGGTTCATGGTGTCATTTGAGGAATCTTCCGGTCAATGCCTCATCGATTAGGCATCGGTGCACGGCAATAGATCAAAGATTATCCATACGGGGGGAGATGCGGGCCATGGAGGACCCGACCGTTCACCAGCTTCGGCTGCTGCTCACGCTGGCCGAGGAACTCCACTTCAAGCGGGCGGCGGGCAAGCTCTATCTCACCCAGCCGGCGCTCAGTCAGCAGATCCGCTCCCTGGAACAGCGGCTCGGCGTGCGGTTCTTCACCCGCACCAGCCGGCGGGTCGAGCTGACCCCGACGGGGCAGGCGCTGCTGCCGCTGGTGAAGAACGTCGTCGACGCGGCGGATCATCTGCGCAACGCGGCGTCCCGCTCCGCGCTCGGTGACACCCGGCTGCGGCTCGGCGTGTGCGAGAACGTCGCGGCACTGGAGGCCACCCGCAGCGTGCTCGGTGCGATCACCGCGCTGTACCCGTGCATGGGGCCGGAGATCCATGTCCTGGACCTGGTCGAGCAGATGACGGTGCTGGAGAACGGCACGATCGACGCCGCGTTCGCCTATCTGCCGGTCCCCGAGAGCCTGCACAGCCGGCCGCTGGCGACGGAACCCCGGGTGGTTTGCGTGGCCAGTTCGGATCCGCTCGCCGCTTCCACCTCGGTGACACTGGCGGACCTGGCCGACTATCCGGTGGTCAGTCTGGCGCCGCAGATGTTCGAGGAGGGCCGTGCCTTCTGGGCGGCGGACCCACGCCCGGACGGCACGCCGGTCCGCTACACCGACCACCATGTCACCCGGTTCGAGTCGCTGCTGTCCATGGCCTCCTTCGGCGGGGCGATCGCCTTCGTGCCCTCGGCGGCGGCGCGTCTGTATCCCCGCCCGGACATCCGCTATCTGCCGGTGCGTGATCTGCCCGACTGCACACTGGGGGTGGTCTGGCCCGCGGTGGACCAGGGCAAGCCCCAGATCACGGCCCTGGAGGACATCTGCCGGCAACTGCACCACCGGGACCTGCCGGCCGACGCCCGGGACAGCCTGACCCGGCTGCCGCAGGTGGAGTCGGCGTACTGCTGAGGGTCAGGCGCCGCCGGGTGTCCATCCCTGACGGCGCAGGACGGCCGAGACGTCCGGCGCCCGGTAGTGCTCGCCCTTGAGGACCTTGCCGTCGGCCCGTCGGGCGACCTGGCCGTCGGGGCCCAGCTTGCTCATGTTGGCGCGGTGGATCTCGGCGATCACCTCGTCGAGGTCGATGCCGTGCACCAGCGCGGTGCCGTACGCCACGTACACCACGTCCGCCAGCTCGTGGGCGAGCCGGTCCAGCGGGCCCGCGACCGCCACCTCGGCGACCTCGGCGGCCTCCTCGGCGAGCAGCTCCCCACGGTGCGCGGCCAGATCGGGGGCCACCTCCGTCGGCGTACTGCGGGCGTCGAGCCCGAAGGCGTCGTGAAACTCCCGGACGAGCGGGGCGGGCGAAGAGCTCATGCCCCGAAGATACCGACCCCCACTGACAGCCCCGCCCGACCGACCGGTGCCCGCATCTCGCCCCGATGGCTCCGCCACGCTGCCCCCTCCACCCAGCCCCCGGAGTGACCCCGGCCCTGGCCAGTCCCTCGGGGGGCTGGCAGGATCGCCCGCATGGTCAAGTCGTTCCCCTCCCTCAGCAGGCGCCGGGTGCTCCAGGGCGCGGCCGCCGGGGTCGTGGCCCTCGGGCTGCTGCTGTGGTGGCTGCTGCCCCTGGGCGAGACGCCGCCGAGCGGGACGATCGTCTTCAGCACCGGCACGCCCCGTGGCGTCTATCAGGAGTACGGCGAGCGGCTGCGCGCCGAACTGGGCAGGGACATGCCGGGACTGAAGGTGAAGCTGCTGAACAGCGCGGGTTCCCAGGAGAACGTCGAGCGGGTGGCGACCGGCAAGGCCGACTTCGCGTTCGCGGCGGCCGACGCCGTGCAGACGTACGAGCTGCGGCACCGCGCGAACGCCGGCCGGTTGCGCGGGGTGGCCCGGCTCTACGACGACTACGTGCAGCTCGTCGTCCCGCGCGGCTCGAAGGTCCAGAGCGTCGCCGACCTGCGGCACAGGACGGTGGCCACCGGGCTGCCCGACTCCGGGGTGCGGCTGATCGCGAACCGGGTGCTCCGGGCCGCCGGCATCGACCCCGAGAAGGACATCACGCCGGTGGCGGACGGCATAGACACCGGCCCGGCCCACCTGCTGCAGGGGAAGATCGACGCCTTCTTCTGGTCGGGCGGGCTGCCGACCAAGGGCATCCTCGAGCTGACCCGGAAGTCCGCCGTCAGGTTCATCCCGATCGACGGCGCCCTGGTCGCCAAGCTGCACGCGAACGCGGAGTCCGCGCGGTACTACCGGGCCACCAACATGCCCGAGTCGGCGTACCCGCTCGTACAGCTCGGCTCCGTGGTGCCGACGATCGCGGTGTCCAACGTGCTGATGACCCGCAAGGACATGGATCCCCGGCTGACCGAGTGGGTGACCCGTACCGTGATCAAGAGCCGTGACGGCATAGGGGCCCACGTCCACTCGGCCCAGCTCGTCGACCTGCGCACCGCCATCTACACCGACCCCCTCCCCCTCCAGGAGGGCGCCCGCCGCTACTACCGGTCGGTCAAGCCGTAGCGGCCGCTAGCGGCCCTCCGCCTGACGGGGCACCGTCAGCGTCACCCGCAGTCCCCGCGGCTCGTGGTGGGCGTAGTGGATCGATCCGCCGCCCGCGGCGAGCAGGACGCGGGTGATGGACAGGCCGAGGCCCGAGCCCTTGACGTTCTGGTGGCGGCCGCTGCGCCAGAAACGGTCGCCCACGCGCGCGAGTTCCTCGTCGGTGAGACCGGGCCCGGTGTCGGTGACCACGACCGTCGAGGTGTCGCCGTTGGAGGAGACCGTGACCTCGACCGTGCCGTCCTCGGGCGTGAACTTCACGGCGTTGTCGATGACCGCGTCCAGCGCGCTGGACAGGGTGATCGGGTCGGCCCAGGCGGTGGTGGGCGGGCAGTCGCCGACGAGCCGGACGCCCTGGGCGGCGGCGGCCGGTGCCCAGGCGGCCACCCGCTCCCCGGCCAGCGCGCCGACGTCGGTCAGCCGGAGGTCGGCCTCGGCGTGCTCGGCCAGCGCCAGGTCGAGCAGGTCGTCGAGGACCTGCGCGAGGCGTTTGCCCTCGGTGCGGACGGAAGCGATCTCCGCATTGCCCTCCGGGAGTTCGAGCGCGAGCAGTTCGATGCGCAGCAGCAGCGCCGCGAGCGGGTTGCGCAGCTGGTGCGAGGCGTCGGCGACGAAGGCGCGCTGCTGCTCCAGCACGTCCTCGACGTTGTCCGCCATCTCGTTGAACGACCGGGCCAGCCGTCTGAGTTCCGGCGGGCCACCCCCGACCGCGACCCGGGACTTCAGCCGGCCGCTCGCGATCGCGTGCGTGGTGGCGTCGAGGATCCGCACCGGCCTGAGCACCCACCCGGTCAGCCGCAGCGCGGCGCCGACGGCGAGCAGCATCGCGGCGAACTCCCCGGCCCCGATGAACAGCCAGCCCCGCAGGATCCGCGAACGCATCTGGCCGGTGGGCGAGTCGGTGACGACGACCGCCACGACGTCCCCGTCCCGGATGACCGGCGAGGCGACGACCAGCCGGCTGCGCTGCCAGGGCCACACCTGCCGGGGATCGTGGCTGCGGCGGCTGAGCAGCGCCTCGGCGAATGCCGCCCGGACCTCGCCCGAGGCCGGTACGAACCAGTCGCCCGGCGCGTTGGCCATGGCGGTCGAGCCACTGAGGTAGAAGACGCCCGCGCGGATGCCGTAGACGCCGTAGTAGCTGTCCAGTTCGCGCTGCAGGGTCTCCCGGCGCTCGTCGGTGCTCGCCGGGCGGGAGCCGGTGGGGCTGTCGGTGACGTACTGGGCGAGCGCGGCGAAGCGCGCGGTGTCGTCGATCCGGTCGACGACGACCCGCTGCTGCTGTGCCGCGGCCACGCTGACGGCCAGCGGGACGCCGAGGGCGAGGAGTACGGCCGCCATCAGGACGATGAGCAGCGGCAGGAGCCGTGTGCGCACCCGGGCCCGCTACCCGGCCGGGGCGACGAGCCGGTAGCCGACGCCGCGTACGGTCTCGATCAGCGCGGGCATGCGCAGCTTGGCGCGCAGGGAGGCGACATGCACCTCCAGGGTGCGCCCGGTGCCCTCCCAGCTGGTCCGCCACACCTCGCTGATGATCTGCTCCCGCCGGAAGACCACGCCCGGCCGCTGGGCGAGCAGCGCCAGCAGGTCGAACTCCTTGCGGGTCAGTTGGACGACCGAACCGTCCACGCTGACCTGACGGGTGGGCAGTTCGATGTGCACGGGTCCGAGGCGCAGCGCGCTGTCGGCGCCCGGGGTGGCGTCCTCGTGCGCGGTGCGCCGGCTGACGGCGTGGATCCGGGCGAGCAGCTCCCCGGTGTCGTACGGCTTGACCACGTAGTCGTCGGCGCCCAGGTTGAGCCCGTGGATGCGGGAGCGGACGTCCGAGCGCGCGGTGACCATGATCACCGGGGTGCTGGTGCGCTTGCGGATCTTGCCGCAGACCTCGTAGCCGTCCTGGTCGGGCAGGCCGAGGTCGAGCAGGACCACGCCGAATCCGGCGCCCTCGGGGACGAGCGCCTGGAGGGCCTCCTCGCCGCTGCGCGCGTGGGTGACGTCGAAACCGTGCCGCGCGAGGACGGCGGACAGGGCCGCGGCGACATGGTTGTCGTCCTCGACGAGCAGCAGCCTCATCCCGGCCCCCTCCGGTTCAGCGGTCGTACGGTCATGATTCTTGTCCGGTGTGTAGGTCACGTGCACGCGCGCGTGCACCATGGAAGTCACGCCGATGGATGAGGACGGCGTCAAGAGGGTTCCGGTTGCCGCCTGCTTCCGTTATCCGGCCGATACGCAGGCGGGCGCAAGTGCTACGACACGTGTCCGATTGCTATCGGATCGTGATGCTCAGATCTCGCTCAGATGTGATGACGCTGGTCACCGGCCATCACTACTGTCCACCGAAACCGAGGAGGACGGAGCCTGAGAGCGATGACCGAAGTATCGGTGGCCAAGGAAGACGTGGCCGCGACCGACGAACTGGTCGTCCTGAAGAGCGTCAACAAGCACTTCGGCGCGTTGCACGTGCTCCAGGACATCGACCTGACGATCGCCCGCGGCGAGGTCGTCGTGGTCATCGGACCCTCCGGGTCCGGAAAGTCGACCCTGTGCCGCACCATCAACCGCCTGGAGACGATCGACTCCGGCACGATCACGATCGACGGGAAGCCGCTGCCCGCGGAGGGCAGGGAGCTGGCCCGGCTGCGCGCCGACGTCGGCATGGTCTTCCAGTCCTTCAACCTCTTCGCGCACAAGACCGTGCTCGAGAACGTGATGCTGGGCCAGCTCAAGGTCCGCAAGGCGGACAAGAAGCAGGCCGAGGAGCGGGCTCGCGCCCTGCTCGACCGGGTCGGCGTGGGCACCCAGGCCGACAAGTACCCCGCGCAGCTCTCCGGCGGCCAGCAGCAGCGCGTCGCCATCGCCCGCGCGCTGGCCATGGGACCGAAGGTGATGCTCTTCGACGAGCCGACCTCCGCCCTCGACCCCGAGATGATCAACGAGGTCCTCGAGGTCATGCAGCAGCTCGCCCGTGAGGGCATGACGATGGTCGTCGTCACCCACGAGATGGGCTTCGCCCGGTCGGCCGCCAACCGGGTGGTCTTCATGGCGGACGGCCGCATCGTCGAACAGGCCGCGCCCGACCAGTTCTTCAGCAACCCGCGCAGCGACCGGGCCAAGGACTTCCTGTCGAAGATCCTGCACCACTGACGCGACCGCTCCGCCCACGCGCGCGGAACGCCTCCGGCCCGTCCGTCCCGGGCCCGCTTCCTCCTCTCCAGACGTAAGGATGTTCACGATGAAGCTCCGCAAGGTCACCGCCGCCTCGGCCGCCGTACTCGCCCTGACCGTGGGCGCCACCGCCTGTGGCGGCGGCAACTCCGACGGCGGCTCGGGTGGCGGCAACAAGATCAAGATCGGTATCAAGTTCGACCAGCCGGGTCTCGGCCTGAAGGAGCCCAATGGTTCCTACTCCGGCTTCGACGTGGACGTGGCCACCTACGTCGCCCAGCAGCTCGGCTACAAGCCGAACCAGATCCAGTGGGTGGAGACCAAGAGCGCCGACCGCGAGAACGCGCTCGCCCGCGGTGACGTCAAGTTCATCGCCGCCACCTACTCCATCACCGACGAGCGCAAGCAGAAGGTCGACTTCGCCGGCCCCTACCTGCTGGCCCACCAGGACCTGCTGCTGAAGAAGGACTCGACCATCGCGAAGGGCACGGACCTCAACGGCAAGAAGCTGTGCTCCGTGACCGGCTCGACGTCGGCGCAGAACGTCCACCAGACGATCGCCCCGAAGTCCAACCTGAAGGAGTACAGCAGCTACTCGGAGTGCATCGCCGCCCTGCAGAGTGGCGCCGTGGACGCCGTGACCACCGACGACTCGATCCTCGCGGGCTTCGCGGCGCAGGACAAGTACAAGGGCCAGTTCAAGCTCGCCGGCCTCAAGCTGAGCAACGAGAACTACGGCATCGGCGTCAAGAAGGGCGACACCGAGCTGGAGAACAAGATCAACAAGGCGCTGGAGAAGATGGTCAGCGACGGTTCCTGGCAGAAGGCCGTCGACAAGAACTTCGGCCCGGCCGACTACAAGAACGAGCAGGCCCCGAAGATCGGCCAGATCGTCAAGTAACGCGGCACTCCGCCGGCGCCGACCGGCGGGTGACGCAGGGTCCCGAGGGCGCGCCGCCTGCCGCTTTCCCGGCGGCGCGCCCTGCCCTCCACGTAGGCCACACACCCGGAAGCGCGGGAGATCGTGTTCGACTTTCTTCAAGGTTATGACGTCCTCGGGGCGTTCTGGATGACGGTGAAACTCACCGTCCTCTCCGCGGCCGGCTCCCTGGTCTGGGGCACCCTGCTGGCCGCGATGCGGGTCAGCCCGGTCCCGCTGATGCGCGGGTTCGGCACCGTCTACGTGAACATCGTCCGCAACATCCCGCTGACGATCATCATCCTGTTCTCCTCGCTCGGTCTCGCCGACGTCTTCGGCGTGACCATGGGCGCCACCGACTTCAAGGTCCAGGGCTTCCGCCTGGCGGTGCTGGGACTCGTCGGCTACACGGCCGCCTTCGTCTGCGAGGCGATCCGGTCCGGCATCAACACCGTGCCGATGGGCCAGGCCGAGGCCGCGCGCGCGATCGGGCTGAACTTCAGTCAGACCCTGCGCCTGATCGTGCTGCCGCAGGCCTTCCGCGCGGTCATCGGCCCGCTGGCCAACGTCCTGATCGCCCTGACGAAGAACACCACCGTCGCGGCCGCCATCGGCGTGGCCGAGGCCGCGACCCTGATGAAGACCATGATCGAGAACGAGGCCCAGACGCTGGCGATCGGCGCGGTCTTCGCCCTCGGCTTCGTGGTCCTGACCCTGCCCGTCGGCCTGATCCTCGGCTGGCTCGGCAAGCGACTGGCGGTGAAGCGATGAGTTCCGTCCTCTACGACACTCCGGGCCCCCGCGCCAAACGGCGCAACGTGCTCGTCTCCGTCGTCTTCTTCGTGCTGCTCGCCGCCCTGGTCTGGTGGATCTGGCGGACGCTGGACGACAAGCAGCAGTTGCGGTGGGCCCTGTGGCAGCCGTTCACGACCTCCGAGGCGTGGACGACGTACCTCCTGCCAGGTCTGTCCAACACCCTCAAGGCGGCGGCGCTGGCCATGGTGATCGGCCTGCCGCTGGGCGCCGTCTTCGGCATCGCCCGTCTGTCCGACCACCGGTGGGTGCGGACCGTGGCCGGGGTGGTCGTCGAGTTCTTCCGGGCGATCCCGGTGCTGCTGCTGATGCTGTTCGCCAACGAGTTCTACAGCCGCTACACCCACGTCACCCCCGACGACCGGCCCCTGTACGCCGTGGTCACCGGCCTGGTGCTGTACAACGCCTCCGTCCTCGCCGAGGTCGTCCGGGCCGGCATCCTGGCGCTGCCCAAGGGGCAGACGGAGGCGGCGTACGCCATCGGGCTGCGCAAGGGCCAGACGATGACCAGCATCCTGCTTCCGCAGGCGGTCACCGCGATGCTGCCCGCCATCGTCAGCCAGCTCCTCGTCATCGTGAAGGACACCGCGCTGGGCGGTGTGATGATCGGCTTCACGGAGCTGCTCAACCAGCGCGGCACGCTCGCGGCCAACTACGCCAACGTCATCGCCAGCTTCGTCGTGGTGGCCGTCCTCTACATCGTCCTCAACTTCGCCCTGACCTCGTTCGCGAGCTGGCTGGAGCGCCGGCTGCGGCGCAGCAAGCGCAGCACGGGCGCGGTGCTCGGCGCGGAGGACATGGAGGAGCTCAACCCGGCGGCCGTGGGCGGCACCTTCGGCACGGGTGTCGCGGACGGCGGCGGCATGATCTGACGACCGGTCACTTCACCCGTGCGGCCCCCGGAGGCAGTGGCATGATCGCCACTGCCTCCGGTCACTTGACGCAAACACTGCCAATGGGTTGCATACGTTCTGTGATCGTGCACCCCGCTTCACCTTCCTGTTCATCTGCGTCCGTCGGGGCATCGCTGCGGGCAGGGGGCGCCACGCCGTGGACCCGGTGATCATCGTCGGAGCGGGGCCCGTCGGGCTCACGCTCGCCCTGGCGCTGGCCCGTCAGGAGGTGCCGTCCGTCGTCCTGGACGAGGGACCCGGCAAGGACGAACCCCGTCCGGCGCGCACCGTCGTGCTGCGCGAGGACACGGCCGCCCTGATGGAGCGGCTCACCGGCGCCGTGCTCGGTGACCAGGGCCTGAGATGGACCGGTTGGCGGTCGGTGCGGCGCCGGCAGGTGATGAGCGAGGTCACCTTCGACGAGGTGACGCCCGCCCCGGTGCACGTGGCGCAGCACGTCCTCACGGGTGCCCTGCGGGCGGCCGTCGCGGCCGAGCCGCTGGTGCGGGTCTCCGTGGACAGCCGGCTGGACGGCATCGAGCAGGAGCGTTCCGCCGTCACCGCGCACACGCGTGGCCCCAGCGGCACCTGGTGGCGCGGCAGTTACCTGGTGGGCTGCGACGGCCCCCGCTCGACCGTGCGCAAACTGCAGGACATCCGCTTCCCGGGCCGTACGGCGGTGGAGCGGCACGCGGTCGCCACGCTGCGCGCGGAACTTCCGTGGCCGGGCCAGGCGTTGCTCCATCGGATGCCGCCGTGGCGGCAGTCCGCGCCCTCGGCCGGGGAGGTGACCGCCCGCCCCCTCCCGGACGGCGCCTGGCGCCTGGACTGGCTGCTGCCCCCCGGCAAGGACCTGGTCACGCCCGAGCTCCTGGTGGCCCGGATCCGCGAGACCCTGGCGGGCTGGACGAACGGCACGACACCGCCGTACGACCTGCTCGACACCGGTGTCCACACCGTGCACCACCGGCTCGCCCGGCGGTGGCGCTCGGGCCGGGTCTTCCTCGCCGGGGACGCGGCCCATCTGCTCGGCGCGCTCGGCTCCCAGGGGCTCGACGAGGGCCTCAGGGACGCCGACAACCTGGCCTGGAAACTGGCTCCGGCCTGGCACCACGGACACCACGAGGCGCTGCTCGACAGCTACCAGACCGAGCGGCGCGCGGTGGTCGCCGCCCGGCTGCGCGCCGCCGACCAGGTGCTGCCGGTGCTTCGCGGCGGGGGCGGGCTGCGCCACATCGTGCCGGGCGCCGCCCGGGGCCACGACGTGCTGCTGACGGACGGTCACCTGGGGCGCGGCCCGCTGGGCGCGCCGGGGGCGTACGCCGACTCGCCTCTCGCACCCCGGCATCTGCAGGGGGTGATCCCGGTCGACACCCCGCCCGGCGCGCCGGTGAGCGACGTCCGGGTCACCGCGGAGGACGGTTCCTTCGTACGGCTGCGGGACCGGCTGGGCCGCGGCGCGCTGCTCGTCGTGCTGATCGCGCCGGGCACGGGCGTGTGGGACCGCAAGCACTGGGTGTCCGCCGGCGTCATGCCCCGGCTCGCGGCCGCCGTCGCCGCGCTGCCGCACCCTGCGGAGCTGCTGGTGGCCGAGGAGTACCCCGGGGCACCCGCGCACAGCGTGCTCCTCGTACGCCCCGACGGCCACCTGGTCACCGCGCTCGGCGGGGTCCGGCCGGCCGATCTGTACGCGGCGGCGGAGGCGACGCTGGGCGGCGCCGTGAAGGAGCAGGCGGAGGCCGGCTCCGGCGCCCGCTGACCGTGAGCCTCGTCACCCTCCGTCCACGTGGTTCACGGTGAGTTGACCGGAGTGCGGCAGCGTGCTGTACTCCGGATCGTGACCGACACCTGTGTGCGCCTGTGGCGGAGGGTCCATATGGACCTCGTCCGCTATGCGGGCTGCGTGTGTCGCCCGTCCTGCTGAATTCGCTGCCCCTTTCCGGGGTTTCTCCGGCTCTGTCTCCGGTTTCTTCTCCGGGCGCCGTCGTGCGTCCGTTCGGCGAACTCTCCTCAGGACGGTGTACGTGTCTGCCTCCCCCTCCGTGTCTTCTGCCTTCTCCGCGGCGCCTGCCGCCCCCGCGAGTGCTGCCGGTGCCGTCGGTTCTGCGCCGACGCAGGCGGACCTCCTCGACTTCGTGCGGCGTACGGCCGCCGACACCGAGCTGATCGGCTCGCTCCCGCTCGACCCGGAGGGCCGCACCTGGGTGCGGCTCGAAGGCCCCGGGGGCAGCGAGGCCTGGCTGATCGGCTGGCCGCCCGGCACCGGCACCGGCTGGCACGACCACGCCGACTCGGTCGGCGCCTTC
This sequence comes from Streptomyces sp. NPDC030798, assembly GCF_055572275.1. NCBI lineage: Bacteria > Bacillati > Actinomycetota > Actinomycetes > Kitasatosporales > Streptomycetaceae > Streptomyces > Streptomyces sp. NPDC030798. The sequence goes on along the minus strand of NZ_JBVIDR010000004.1, from coordinate 34,331 downwards.
CTCACCGCTTCGGGTGAGCTCACGGAGTACTCGCTGGCCGCCCGGCTGCCCACCGACGGCTGGAAGACCCTGGAGCTCACCGACGGTGTGGACCGCGAGCGCCGGCTGCCCGCCGGACGGGGCCGCGCCTTCGGCCACCACCATGTGCACGAGGTGCTCAACGAGTCCCCCGACCGGCACGCGATCTCGGTCCACGCCTACTACCCGCCTCTGCCGCGGATCCGCCGTTACAGTCGCACGGGCCAGGTACTGCGCCTGGAGCAGGTCGAGCGCCCGGAGGACTGGCAGTGAGCGGCGGCACGAACGGACGGCCGGCCGGCATCGACGAGGTGCTGGAGCGCGTCCGCGCGGGCTACGAGCGCATCGAGGCACGCGAGGCGTACGAGGCGGCGCGCGACGGAGCGGCCCTGCTGGTCGACATCCGGTACGCGGCCCTGCGCGAGCGGGACGGGCTGATCCCCGGCGCTCTCGTCGTCGAGCGCAATGAGCTGGAGTGGCGCCTCGATCCTCAGGGCAGCCACCGCCTCCCCGAGGCCACCTCGCACGACCTGCGCGTCGTCGTGATCTGCAACGAGGGCTACGCCTCCAGCCTCGCGGCCGCCTCCCTCCACCAGCTCGGCCTGCACCGGGCGACGGACCTGGTGGGCGGCTTCCAGGCCTGGCGAGCCGCGGGGCTGCCGGTGGAGCCGGCCAAGGAGTGACGGACCGACGGCGGTCCGGGGCACCGGCCGACCGGACGGGCACGCCGAGGCGCCGTGGGCGGCGCCGAGCACGTCGGCCGGTCACTGAGGGCCGATGCCGAGCACGTCCGTCGGGCGTTGGGGCGCGTGCCGAGCACGTCGGCCGGGCGTCGGGCGCGGCGGTCCAGCGCGTCGACCGGGGGCCGGTTACGGTGCCGAGCGCGTCGGTCGGGCATGGGGTGCCCGGCTGTCAGGGGCCCTCGCCCTCCAGGAACTCCGTGTCCTCGCCCTCCTCCTCCAGGGCCCGGCGGACGACGCGGAGGGCCATGCCCTCGGGGTAGCCCTTGCGGGCGAGCATGCCGGCGAGGCGCCGCAGCCGCTTGTCGCGGTCGAGACCTCGGGTGGCCCGCAGCTTGCGGGCGACCAGATCCCGGGCTGTCGCCTCCTCCTGCTCGGAGTCCAGCTGGGCGACGGCCTCGTCGATCAACGCGGAGTCGACCCCCTTCGTGCGCAGCTCCTGGGCGAGCGCGCGGCGGGCGAGCCCCCGCCCGTGGTGCCGGGACTCCACCCAGGCGTCCGCGAAGGCGCCGTCGTCGATGAGTCCGACCTCCTCGAACCGCGAGAGCACCTCCTCGGCCACCTCCTCGGGAATCTCCCGCTTGCGCAGGGCGTCCGCGAGCTGCTTGCGGGTGCGCGGGGTCCCGGTGAGCAAGCGCAGACAGATCGCCCGCGCCCGCTCAACCGGGTCCCCCGAAGACTCCCCCCGCTCGGCCCTCGACGAGGAAGGGGCGCCTTCGTCCTCACCGGGCGGCTCTCCGAAGCCGCCTCGCCCACGGCCACGGCCGCTCCCGCGTCTCCGCCCGCCACCGGGGTCCGCGCCGCCGTGCCCGTAGCCGCCGCCGTGCCCGCCGTGCCCGCCGTGCCCGCCGTGCTCGTCGTCACCGGCCGTGGCGCGGCCCGGGTCGCCTCCGGTGCCCCTCCCCCGGGGGGTGCCGGGGGCGGCGTACTCGTACTCGGCCCAGTCGGTTCGTCGTGTCACGGGTCAGCTCTTGGCTGCGGCGGCCTTGGGCTTGGTGGCCTTGGCGGCCGCCGGGGCGGGTGCCGCCTTGGCGTCGTCGGCCGTGGTGGTGACCGCGGCGTCCTTGCCGGGCTCGGCGGCGGGCTCCTCGGGACGGACGCCCACGCCCAGCTTCTCCTTGATCTTCTTCTCGATCTCGTTGGCCAGGTCGGGGTTGTCCTTGAGGAAGTTGCGCGCGTTCTCCTTGCCCTGGCCGAGCTGGTCGCCCTCGTACGTGTACCAGGCGCCGGCCTTGCGCACGAAGCCGTGCTCCACGCCCATGTCGATCAGACCGCCCTCGCGGCTGATGCCCTGGCCGTAGAGGATGTCGAACTCGGCCTGCTTGAAGGGCGGCGCGACCTTGTTCTTGACGACCTTGCAGCGGGTGCGGTTGCCGACCGCCTCCGTGCCGTCCTTCAGGGTCTCGATACGACGGATGTCGATGCGCACCGAGGCGTAGAACTTCAACGCGCGGCCACCGGTCGTGGTCTCCGGGGAGCCGAACATCACGCCGATCTTCTCGCGGAGCTGGTTGATGAAGATCGCGGTGGTCTTGGACTGGTTGAGCGCGCTGGTGATCTTCCGCAGGGCCTGGCTCATCAGGCGGGCCTGCAGACCGACGTGGCTGTCGCCCATCTCGCCCTCGATCTCCGCGCGCGGGACGAGCGCGGCGACGGAGTCGATGACGATGAGGTCGAGGGCACCGGAGCGGACCAGCATGTCCACGATCTCCAGCGCCTGCTCGCCGTTGTCCGGCTGGGACAGGATCAGGTTGTCGATGTCGACGCCGAGCTTGCGCGCGTACTCGGGGTCGAGGGCGTGCTCCGCGTCCACGAACGCGACCTGGCCGCCGGCCTTCTGCGCGTTCGCCACCGCGTGCAGGGTCAGGGTGGTCTTACCGGACGACTCCGGGCCGTAGATCTCCACGACACGGCCGCGCGGCAGGCCACCGACGCCGAGGGCGACGTCGAGCGCGGTCGACCCGGTCGGGATGACCTCGATGGGCTCCTTGGACCGCTCGCCCATGCGCATGACCGCGCCCTTGCCGAATTGCCGTTCAATCTGCGCGAGCGCGGCGTCGAGCGCCTTCTCGCGGTCGGTTCCTGCCATGGGTTCCACCCGGTTTGCTTGAGTCGATCGCTTCACGTCAAAGACGCTAACGCCTGCCACTGACAATGCGCCCCGACGCAGGCTCGGCCTGTGGACAACCAGGGGACTCATCCCCGCAAAACAGGACGAAAATCCCTACCCCAAGCCCCGCCTGAGGCTCCATAAGAATGGATGTTCGATTTTTGTGTCAAGCGGACCGGCGGGGTCCGCAGGGCCGTGAGGCCCCCTCCCGGCGCGCGGCTCAGCCCTGCTACGAGGATTCCTCCGTACCCGGCTCCGTACCCGGCCGGCGCTCCCACACCCGTCGTATCCGGGTGAGCACCCCGGGGCCGCCCGGGCTCCGCCGGCGGTGGCCGTGCACCCGGGGATCGTCCGTGACGGCGTACCGCTTCACATATGCCCCGAGGAAGGCCTGCAGCGTGGCGACCGCCGGAATGGCGATCAGCGCCCCGACCGCGCCGAGCAGCGCGGTGCCCGCGATCACCGAGCCGAAGGCGACGGCCGGGTGGATGTCGACGGTCTTGGAGGTCAGCTTGGGCTGCAGCATGTAGTTCTCGAACTGCTGGTAGACCACGACGAAGACCAGCACCCACAGCGCGTACCAGGGATTCACGGTGAACGCGATCAGCATCGGCAGGGCGCCCGCGAGATAGGTGCCGATGGTCGGTATGAACTGCGAGACGAGACCCACCCACACACCGAGCACGGGCGCGTACGGCACGCTCAGGGCCTGCAGCAGGATGTAGTGCGCCACCCCGGAGATCAGCGCCATGAGGCCGCGCGAGTAGAGGTAGCCGCCCGTCTTGTCGACGGCGATCTCCCAGGCGCGCAGCACCTCCGCCTGGCGCGCGGGCGGCAGCACGGAGCACAGGGCGCGGCGCAGCCGGGGGCCGTCGGCCGCGAAGTAGAACGAGAACAGCATGATCGTCAGCAGCTGGAAGAGACCGCCGAGCACCTGGGCGGAGACGTCGAGCACTCCGGCCGCGCTGTTCTGCGCGTACTTGCGCAGCCAGTCGGAGTGCAGCAGGCCTTCCTGGACGTCCACGCGTCTGAGCTGGGTGTGGAAGGTCTGGTTGATCCAGTTGATGAGCGAGTCCAGGTAGTCCGGGAAGCCCTCGACCATCTTGATGATCTGGCCGGCCAGCATCGAGCCGAGGAGGGTGACGAAGCCCGCGCTGACGACGGCCAGGCCGAGGAAGACCAGGAAGGTGGCGAGCCCCCTGCGCATGCCGTGGGCGGCCATCCGGCTCACCGCGGGCTCGATGGCGAGGGCCAGGAAGAAAGCGATCAACATGTTGATCAGCAGCCCGGTGAGCTGGTGGAAGGCCCAGCTTCCCAGCTGGAAGGAGGCTATGAGCGCGAGGGCGAGCACCATGGCGCGCGGCAGCCAGCGCGGCATGCGGCCGCCCTGCGCGGCGCCGTCGGCCGGCGGCCGGGCGGGCGGCGTCGTAGCGGTCGGGGATGCTGCGGGCCGGGTGGTCGGCTCGGTGTCGTCAGTGGGTGCCACGCGCCCAGTCTCGCCCACGCCGCCGACAGCCCGCTGCCCTCCCCGGATCCTGGCGGCCGGTCAGCGCTTCTCCCCGGGTACGTCCATGACCGCGCAGACCACCCGCCACACGTCCTTGGCCTCCCAGCCCGCGTCCAGTGCCTCGTGCACCGTGCGCCCGCCCAGCTCCGTCATGACGTGGTCGCGCGCGAAGGTGTCGGCGTACCCCGGACCGAAGTGCTCCGCCATCCGCTGCCAGAAGACCGTCAACCGCATGACTCCAGTATCCCGCCCCTGGGGGTGGAGCCTGCCGGGGACCGCCTGCCGAGACCGCTTTCCGTCCTACGGTCTGCCCCATGGCCGAAACAGGAGACTCCCCCCTCCCCCCTACGCCCCCGGCGCGCTCCCCGCTCTTCCGCGCCGAACAGTTCGTCTGGCTCACCGCGCGCGTGCTGGAGCAGCGGCTCTTCGCGTACCACTTCCTGAACGGCTCCGCCGCCGCGGTGGAGGCGGCGCTGGACGCCTACCGCAACGAGGACGGCGGGTACGGTCACGCGCTCGAGCCCGATCTGCGCGGCCCCGTGAGCCAGCCTCTGCACACCGCGCACGCGCTGCGCGTGCTGGACGCGGTCGGGTGCTGCGGCGGGCAGCGGGTGGAGCGGGTGTGCCGCTATCTGACCTCCGTCTCCACCGCGGACGGCGCCCTGCCCGCCATCCATCCCAGCCAGCGCGGGTATCCGGCGGCGCCGTTCGTCCCGGTCGTGGACGACCCGCCCAGCGACCTGCTCGCCACCGGGCCCGTGGTGGGCGTGCTCCATCGCAACGAGGTGTGGCACGCCTGGCTGTTCCGGGCCACCGACTTCTGCTGGCAGGCGGTGGAGTCCCTGGAGAAGTCCCACCCCTACGAGGTGGAGGCGGCCGTGGCCTTCCTGGACTCCGCACCGGACCGCCCGCGCGCGGAGGCCGCCGCCGACCGACTGGGCCGCCTGGTGCGCGAGCAGCGGCTCGCGGCTCTCGACCCGGACCACCTCGACGCCTGGCCGGTCGCCCCCGGTTACGCCCCGGGCGAGCACCACTTCCCACACGACTTCGCGAAGGATCCGCAGTCGCTCGCGCGCGCGTGGTTCACCGACGAGGAGATGGCGCGCTCCCTTGACCTCCTCGCCGACGGCCAGCAGGAGGACGGCGGCTGGTCCGTCCGCTGGCGCCAGTGGGCACCGGTACCCGCGCTGGAGGCACGCCCCATGGTGACGATCGAGGCCCTGCGCACCCTGCGCGCGTACGGCCGCTTCGTGGGCTGAGCCGCACGGGGCCGCGCCGGGCTGGGGCGGGCCGGGGCCGGGCGGGACTGAGCCGGGCTCGGCCGGCCGGCGCCGGGCGCGGTGAGCCAGGCTGAGCCGGGTCTGGGGCACGGCGAGCCGGGCAGAGCTGTTCAAGTACCGCGAGGTGCCGGGACGAGCCGATCCGAACCGAGCCAGGCCGAGCTGGAATCAGCGGTGCCCGACCCGAACCGAGCCAGGCCGAACTGGAATCACCGGTGCCGGGACGAGCCGGAGCCGGCGCCGGTCGTCCGAGCCCGAGCCAGGCCAGGCCGGGCCAGGCCGGGCCGGGCCGGGCCAGGCCGGGTCGGGTCGGGTCGGGTCGGGTCGGGTCGGAGTCAGCGGCGCCGGTCCGGGCCGCGCTACCGGTCCGAGCCGACCTGGGACCGGGCGATGCCGTCCGGGCCGGGGCTGCCGGTGGAGCCGCTGGGGCACTGGACGCGTCGGGCGGAGGCGGGGCCGGTCGGGCTCGGGCGGCTCAGCCGGTTATCGCCCGGACCCCCGCCGTCACCACCACGGCCACCGCGACGACCAGCAGGAACGGTGCGCGCAGCAGCAGCGCGACGGCGGCGGCGCCGAGCCCCGCCGCCTTGGCGTCCAGCACGAGCGCGTGCCCGTCGGAGAACGCCTGCTGAGCGGTGAGCGCGGCGAGGAGGGCCACCGGGAGCAGCGCGGCGAGCCGGCGGACGGCCGGCCGCTCCAGCGCGCCGGCGGGCACGAGCAGTCCGGCGAGCTTGACGGCGTAGCAGCCGAGGGCGGTCAGGCCGATCGCGATCCAGGTGTTCACCGGTCCTCCTCCGGTCCGTCGGACGCCACGCGCCGGGTACGGCCGCCCCGCCGGCCCTCGGCGAACAGCACGGCCGGCGCCGCGAGCGCCGCCACCAGGACCGGTACGCCGGCCGGCAGGACGGGCAGCAGGCCGAGGCCCAGCAGGACCGCGAGGCCGGCGACGAAGCGTTCGGTGGGCGTCTTGAGCATGGGGGCGAGCAGAGCCAGGAACACGGCCGGTCCGGCCGCGTCCAGGCCCCAGGCGTCGGTGTTCCCGAGAGCCTTCGCGCCGAGCGCGCCGAGCAGCGTGGTGAGGTTCCACAGCAGGTACAGGCTGAGCCCGGTGACGGTGAAGCCGATCCGCGCCGCCCGCCGGGTCGGCTGGGCCAGGGTCACCGCCGTGGTCTCGTCGATCACCCACTGCGCGGCGAACGGCCGCACCGCGCGCGGGAGAGCCAGCAACTGTGAAAGGCGCAGTCCGTAGAACGCGTTGCGCACGCCCAGGAAGAAGGCCCCGGCGGCGGCCGTGAACGGGTTGCCGCCGGCGGCGAGCGCGCCCACGAGGGCGAACTGAGAGGCGCCGGTGAACACCAGGAGGCTGAGCACGCAGGTCTGCAGGAGCCCGAGTCCGCTGCCGGCCGAGGTCACCCCGAAGGCGACCCCGGACAGCCCTACGGCGACGCCGACGCCCAGGGCGTCCCGTACGACGGCTGCGTCAGGCTTCTCCTCGTGCACGGCGGCCGTCTCCGCGAGTGCTGTCTGTCGTTCTGCCACGCCTCGGACGGTACGGGTGGCCGTCAGCCCGGGTCTTGTACGTTCTTGCGCTCGCGCTGGTAGGCGCCCGGGGGCACGCCGACGATGCGGCTGAAGTGGCGGTTGAGGTGAGGCTGGTCGGTGAAGCCGACGGCCACGGCGGCCTCGGCGGGTGCCGTCCCCGCGTCCAGCAGGAGCCGCGCCCGGCGCACGCGGGCGTCGGTCAGCCAGGTGTGCGGGGGCATGCCGTAGACGTCGCGGAACGCCCGCAGCAGGGCGAACGGGCTGGTGCCGAGGTCGGCGGCCAGGCGTTCCAGGCTCGGCGGTTCGGCCATCCGCTCCTCCAGTACGGCACGCGCGCGTGCTGCGGTGCGGGCGCCGGCCGTCCGGGGCCGGCGCTGGGGCAGTGAGCCGCCGTTCAGCCGCAGCAGCCGGGTCACGGCCACGCGCAGCAGGGTGTCGGCGGCCAGGGCGTTGCCCTCCTCGGCGGCCCGGAGCACCTGGTGGACCAGGCGGACGGTGTACGGGTCGTCGAGGACCGGGCTGACGAAGCCGGGAGTGCCGCGCAGGGTCGTCGTCTCGGCGGCGATCGCGGCCACCACGTCGGGCGAGGGATAGACCGCGCCGTACCGCCAGCCCTCGGGCACACCGGCCCGGCCCGTGTGCGGGGTGTCCGGGTTGACCAGCGCGAGCGCCCCCGCGCCGACGGACACATCGGAGCCACGGTGACTGAAGACCTCGACGCCGTCGGCGATGCCCGCGATCACGAAGTTCTCGTGGGTGTGGCGCACGAAGGCCTTGTGCACATACCGGGCACGCAACAGATCGACCCCCGGCAGCTCCTCGTACCGCCAGTGCCGCGCCCGCTCGACCAACCCCGCCATGCCCCCATTCTCCGCCGCCACGCCCCTCTCCCGTCGGCCGCTCCTGTCAGGCCTCTGCTGTCGGACCGACCATGTCCGAGCTCCCGACCGCTCCCACAGTCCGCCGCCCACCTCCCACCTCCCACCGCCCACCGCCATCACCCACCCGTCCGTGTGGCTGAGACCTCGGTCCCCGGCCCCTGCCCGGCCCCTCACCCGCTCCACCCCCGCCCCATTTGCCCAGGTCAGGTCGATTGTCAGTGGGTGGGTGCAGGATGGACGCATGGTCAGTTCCGCGCATCGGGCCCTCGATGGCTTCTCCCCCGCGACCCGTGGCTGGTTCGCGGGGGCGTTCTCCGCGCCCACCGCGGCCCAGGCGGGTGCGTGGCGGGCCATCGGCGCGGGTTCGGACGTGCTGGTGGTGGCCCCGACCGGCTCGGGCAAGACGCTGGCCGCGTTCCTCGCCGCGCTGGACCAGCTGGCCTCGACCCCTCCCCCGGCCGACCCGAAGAAGCGCTGCCGGGTGCTGTACGTCTCGCCTCTGAAGGCCCTTGCGGTCGACGTCGAGCGGAACCTGCGCAGTCCGCTCACCGGCATCCGCCAGGAGTCCGTCCGCCTGGGTCTGCCCGAGCCGGAGGTGAAGGTCGGCATCCGCTCCGGCGACACCCCCGCCGCCGAGCGCCGCGCCCTGTCCACGCGCCCGCCGGACATCCTGATCACCACTCCCGAGTCACTGTTCCTGATGCTGACGTCGGCCACGCGCGACGCGCTCACGGGTGTCGAGACGGTGATCCTCGACGAGGTGCACGCGGTCGCGGGCACCAAGCGCGGCGCCCACCTCGCCCTCTCCCTGGAGCGGCTGGACGAGCTGCTGCCGCGCCCCGCCCGCCGCATCGGCCTGTCGGCGACGGTGCGCCCGGTGGACGAGGTGGCCCGGTATCTCTCGCCGCGCCGCAAGGTCGAGATCGTCCAGCCGGAGTCCGGCAAGGAGTTCGACCTCTCCGTGGTCGTGCCGGTCGAGGACATGGGCGAGCTGGGCGGCTCCCCGGCGACCGACGCCAACGACGGGGCCGAGCGGCCCTCCATCTGGCCGCACGTGGAGGAGCGGATCGCCGACCTGGTGCAGGCCCATCGGTCGACCATCGTGTTCGCCAACTCCCGCCGCCTCGCGGAGCGGCTGTGCAACCGGCTCAACGAGATCGCCTACGAGCGGGCGACCGGCGAGACGCTGGACGAGCACCACGCCCCGGCCCAGCTGATGGGCGGCTCCGGGGCGGCCCAGGGTGCGCCCCCGGTGCTCGCCCGCGCGCACCACGGCTCGGTCTCCAAGGAGCAGCGCGCCCTGGTGGAGGAGGACCTGAAGGCGGGCCGGCTGCCCGCCGTGGTCGCCACCTCCAGCCTGGAGCTGGGCATCGACATGGGCGCCGTCGACCTCGTCGTCCAGGTCGAGTCCCCGCCGTCGGTGGCCTCCGGGCTCCAGCGCGTCGGCCGCGCGGGGCACCAGGTGGGCGCTGTCTCCACCGGCGTGGTCTTTCCCAAGTACCGGGGCGATCTGGTGCAGGCGGCCGTGGTCACCGAGCGGATGCGCTCGGGTGCCATCGAGTCCCTGAGGGTCCCCGCGAACCCGCTGGACGTGCTCGCCCAGCAGCTCGTCGCCATGACGGCGCTGGACACCTGGCAGTTCGACGACCTCCTCGCCACGGTCCGTCGCGCGGCCCCCTTCGCCTCGCTCCCCGAGTCGGCCTTCACGGCGACCCTCGACATGCTCGCGGGCCGCTACCCCTCGGACGCGTTCGCCGAGCTGCGCCCGCGCGTGGTGTGGGACCGCGTGGCCGGCACGGTCACCGGCCGCCCCGGCGCCCAGCGCCTCGCGGTCACCTCCGGCGGCACGATCCCGGACCGCGGCCTCTTCGGGGTCTTCCTCGCCGGTTCCGACCCCAAGAAGGGCGGGGGCCGGGTCGGCGAGCTGGACGAGGAGATGGTGTACGAGTCCCGGGTGGGGGACGTCTTCACCCTGGGCACCAGCTCCTGGCGGATCGAGGACATCACGCGCGACCGGGTCCTGGTCTCCCCCGCGCCGGGCGTGCCGGGCCGGCTGCCGTTCTGGAAGGGCGACCAGCTCGGCCGCCCGCTGGAACTGGGCCGCGCGGTGGGCGCTTTCCTGCGCGAGGTGGGCTCCCTGCCCAGGGAGGACGCGCGGCTGCGCCTGCTGGCGGCGGGCCTGGACGCGTGGGCCGCGGACAACGTCCTGTCCTACCTGGACGAGCAGCGCGAGGCGTGCGGCCATGTCCCGGACGACCGCACGATCGTCGTCGAGCGCTTCCGCGACGAGCTGGGCGACTGGCGGGTCGTCGTCCACTCCCCCTTCGGCGCCCAGGTGCACGCCCCCTGGGCCCTCGCGCTCGGCGCCCGTCTGTCCGAGCGGTACGGCATGGACGCCCAGGTCATGCATGCCGACGACGGCATCGTGCTGCGCCTGCCCGACGCCGACCTGATGGGCCTGGACCTGCTCGACCAGGCCCCGACGAAGGCCGGCACCGAGTACGACAGCGAGCAGGCACCCGTCGGAGCGGCGGACGTCGCCTTCGACAAGGGCGAGGTCGACCAGGTCGTCACCGATCAGGTCGGCAGCTCCGCCCTGTTCGCCTCCCGGTTCCGGGAATGCGCCGCCCGCGCGCTGCTGCTGCCGCGCCGCAACCCCGGCCGGCGCACCCCGCTGTGGCAGCAGCGCCAGCGGGCCGCCCAGCTGCTGCAGGTGGCGAGCGAGTTCGGTTCGTTCCCGATCGTCCTGGAGGCGGTCCGGGAGTGCCTGCAGGACGTCTTCGACGTTCCGGGCCTCGTGGAACTGATGGGTGACATCGAGGCGCGCAAGGTCCGCCTGGTCGAGGTCACCACTCCGGAGCCGTCCCCCTTCGCCCGCTCGCTCCTGTTCGGCTACGTCGCCCAGTTCCTGTACGAGGGTGACTCCCCGCTCGCCGAGCGCCGCGCCGCCGCCCTGTCGCTGGACTCCCGGCTGCTGGCCGAGCTGCTGGGCCAGGCGGAGCTGCGCGAGCTGCTCGACGCCGAGGTGCTGACCGAGCTGGAGCGCGAGCTGCAGTGGCTGACGGAGGACCGCCGGGTCAAGGACGTGGAGGGTGTGGCCGACGTCCTGCGGCTGCTGGGTCCGCTGACCGACGCCGAGCTGGCCGAGCGGGGCGCGGATCCCGCGTGGGCGCGGGATCTGGCCGGCGCCCGCCGGGCCATCAGGGTCCGCATCGCCGGCGCCGAGCACTGGGCGGCCGTCGAGGACGCGGGCCGACTGCGCGACGCCCTGGGCACGGCGCTGCCCGTGGGCGTCCCGGAGGCCTTCACCGAACCGGTCAAGGACCCGCTCGGCGACCTCCTCGCGCGCTACGCCCGCACGCACGGCCCCTTCACGTCGGCCACGGCGGCGGCCCGCTTCGGCCTGGGGGTGGCGGTCACCGAGGGCGCGCTGCACCGGCTGGCCGCGAACGGCCGTGTGGTCCAGGGCGAGTTCCACCCGGCGGGCATCGGCCAGGAGTGGTGCGACGCGGCCGTACTGCGCCGGCTGCGCCGTCGCTCCCTGGCCGCGCTCCGGCACGAACTGGAGCCCGTACCGCCCGCCGCCCTCGCCCAGTTCCTGCCTCAGTGGCAGCACATCGGCAAGGGCCATGGGCTGCGCGGCATCGACGGACTGGTGCGCGCCGTCGAGCAGCTGCAGGGCGCCTCCGTACCCGCCTCGGCGCTGGAGAAGCTGGTCCTCCCCTCCCGGGTGGCCGGCTACACGCCCTCGATGCTCGACGAACTCACCGCCGCGGGCGAGGTGGTGTGGGCCGGGGCGGGCGCGCTGCCCGGCAAGGACGGTTGGGTCTCCCTCTATCTGGCCGACGCCGCACCCCTTCTCCTGCCGCCGCCGCACCCCCTGGAGCCGACCGCGCTCCACCAGTCGGTCCTGGACGCCCTCTCCGGCGGCTACGGCCTGTTCTTCCGCCAGATCGCCGACCAGGTCCGCGCCACCACCCATCCCGACGCCACCGATCCCCAGCTGGCCGACGCCCTGTGGGACCTGGCCTGGTCGGGACGGCTCACCAACGACACCCTCGCCCCGATGCGCTCGCTCCTGGGCTCGGGCCGGACGGCGGGCTCGACGGCCCACCGCGCCAAACGCGCCGTCCCGCGCGGCCGTTACGGCTCCCTCACGGCCGCCGCGCGCACCGCCTCGCGCAGCGGCCCGCCGACGGTGGCCGGCCGCTGGTCCCTGCTCCCGGCGTCCGAACCGGACGCCACCGTGCGCGCCCACGCGCTGGCCCGCACGCTCCTGGACCGGCATGGCGTGGTCACCCGGGGAGCGGTGGCCGCGGAGGGCGTCGAGGGCGGCTTCTCGGCGGTGTACCGCGTGCTGTCGGCCTTCGAGGAGAGCGGACAGGCGCGACGCGGGTACGTGGTCGAGGGTTTGGGCGCCGCCCAGTTCGCGATGGACGGCGCGGTAGACCGCCTCCGCGCGGTGTCCAACGCCCGTGAACGCGGCGAGAGCCTGCCCGCGCCGAACGGTTTCGGCAACGGTACCGCCGGCGTCTCCCCCTTCCCCGACGGCGGCCACAGCACCCCGAGCGCCTTCGACCAGGCCGACAGCGGACTCACCCACCCGGGCGTCGACGGCGACTTCACCTGGCCACCGCGCAACAGCCCCGCCCGGCCGGGCGCCTCGACCTGGCGACCGGAGGACGCGCTCAGGCCCTCGGACGACTTCTCCTGGCCGCCGCACGGCACTCCCGCCACGCCCGGCGATCTCACCTGGCCGCCGGAGGACCACCGCCCCGCCCCGGGCGACTACGTCTCCCCGCGCGACCTCGCCCCCGCCGACCCCTTCGCCTCCCCCGGCTACGGCGGCCCCCGGGGCGGCGGGTCCACCGCCTACGTCCCGCCCGCGAGCCGGGGCTTCGGCGGCGACCGCCGTACCCGCTCCTCCTCCCCCGACTCCCGTGCCGTGGTCCTCGCCGCTGCGGACCCCGCCAACGCCTACGGCGCGGCGCTGCCCTGGCCCGAGCCGCCGAACGGGGCCGGGCACAAGCCGGGCCGCAAGGCGGGCTCGCTCGTCGTGCTGGTGGAGGGCGAGCTCACGCTGTACATGGAGCGCGGTGGCAAGACGCTGCTGGCCTGGCCGTCCGCCCCCGACACGGCCGCCACCGACGACCCCCGCCTGCGTACGGCCGCCGAGGCCCTGGCCGCGGCCGCCCGCGCGGGCTCTCTCGGCACGGTCACGGTGGAGCGGGTCAACGGCACCCAGGCCCTCACCTCCCCCCTGGGCACCCTCCTGGAAGGAGCGGGCTTCATCGCCACCCCCCGCGGCCTGCGCCTGAGACCCTGACCTGCCCGGCGGACCCGGCATCCCGCCGCCGGGAGCCCCGCCCGTGCCCCTCCGTGGCACCCTTGACGCATGCCCGAAGGTGACACCGTCTGGCAGGCCGCGAGGCGGCTGCATGAGGCTCTTGCCGGCAAGGTGCTGACCCGCAGTGACTTCCGGGTGCCGAAATACGCCACGGTCGATCTCGCCGGCCGGTCGGTGCTGAACACGATGCCCCGCGGCAAGCATCTGCTCACCCGGTTCGAGGGCGGCCTGACCCTCCACACGCATCTGCGCATGGAGGGCTCCTGGAAGGTGTTCGGCACGGGCGAGCGCTGGCGCGGCGGCCCCGCGCACCAGATCCGCGTGATCCTCGGCACCGCCGACCGCACGGCCGTGGGGTACCGCCTGCAGGTGATGGAGCTGCTGCGCACCGGCGAGGAGGACCGGGTCGTCGGCCACCTCGGCCCCGACCTGCTGGGCCCGGACTGGGACCCCGGGCGCGCCCTCGCCAACCTCCTCGAGGACCCCGCCCGCCCTCTCGGCGAGGCCCTGCTGGACCAGCGCAATCTCGCCGGCATCGGCAACGTCTACAAGAGCGAGCTGTGCTTCCTGCTCGGTGTGACCCCCTGGCTGCCGGTCGGCGCCCTGCCCGCGGACCGCGCCGCCCAGTTGCCCCCGCTCGCCAAGAGGCTCCTGGAGGTCAACCGCGTCCGCCCGGTACGCCAGACCACCGGCCTGCCCCGGCAGGACCTGTTCGTGTACGGCCGCGCACCCCGCCCCTGTCTGCGCTGCGGAACACCGGTCCGGGTGGCCGACCAGGGCGACGGCTCCCAGGAGCGCCCCACCTACTGGTGCCCGGCCTGCCAGACCGGCCCCGCCCCGGCGCCGGGCACGGCGCAGCAATGGCGGGAGCGCTACCCTCGCCGGCCTTCTCTGCCGTACTGATTGACGCCCCGTCAGAAACGCTCGTACGGTCCTTGCATGCCCCTCACGGCGTACGACCTCACGGGACGCACCGCGTTCGTCACCGGAGCCGCCGGCGGCATCGGCCGGGCCTGCGCGGTCCTGCTCGCCGAGGCGGGTGCGACGGTGCACTGTGCCGACCTGGACGCGGACGGCCTGCACGGCACCGCCAAGCTGATCGAGGACCGCGGCGGCAGCGCCCGCACGCATGTCCTCGACGTCACCGACCGGGCCGCCCTCGGCGCGGCCGTACGGTCCTGCGGGCGGCTGGACGTCATGGCGGCGATCGCCGGGATCATGCACAGCAGCCCGGTCCTGGAGACCCGGGACGAGGACCTCGACCGGGTGCTGGACGTCAACTTCAAGGGTGTGCTCCACGCCTGCCAGGAAGCGGTCCGGCTGATGCTCGCCCAGGGCACCCGCGGCAGCGTGGTCACCATGGCGTCCGGTGCGGTCGACACCGGCGGCCCCGGGCTGCTGTGCTACGGCGCCGCCAAGGCGGCCGTGGTCCAGCTGACGAAGACGCTGGCGACCGAGGTCGGCCGGCACGGCATCCGGGTCAACGCGGTCGCCCCGGGCTGGATCCGCACCCCCATGACCGACCGCCACGACAGCGAGGCGCAGGCGCACACCGAGACGCTGATGGCGCGGATGGCGCCGCTCGGCCGGGTCGGCGAGCCCGACGACGTCGCGCACACGGTGCTCTACCTGGCGTCGGACGCGTCGTCGTTCATGACAGGTCAGATCCTGCGGCCGAACGGCGGCGTGGCCATGCCCTGGTAGCGGCCCCCTCCCGCCAGGCGGCGGCCCACCGCCCCGACGCCACGGCCCCCGCCGCGCGCCCCTTGGGCACGCAGTGCACCGGCAGCACGCTCAGCCCCCACCCGCCGACCGCGACGGCCCCTTCGAGCACGCCCGCATCATCGCGCAGCACGATCCTCAGCACGGCCCACCACCACACCGCTCCCAGCCCGAGAACGGCCCCCCAGCGCACCATCCGCCTCACCATGGCCGTCACCTCCAGCGGGACGCTAGAACGCCGTCTCACGCGCGCGGGAGGCGCACCGGAGGGCTCACGGATGCAGGCGCCGGCAGCGCCACGGGGCCGCACCGCTCACGCGTTCGCGGCCTGGAACATCCAATGATGTTTCTCCAGGTCGGCCGTGATGCCGATGAAGATGTCCTGGGAGACGGGGTCCGCGTCGCCGGTGGCTGCCACCCGTTCCCGCATCCGCGTGATCACCGCGCCCAGCGCGTCCACCATCGCCCGGACCGCGTCCGAGTCCTTGATCCAGCCGGCCGGGGTGGTCCCGATGCCGCTGCCGGAGGCCACCGTGGCCGCGCGTCCGTCGGGCGGCACGCCGAGCGCCGAGGCCCGTTCGGCCACCGTGTCGGAGTGGCTGCGCGCGGAGCCGACGACCTCGTCGAGCTGCAGGTGAATGGGCCGGAAGCGGGGGCCGACGACGTTCCAGTGGATCTGCTTGGCGACCAGCGCCAGGTCCACCAGATCCATGAGGGCGCCCTGCAGCGCCTCCGCCACGGTCTTCAGGGCGTCGTCGGACAACGGGCTCTTCACGACGTACATCCGCTTCCTCCGGGTGGTGGGGCGCCGTCACGTCCCTCCACCATGACCGCCCCGCCCGATACCGGCAAACGGACGCAAAAACACCCTCCCAGGGACGACGAAAGCCCCGGCCGGGGCCCAGGGCTTCCTGGAGATCCCGGCCGGGGCTTCACACGTCTCGGGTCAGTGGGCCGCGCGCGCCAAGGTCACGCGGCGACCACGTCCACGGCCTCGGCGGGTGCCTTGATGGTCACCCGTTCCGGTGGCACACCGGTCACCGACACGGAACCCAGCATCGGACGGACCGGCGTGGGTACGGGCTCGGTGGCCCGGGCGGACTGGGCCAGTTCGGCGAGCGCCAGCTCGTCGCTCACTTCCCGCATGAGTTCCGACATCCGTACGTCCAGCGCGTCGCAGATGGCGGCGAGCAGCTCGGAGGAAGCCTCCTTCTGCCCCCGCTCCACCTCGGAGAGATAGCCGAGTGAGACTCGGGCGGACGAGGAGACTTCGCGCAGAGTACGGCCCTGGCGTTGGCGCTGCCGACGCAGCACGTCACCCAGCAGGCGACGGAGCAGAATCATCGGTGGCTCCCTCCTCGGACCGCGTAGCCGCATCCTTCTCGCCCCACCGTACCGCCTTGCGCCGCGGCCGTGCGGGGAGCGATGTCGTGTTCACTCAGGGCTGCAAACATCAAAACCCCCCGTTCCGTTCCGTATCCTGTGCCCGCTCATTCCCAGTCTGTTCGCCCGTAAGCCCCCTCAGAAGCAGGGCGAGTACGCTCCGTACACTCTCCATACGAATTTCCGCACGGCTGCCGTTCAACCGCAGGGCCTCCACTTTTCCGCCACCGGCAGAACCGGAGCGGTCGGTGAGCGGCCCGTCGACGGCCACGAAGACCGTCCCCACGGGCCGGCCGTCCTGGGGGTCGGGGCCGGCGACTCCGGTCGTGGCGATGCCCCAGTCGGCTCCCAGAGCCTTGCGCACCCCGGCCGCCATCTGGGCCGCGACCTGCGGATCCACCGCCCCGTGCTGTGCCAGCAGGGCTGCGTCGACCGCCAGCAGTTCGTGCTTGAGCTCGGTGGCGTAGGCGGTCACCGAGCCCCGCAGGACCTTGGACGCTCCGGGGACGGAAGTGATCTCCGCCGCGACCAGACCACCGGTGAGCGACTCGGCGACGGCGAGGGTCTGGCCCCTCACGGTCAGTAGTCGCACCAGTTCGGTGGCCGCGGAACTCACGCTTCCTTCTCCTCCAACGATGCCGCACGCTCGGCGATTCCCCGCCGGCGCAGCACAATGGCTTGTCTCACATAGTCCAGGCCTGTGACGACAGTGAGGACGACGGCCACGGCCATCACCCAGAACCTCAGGGTCGCCAGCCACCCCGTCAGTGCCAGGACGTACATCCCGACGGCGACGCCCTGGGTGAGCGTCTTGAGCTTGCCGCCCCGGCTCGCGGGAATCACACCGTAGCGAATGACCAGAAATCGCAGCAGCGTGATGCCCAGTTCCCGGCCCAGGATCACCGCCGTCACCCACCAGGGCAGATCGCCCAGGCCCGACAGGCAGATGAGCGCCGCCCCCATGATCGCCTTGTCGGCGATGGGGTCGGCGATCTTCCCGAAGTCGGTGACCAGGTTGTAGGTGCGCGCCAGATGCCCGTCGAACAGATCGGTGATCATGGCGACGGCGAACGCCGCCCAGGCGAGCGAGCGCCAGGCCGGGTCGTACCCCCCGTCCGCCAGCATCAGCGCGACGAAGCCCGGCACGAGGAGGAGGCGGAGCATCGTCAGCAGATTGGCGACGTTCCACACGCTCGCCTGGTTGACGGCCGCGGCAGCGATCTTCCCGCCGCGCGCGGGCCTCGCCTCACCGGCCGGGCCGGAGCCGGAATCAGGAACAGTGCCGGAGACCTCGGACGCAGCGCCGTCGGCAGCGGCGGCGGAACCCCGGGCGCCCTGCGCACCGGAGGAGCCACCCGCGGCGGATGCCGGGACTCCGGTCATCTGTCCGCCTCCTCACTACACGCGAGCGAGCTCAGCGGCTCGGCCACCAGGTCGACACCTTCCGTGCCGACCACCTTCGCCTCGACCATACGTCCGACCGTGAGAGCCGCGCCGCTCGTGAGCAGCACCTGGCCGTCGGTCTCCGGCGCCTGGTGCGCGGCGCGGCCGTACACGCCCTCTTCGTCGTCCACGGACTCCACGAGGACGCGGACGGTCTCCCCGACGCGCTCCTCCGCACGCTGCGAGACCAGCTCCTCGGCGAGCCGGGACACCCGCGCCAGGCGCTCGGCGACGACGTCCTCGTCGAGCTTGCCGTCGTACGTCGCCGCCTCGGTGCCCTCCTCGTCGGAGTAGCCGAAGACGCCGATGGCGTCCAGGCGGGCGCCGTTCAGGAAGCGCTCGAGCTCGGCCAGGTCGGACTCGCTCTCGCCGGGGAAGCCGACGATGAAGTTGGAGCGCACGCCGGCCTCGGGCGCCTTGGAGCGGATGGTGTCGAGCAGCTCCAGGAAGCGGTCGGTGTCGCCGAAGCGGCGCATGGCGCGCAGCACGGCGGGGGCGGAGTGCTGGAAGGACAGGTCGAAGTACGGCGCGACCTTGGGGGTCGAGGTCAGTACGTCGATGAGCCCCGGGCGCATCTCGGCCGGCTGCAGGTAGCTGACGCGCACGCGTTCGATGCCGTCGACCTCGGCCAGCTCGGGCAGCAGGGACTCCAGCAACCGGATGTCGCCGAGGTCCTTGCCGTAGGAGGTGTTGTTCTCGGAGACGAGCATGATCTCCGTGACGCCCTGTTCGGCCAGCCAGCGGGTCTCGTTGAGCACGTCGCTGGGGCGGCGGGAGATGAAGGAGCCGCGGAAGGACGGGATGGCGCAGAAGGAGCAGCGCCGGTCGCAGCCGGAGGCGAGCTTGACCGAGGCGACCGGGGAGCCGCCCAGACGGCGGCGCAGGGGGGCGCGCGGGCCGGAGGCGGGCGCGACGCCCTCGGGCAGGTCGGCGGGGCCGTGGCCGGGGAGGGCGACGGCGGCGGCCGACTCCTGGCGCTCGGCCGGGCTGATCGGCAGCAGCTTGCGGCGGTCGCGCGGGGTGTGGGAGGCGTGGACACCGCCGGACAGGATGGTCTGCAGGCGGTCGGAGATGTCCGCGTAGTCGTCGAAGCCGAGCACGCCGTCGGCCTCGGGCAGCGCCTCGGCCAGTTCCTTGCCGTATCGCTCGGCCATGCAGCCCACCGCCACGACGGCCTGGGTTCTGCCGTGGTCCTTGAGGTCGTTGGCCTCGAGGAGGGCGTCGACGGAGTCCTTCTTGGCGGCTTCGACGAAGCCACAGGTGTTGACCACGGCGACATCGGCGTCCGCGGCGTCCTCGACGAGCTGCCAGCCGTCCGCCTCCAAACGGCCTGCGAGCTCCTCCGAGTCCACCTCGTTACGGGCGCAGCCGAGAGTGACGAGTGCGACGGTACGGCGTTCAGGCATGGGCTCAAGACTACTTCGTCCCACGGACACCCCATGTCGACGGGGTTGGCGATCTTGGCCGACCCCGTCACCCACCCGTTCCGGGAAGGGCCTGCTAGCCGACCTCCGGGTCGCCCTTGGTGTAGGTGAGGCGTTCCACCGCGCCCGGGCGGAAGTCGTCCTCGATCTTCTTGCCGTTGACGTACAGCTGGATCGCGCCGGCGTCGCCGAGGATCAGGTTGATCTTGGAGCTGTCCTGGAAGGTCTTGGACGCGCCCTTCTGCAGCAGCCCGTCGAAGAGCATCCGGCCGTTGTGGTCCTTGGCGGAGATCCAGCTGCGCCCGTTCGCCGCGCTGACCTGGACGGTGACCTTGTCCTGCGGCGCGGCCGCGATGGCGCTGTCGGACGGCTCGGCCGTCGGCGCCGCCGGCTTGTCCTTCTTGGGGGTGGGCGAGGCGGATGTGCTGGGCTTGTGCGTGGTGCCCTCGGCCACCTGGGACTTGGCGTCGTTGCCGCTGCCGCCGCCCTTGAACGCGGTGAACCCGACGAAGCCGATGACGGCGACGATCGCGGCGACCATGGCCGCGGTCCAGTTGGGCCCCCGTCGCTCGGGGCGGATGCGTTCCGCCTCGAACAGGGGCGCGGCCGGGGTCGGTGCGGGCCGCCCGCCGTGCTCGGCGTCGTACTGCGCGATCAGCGGTGCGGGGTCGAGGTGGACGGCCCGGGCCAGCGTGCGCAGGTGCCCACGGGCGTACACGTCACCGCCGCACGGGGTGAAGTCGTCCGCCTCGATGGCGCGCACGATGGCGATCCGGACACGAGTGGCACTGCTGACGTCGTCGACGGTGAGCCCGGCCGCGATACGCGCCTGCTGCAGGGCACGACCCACGGAGGGACGGGCTTCCTCGGACACGTCGGAGAACGGACGCTCGTCTTCAGGGGAGTTGCCGATGGACACGGGGGCGCCTTTCGAGCGTTCTAGCCACCTGTGCTGGAGGTTCAGTCTAGGGGGGTGCGAAAGGTGGAGCGACCGGGCGGTGGTTCTTTATACGCCATCGGAATGGCCGGACAATCCGATGGTGGGACAGACACGTACCCCGTCACGGGAGCCGTAACTGCCCTTTCGCTCAACTTGACGTACCGCAAAGGGAAACGGTTGCCCGGCGCTCTCTAACGGCTCGATCACGACGATGCGCCACCCGGCGTACACCCGACACGCCGAGTGACCCACGGACCTACTCGGACTCTCCGCGAATCAGGGCGAGCACCCCGTCCAGCTCGTCGGGCTTCACCAGAACGTCACGCGCCTTCGAACCCTCGCTGGGCCCCACGATGTTCCGGGACTCCATGAGGTCCATCAGCCGCCCCGCCTTGGCGAAGCCGACGCGCAGCTTGCGCTGGAGCATCGACGTCGACCCGAACTGGGTGGAGACCACCAGCTCGGCCGCCTGGCACAGCAGGTCGAGGTCGTCGCCGATGTCCTCGTCGATCTCCTTCTTCTGCTTGCTGCCCACGGTGACGTCGTCCCGGAAGACCGGCGCCATCTGGTCCTTGCAGTGCTGCACGACGGCCGCGACCTCGGCCTCGGTGACGAACGCGCCCTGCATACGCGTCGGCTTGCTCGCGCCCATCGGCAGGAACAGTCCGTCGCCCTTGCCGATGAGCTTCTCGGCGCCGGGCTGGTCGAGGATGACCCGCGAGTCGGCGAGCGAGGAGGTGGCGAACGCCAGCCGCGAGGGCACGTTGGCCTTGATGAGGCCGGTGACCACGTCGACCGACGGGCGCTGGGTGGCGAGCACCAGGTGGATGCCGGCCGCGCGCGCGAGCTGAGTGATGCGCACGATGGCGTCCTCGACGTCGCGCGGGGCGACCATCATCAGGTCGGCCAGCTCGTCCACGATCACCAGCAGGTACGGGTACGGCTGCAGCTCGCGCTCGCTGCCCTCCGGCGGCTTCACCCTGCCCTCGCGCACGGCGCGGTTGAAGTCGTCGATGTGCCGGTAGCCGTAGGCGGCGAGGTCGTCGTAGCGCAGGTCCATCTCGCGCACGACCCACTGCAGCGCCTCGGCGGCCCGTTTCGGATTGGTGATGATCGGCGTGATCAGGTGCGGGATGCCCTCGTAGGCGGTCAGCTCGACGCGCTTGGGGTCGACGAGGATCATCCGGACGTCCTCGGGGGTCGCCCGCATCATGACCGAGGTGATCAGACAGTTGATGCAGGACGACTTGCCGGATCCGGTGGCACCGGCGACGAGCATGTGCGGCATCTTCGCCAGCGAGTGCATCACGTACCCGCCCTCGACGTCCTTGCCGAAGGCGACCAGCATCGGGTCGTCGTCCTCGGCGGACTCCGCGAGGCGCAGCACGTCGCCCAGGTTCACCATCTCGCGGTCGGTGTTGGGGATCTCGATGCCCACCGCGGACTTGCCGGGGATGGGGCTGATGATCCGTACGTCCGGGCTGGCGACCGCGTACGCGATGTTCTTCGTCAGCGCGGTGATGCGCTCCACCTTCACGGCGGGGCCGAGTTCGACCTCGTAGCGGGTCACCGTCGGTCCGCGCGTGAAGCCGGTGACGGCCGCGTCGACCTTGAACTCGGTGAAGACCTGGGTGAGCGAGGCGACCACCGCGTCGTTGGCGGCGCTGCGCGCCTTGCCGGGGCCGCCGCGCGTGAGGAGGTCCAGCGAGGGCAGCGCGTAGGTGATGTCCCCGGACAGCTGGAGCTGCTCCGCGCGCGCGGGCAGGTCGCGCGGCTCCTCGGGGGCCTTCTTGGTGAGGTCGGGGACGCTCCCGGTCGGGAGTTTCTCCTGCTTCGGCCGCGCGGCCGGGACGGGCGCCGCAGCGGGCGCGGGCGCAGCTGCGGGTGCGGGTGCCGGCGCGGGCACCGGGGTGGTGTCCTCCCGCTCGCCCACGCTGACCCCCTGGGTGAGGTCGGCGACGAGCGGCGACGGTGGCATGCCGTGCAGCACGGCACCGTCGAGCGCGGCCGCGGCGGCGGCCGCCACGTCCACGGCGTCCATCTGCCGGTGCGGATCGGGCTGCGGCACCGCGGAGCGCCGGGGGCGGCCGCGGCGCTGCGAGAGGGCCTGCTCCTCGGCGCTGTCGTGGTCGTACGCCTCCGGGGCGCCACGGCGCCCGCGGGGGCGCGCGGGCAGCGCCTCGCGCCACTGCTCCTCGTACCGCTGGTCGTCCGCGGTCTCCTCGTACTCCTCCGGGTCCGGCAGCAGGCCCAGGCGCACGCCGAGCGCGCGCAGGCGCTGCGGGACGGCGTTGACCGGGGTGGCGGTCACCACGAGCAGCCCGAAGATCGTCAGCAGCACCAGCAGGGGTACGGCGAGCACCTCGGTCATGGCGTACGTCAGCGGGGTCGCCGCCGCCCAGCCGATGAGGCCGCCGGCGTCCCTTATGGCCTGCATGCCGTCGCTGCGGGCGGGCGAGCCGCAGGCGATGTGGACCTGGCCGAGCACGCCGACGAGGAGCGCGGACAGGCCGATGACGATCCGGCCGTTGGCCTCCGGCTGCTCCGGGTGCCGGATGAACCGTACGGCGATCACGGCGAGCAGGATCGGCACCAGCAGGTCGAGCCGGCCGAAGGCGCCGGTGACCAGGATCTCCACGAGGTCGCCGACGGGGCCGCGCAGGTCGGCCCAGGTGCCGGCGGCGACGATCAGCGCGACACCGAGCAGCAGCAGTGCGATGCCGTCCTTGCGGTGGGCCGGGTCGAGATTCTTCGCGCCCTGCCCTATGCCCCGGAAGACGGCGCCGACGGCGTGCGCGAGCCCCAGCCAGAGGGCGCGCACCAGCCGGTACAGGCCCCCCGTGGGGCTGGGGGCCGGCCTGGGCGGCGCGGCCTTCCTCGCCGGGGCCTTCTTGGCGGGCGCCTTCTTGGCCGGGGCCTTCTTCGCGGCGGCCTTCTTCGCCGAAGCCCTCGCCGGAGCAGCCGCCTTCTTGGCGGGCTGCTTCTTGGCTGCGGAGGGACGTGAGGCCATGGAGGTGAGGTTACCGGGGGAGACGACTGCGGACACGTGTGCCCACTGCTTCACCCGTTCGTGTCGCCCCCGCCGGGGCGCGGAACTGACGCACGCTCACGGGCAACTCCGCACTCCCCGCGCGTCAGTTCTGCGACGGCACCGACGCGCCGCCGCTGCCCGCGCCCGGCTCGAGGGCGTCCAGCGCCCGGCGCAGCCCGGTGAGTTTGCGTTCGAGATGGGCCGCCGTGGCCACCGCGGCCGCGTCCGCCGACTCGTCGTCCAGCTGTTTGGACAGCGCCTCCGCCTGCTCCTCCACGGCGGCGAGCCGCGCCGACAGCTCGGCGAGCAGCCCGGCGGACTCCTTGCCGCCGACCGCGCCCTTGCCGCCGCCCTCCAACTGCAGCCGCAGCAGCGCCGCCTGCTCCCGCAGCTGGCAGTTCTTCATGTACAGCTCGACGAACACCGAGACCTTCGCGCGCAGCACCCACGGGTCGAACGGCTTGGAGATGTAGTCGACCGCGCCCGCCGCGTAACCCCGGAAGGTGTGGTGCGGGCCGTGGTTGATCGCGGTGAGGAAGATGATCGGGATGTCCCGGGTCCGCTCCCGCCGCTTGATGTGCGCGGCTGTCTCGAACCCGTCCATGCCCGGCATCTGGACATCCAGCAGAATGACCGCGAAATCGTCCGTGAGCAGTGCTTTGAGCGCTTCCTCCCCGCTCGATGCCCGCACCAGCGTCTGATCGAGCGCAGAGAGGATGGCCTCCAGCGCCAGCAGATTCTCCGGCCGGTCATCGACCAGGAGGATCTTGGCCTTCTGCACCATGGCCCGCCCTCCTCGCCCCGGCGGTACACCGGGCGCCGCCCCAGGGGACGACTCCCTTTCGCCGCCCGTCCTTGTGCCGGTCATCGTAGCCGCACCCCGCCCGTCGCCACACCCTGTCACCGTGATGTCACTGTGCACGTACCTGAAACGCGGCGCGAGTCCGGAACGTTCCCGGAATCCGGCATTCCCACACCTCCCACCATCCCGCGAACCGGCGGCCCCGGGTACTCGCGCCCGGTTCCCGCCACGTTCACGTCCGCGCGGCGCCGTTCCGTCACTCGGCACCCATCCACTGCCGCATGACCGCCAGCAGGTGGTCCGGGTCGACCGGCTTGGTCACATAGTCGGAGGCACCCGACTCGATGGCCTTCTCCCGGTCGCCCTTCATCGCCTTCGCGGTCAGCGCGATGATCGGCAGCCCGGCGAACTGCGGCATCCTGCGGATCGCCGTGGTCGTCGCGTACCCGTCCATCTCCGGCATCATGATGTCCATCAGCACCACCGCCACGTCGTCGTGCTGCTCCAGCACCTCGATGCCCTCGCGGCCGTTCTCGGCGTACAGCACCGACAGCCCGTGCTGTTCCAGGACGCTGGTCAGCGCGAACACGTTGCGGATGTCGTCGTCGACGATCAGCACCTTCTCACCGCCGAACCGCACCCCGCGCGCGGACTGCGGCGCGCTGTCCTGCTCGGCGACCGTCGTCCACTGTTCGGGCCGCTGCTCCGACGACAGCAGACTGCGCCGGCGGCGCCGGAAGAGCGCGGCCGCGCCGTTCTGCGTCTCCTGGTACGACTTCACCTCGGCCGGCGTCTCGATCTCCGCTGCGGACAGCTCCGAGGACCGGCGCGCCTCGGAGGCGACCAGCTCACCGGCCTCCAGCGTGGCCAGGGACTGCTGGTAGCCCTGCGGCGGCAGTTCGCTCGGGTGCAGCGGCAGGTAGAGCGTGAACGTCGAGCCGCGGCCCGGCTCGCTCTGCGCGTGGATCTCGCCGCCGAGCAGCTGCGCGATCTCCCGCGAGATGGACAGTCCCAGCCCGGTGCCGCCGTACTTGCGGCTCGTCGTGCCGTCCGCCTGCTTGAACGCCTCGAAGATCACCCGCATCTTGCTGGCCGCGATGCCGATACCGGTGTCGGTCACCGAGAACGCGATCAGCGGCGCGTCCGCATCGGTGAGCGAGCCGGCCTCCAGCAGCTGCTCGCGGATACCCACCGGCACATCCGCGCCGGCGGGCCGGATCACCAGCTCCACCGATCCGGAGTCGGTGAACTTCACCGCGTTGGACAGCAGGTTCCGCAGCACCTGCAGCAGCCGCTGCTCGTCGGTGTGCAGGGTCGCGGGCAGCTCCGGGGAGACCCGCACGGACAGATCCAGGCCCTTCTCCGCCGTCAGCGGCCGGAAGGTGGCCTCCACGTAGTCCACGAGCTGGACGAGCGCGATGCGCGTCGGGGAGACGTCCATCTTGCCCGCCTCGACCTTCGACAGGTCCAGGATGTCGTTGATCAGCTGCAGCAGGTCCGAGCCGGCGCCGTGGATCGTCTCGGCGAACTCCACCTGCTTCGGCGAGAGGTTGCCCTCGGCGTTGTCGGCGAGCAGCTTGGCCAGAATCAGCAGCGAGTTGAGCGGCGTACGCAGCTCGTGCGACATGTTGGCGAGGAACTCGCTCTTGTAGCGCATCGACACCGCGAGCTGCTCGGCACGCTCCTCCAGGACCTGCCGGGCCTCCTCGATCTCGGTGTTCTTCACCTCGATGTCCCGGTTCTGCCGGGCCAGCAGCTCGGCCTTCTCCTCCAGTTCGGCGTTGGAGGCCTGCAGCGCCTTCTGCCGGTTCTCCAACTCCGCCGACCGCTCGCGCAGTTGCTCGGTCAGCTCCTGCGACTGCTTCAGCAGCTGCTCGGTCTTGGTGTTGACCGAGATGGTGTTGACGCTGGTCGCGATCATCTCGGCGATCTGGTTGAGGAAGTCCTTCTGGATCTGCGTGAACGGCGTGAACGACGCCAGCTCGATCACGCCGAGCACCGTGCCCTCGAACAGCACCGGCAGCACGATCACCTGCGCGGGCGGGGCCTCGCCGAGCCCGGAGGAGATCTTCAGATAGCCGCTGGGCGCGTTCTCCACCAGGATCGTGCGCTTCTCCTCGGCGGCCGTGCCGATGAGCGCCTCACCCGGCCGGAACGACGTCGGCATGGAGCCCATCGAGTAGCCGTACGAGCCGAGCATCCGCAGTTCGTACTGGTCCTCGGCACCGCCCCCGAGGTCCTGGCCCTCCATGAGCGGCATCGCCACGAAGAACGCGCCGTGCTGCGCGGAGACCACCGGGGTCAGCTCGCTCATGATCAGCGAGGCGACGTCCTCCAGGTCCCGGCGGCCCTGCATCAGGGCGGAGATGCGGGCAAGGTTGCCCTTGAGCCAGTCCTGCTCCTTGTTGGCGATCGTGGTGTCGCGCAGGTTGGCGATCATCTTGTTGATGTAGTCCTGCAGCTCCTGGATCTCGCCGGACGCGTCCACGTCGATCTTCAGGTTCAGGTCGCCGCGGGTCACCGCGGTCGCCACGCGCGCGATGGCACGCACCTGCCGGGTCAGGTTCCCGGCCATCTCGTTCACGGACTCGGTGAGGTCCCGCCAGGTGCCGTCGACGTCCCGCACGCGTGCCTGGCCGCCGAGCTGCCCCTCGGTACCCACCTCGCGGGCCACACGCGTGACCTCCTCGGCGAAGCTGGACAGCTGATCAACCATCGTGTTGATCGTCGTCTTCAGCTCGAGGATCTCACCGCGGGCGTCAATGTCGATCTTCTTGGTCAAGTCACCCTTCGCGATGGCCGTCGTCACCATCGCGATGTTGCGCACCTGACCGGTCAGGTTGGACGCCATCTGGTTCACGGACTCGGTGAGGTCCTTCCAGGTGCCGGCCACACCCGGTACGTGCGCCTGGCCGCCCAGGATGCCGTCCGTGCCCACCTCACGGGCCACCTTGGTGACCTGGTCGGCGAACGAACTCAGCGTCTTGACCATCGTGTTGATGGTGTCGGCGAGCTGCGCCACCTCACCGCGCGCCTCGATGGTCACCTGCCGCGTCAGGTCACCGTTGGCCACCGCCGCCGCGACCTGGGAGATGTTGCGCACCTGCATGGTCAGGTTGTTGGCCATCAGGTTGACGTTGTTGCTCAGGTCCTTCCAGATGCCCGTGACGCCCGGAACGTGCGCCTGGCCGCCCAGGATGCCCTCGGTACCCACCTCACGGGCCACCCGGGTCACCTGCTCGGCGAAGCTGGACAGCTGATCAACCATCGTGTTGACCGTCGTGACGAGCTCAAGAATCTCGCCCTTGGCGTCAACGGTGATCTTCTTGGACAGGTCGCCCTTGGCGACCGCCGTCGTGACCTCGGCGATGTTGCGCACCTGGATGGTCAGGTTGTTCGCCATGAAGTTCACGGACTGCGTGAGGTCCTTCCAGGTGCCGGAGACGCCCTGGACCTCGGCCTGGCCGCCCAGGATGCCCTCCGTGCCCACCTCACGGGCCACTCGCGTGACCTCCTGGGCGAAGGACGACAACTGGTCGACCATCGTGTTCAGCGTGTTCTTCAGCTCCAGGATCTCCCCGCGCGCGTCCACGGTGATCTTCTGGGACAGGTCGCCGCGGGCCACGGCGGTGGCCACCTGGGCGATGTTGCGCACCTGGGCAGTGAGGTTGCCCGCCATGCCGTTCACGGAGTCGGTCAGGTCCCGCCACACACCGGCCACGCCCGGCACCTGCGCCTGACCGCCGAGGCGCCCCTCGGTGCCCACGTCCCGGGCGACCCGGGTCACCTGGTCGGCGAAGGCGGACAGCTGATCAACCATCGTGTTGATGGTGTTCTTCAGCTCGAGGATCTCCCCGCGCGCGTCGACATCGATCTTCTGCGACAGGTCACCCCGCGCCACGGCCGTCGTCACCTGGGCGATCTGCCGCACCTGGGAGGTGAGGTTGCCGGCCATGAAGTTGACGGAGTCCGTCAACTCCTTCCACGTGCCCGACACGCCGTCCACGCGCGCCTGACCGCCGAGGCGGCCCTCGGTGCCCACGTCCCGCGCCATCCGGGTGACCTGGTCGGCGAAGCTCGACAGCTGGTCCACCATCGTGTTCACGGTGTTCTTGAGCTGGAGCATCTCGCCGGAGACGTCCACGGTGACCTTCTGCGACAGGTCGCCGTTGGCCACCGCCGTGGTCACCTGGGCGATGTTGCGCACCTGACCGGTCAGATTGCGGAACGCCGTGTTGACGGAGTCCGTCAGGTCCTTCCACGTACCGGCCGCACCCGGCACCTGCGCCTGGCCGCCCAGCTCACCCTCGACACCGATCTCCCGCGCGACACGGGTCACCTCGGCACCGAACGCCGACAGCTGGTCCACCATCCCGTTGACGGTGTTCTTCAGCTCCAGCATCTCGCCGGCCACGTCCACCGTGACCTTCTGCGACAGGTCACCACTGGCCACCGCGGTCGTCACCGCGGCGATGTCCCGCACCTGCGTCGTCAGGTTCCGGAACACCGTGTTGACGGAGTCCGTCAGGTCCTTCCACGTGCCGGCGACACCCGGCACCGTCGCCTGACCGCCCAGCCGGCCCTCGGCACCGACCTCGTTCGCCACGCGCGTGACCTCGTCCGCGAAGATCCGCAGCGTCTCGGTCATCTGGTTGATCGTGTCCGCGAGCTGCGCGACCTCCCCGCGCGCGGGGACGGTCACCTTCTGCGACAGATCGCCGTTGGCCACCGCCGTGGTCACCTGGGCGATGCCGCGCACCTGGGCCGTCAGATTGCCGGCCATCAGGTTCACCGAGTCGGTGAGCTCCTTCCAGGTGCCGTCCACACCCGGAACGTGCGCCTGACCGCCGAGGATGCCGTCCGTGCCCACCTCGCGCGCGACCCGCGTCACCTCCGAGGAGAACGCGGAGAGCTGGTCGACCATCGTGTTGACGGTGTTCTTCAGCTCCAGCATCTCGCCGGCGACATGCACGGTGACCTTGCGCGACAGGTCGCCCTTGGCCACCGCGGTGGTCACCAGGGCGATGTCCCGGACCTGCGCCGTCAGCCGGGACGCCATCGTGTTGACGGAGTCCGTCAGGTCCTTCCAGGAACCCGACAGCCCGCGCACCCGCGCCTGGCCGCCCAGCTTGCCCTCCGTGCCCACCTCGCTGGCCACACGCGTGACCTCGTCGGTGAACGTCGACAACTGGTCGACCAGGTTGTTGACCGTACGGCCGACCTTCAGGAACTCGCCCCGCAGCGGATGCCCGGTGGTCCCGTCCGGCGCCTGCGTCCGCAGGTCCATCCGGGGCGACAGATCGCCCTCGGCGACCGCCGTCAACACCCGGCTGACCTCCGACACCGGCCATACGAGGTCGTCGACGAGCGCGTTGGAGTTGTCGATGGCGGTGGCCCACGAGCCCTCGCAGGCCCCCGTCTCCAGCCGTTCCGTGAGCTTCCCCTCACGCCCCACCATGCGGCGCACCCGCGACATCTCGCCCGTCAGGTGCAGATTGCGGTCGGCCACCTCGTTGAAGACCGCCGCGATCTCCGACATCACACCGTCGCCGGAGACGGTGAGCCGTTTGCGGAAGTTGCCGTCGCGCATCGCCACAAGAGCCGCCAGCAGCCGGTTCAGGGCAGCGGTGTCCACGGCGGTGGTGCCGCCGTTCCTGCTCAGGGACGGTCCGCCTTTCGCGCGCGTCTTCGTGCCCCGCGTCGCTGCGCCAGACTCCACTGTGTCCCTCCCGGAGGGGTAGACCGTTACTGCCGTGCTCGGCCGCGTCGGCCCGGCGTGCCGCTTCCCCGGCATACCGGTTACTTCCGCGTACTCATTACTGTTCGGTATTTCTGCCAGACGAGATCCGGCCACACCAGGGGCTGCTGCCCGGCGTACACGGAACGCACGCAGCGCGACCCGACCTTCATCAGAAGCTTGCCCAGTGTTTCACCCCGGTCGAACCAGGCCATAACAGTTCGGCAGCTTCGCACATCGTCCGCACACCCTGAGGGGGTGAACCCCGGCGACCGGCATCCGCTCGGACGGCGAAGGTAAGTAACCTTGCATGCGGCTGTCCAGCCGCACCGGTCCGACCGGCCTGGGCGGTGGCACCAGAACGAGCGGGCATCGGAGGGGCGGCCGCAGACCATGACCACCGGACTGATCCCCGGGGAGCATCCCCCGGAGCCACGGCCGACGGGCGAGCTACTGCCGCAGCAGCGGCGCGAGCCGGCCGGCCACTCAGCCCTGCACGTCGACAACCGGCCGAGGAGTTCTGTGATCACCGCGCGCGCGGCTGCCAGCTTCGAGCCCGTCGGGCGATCGGTCGCGACCGCCCGGTCCTTCGTCCGCGACACCCTGCAGGGGTGGGGCTTCGCCGACATCGTCGACGACGCGGTGGTGCTCACCAGCGAACTGGTGACCAACGCGGTGGTGCACGCGGGCACGCACGCGGACGTGCTGTGCCTGCGCACCGAGGACGCCGTGCGCATCGAGGTCTCCGACCGCTACCCCGAGCGCGAGGTCCCCCTCCAGGGCTCCCCCTCCGCCATGGGCAGCCCCGACCGCGAAGGCGGCCGCGGCCTCCAGCTCTGCGCGGCCCTGGCCGCCCGCTGGGGCGTCGACTACACACCCACGCACAAGAACGTCTGGTTCCAGCTCGACCTGCCCGAACGCCCCGTCGGCACCCGCGCCGCCGGCCCCTCCCTGCCCGCCGACCTGCTCCCGCTCGCCGACGGCCGGGTCCGCGTCGCGGTCCTCCAGATCGACCGGAAGGGATCCGTCAGCGCCTGGAACGAGGACGCGGAGGAACTCTTCGGCTACCCGGCGAGCGAGGTCGTCGGCAAGCCCCTCACCGACCTCGCGGCCTGGCCGCACACCCCCGGAACCGGCACCGGCATCGCCGAGGCGCTGCAGCTCTCCCGCTGGGAGGGCAGCTACGGCATCCGCCGCGCCGACGGCCGGGTGGCCCCGGTCTACGCCTCCCACCTCAGGGTCCGCGACACCGGCGGCGAGCCCTCCACCGTCTGTCTCCTGGTCCGCGACCACGAGCGCGCCGTCCTGCAGACGCCCTCGCGCCTGCCCGCCGGCGACCAGAACGCCCCCTCCGACGGGCAGAACACCGACCCCTTCGAGGTGTTCATCGGCTCCCCCGCCCCGGACGACCTCGACGGACTGCTCCAGCGCACCGTGGAGCGGGCCCGCGACATGCTCGACGGCGACTCCGCGTTCCTGCTCCTCGCCACCGACGACGAGACCGAGTTGGAGGTCCGCGCCTCCACCGGTCTGCCCTCCGCCCGCCAGCGCTTCGCGCGCGTGCCCGTGGAGGCCGGCCCCGGACGCTACGGCTCCGCCCGCATGCCCGCCGTCCACGACGACCTCAGCGCGGTCCCCGGCGCCGTCCCCCTGCTGTCCGGCACCGGCATGCGCTCGGTGGTCACGGTCCCGCTCAAGGTCGAGGGCCGCCTCACCGGCTCGCTCGGGGTCGCTGCCGAGGCGCCCGGACGGTACTCCAACGAAGAGGCACTGCGCCTGCAGTTCGCCGCCGACCGCATCGCCCTGGCCGTCGAGTCCGCCCGCCTCGGCGAACTGGAGCGGTTGCGCCGAGGCTCCCTGAGCTTCCTCGTCGAGGCTTCCGACCTGCTGGCCGGCACCCTGGACCGGGACCAGACCCTGGCCCTCATGGCCCAGATGACGGTCCCGACCCTCGCGACCTGGTGCGCGGTCTACACGATCGCCGACCAGGCCTCCGAGCCGTACCTGTCGTACGTACTGCACGAGGACGAGGAACTCATCGACGGCATCAAGTCGCTGCTGTCGAAGATCTCCCCGCCCGACCCGGTGCCCACCCCGGGCGCCCGAGTCTGGAACGCCCCCGGCGAGGTCGCCCACCGGGCTGCCCTGCGCAGTTCGATGCGCAGCCTCGGCCTGGCCGGCGGCCCCACCCACCAGGTGGCCTCCGGCATCGGCCCCACGCTCGCGACCGCCTCCGCGGTCGGCGGCGAGACGGTCGTCCTGCCGCTCGTCGCCCGCAACCGCGTCATCGGCATGCTGACCCTCGGCAAGCCCACCGACGAACACTTCCGCCAGGAGATCCTCGAACTCGCCGAGGACCTGTCCCGCCGGGCCGCTCTCGCGCTGGACAACGCCCGCCTGTACTCGGAGCGCACAGCGATCAGCCAGTCCCTCCAGCGCAGCCTCCTGCCGCCCGGCCTGCCGCAGATCGACGGCGTCGAGGTCGAGGTCATCTACCGCGCGGCCGGCGAGGGCAACGAGGTCGGCGGCGACTTCTACGACCTGTTCCCCATCGGCAACGGCGCCTACGGCTTCGCTATCGGCGACGTCTGCGGCACCGGACCCAACGCCGCAGCCGTCACCGGCCTCGCCCGGCACGCCCTGCGCCTGCTGGCCCGCGAAGGGCTCTCCGGCCCGGCGGTCCTCCAGCGCCTGAACTCGGCCATTCTCGACGAGGGCGACCGCAGCCGCTTCCTGACCCTCCTCTACGGCGAGCTGCGCCCCCAGGAGGACGGCAGCGCCGAACTGAAGGTGGTCTGCGCCGGCCACCCGCTCCCGCTGCGCCTGCGCCAGGACGGCACGGTGGTCGCGGCGGCCGAACCGCAGCCGCTGCTCGGCGTCATCGAGGATCTCGAACTCTACGAGGAGACGGTCAGCCTCGACCCCGGGGACGTGCTGCTCTGCGTCACCGACGGGGTCACCGAACGCCGGGAGGGCACCCGCATGCTGGGCGACGACGGCCTCGCCGACGTCCTCACCACCTGCACGGGCCTCACGGCCGGCGCGGTCGCGGCCCGCATCATGCGCGCGGTGGAACGCTTCGCGTCTGACGCGCCGTCGGACGACATGGCGATCCTGGCGATGCGGGTCCCGGAAATCCACAAGGAAGTCTGAGATCACAGGGCAGGCCGAGCCCGCACGAAAAAGCCCCACCCAAGAGGGTGGGGCTTTTTGCTGGAGCCCCCAAACGGAATCGAACCGTTGACCTTCTCCTTACCATGGAGACGCTCTGCCGACTGAGCTATAGGGGCCGGTCGCTTTCGAGGTTTCCCTCCCGGCGACGAAGAAACTGTACCCCGAACCGGCGCGGTTCCCAAATTCGTTCGGCACCCGCTCAGAAGGCGGGCTGGAGCAGGCCCCCGAGGGCATTGCAGGCCGAGACGATCCGTTGCATCTCCCGCTTGGTGAGCGAGGCGTCCACGGGCAGCGCGAGCGTCTCGTCAGCAGCCCGCTCGGTCTCCGGCAGTGACAGGCAGCGACGGAACTGCGGCAACCGGTGCACAGGCGTCTTGACCGGTACCAGGCACTCAACTCCCTTGGCCCGCAGGGCTCGCGCGAAGGCGTCCCGGTCCGGCCGGCCGTTCCCCGGCACCCGCACGACGTACTGCTGGTACGTGTGCCCGTCCCCGCCGGTCGGGGTCCGTACGCCCTTGAGCCGGGTGTCCAGGTAAGCGGCCCGCTCCCGGCGCTGCGCCATCTCGTCGTACGGCGCCGCCGACTCGCCCTGTTCCAGCACCAGCAGGCCGTGCCGCTGCCCGAGCGCGTGCAATCGCCCGATGTCGGCCCGCCGTCCGAAGCGGTGTACGACAACGACCGCGGCGGTGCGCGGAGTTACGGCTGCCTCGACGGCTTCGGGGTCGAGGCAGTAGGTCACCGGATCTATGTCGGCGAACACCGGAAGCGCACCCGCCAGGGTCACGGCCTCGGCGACTTCCACGTTCCCGAAGGCCGGGACGACAACCTCGTCACCGGCTCCGACGCCGGCGGCCCTGAGCATTGCAGCAGTACCCATGGCAACGATGCTGAGCGGGCAACGTGAACGTAAAGTTACGCATACCAGAAAAGGGTCGGTCCCCGAACCGAAGTTCGGGGACCGACCCTTTCAATAATTGTTCGGCGGTGTCCTACTCTCCCACAGGGTCCCCCCTGCAGTACCATCGGCGCTGTGAGGCTTAGCTTCCGGGTTCGGAATGTAACCGGGCGTTTCCCTCACGCTATGACCACCGAAACACTATGAAACTGACAACCGGACCATGTGTGGCACATGGGGCTGTTCGTGGTTTCAGAACCAACACAGTGGACGCGAGCAACTGAGGACAAGCCCTCGGCCTATTAGTACCGGTCACCTCCACCAGTTACCTGGCTTCCAGATCCGGCCTATCAAC